>CADAUZ010000003.1 GCA_902791215.1 Oscillospiraceae bacterium | reverse complement strand
GGAAGACAGTACCCCATCTTAGCGGATGGCTCTTCTTTATTCAATTCATTTGCTCGATGCCTTTACCGGCATCCCACAGAAAAAGTGATTGACCCATAATAATCACCGAGGGTCAAATCAGAGAAAGTCACAACGCCGGAACTGTCTGTACGCTGTGTGGTGAGCGCCTGACCATAGCTGTCGTAAAGCGTAAAACCGACGCCTGACAAAGGATTGCCGCCGTCATCCGTTTTGGAGATACGAAGGCTGCCTTTCTGCGGTTGAACCGAAGCGCTCGGCGTGTTTACCTTCAAAAAGCCCCTCACAAAGGTCTTTTCCATATCGTCCAGGACATAGGTCACGATTCGCTGCTGGTTGGCAGCAGACGGCGCCCAGAAAAACAGTCTCGCGGCGGGGGTCTCGTCGAAGCCGTAGGCACAAAGTGTATAGCTGCTGTTCGGATAGCTTGTCGGAATCTGGATCGTCAGATTCTCGCTTTGCACTCCCGTGTGCCCGGTTATGATCTTACCGTCCGGCATATCGTCCATCAGACTGTATTCACCTGAAATGTTCTTGCTCAGAAAGCTTGTCCCGGTGAAGTATTGTCCGTTCTGTGTGAGCGTGATTTCCGGGGGATTAAAAACGAGACTGCCGTCGCTTATGGCAATGGTCTGGGAGCGGGCAAGATTCAGCAGCCCCAAAGACCAGTCAAACAGATCTTCGCAACCGGGCCTGCCGCGGATCCAGTCGCCGTTGACAGTCAGATTCAAATACTGCGGCACGCCGTCACAATGGCACTCGGCCAGCCAGAATCGGATCGCGTTTGCGGTCGCATATCGCGCTTCCTGCGCACTGAATCCGCCGTCATCGGCAGGATAACCATGCGTCAGGATAGCGCGCAGACCGGCCAGTACGTAGTCGTCATAGACAAGCCCGCCGTCAATGCTGGTATATGCCGCGTTATATGGGTTGTCTTTGCTGGTCTGCAGACAATAAGCAACTTCGCCCGTGCTCGTGATCCAGTGTGCCGGAGTCTGCAGATCGACCCAGGTCCCGGAAGTGTTATAAGTTTGAAAATACGAATACATGGTGCCGCTGGTGATGACTGCCGAATCAGCATGGACAACCGGAGCCAGCAGCATCGCGAAGAGAAGAAATGCGCAGAGGAAAGCGATTATCCTTCTGCACGGCATGTTTTTGATATTAAGCAAGATGTACCTCCTGTTGATCATAGCTTTGTTTTTCATGTCCGGGAATGGGGAGGGGCGCGCGGATGAAACGGTTTTGACATGCGACCCCCTCCTTCCTTACAGTTCATAGCAGGGCATCCCGACGCTCACGGAGATCCGGCAGAGATCCCGAAGCTCGCCGGCGAGCTTGCTTCTGTCGATCGGGATGACTTGACAAATCTCAGAGGGTACCGTGGACTTCACCGTGCGGTATTCGCTGACGACAGCCCCGCGGCCAAGAATGAGCTGCGTATTGTTCACGGCCGCGAGGGTTCCGTCGTCCAGCATCCAGAGCTCCATGACGCGGACAACCCCGTGTTCTTTATCCGAGAAAGGAACGAGGCAGGAATACAGCATCGTCGCCCGAACCGGAAAGAGCTCGGGGCCGCGGTAATCCGGCCCGAAACCTTGCGTGGTGTTGATCCGGTAAACGTACACCGTTTCCGCGTGGTGGCGAATGACCTGAGACAGAACGGAAAAGTCCAGGTTTGCCAGAATATCCAGAAATCCCAAGTCCATTGATTGGGACTCGTGAAAAATACTGCGGATATTCTTTTCAATAGTCTGTGCTTTGTTCATGACGGTCCTCCTGATTGATGAATGTAGGATGGGAGAGTGTTTGCATAACCTTTTTCGGCATCGTATTGGCAGCGGCTGAGGAAAAGACGGAATTCCGCACCTGTCATGGCTGAAAACAGCCACTGTGTCGCGCGGAAAGAATAGCAGCCGACATCATTGTTGATGATGTGGCTGCCAAGAATATTGCTCAGATTGGTGCGGTTCAGAGCCCTGTAGGTGTTGATGTCCGCACGGAAGGTAAAGGGCCTTGAGAGCGTCACGACCATGAGCGGGTGAAGATCTGAAAAGCTGACGGCCAAAAAGAAGCCGGAATAAAATCCGGTGAGTGAGCCGTCCTCCTCCAGATCCAGTTCCAGCTGGCTGCTTATGACACTGCGCGCGTTCTCGACCAGCTGATGATTCCGGAGAATATCTGAGTTTGACAAATGGTGGGGGAAAGAATAGCTCTGCATCAGACTTACCTCGGCATTGCAATGTGCGTAATGGCACCCCAGATCCGGTTCGTCTTCTGGTTGATGCCCAGAATCTTCACCGTTGCGCGGGCACCTCTGGGCGGCCGGCCGCGCTTGGGATAGTTGCAGAGACAGTCGATACCGCCATCAAGCGCGACGAAGACACCGGTGGTGTTGACAAGACTCACGGTGCCGACGTATCTGTTGCCGACAGAATATTTCCGCAGGGCCTTCTCATAGGGGTTCTCACCAGCCTGCTTGACGGATGCGGTGACATCCACTTCTCCGGGGCGCTTTCTCATA
Source organism: Oscillospiraceae bacterium (assembly GCA_902791215.1). GTDB lineage: Bacteria > Bacillota > Clostridia > Oscillospirales > Oscillospiraceae > Limivicinus. Next base: position 153,758 of record CADAUZ010000003.1, on the reverse strand, counting down.
ATCTCCAGAACTCTCACAAGGATGCGCTGGCCGGGCTGGAAGACTGTGGCCGCGTCCATCATGCGTTGGTAACTCAGCTCACTGAGAGGGACAAAGGTCTCAATGCCAAAGAGATCAATGAAGATGCCGGCACGTATGACTGAAACAACGCGTGCTTCGGCACAGCTCCCTTCACGAACACCGTCACGGCCGGTGCTGTAATACTGGCTGCGTTTGGCTCGCATGGCTTCGAGCCTGCTGGCCACAGCGAGGTGTTCTTCCGCTTCGACACCTTTTACGATGTAGTCCACTTCTGCGCCGAGACGGCGGGTTATCATCTGATGGAGCACCTCCGCGGGCGTGCGGCCGCCATAATCCTCCGGGGGAACAACAGCGAGCTCAGCGGGAATCAGAATCTTATAGTCCCCGCGATAAATGACTGCGACAGAGCGGCTGTTGCTGCCGGGGCCGCCTTCCACGCCCTGGATCGTGCCGGTCAGGATGCGTTTGCTGCGCTGAGATTCGAGAAGATCCAGCAGGTCATTACGGTCCTTGTCCGCGTCAGTCTGCACAGTTCGACGGAGATCGATCGGAATGACTCTCGGCCGGGTACCGGCGGAAGACTGGGGAGCGGATTCAGACTGAGCCTGAGGTGAAGCGGAGGGAGGGATGTCGTCGGCTTCGGTCTGAGCTGGGATCGAAGCTTCAGAGTCGGTTTGGAGAAAGCTGCTTTTCTTGGTATCAAACGGGATGTTGGGCATGTATCTACCTCCTTTATATTAAAATTCTTCTGGTGGCTTGGATGAGCTGTACATTTTTCGGCTTTTCTTTGCCTTTTCTGCTTTTTCAACAGCAGGTTCTGTACTCGGCGGCGGAGGACTAAAATGAAGCTTGCGGGGCGAAACCGGGAGCGCGATCGGTGTATAGTTCAAAATCGAACAGGGCTGCAGCTCCAGACTCATCGGGTGCCGGGTATAATCCAGCTTTTTCAGTCTGAGCATGTTGCAGCCACGGATTACAACCAGCATCTGCTCGTTTGGCAGTCTAAGCACCTCATCCGGGGTAAGCAGACGCCTGCGGCCCTGGCCTTCGGTTTGCCTGTACTGGGGAATCATCTGAGCAACCGCAATAGTCTGGCGAACGGTCATCGTGGATTTGATGAGTACGCTCATGTCTCCGCTCCGGGCAGAAAAATACTCGGCTGTCACGCTGTCCGTGCAGCCGAGCATAAGTTGGATATCTGCATTGCCGATGATTTCTGCCCATAGATTGTTGGGATACCGGTTTTGCAGCTGACCGAGGCTCTGAATAGCAAGCATGACCCGAATATCTCTGGAGCGAATGACGCTCAGCGTTCTTGCAAAATCAGAGCCGTCTGCGGCGCCGCCGATGCGGCCGATATTGTTGAACTCATCCAGTATAAGATTGACTGGTACGTCGCAGGCACCGTTTGGCCGGCTGTCTGCGTACCGGGTCAATTTTATAAAAAGGAAAGAAAAAAACAGCGACGACAGGAATGCCATACTGGAATCCTGATCGCTGAGAATGATGTAATATGCGCATTTTTTGCGTGCCGGAGCGCTTAAGTCAATGTCAGACTGACTTGTGATGCGCTGTACGGCTTCATTCTGCAGGACCTGCAGCCGTGTGCCGAGGCCAATGATGATGCCGGACTTTACCGAATCACTCGACTGGGAAAAGAGATGAAACGGTGCGCGTGCAGGGTGACCAACCGGCAGTCTCTCAAACAGCGTGGTGAGCTGCTGCTCAGTAAACTGTGTGAGCATGTTATAGGCTTCACTGAGGTTTTTCTCATAAGCAGCGCGAGCGGGATCCTGATCCACATACAGTATCAGGGCTTTAAGAAGATTACCCTCGCCGCCGTCCCAAAAATGATCGCCTTTGCCGGAACTGGTGTTGCCGATAATGACATTGGTGAGTATCTGGGCCATGAGTGTGTCTCCGTTCAGGTCGGACATGCAGTTCCAGGAGTCGCCATGTTCGGGGTTGACAAGATTGAAAACCTTCACGTCATACCCGTTTTTTCGGAACAGCTCAGAGGTATCCGCATATAGTTCACCTTTGCTGTCTGTGATAATCACGGATTCGCCGCGCTTGATGTCTTGGAAAAGTGCATTGCGAATGATGGCACGAGACTTCATTGTGCCGGATGCGCCGAAGATGGCGATATGCCGGTTCAGTCTGGTGTCCTTCGGCATACATACGGCTTTCCCTTTATACTCACCGAGAACAGTACCGACGGCCTTGTTGATCGTGGAAATCTCAAGGATGCTGCGCATTTCGGCTTCACTCATCCACGCCGCAGTGCCGTATGTTCCGGCGTTGCTGGCAGAAAAGCCGCGCGGATCCTCGCTGCCGACCGAAAAACGATCATGAAAACGTATATAAAGAGTAATGGTCGTTATCAGACCGGTAAGGATCAGAATGCTCTTCAGACCGGACCACGAAATCAGGGCAGTGTAGCAAGTCAGCGGATCCAGACTCGGCTTCTCCATCATAACCTGTCCGCCCATACCTCCGAGACGCATCCAGTCTTCATAACTGCCGATAAGCTGAGAGAGCAGCCCGGCCAGATAACCCAGAGCACCCAGTCCCGGTATGGAGAGAAGCGTGATGAGCAGGAGTTTCTTATGATCTTTCAAGCAGATCCCTCGCTTTCACCCCAAGCTCTTCTTCTGCCATACCGATATCTATGGGATTGAGTCTGACACTCACAGGCAAATACTCCTGTAAAAAAGGTGCTTGCTCGGAATAGCACAGGACTTCGGATTTTACCTGATAAGTCCGTATTGCATCCCGAAAGCGCATAAGTCTGGCAATGTCTCCATCCAGAAAAGAGAGCACATATCTGCCGTCAACTGCAGCGTCATACTCAAACGCGCCTTTATTATAGGAACGGACATCATCATCGAAGAAAAAGCTCAGGAGCTGTTCCCTCCAGGACGGAACCTGGAAAAGAGCCAGCTGGCGAACACCGAAATCTCCAAACGGGACATAGAAGATCCGCGGATAGATTCTGTCAAAGCGGGAGAGTCCCTGCCTGTCACAGGATGTGGATTGAATCGTAGCCAGAGCCACATCATAAGTCCGCCCAAGCAGTATGGCCGAGTCAACTGTGGAACAAGCGGAATTGGCGCGGGCAACATGTGTCAGATCCTCCCGAACCTTTCCCTCACCCTCTCCATACCATTTCATGGCGGAATTGCGCGTGTTGTAGATCGGCAAACAGCACTCGGGCATGAAAAGAGCGGCTGTATACCGCGCAAACTTTGTCTTATTGAGAGATTCGACAATGATCTGCTTGATATCCCTCGCAAAGAAAGCCATTGTGTGATCCGTGATCAGCTTACGTTCGCTCAATTGCAGTTCCGGCAGCATCCAAGGCCTGCATTCTATGCCTGCCCGGAGGAGCATGGCTGCCGTCTCGGCCACTCGATGATTGCGTTCGATGTGGAGTTGATTGCCTGAGAGGGAGCCTGCCCCGAAGCGGGAAATGTAGCTGTCTCGTATACCGAGCCAATCCAGCAGAGGAAGAGCAAAGGTGGACAATCGGACTGTTCTGGATGCGCCCTTGCCGCGGATCAGGAGGATTCGACGCTCGATGGAATCACCGGTGGCTGTGTTTCTGATCAGCTGCTTGACACTGAGCTTGTCTATCAGCCGCGAAAGCTCTCGTTGACTGCCGAGGAGATCGAGCGAACTTGTCGGATACTCGCCCACAAGCGCCAGAAAGCTGATGAATCTGGAGATGTGACTGCCGGGGGAGAAGTAGATCATGGCTTGCCTCCTTTTTGAAGTAATACAGGGCAAACGGCTCCTCCTCTTGACCCGGTTTTGATGCTCCGAAAGTCATGAAATAATTGAATGTCAATGCTTTTTACGAAAATGACCCTGTGACGGGAGACGTCAAAACCGGGCAAGCGGATTTGCACAAGGTTTTACGTGCTTATTTCACCGTTCTGAGCCTTACCCGGCGCACCATCGGTTGCAAGCCAAAGCGGAAAATCTGTATGCGGGACTACAAAGACTTCTGTGCAATCCGTGTCACCCGCTGCGCTGCAATAGTAGTGCGAGCATACTGAGGGACTGTCATCCAGGAGAACGAACAGGGCAATGGTATCCGCAACGCAATTTACCTCGATGTTGTCGTGATCACGGCGTCTGCGTTCGGGGCGGTCACGGCAGTACACATGGCGGAAGATGATGACGGCGTCTTCATAATGAAGCGGGTCTTTATCGGCGAAGAACTGGTTAAGGGCAGGGAACAGGTAACCGCGGACATAGCTGCGGGAGTTGAATTCCTTCTTGGGAAGAAGAGCAGGGAGATTAACATAAAACCATCCCATATCAGTTAAGGAAACTTTTACGGGGACTGTGCCTCGAATAACTGCTTCAACATCCATGTACGCGGTCGGCTTGCCGCTGTAGACCGGGAGGATCCTGGTAAGCAGGGTGCTGCGCTCTGCAATCTTCGCCAAGCGCAGGGAAACAGCGTAGGCGTCCTCCATGTGACCGTCCGTCGCAAGCTGACGGATGGTTTTTACCTCCGTACTCATGCGCTGGACTTTTCCGTCAATCGTACCCAACACGTCAAGAAATGAATTGCTTGATGCCATTATGGATTGTCTCCTCTGAATAAAATAATACTTCTGGCTCCTCCAGCCCCTGAAACTCAACGGTAGCAAACAGACAGGGGGCTCGTGGGAGCCTCAGGTCCTGCGCCATAGCAATGCGCGGGACTACGATGATATATTTCAGATCATCCTGCGGCTGAAGCAGACGCAGAAGATTACCCTCGCCCTCGTACAGCACTACAATTTCGTAGCCGGTGTTCTCTTTGAGAAAGAATAGCTGAGATGGAAAGGATGCCGGATAATGCGCCAGAGGCTCAACGTAATCTATAAATCTGAGCAGAACCCACACAGCCAGTACCGTTTTCTGATCGGGCCGGCTCAGTGGATCGAGACCAAGATAGTATCCGTCTCCGACATCGGCAATCTGAAGCTCCCGTTTCATCCGGCTGAGAATCTTTTCAGATGTTGCCGGAGTCTTCTGAAGCATCCGTAGCAATTGCGTTTTTGGCAATGCGCCGTATTGAGAGAGCCATTGGATCACATGAGTTTCATCTTCAAGCAGCAATCAGTCACCTCCCTTCAAAACTGAGGTTCAAAATACGTATTTTAAGAAATGCAAAATACGTATTTTGATGCCTGAAATACGTATTTTGCCATAGAAGCCAGCTCAAAATACGTATTCTGACCTGTAGCACTAGCCAAAATACGTATTCTGAGCTCAAAATACGTATTTTCGTTTTCCCCGTTTCAGGAATGCGTATTCTCTTTTTGACGGTCCCGAAGTATCGCCTCCAGCTCAGCGCGATCTGTGGTAATCATCTCCTGTTCCTCTTTTGAGGCCTTGATGACCACGGGGACCTTGTTATTATTGGAGCAGATCAGCGCCTCGCCGCGCTCAAACTGAGTGATTGATCGAAGCTCGGTTTTCGTGAGCTTCAGGACCTCCTGGACAGTTTTGGCCTCATCCGGCTCCAGATTCAGAATGATCTTGTTTTTGGAGTTGTTGATGATGGCCCTGCCGTACTTGCCGTCCTCCAGACCGAAGAAATCCGAAAGATCCTGCGTCGCGGAGATGGCAGCGCCGCCGAAGCCGCGGATCGTTTTGAAGATCGTCAGGCAAAACTCCGCTGCCATGCGGTTGGAGTTTGCACCGATAAGCTGCCAGATCTCGTCGATCATGATCGCTTTCTTCTTCGTGCGATCGGCCTTGACTGTGTCCCACACGTAGTCGAGCGCGATGAACATGCCGACCGGAAGCAGCTTGCCCTTCAATTCCGAGAGATCCAATACAATGTACTTGTTCGTCAAGTCTACGTTGGTCTGCTGATTGAAGCTCTGGGCTGAGCCGGTCACAAAGCGGCTGATGATCACCGCGAGACGCTGGGTCATGGGATTTGCCAGCAGCTCTTCATGAAGGTCTCCGATGATAGGCATCCCTTTCATGCGCGGAGGTGAGCAGGTGCGGTCGAGATAGAGAGAATCATTATCGTGGGTGATCCCGAATTTTGCGTAGGTGCGGATCAGCGCCTCATCAAGCATCTGTTCCTCCTCATTGTTCATATCCGGGATAAGCAGGGAAAAGAAGATCATAAGCTGCTGAATTTTCCGCGCGAGCATCGAATCCAGCTCATTGTAGTCAAGCTCGTCAATCAGCTCCATCTCCGGGGAAATGGTGTGGCGGATCTCCATGATGTTGATGCAGTGCGGAGAGCCGGGGGCAATTTTAATGAACTCGCCGCCGACCTGGCGGCAGGCACGGCGAAACTCATGCCCTTTGATTGGCGCGACGATGAAGCACTGTATGCCGCGCATACGCATTCGCAAGGCCAAAAGCTGCATTGTGAAGGTTTTTCCGGCGCCTGATGTACCGAGAATGTTCAGATTCGCGTTCTTATTCTTCTTTGTGTTGAAAAGATCCACGATGCACAGGGAATTGTTATGCCTGTTGATTCCGAGCAGCACACCGGCGTCATCGGACATTTCAAAGCTTGTGAACATATACGCAGAAGCAGCACCGCTTGTCAGAACATTGCGGCGGGATTTGCGCTCCAGTTTCGGGTCAATTTTCAGGAAAGGCATGACGGAGCAGAGCGCCGCTTCCTGCTGGAAACGGCATTCGCTGACATACATATCCATGGATTTGAGCATATCCACCATCTGTTGTCTTCGCCACATAAGCTCGTCGATGCTTTTCGCGGAAACTGTGATGAAGATGGACAGATAGAACAGATCCTCATTGTAGTTTGCGATGCCGTGCTTGATGTAGTAACCGGCCTGAATAGAGTTGGTCAGCTCTTCATAGTCCGTGCTGGTATCCTGCATGCTCTTGAGCTTGGTGCGGTTAAGCCGGATGCGCTGGGCGACCTTATCTATTGTCTTGCTGCGGTTTTCCCGGCGGAGGTGGACGTCAATATCCACTCCGTCGCCGGCATTGATGAGCGTGGACATCCAGCCCGCGCGCACACGGCCCGGGAAGCCGTTGCCTTTAATATAAAGGAAGCAGTAGTAAAGCCCGTCCATGATGATATAGCTGCTGTGGGTGAAGTCGATGCCGCGCGGAGCAATAAAATTGCCGATGCGGATATGGGGAACCGCGTCTACTCCGATCGTCTTTCCACACGCCGCCATCGTATCCACGACGACCCGATTTGCTCTGGCGTCAAAGGGATCATCCACACAGGAGCGCCGGTTAAAGAACATATACAGGATCTCCGCTGCGGCGGCGTCCGGGTCTTTCGGCTGCACGATCGTGTTGCCGCACTGCATAAAATAGGCCCTGGCATTCTGCTCGACGGTTTGGATGGTGCTGTAAACAAGTCCAAAATCTTCGCTGTCGCCCCGGCGCTGTTCCTCATACTGATAAATCAGAAAGAAGCGGCGAGTCAGGGCTTCACGATTGCCCACGTCGCGGACGAAGCGGATATACCCCTCGGCCTGTCGGCGGCATTCTTCATTTGATTCCTGCTCAAGCTCTTTGCAAAGGAGCTGAATATGCCGGTCAGAATCCGCCTTCCTCGTGATGCTTTTGAACTGGAGGTATTGAGGGGAAATCTTCAGCCAGGAGGCATATGAGGAAATAATATTGTACTGTTCCTCATCCGATCGCAGCATGAAGTTGATGGGTTCTATTTCAAGAATCTTTATATAGCGCTTGTCTCTTGTCTCGATGATCCCGTGATGAATGCTGCGGATCGGAAGAAAATCCTGGACGAATTCAAGCAGTTCGCTGTTTCTTTTTTCGTTTTGCTTTTTTGTGCGTTTTGAGGCGCTTCGGGTCATAGTGATAGCCGATCCTCCTGAAATGTAGTCTGCGTCGGTTGATGAAAAAGCGGATAATGTGGCCGAGATACTGAAAAAGAGAGTCCCCGTCGATGCTCATGAGCGAGACAACCGAGACCGGGATCAGGGTCAGGACCATGACCACAATGCGCATCATCGCGGGAAGCGTCATCCAGAAGAGCTCGGGGTATCCTAAAAGCGCAAGCAGCAGTACAGTCTCAACGGTGTTGCGCGTTTCAAGCATCCCGCCGAACAGCTTTCCGGAGTCCGTATAGTTCGCCGGAATAGCGTAGACGTTGTTGTAATCATTATTCTCCGTGTAATCACCAGCCCATTCTGTAGATATATGCGGTCGTGTTGTAAGTGCCAAGACGCAGGGCTTCCTGGTGATCGGGGACAAAGATGTCCACGCGGTGGATATTGTCTTCAATGCCTGGACCGCCGCGGTCTTCCACGGTGTACATGACGCCGTTGATCATGATCTGCGTCCCGAAGGGATAGTAACTGGACATAGCAACCATGCCGCGCTGAGCGTATTTGCCGCTGGCCGTGATACCGTCTGCGTTTTCTCCGCAGCATTTCGGACAGGCACAGTAATGTGTTACGACGACTGTGAGCTCCGAGAGCGGCTCACCCCAGACCTCACCGCCGACGTCGGCGTCGTAATCCACAATGGTCAGGCGGCGGAAGACAAGGGAAGATTCATAATCCGGGATATTCAGAACCACTCCGCTGCCAGCGGTGCAGTGGACCCAGAGCCGGTTGCCTGACTCGTCGTACCCGGCAAAAATCAGCACATGCTCCCAGCCTTCGTCGCCGGCGAGAAAAGCGAGATCGCCGGGGAGAAGCTCGGAGGCGTCTATTCCCATGGTGTTGGGAAATTGTCCGGAGGTGCCGGCGCCGATCTCCACGCCCATCGCCGTGTTGTAGACCCATGAGGTAAAACCGCTGCAGTCAAGGCCGTATGGACGGATCGTCCCGGAACTGCTGGAGCCCTCCGAGGTCACAAGCCGCGGAGTATTCCATGCGTCGTTCCAACCGGGAGCGGACTTGCCGCCCCAGAAATACGGAACTTTTCCGACAAGAGAAAGCGCAGTCGAGAGAATGTGTTTTCGCGCCGGGGAGCAGTCCTGCCTGTTTACAAAGGCAATCAGCTCTTCGTCGGTGAGCGGCACGGCTTTCCCGCCCTCAAGCGAGCCATAAAGGGTCATTTTCAGGGCGTTGGCCATATGCTGGATCGCCTCGCCGTAAGTGATATGAAACTGATCATAGGTTGCAGAGGGATCAATGCCGAAGGCACGGTGGATCACGGAATTGTCGAAGGGGTGAATCGTACACTCCAGGTATTTCACGATCTCTGTATCCGGATACAGCGTTTCCGTTCCGACCGGCACATAGTAGCTTGCATAGCGAAAGCCCGTGACTGTGCCGCCATCGTAGACCGGGATGCGTACATCAACCGGCTGATAGGCGTCCACAGTCACGGGCTCCTCGCTGGTATAAAATTCATAGGGGTAGTAATACGTCCTTTGGCCGGTTTCGTAGCTGAACTGACCGTCTCCGGTATCCTCTGCCGAGGTTATGACCGTCAGCGTAACAGGAGCATAACTGTAGTAAGTCAGCGGGATGATCCGTTCATGCTCTTTTTCCACACTGGTGACCGGGAACATAGCCCCGGCGACACTTTCAAGCTTGGCAACCATGTCCTCCTTGGAGGTACCCTGCTGCTCCATGGAGGCAGAATATGCCGCAAGGACATAACAGGTATCATACCCGGAGGAACTATGACCGTAGTTTACCAGCGAATCCATGGAGAGCTTGTAGTCATAACCGCCGGCTTCAATCAGGCGGTCTGCCTCGGCTAAAGAAAGATCATAGCCGTGGTTAACAGCTGCGGAGACGGCAGCTGCCATCTCACCGTAAGTGTCGGTGAGCGTAGCGCCCTCCACAGGCTTTGAGCCATCAAGTCCAAATACGCCATTGGTAACGATGGACGGGAGGGAAACGATAGTCACAATAATAAAGAGAAAAAACAGAGCGGTACATACCAACAATTTATATAGGGTATGACGCATGCTCCAGGCGGCGGATGCAATTGCGCCCCAGGGACCGCCCACGGCAGCGCCTTTTGCAATCCCTGCAACTGCCTTGCCGACCTTTATCCCGCCAGAGACCGAAGCGCCGGCAGCGGCAGATGTTGCCTGATTTCGAGCTTCGTTTGCAGCTCTGACCAGATCGGATGCTGCCTGAGAATAGTTGTCTGAACCGTCACCAAACTGGCGCTTGTCCGGTTCAGCCATGAACACCACCTCCTTGAAAGAGCAGCCGAACTGGTTAAATGTTCGGCTGCTCGGATGAGAGTATTATTTTTTCTTCGGATTCTTGCCGTCACGCTGACGTCGGGGAGCGGGAGAAGCATGCTTATTCGGCAGGTTCCGATAGCGCACGGTCTCGACTGAAATCGTCTTGACGCTTGCGCCCTCATAAACCGGTTTGCCGTTTTCGTATACCGGACGGTGCTCAACGACCGGCTGTCCGGAGATTGCATACCATTTCCCTCCGCTGCTGTCCTCAAAGGTCTTATGGTCGCCGCGAGGCTCTGCGTAGCGCGTACTGTCAAAAAACATGGTACCTGAGCCGTCAGCGTGGCGCACCTCAAAGTGACCTTCACTGCGGCCGGAACCGTCGATGGCGGTGACAGGCTGTTCATATCCGGGCATGAAGCTTTGGAAGAGCGCCTGGTTATAAGCGGCAGCAGTATCCATTGAGTCGTTACCGGAAGCGGGAGAAGGATTCAGGTGTGCTGGTTCGGAAGAAGACCCGGGTTCAGGCTCGCTGCCATCACCAGACGGAGAACTGTGCTGAGACGGGGAAACGACACTGGGCTCAACATACACAGACGCTTCGGTATCTGCAGTCTCATACTGGGGAGCACCACCGGAAACGGGCTCAATTATACCAATATCATGGCTGCCTGGCGTTCCTGAACCGGTCTGGGGAATGTCCAAACTGACATCCGTGTTTCCAAACTGGGGTTCAACTCCAACGGCAGACACATCGGCACCGGGGGTATAGCTGCTTGGCGTGCCCGTATCCGAAAGGGAAACGTCAGTGATCGGGGAATCAAGAGGAGCATCCGGCGGTATTCCCATAGAATCGGAATATCCGGAGGAATCTGTGCCTTGACCGTCCATAAACGGAGCGGGAGTATACATATAATCTGTGTTCTCCGGAGCGGGAACAGACTCGCCTGCAACATTGGGCTGGGAGTAGCCATCACCGGATACAGAAGAAGCGGGTTCAACAGCGGAGAAATCATTGACCATACCAGGCTGAGAACCGGCAGGGCTGCTTTCGGATTCAAACCCGGGCGCTTCTGCGTGCGGCTGCATCGCGTACCAGTCAACGCCATTTGCGGATTCCATGATGGAGTGCGGGGCGTCCGGTTCCTCGAACATGGCACTGTTATACCACATGGAGCTGGTGCCATCCGGGGAGATGGCCTCTATTTCGCCTTGCCCGACGCTGCGGAGCATGGTGCCTTCGGGGGCATCGGGGAAGAAGGAGGCAACCTGTGCCGCCTCGTCTGCGCTTCCGCTGAAATGCGGGGCATCATAGAAGGAACCGGCGTCGGAGCCGCGCGCAACCTGATACCATTGGCTTCCGTCAGAAGCCGTGACAAGCGCGTGCGGGCCTGCAGGCCGGTCAAACTGGGAGGTGCTGAACATCTCTACAGAGGTTTGCTTGCCATCGGCTCCCACAGATTGTGTGCTGATGCGTCCGCCGCTGATCTGCGTATTCTTTAGCTGACGCCCGGCAAACTGCGGCATGTAATTCTGAAGACTGCGATCGGCGATGTCTCCGCCGATACTGCCTGAGACGGCAGCGGGGCGGGAGGCAACGGAAGCGATCGATTCGCCTGAGAGAGAAGCGCCGTTCCTGGCGGCGATTCCTCCGAAAGCTCTTCCGACAAAGCCGACGGAGCCGCCGGCACCCATCCGGGTACCGCCGCTTACGACGGCATCTCGAACATAACTGTTGCCCTTGAAGCGATTGGCAAAGCCTGACGCAAAACCGGTTGCGGTGCTTGTCGTATGTGCAGCGCCCACTGCTGCTGAGCCGCGGAAGACACTGCCTGCTGCTTTGCCGCCGCCGACACCGCTGAGTACCCGTGCCGCCATCATCATCTCCATTGCCATACTGGACCCGGTCTGAGCGACGTTCAAGCCAATGGAGGACAGATAGCTGTCAAAGCGCTGAGCGCATTTGAGGAAAGCAAGCGTGCAGAACAGCCAGAGAAAGATGCTGCCCTGGCCGTTTGTCAGCGCGCCGCCGTTTCCTATAAACTGGCCGACGGATGATCCGAAGGCCCGAAGGAACCAGACGTTCATAATGAGCAGAATCAGCTGAGAGCCGACCATACGGCACCAGGAGCGGAATACGGAGTTCGTCTCTTTCGAGCCGCCCATGGCGAAGGCCAGGGGAGAGGTATAGCAGAGGACGCCGACCACCACATAACGTTCGACCGTCTCAAGCAGGAGCTTGAAATAGTTCCAGCCGAGGGCGATCTCCAGAATCACAAGCAGCAGCGTCCCAACGATGGACGTGGTTGCCACAATGGTCACAAGGCCGTTTTTCAATGCCTCTTCGATCCCGGCAAAGGTGAAGTCCTCCGCCGTCATGGTGACCTCCATCAGAGCCGTATAGGGCGCGCGGGCTATATCCAGCGTCATCTGGAAGATGGACTGGGCATAGCCGATCATTATGGCAAAGAGAATGCTTCTCGCAACGAGCGTCAGCGGATTCTCTGCGTCTGTGATCGGCCCGCCGAAAGCGCGGAAGAGCTGCCAGGCGGTTATGAGAAATAACAATGCCCAGGCGGTATACTGGAGAATGCCGAAGGCCTTTGTCACAAAGGGGAAATACTCCTCCATGACCACCATATCTGTGCCGAGCGCATCGAGAAACAGCCCGGATACCGCGTCCATAAGCGAGGTCATCACACTGCTGATCCAGGTCACGATGCGATTTATCACCTCCGTTCCTGCCTGACCGGGAGAGCTTAGCCCGTGTACTGGCCGCCGGCGACAAGGGGCTGCAGATAGGCAACGACAAAGCCCAGAGAATTCAGAATGATCCACGCCACGACAATGCGCTTGAGCCAGCTCGTTGCTTCATCCACAGCCCGCTGGTTGCGGGAGATCATACGGACAATCAGGGCGATACTTGCCACAGTAACTGCGACAATCGTGGAGATTGCCACGATCTGACCGTAGATATCCGTCACAATGGACCGGATGCGGTCAAAGATGGAGTCTGCCATGACCGGGTGGACAGTGCATACGGCGGCGGAGAGCATCCCGATCACGGACCAGAATGCCGTAACCAGTCTGTCCCGCAGCCGAAGTCTTTTTTCCATAAGCCTCACCTCCTTCTGGTAAGATGGCATGAAAAAACGCCGCAATCATGAGGGAGCAATTCATGATGTACGGCGTTCTTTCACCTGATCCCAATTTGGGACGATACAAATATACCACGGTTCGTTTCCCGTGTCAGTGCCTTGGAGGTGCCATTTTGGTGCCATCTTTCTGCCTTGCAAGACAGGTTAAAAGAGACTATACTGAAAGCAGATTAACGGGCGGGAGGCGATTTAATGAAAGAAATTTTTGAACGTGTCAGCATCCGAAAGTATACAGACCAACCGGTGGAGGATGAAATAATTCTTGCGATACTTCGCGCGGCCATGGCGGCCCCGTCTGCAGGAAACCAACAGCCGTGGGAGTTTTATGTTGTAAGAGACCGGAGCAAACTGGAAGAATTGTCTCGGGTCAGCCCTTATGCGGGGTGTACGAAAACGGCCCCGGTTGCTATTGTCAGCGTATACCGGGAAAAGCTCTGGGCTCCGGCTTATGCGCAGATCGATATGAGCATCGCCATGGAAAACCTTTGGCTGGCTTGCGGAGAACAAGGCCTTGGCGGCGTCTGGCTGGGAATCGCGCCCGTTGAGGAGCGCATGAAGGCCGTGGAGACGATTCTCAACATGCCCGAGGGGCTTCGGGCATTCGCAATCTTTCCACTTGGGTATCCAGCAGAGGAACGAAAGCAGCAGGATCGCTTCGACGAGGGCAGAATTCATTTTATCTGAATTGCTGCCCAAACGAGTTTGAGGTGGAGGGCTGAGCGTTGGACATTTGGACTGAACAGCTTGAGAGGAGACATCTGCCAATCCTGGAGCGCTGGCTCGGGAGGACAGCCGGCGCAATAACGCCGAACGATCTGCCTTCGGACGTGATTGAATTAAGAACGTGGTTCGAAAGAAGCGTAGCGGAGCCGGGACGTTTGGACTGCCTGGCACTGGTATATGAAACACCGGTGGGAGTTGCAGGTCTCCGGAGCAAAAACGGTCAAAAAGATACCTTGGAAGTATATCTGATGCTCGGTGAAGTCGGCTATAATCTACGTCGAACGGCTACCTATGTTGCTCTGCGCATGATCGATCGCGCATTCTCAAATGCCGATGCTGCGCAGGTGGCTGTTCGGGTTAGTCCATGCCATACATGGTTTCTGGATGTGCTGTACCGGATGGGCTTTGCCGAAGAAAGAACAGAGAATGAAATGACGGCCTTCACAGTGGAGAAGGATGTATTTCTGAATCGAAAGTATTTATTTTGAGACTCGGATGCTATCAGGGCAATTATCTGTTTATGTTCGAACCATAGATCGTGAAAAGGGTGCTTTTTTTGAATCAATATGACGTTTCCGTTGTTCGCTGCGGCGATTACGACGACGAAATAGTAGAATCCGCCCTGCGGGACGCACTTGATCCGATCAGGGGACTGGACTTCGTACAGCCGGGAATGACGGTAGGCATCAAAGTCAATCTGGTCTCGGCCATGAAACCGGAAAGCGCGGCTACCGTACATCCCGCTGTAGTTTGCGCGCTGGTCCGCCTGCTCCGAGAGAGAGGTGCAGAGGTTGTTCTCGGCGACAGCCCCGGCGGCATCTATTCCGCGCCGTATCTGAAGGTCGTCTATGATGTTTGCGGGATGCGCAAAGCTGAGAGCTTCGGCGCAAGGCTCAACAATGATTTCTCCACGGTGGAGGTCAGCTTTCCGGAAGCGGCACAGGCGAAGACCTTCCCCTATACCGCCTGGCTCGGAAAGGTCGATGCGATTATTGACCTCTGCAAGCTCAAAACCCATGCCATGATGGGCATGACCTGCGCGGTCAAGAACTTCTTCGGTTCGATCCCGGGCGCACGGAAGCCGGAGTTTCATTACAGCTATCCCAGAGCAGAGGATTTTGCCAATGTACTGGTAGACCTCTACGAATACTCAAAACCCCGTCTCTGTATCTGCGACGCTGTCATCGGCATGGAGGGCAACGGTCCCACAATGGGGACACCGCGGGAGATCGGCTACCTTCTCGCCAGCCGAAACGGCCATATGCTTGACGCCGTGGCGGCAGAGCTGATCGGCCTGAAACCGCAGGATATCCCTACCTTGCGTGCCGCGGCAGAGAGAGGACTGCTGCCTGATAATCCGAAGGAGATCAGCATTTTCGGCGATCTTTCAAAGTTCGTAATCTCTGATTTCAAGACGATTCCAGCTCAGCAAAACGTGTTCTATAAGGTGCTGGGAGGCGGTTTCTTCGGAAAGATTGCGGACTTTTTCGTAGCTCGTGTTATTACGCCTTTTCCCAAACTCGAAGCATCCGCCTGCATCGGCTGTGGCAAGTGCGCGCAGATCTGTCCCGCCAAGGCAATCACAATGAAGAAGGGGAAACCTCAAATCAACCGGAGCGTCTGCATACACTGTTTCTGCTGCCAGGAGTTCTGCCCCAAAGGGGCGATGCGCCAGGGCCGTCATATGGGCATGGAAATCCTGCGAAACTGGAAAAAGCAGTGACTGATTTCCTGAGATAACGAAGGGAGACTGTCGTTTGGCAGCCTCCCGCTTTTTGTGGGGCACGAATTCTTGATCAGGAGAAGAGGCCCAAGAACAGCGCCCGGCAGGTCATTTTAGGCCAGCCGGGCGCTGTTTCAGATCATCAGGAACCAGACTTTGCTGTTTTTTTCTCTCCTTTGCTCAGCATGGACACCAGTTCCAGCCATAGATCAAGGTCTGAATTGGGAGCACACCACAGTCTGAGTGAAATTATGCTGATTGCCTGTTCCTTCAGCCTGTAATAGTGACGCCTGGAAACGTTCAGGCGAAAGAGAACGTCTGTCTGGCGCATCTTATCCTCCGCAATATAGGTCAAGTAGATAAGATCATATAGCAACTGGCCGTTACCAGGCTTATGCTTGAGCGAAGTCAGAGCATCATTGATCTGATCCAAAAGCTGCCGGGTTTTAGCCAGCCTCTCCAAGCGAAGCTCAAGCCGACGGTTTTCCATGCCGATCTCTGCGTCAATTCGGCTCAGTACAGCGTCAAGCTTTCGCAGAGGGAGATTGAGCTCGGCGGCCACGGATTCCAGCTCGCTTTCGGTCTGCCAAAGAATGCTTCGATAATTTGTGAGCAGGAGAAGCGTGTTGTGATACGCTTGCTTTCGCTTTTTCTCCTCTACCTGCTGGGGTGTTGCGCCATCGTCCTCAAGGATACCACGATCACGCAGAAAAGAAAGAACCGCCTCGGCGTTCGCGGCGGTGCAAAGAGAGTTGTTATGCATAGCTGAAAAGCTCCTTAGAGTATTCGTTCAGATCCACCGGACAGGGGCCTCTGATCGGAGCAGCACTGGAAGACTGTGGGGGACTCCTGTTAACTACACCTTGGCAGTCATAATCACCATTCTTCCAAATCCAACAGAGAGAAATATACGCGCGTTTAAAGGTATGGAAAAGTGCAACGCGACGGTTTTGACGAGCAGAAGGGGACAGGAGGCCGACCGAAAGAAGATAGCGGCGGCTGTACCACACGACCATCCGACTCATATGCTCACGCTGTAACCCATGTCTGACAACATGCCGGGAAAAATCCCGTACAGCTCCGAGCACGTTAGCTATTTGCTCGTCTGTTGGAAGAGAGACCTCTGTATCGCAGGGATAGAGCGTATTGAAAATGAGACAGCCATAAGAGCCGGGGAGCCGGCATAGAGCGAAGACGTCCGCGTGCTTTTGCAGGAACCTCCATACCTTGGTCTTCTCCCAGCCCCAACGCTGTCCCAGATTCTCCAAAGTCAGAAAAACTCCGTATTTGCCATATTGACAAACCGGAGCAAAAAAAGAAAACGCATTGTGCGGATCCATCGATACGGTGTGGCACCAAAGATCCAGCCATGCATCAGCTTCATTAAATATGTAGTTTTGAGATACAAGTCTTTCTGTAATAGACCGGGGGATACATAGAAAGCCATAGCCGGGGGTAGCATATACAGCACCGGGATCACAGGGAGCGCCGCAGTAATCCAGCTCATAATCCGTGATGCGGTACGTCAGCAGCTTCGTTTTAGCGTCCAGCTCAAAGCTGAGATACCCGAGATCTGAGAGCTGTCGGAGAATATCGAGTGCCTGTTCACGCTTTTTCACACCGAGAATGCTCTTCAGACCGACAATGCCGCCGGCCCAGGTTCCCGGTTCAACAGGATTCCGGTGCCCGCAATAAGAGACAATGCCTTTCCGGAAGGCAGCACGGGCAGCAAGATGAGCCCAATGGCTGAGTATGCCCTTACAAGAAGGAACCACTGAGCGTGGTAGCTTGGTCCACAGAAACCTTTCGAGACAAGACATGTTAACCTCCTTTTTTACGGATTAATATAGCTGTATACTCATGAATAAACAAAAAAGAAAGCAGACAATTGTTAGGCAAATTGTCTGCTTTCTCTGTCATGCAAAAAGGCGCTTTTCTGTTAATAATGCGTAAGCTCTGCGTAAGCTATTCCCAAATTGTTCTAAAAGATACAGATTAATTTTAGTATTTGGCGAAAAGCACGGTTTATATGGGGCTAAAAGTTAGTGCTTAATACATGCCGCCCATGTCGGGGGCTGCGGGCATCGGGGGATTCTTCTCGGGGATATCGGCAACCAGGCTCTCGGTGGTGAGGACCATGGAAGCAACGGAAGCGGCGTTCTCCAGCGCGCTGCGGCAGACCTTGGTCGGGTCAACGATGCCGAGGGTCAGCATGTCGCCGTACTGGTCGCCGGCGGCGTCGTAGCCATAGTTGGCTTCCTTGCTGCCGTAGACATTGTTCAGGATCACAGCGCCTTCCATACCGGCGTTGGCCGCGATCTGCATGATGGGGGCCTTCAGAGCCTTGGCAACCAGCGCAGCGCCGGTCTTCTCGTCGCCCTCGAGGGTGGCGGTCAGCTTGTCGGCAGCCTTCGCGGCAACCACGTAAGCGGTGCCGCCGCCGGCCACGATGCCTTCGGCAACAGCGGCGCGGGTAGCGTTCAGAGCATCCTCGATGCGCAGCTTCTTTTCCTTCATCTCGGTTTCGGTTGCAGCACCGACCTTGATGACGGCTACGCCGCCGGACAGCTTCGCCAGGCGCTCCTGGAGCTTCTCGCGGTCGTAATCGGAAGTGGTGGTCTCCAGCTGGCGCTCGATCTGGTTAACGCGGGCGCGGATCTCGGCACTGTCACCGGCGCCGTCGACGATGACGGTATTCTCCTTGGTGATCTTGACCTGGTGGGCCTGGCCGAGCATGTTGATGTCGGCGTCCTTGAGCTCCATGCCGACGTCGGAGGAAATGACCTGGCCGCCGGTGAGGATGGCGATATCCTGGAGCATCTCCTTGCGTCTGTCGCCGAAACCGGGGGCCTTGACGCAGATGCAGGTGAAGGTGCCGCGCAGCTTGTTGAGAACGATCGTGGCAAGGGCTTCACCCTCGACATCTTCGGCCACGATCAGGAGCTTGCGGCCGGCCTTGACGATCTGCTCGAGCAGGGGCAGAATCTCCTGGATGTTGCTGATCTTCTTGTCGGTGATGAGGATGAGCGCGTCGTCGATGACGGCTTCCATCTTGTCGGTATCGGTGACCATGTAGGGGGAGAGGTAGCCACGGTCAAACTGCATGCCCTCGACCACGTCGCTGTAGGTCTCGGCGGTCTTGCTCTCCTCGAGAGTGATGACGCCGTTCTGGCTGACCTTCTCCATGGCCTCGGCGATCAGGGCGCCGATGTGCTCGTCGCCGGAGGAAATGGTGCCGACGCGGGCGATGTCCTTGGAGCCGGACACGGGCTGGGAGATGCCCTTCATGGCCTCGACAGCGGCCTCAGCGGCCTTCTGGATGCCCTTCTTCATGACCATGGGGTTGGCGCCCGCGGCCAGGTTCTTGAGGCCCTCGCCGATCATGGCCTGGGCCAGGACGGTGGCGGTGGTGGTGCCGTCGCCGGCGACATCGTTGGTTTTGGTGGAGACTTCCTTGATGAGCTGTGCGCCCATGTTCTCGAAAGCGTCCTCAAGCTCGATCTCCTTGGCGATGGTGACACCGTCGTTGGTGATCAGGGGAGAACCGAACTTCTTATCCAGAACCACATTGCGGCCTTTGGGGCCGAGGGTGATCTTGACGGTATCGGCGAGCTGGTTGACGCCGCGCTCGATCGCTTTTCTTGCTTCTTCGCCGTAAATAATCTGCTTAGCCATAATATCTTAACCTCCGGTTATTATTCGATTACTGCGAGAATGTCGGACTGGCGGACGATGGTGTACTCCTCGTCCTCAAGCTTGACCTTGCTGCCGCTGTACTTGCCGACCAGGACCTTCTGCCCTGCGGTGACGATCATCTTGACCTCGTTGCCTTCGACCATGCCGCCGGGGCCAACCTCGACGACCTCATAGATCTCGGGCTTCTCCTGCGCGGAGGAGGTGAGGAAGATGCCGGAAGCGGTGCGCTCTTCGGCCTTGTTCTGCTTGAGAACGACTCTGTCTGCCAAGGGTTTGAGTTTCATGCTTATATACCTCCAATTACTTATTAACAAAAATCAGCATCGTTAGCACTCAAACATCCTGAGTGCTAACGATGCATACTATACCACACTTTTTCAATTTTGCAAGAGTCTGGAAAGATTTTTTCGCCTTTCGTTTTTGAACTTTTTGTGAAAACGCTTCAGCGCTTGTTAAAGTACATGTACAGATCGCACTTGATCATGCCGTTGTAGAGCTTGCGCTTCCTGTCGGCGGTTCTCCCGAAGCAGCGCTCAAACTCCGTATGGGACGAGAGCAGGTAAAGCTGCCAGTTGGGGCAGGCGGCCCAGGCTTTGCCGAAGCCGCGGTAGAGGGTTTCGGCCTCCTGCTTTTCCATGATGCGCTCGCCGTAGGGGGGATTGGTGACGATGACGCCGCGCTCGGTCACGCGGTCAAACTGCATCGCGTCGGCCATCTCGAAGCGTACCACGTCGTCCACGCCCGCGCGCCGGGCGTTTTCCTTCGCGATGGCGACGGCCTTCGGGTCTATGTCGGAGCCGACGATCCGGTACTCACCGTGGTACTCACGGGAACGGGCCACCTCGCGCTCGTCCTCCCATACGCGGCGGGGGATGGATTTCCAGCTCTGGGCCGTAAAACCGCGGTCCAGACCGGGGGCGCGGTTTTTGGCGATCATCGCCGCCTCGATGGGGATGGTGCCGCTGCCGCAGAAGGGGTCGCAAAAATCGTCCCGGCCACGGTAGCGGGAGAGCGTCACCATTGCCGCCGCCATGGTCTCCTTGAGCGGGGCGGCATTGTGGGCGGGACGATAGCCACGCTTGTGCAGGCCGTCGCCGGAGGTATCCACGCAGAGGGAGACCCGGTCCTTCATGATGGAAAACTGGATCTGGTACAGCGCGCCCGTCTCCTGGAACCAGTCGATGTGATACCGGCTCTTGAGCCGTTCCACGACTGCTTTCTTGATAATCTTCTGGCAGTCGGACACAGAGAAGAGCGTGGAATTGAGGCTGTAGCCCTTGACGGGAAAGGCTCCGTCCGCCGGGATGAGGCTCTCCCAGGGGAGGGCCTTGGTGCCCTCAAAGAGCTGGTCAAAGGTTTTAGCCTCGAAGGAGCCGACCTCAATCAGCACACGCTCCCCGATGCGCAGGCAGATGTTGGCGCGGGCAAGCTCGCTGTCGCCGCCGCCGAAGTACACGCGCCCGTTTTCGGCGGCCACGTCCGTGATATTCAGCCGTTTCAGCTCGTCCGCGATCGGACCCTCCAGCCCCAGAAGGCAGGGCACACACATTTTATAGTTCATAGTAACCTCTTGAATAATCAGAATAATCCGATGGCCTTGGCCAGCGGCACCAGCACAACAGGCAGGAAGATCCCGGGCAGCATGTCGCCCACCTTGAAATGCTCCTTGCCGATGCCGATGATGTTGCAGGCCATGGCGAGAAAGAGCGGCCCGCCGACGGCGGTCATCTCGTTGATGACCTCGGCAGTTAGCACAGGCTCGGCAAGCGAGGCGAGCAGCGTCAGAAGTCCCTGAAACAGAAACAGAGGGATGGCGGAGAAAATGACGCCCGCGCCGAGGGCGGAAGCAAAGGCGGCGGAGCTGATAAGATCCATGACGCTTTTGGTGTAGAGGATGCTGTAGTCGTGGTCGAGCCCCGCGCGGATGGAGCCGAGAATGGTCATGCTGCCGATGCAGAAGAGCATGAAGCAGGTGACGATGGCGTCCCCGAAGGGGCCCTTGCCGAGGGGCGTTCCCGCAAGCTTGCGCTTGGCCCAGTCCCCGGCACCGGAGATGCGCTCGTCGAGGCGGAGAAGCATCCCGATGAGCGTGCCGATCACGAGTGAGAGCACCACAACGAGAAAGCTCTTTGTCCCGGCGGCACTCTGAATGCCGATGCAGGCGGTGATAAAGCCCATGACCTTCATGATGCCGGAGGCGTACTCGGCGCGGATCTTGCTGCCGAACAGTGTCCCGAGTGTGCCGCCGATGAGCACGGCGACGGTGTTGATGATTGTACCGAGCATAATGCAGGACCTCTTGGAGAAAAGATAAACCTTGGTAATTTTACCATAGCCGCCGCTGTGTTTCAATAAAAAAGATCAAAAATTGTATTTTTTCGGAGCGTGGAAACGATTATTTATTGACGAAGCTGACAAAAAGATGTATCATATCAAGATGTAAAAATTCGCCCGAAAACGTTGTAAGGTGATACTGTATGGGAAAGCATCTCGCGCCGAAGAAAAAGCACGAGCTGAACTTCATAAAGAGAATACCGAAGCGCGTGATCGGGCCTGAGCAGGCGGCGCACGTCCTCAGGGAAGAGACCGACGAAGTGCCCAAAACAGGGGCACACGCCGTCAGGGAACAGCCCGATGCGGCCCCCGTGAGGGCGGCACATGTCGGCCGGGAGAAAAACAGGCAAAAGCCTGAAAAGGCGGCCGGGCCGAAGCTGCGGATGCCGACCATGCGGATGCCGACGCTTGGCCGTCACCCCTGGATCTTCTATGTACTTGCGGTGATCCTTCTGATCGTGATCCGCTTTTTGCCGCTGGAGGGCTGGAAAATCCCCGCGGCCTACGCCATTCCGGCGCTGCTCTGTCTGCCGGAGCATGTATTGAACGCCTGGGAACGTTTTCGCAGGGGCGACCGGCTCAACGGCAGTCTGATCGCCTGCCTTGCCGCCGTGCTGCTGTTTCTGACGGGGATGTATCCGGAGGCGGTGCTGCTGCTGATCCTGACCTTCGCGATCAGCTTTGCGGAAAAGCTCCTGCTCGACAGGAGCAATGCCGAGCATAACACCCTCAGTCAGATCCTGCCGGGCGCTGTGCAGCTGGTGACGGAGGAGGGGACCGAGCGCGTCGATCCCGCCGCCGTGCAGCCGGGTGACATCATCCTCATTCCCGCCGGGGAGCGCATCCCGCTTGACGGCGTTGTTTTCGAGGGCATCACGACCATTGACACAGCCACGGTCTCAGGCCAGCGTTCCCCCTGGGCGGTCAATGTGGGCTACAAGGTCTACGCCGGGTGCCGCAACCTCACAAGCGACATCAAGGTCAGGGTTTCGCGACCGTTTGAGCAGTCCACGGCCAACAAAATCCTCCGTGTGTCGGAAAGCGCTCCCGGCTTCGTTTCGGAGCAGGAGAGCTTTGCCCAGCGCTTTTCACGGATCTATACGCCGGCGGTGCTGGGGCTTGCGCTGGTTGTCGGCGTCATCATCCCGGCTTTCCGGGGCGGCTGGATCGTCCATGCCCAGCGCGCGGCGGTCCTGCTGATCGCCTCCTACTGCGTGCCGGAGCTTTTCTGCATCCCGCTTCTCTATGGCAGGGCCCTTTCCAAAACGGAAAAGATGGGCGTCTTCACCAAGGGCAAGGATTGTCTGGAGGCCATGGCGAAGGCCGACACGCTGATCTTTGACAAGACCGGCACCATCACCGAGGGCCGCTATTCGGTCACGGACGTCTACCCCGTCAAGATGAGCGAGAAGCAGCTTCTCGCCATCGCGGCGGCGGCGGAGTGCTTTTCCCGCCACCCCATCGCCTTCGCCATCCGCGAGGCTTCGGGGAGACTTGACGAGCGGGCGCTCAGGTCCGTCAGACTGCGGGAGATCCCGGGCCGGGGCGTGTCGTCCCTTGTGGGCAACCGCCAGGTCCTTGTGGGCAACGCCGCGCTTTTAGAGGAGCACGGGGTCAAGTACAACATCCCCTCCCGCCCCGGCACCGCCATCCATGTATCGGTGGACGGGCGCTACTGCGGGCATATCCTGGTGGCCGACAAAGTGCGCCGCCGCGCCTTCGACGCGCTGGAGACCCTGCGCGTAAACGGCGTGAAGAAGCTGGTGCTGCTGACGGGGGATGTGCTGTCGGTGGCGCGTCCCATCGCCTCACGCCTCAACTTTGACATGCTGCGTGCCGAACTCAGGCCCTCGGAAAAGGCCAAGGCCGTGGGCTACCTCATGAAAAACAAGGGCTCACGCACGTCCATTGCTTTTGTGGGCGAGGGTGAGAACAGCGGCAGGCTGCTGACGGATGCGGACGTGGGCATCGCCATGGGTTCGCTGGGGTCCGATCAGGCCTTTGCCTGCGCGGATATGATGATCATGGACCGGGACATTTTCAAGATCCCGAAGACACTGGTGATCTCCCGTACCGCTTACCGCGCCGCGTGGGAGAACTTCGCGGCGGGCGCGGGCGTGAATGTACTGCTGGTGCTGCTGGGCGCCTTAGGAGTGGTTACTCCGCTGGCCGCCGAGATCGTGAGCTTTGTCGTCTGCGCGGCCATGCTGGGAAATACGCTGAGATTAAAATAAGATTGTATGAATACCTACGATTTTGATAAAACCATCTTTTACCCGGACAGTACCGCCTGCTTTTACCGCTACTGTCTGCGCCGCTATCCCGCCGCCGTGTTCCCGACGCTCAAGGAGAGCGCGCGGGCGGCCATGTACTACCGGCGCGGCGAGCTGAGCGCCAAAGCATTAAAGGAGCAGCTTTTCTCCTTCCTGCCGCAGGTGCGGGATATCGACGCGGCGGTCGCCGACTTCTGGCAACGAAACGAAAAGCGCATCGGCGGCTGGTATCTGAGGCAGAAGAGGAGCGACGATCTGATCCTCTCCGCCTCGCCCCGTTTCCTGCTCCAGCCGATCTGTGACAAGCTGGGCGTGGAGCTGATTGCCACGGAGATGGACAGGCACACGGGCAAAATCAGCGGCGAAAACTGCCACGATCATGAAAAGGTGCGCCGCTTCTATCTCCGGGACCCGGAAGGCCATACCGAGAATTTCTATTCCGACTCCCTGACGGACACCCCCATGGCTGAGATCGCGGATCACGCCTTCCTGGTGACAAAGCACAAACTCTCCCCCTGGCCGGACAAGTGAAAAGATTTCATGAGCTTCGCACAATGTGCGGGGCTCTTTTTTCATACCCGCGCATCCCGGTGCATAGATTGTCCATGGGGAGTGATGGAATGGACGCATGGAGCACAGCGCAGAGCCTTTTGCCGGAGACGCTGTTGAACGCTGTAAGGCAGGTCCCGGCGGCGGAGGAGATACGCCTTCGCCTGGGGCAGCCGCTCGCCGTCGTGATCTCCGGCAGGGAGCAGCGGCTTTCGGGCGGGGCTGTCACACAGAAGGAGCTTTCGCATATCCTGGAAAAGGCGACAGGGGCTTCGCTGTACGCTGCGGCGCCCTCTTTGAAAAACGGCTTCGTCAGCTACCGGGGCCTGCGCATCGGCGTGTGCGGGGAGGCGGTATATGCCCAGAATCAGGTGAGCGGCCTGCGGGGCTTCAGCTCCCTTGCCATTCGTGTCCCGCACGACAAGCCCCTGGGCTGCGATGCGCTGCTGGACGGAATGCTCCGCGCGGGGCCTTTGAGCACCCTCATCGTCTCGCCGCCAGGCGGGGGAAAGACGAGCCTTCTGCGGGAGCTGATACGGCGCGCATCGGCGAAAAATCTCCGCGTCTCGGTCATTGACGACAGAAACGAGCTGTCTGCCAGCGTCTCCGGAAAGGCGCAGTTCGACCTCGGCCCCGGGGCTGACGTACTGGTGGGAGTCCCCAAGGCGCAGGCGGCGGGGATGCTGCTGCGCGGGATGAACCCGCAGATCATCGCCATGGATGAGATCACACAGGAGGCGGACCTGAACGCCGTGGAACAGATCAGCGGCTGCGGGGTCGTGCTCTTTGCCGCCGCCCACGGACGGGACCTAAAGGATCTGCAAAGACGGACGCTTTATCAAAAGCTCCTGGAAAGCGGTGTCTTCCGGGAGCTTGTCACCATCGCCTGCAAGGGCGGAAAACGTGTCTATACGCGTGAGGCGCTGCCGTGACGCGGCTCATGGGCTTTGTGCTGCTGCAGCTCGCGGCGGCCCTGTTTGCCCGCGGGCGTATCGCCGAAGCTGCCGCCCGGACGGAGGCCCTGCGAAGCTACAGCGAGATGCTTGAGCAGCTTCGCGGTCTGCTGGAAAGCGACGGCTCGCCCATGCCCGCGCTGCTGGAGACCTTGTCCCGGCGCTGTACCGGGCAGACAAGCGCCTTTGTCCGCTCACTGAGCGCCGCCATGGATCAGCTCGGAGAGCGCTCCTTTCAAGAGCTGTGGCAGTGGGCGCTGGACGGAAACGCAGACGCCCTGGATGAGGACGCGAGGCGGAGACTGGAAAGCCTTGGCGGCGTGCTCGGGCGCTATGATCCCGCAACACAACTCGAAGCCCTCGATACCTGCCGCCTGCACCTGCGGCAGCGCCTGGACAAACGGCAAAGTGCGCAGGCGCAGGAGACGCATCTGATCCTGGGCCTGTCCTTCTCGGCTTCGCTGCTGCTGGGGATTCTGCTGATTTAGGAGAACACATGGATGTCGATCTGATTTTCAAAATCGCCGCGGTGGGAATCCTCGTCGCGGTGCTGAATATCCTGCTGCAGCGCTCGGGCCGGGAGGAGCAGGCGCTGATGACGACGATCGCCGCGCTGGTCGTGGTGCTGATGGTCGTGGTGCAGAAGATCAGTGAGCTTTTTCACATGATCAAGACGCTGTTCGGGCTGTAGATGGAGCTTCTGATGAAATGCGCGGCGCTGGCGGTTTTCAGCGCCCTTGTGATTTTGATGATCCGCCGCATGAATCCCGAGCTCTCCTTTGCCCTGAGCGCCGTGACGGTGGTCGTGCTGCTGCTTTCCTGCGGCGGAGTGATGGACGAGCTTCTTGAGGCTCTCCGCCGGGCACAGCAGATCTTCGGAACCAGTGCCGCCGAGCTTCTGCCCATGCTCAAGTGCCTCGGCATTGCCTTCATCAGCAAGGCCGGGGCCGATCTCTGCCGCGACGCCTCCCAGTCCGCCCTTGCCGCGGCGGTGGAGACGGCGGGGAGCCTTTGCGCCGCCGCAGTGGCCATGCCCATGATCCTCAGCCTCATGACGACGATAGGCGGTATGCTGTGAAAAAACTGCTGCTTGTGCTGCTCCTGTTTCCGCTGTTCTGCATCGGCGTTCACGCGGAGGCGAGCGCTGACCGGACCTTTGAGCTTTTCGATCCCGCGCAGATGCAGAGCGGACTGAGCGACGAGGAGAGGGAGATCGGCGGCGCGATCTCCGCGGGCGGCTACGATGTGAGCGCCGCGATGAAGCGCCTGTGGAGAAGCTTTGCCGCAAAGCTCAAGGCGCAGCTGCATGAAGAGCTGGGCTTTGCCTCGAAGCTCCTGGTGCTGGTGTTTCTCAGCGCCTTTGCCTGCTCTGTCTGCCCGGAGGAAAAAACGCGCGGCATGATCGAAATCTGTGCCGTGTGCCTTGCGGCGGTGCTGCTGACCGGCGGCATGAGCAGCCTGGTCACCGAGACAAGCGACGCGGTATTTCGCCTCTCGGACTATTCCCGCGCGGCCCTGCCCGCGGTCTACACGGCTGCGGCGGCAAGCGGGGGCGTGAGCTCCGCCGCCGTCAGTTACGCGCAGGCGGCCCTCGCCCTGGACGTGATGATGAGCATTTCCCGCAAGGCGGTGATCCCGATGATCTACGCGACGCTGTCCCTCACACTGGCGGATGTGGTGTTCCCGAACCCCATGCTTGCGGCGGTCGCCAAGCTCACAAAATGGGCCGCCAAAACGGCGCTGACCTGGACGACCCTGGCCTTTACCGCCCTGCTCGGCATGAGCTCGCTGATCACCACAAGAATGGATGCCGCTGCCGTCAAGGCCACGCGCACGGTCATGTCCTCAGCGCTGCCTGTCGTAGGCGGGATGCTGTCGGAAGCGTCGTCGGCGGTGCTCGCGGCGGGTTCGGTGGTGGCGGGCTGCATGGGGGCTTTCGGGCTTATCGCGGTATGCGCCGTGTGCGCGGGGCCTTTTGCGGTCCTGTCGGTGAAGGGACTGCTCTTCAAGGCGGTCGCCGCCGTGGCGGAGTCAACGCAAAGCCCGCAGCTGCAGCGCCTGTTTCAGGGCATCGACGGTGCGGTGGGGCTTCTGATGGGCCTTCTCGGTGCAAACGCGGTCATGCTCTTTCTGTCCTTTGCCGCGGCCATGAAGGTGGTGGCATGATGCAGAACGCTTTGAGAACACTGGTGGGCCTGTCCTTTTTCTCGGGCGCCGTTCTATGGCTCTGCCCGGAGGGCGGCGCGCGCCGCACTTTGAGGCTCCTTTGTACGGCGGCCCTCGCCGCCGCGGTGCTCGCCCCCATCCGAGAGATCGACTATGATATGCTGAGCCTGGAGCAGGCACGTTTTTCAAGTGCCGAGGCGGAGATCACAAGCCGCGCCGCCCAGACACAGGAAAGTCTGACAAAGATGCTTCTGCAGAAAAACTGCGAGAGCTACATCGCTGACCGCGGCCGTGAGCTGGGACTGACGATCCAAACCGCCGCGGTAGAACTGCGGCAGGGGGAGAGCGGCGAATGGCTGCCCTGGTCGGCGGATATCACGGCTGACGGCGATGAGATACAGCAGCAAGAATTATGTAAACTGATTGCCGACGCACTCGGCATCCCGGCAGAGAGGCAGGTCTGGCGCATCCATGAATAAGAAAAATCTGCTGCTTCTCTTGGAGAAGTGGAAGCTGCCGCTGCTGATCCTGCTTGCGGGGCTGGCACTCATGCTCATCCCCGCGTCGGAAAAACCGAAGGACCAGGCGCCCACAAAGCAGGAGGCGCTGGCGGAGCTCCTGTCCAAAACCCAGGGAGTCGGGAAGGCGCAGGTGCTCATCTCCGAAAGCGGCGTGGTGGTGGCGTGCAGCGGCGCGTCGAACGCCTCCGTCCGGCTTGACATGATCCGGGCTGTGAGCGCATATACTGGCTTTGGCTCGGATAAGATCATCATATTAAAGCTGAGAAACTAAGCGGGGAGGAGAATCAACCATGATAAAAAACAGGAAGCGGAATCTGACGATGCTGGCGGTGATGATGTTCGTGTGCGCGGCGGTGGCGCTCAACTACAGCTACAACAGCCGCTGGGGAAAGCCCGACGCGGAAATGGTCTACGCCGAGGATGAGGCCATGCTTGCCGCCCAGACGGCCTTTGAGAAGACGCTGATGACCTCGGGCACGGAGTACTTTGCCGAGGCAAGGCTTACAAGGCAGGTCTCCCGGGACGAGGCGCTGGAGCTTCTGCAGACCGCGGCGGCATCGGAATCGGCCTCTCAGGAGACCATTGACAGCGCCATGAGCGCCATCACCAGCATGGCGGCCTGCTCCATGCAGGAGGCGCAGATCGAAAACCTGCTGCTGGCAAAGAACTTTGCCGACTGCGTGGTCTACATCGGCACCGACAAGGTGACGGTGGCTGTGCCCGCACCCATGGAGGGTCTGAGTGAGGAGGCGGTGGCGCGCATAACGGATGTGATCTGCACCGAGACGGACTACCGCCCGGCACAGCTGAGCATTATTGAAGTGAAAGCATAGCTGCTTGCAGCAATCCGAAACTGTCATTCTGAGCGAAGCGAAGAATCTTTGCCTTTCATACTATCTGACCATATATCTCCATTATGCTCTGCGGGCTTCGCCTAGTCTGGCGCAAATTTCTCTCGGGAATCCAATAAAGCTTCTTATCAAGGAATAGTATCAGTATCGAAAAGCTCCTTCGCTGACGTTCAGGATGACAGGCAGGGATCGAAAATGTGGATCATATTCAGGCGCGCCTGGGGGCGATGCCTGAATATTTTTGCGTTTTCAGCGGGGATTATGAGAAAAGAGCTTTCTTTTTTTTACCCGATATGATACAATAAACTGATTTTAGTTTGGAGGTTTATCCATGGGCGACAATTATATCTGCTGCCAGGCTGAAAAGGGCAGCATCAACATCTCCGAAGAAGTGATCACCGACGTTGTCAAATCCGCCGTCAGTGAGGTCGAAGGCGTGGCGGGCCTTTCCTATACCGCCGGGGCGGAGCTTGCGGAGCTTATCGGCCTCAAGAACGTCAACAAGGGCGTCAAGGTCCAGTTTATCGACGAGAAGATCATCATCGACGTAATCATCAACGTTCTCTACGGCAGCAATATCGTTCAGGTGGCGCGCGATGTGCAGGATAAGGTCATGTCCCTGGTGCAGGCCTCCACCGGCATCGAGCATGCCGAGGTCAACGTGCACGTTTCCGGCATCTCCTTTGATAAATAAAGCGGATAAATAAAGCGGAGGTAAACCCGTATGACCAGAAAAACGGCGCGAGAGATCGCCATTCAGCTCGGCTTTGCCGCGGCCGCAACAGGCGAAGAGCCGCATGAGCTCCTGGACCGTTTCTTTGAAAAGGAGCACTATGAAAGCCTCGCCCGGGAGGACGAGCTTTACGCCGAGGTTCCCGACGAAAAGCAGCTTGCCTACATCACCCGCCTTGTCACCCTTCTCGACGAGCACCGGGACGAGATCGACGAGCAGATCCGCACCTACGCCAAGGGCTGGCGCCTCGAGCGCATGTCCAAGACCGCGCTCGCGGTTTTGCGCTGCTGCCTGTGCGAGATCATGTACATGGAGGATATCCCGGACTCCGCCGCCATCAACGAGGCGGTGGAGCTTGCCAAGGGCTATGATGAGCCGGACACCGTCGCCTTTGTAAACGGCGTGCTGGGCGGCTATATGCGCGGCCGGGCGGAGACCTGAGATGGATCAGACGCTCAGCGTTACGGCCCTCAACCTCTATATCCGCGATCTGCTCGACAGTCAGCGGACGCTTGCAAACGTCGGCGTGCGCGGGGAGCTTTCCAATTACAAGATCTATCCCTCCGGCCACCACTACTTTACCCTCAAGGACAGCGAGAGCAGCTTAAGGTGCGTCATGTTCAAAAGCAGCGCCTCGCGTCTTCGCTTCCGACCGGAAAACGGCATGGGCGTCACGGTCTGGGGGAGGGTCACGGTCTACCCGCGCGACGGGGCCTACCAGCTCTACGCAAGCCAGATCATGCCCGAGGGCACCGGCGATCTGCAGATCGCCTTTGAGCAGCTCAAGGCAAAGCTGGAGGGGGAGGGACTCTTTGACCCGGAGCATAAGAAGCCGCTGCCGCGCTTTCCGGGCCGCATCGCCATTATCACCTCGTCGGCCGGCGCTGCCGTACACGACATGATCCGCATTCTCGGCAAGCGCTGGCCGCTGGCAAAGGTCCGGCTGCTGCCGGTGCGGGTGCAGGGCGTGGAGGCCCCGCCGGAGATCGCGGGGGCGATACGCTATGCCAACGAGTTTGACGTGGCAGATCTCATCATCACAGGCCGCGGCGGCGGCTCGATCGAAGACCTCTGGGCCTTCAATGACGAGCGCGTTGCCCGCGCCATCTATGCCTCGCGCCTGCCGGTCATCTCCGCCGTGGGACACGAGCCGGACGTGACCATCTCCGACTATGTGGCCGACCGCCGCGCCTCCACCCCGTCCAACGCCGCCGAGATCGCGGTGCCGGACTGCCGGGAGATCGAGGAGCTTCTGTCTGCTTATGAGCTTCGCGCCTCCCAGGGCATGCGAAAGCAGCTGAACAATCTGCGCGAGCGGCTGGACTCGTGCGCGTCCCGCCGGGTTCTTTTAGACCCCATGACCCTTGTGGACAACCGCCGCATGGAGCTTGACCGGAGCCGGGAGCGCCTTGCCGCGGCGGAGGAAAAGATCCTCGCCGGAAAGCGGCAACGCTTTGTGGCGGCCACCGCAAAGCTCGACGCCATGAGCCCCCTGAAGGTGCTCACGCGCGGCTACGCCATCACGCATGACGAAAAGGGCAACAGCATCCGCAGCGCGGGGCAACTGCACAGCGGGGACAAAATCACACTCCGTCTCTCCGACGGCAGCGCGGACTGCCTGGTGGAGGACGTAAGAAGGAGTACGACATGACGCAGAAAAAACAGGAGCCGCGCTTTGAAGACGCCCTCGGCAGGCTCGAGGAGATCGTGCGGCACCTTGAGAGAGGGGATCTGCCCCTGGACGATTCCCTGGCCCTCTATGAGGAGGGGACAGGCCTCATCAAAGCCTGCAGCAAAATGCTCGATGAGGCTGAGCAGAAGGTGGTCAAGCTGAGAAAAGGGCCTGACCGCGCACCCATCGAAAGTGACTTTGAGGACGGGAACCAAAATGACGGCTGAAGAATATCGTCTGAAAATCGAAGCGGCGCTGGAGCAGTGCTTCCGCGTGCCGGAGGATATGCCCCAGGCGGGCCTTGCCGAGGCCATGCGCTACAGTCTCCTGGCAGGCGGCAAGCGCATCCGCCCCATGCTGGTGCTGGAGTTCTGCCGCATCGCCGGGGGCGACATGGAAAAAGCCATGCCCGTTGCCTGCGCCGTTGAGATGCTGCACACCTACAGCCTCATCCACGATGACCTGCCCTGTATGGATAACGATGAGCTGCGCCGCGGCAAGCCCACGAACCATGTCGTCTACGGCGAGTGCACCGCGACGCTCGCGGGCGATACCCTCCAGGCCGAGGCCTTCGGGACCATCCTGCGCTCGGAGCTTCCCGCCGAAAGAAGGGCGGCGTGCGCCGGGGTACTGGCCGACGCCGTGGGCCTTGACGGCATGTGCTGCGGCCAGTACCTGGACATGCTCTGGGAGGGCCGCGACCTTAGTGAGCAGGAGCTTACCGACATCAACAGCCGCAAGACCGGAGCGCTTTTGGCGGCAGCCTGCCGGATGGGTGTGGCCGCGGCGGGCGGCAATCAGCGCATGCTGGACGCTGCCGGGCACTTCGGCGCCGCCATCGGCATGGCCTTCCAGATCCGGGACGACATGCTGGATGTCCTCAGCACCGAGGAAAAGCTGGGCAAGCCCATCGGCTCGGACGAACAGGAGCACAAGAACACCTATATGGTCCTGCTCGGAAAGGAAGGCTGTGAAAAGACGGTGCGGCGCCTCACGCAGTCTGCCAAGGATATACTGCGGGAGGGCTTTGAAGATACGGCTTTCCTCGAGCAGCTTGCGGATGAACTGTCTGTGAGAGACAGGTAATCCCGCATCAAAAAAACCGCTTAGGCGGGGTTATTCAGAGGAACAATTTGAGTATTATAGAGAGAGTCAATTCATCTGAAGATATCAAAAAACTGAGCCGCGAGGAGCTCGAGACCCTGTGCGCGGAGCTGCGCCGCTATGAGGTGGACTGCATCTCCCGCACGGGCGGGCACCTTGCCTCCAACCTCGGCACCGTTGAGCTCACCGTCGCCCTCCACCGGGTCTATGACACGACGAAGGACCGGCTGATTTTTGACGTGGGACACCAGTGCTACACACACAAGATCATCACCGGGCGGCGCGACAGCTTCCCGACCCTGCGCCAGCACGGCGGCATTTCGGGCTTCCCCAAGCCGAACGAGGCCCCCGACGACGCCTTTATTGCCGGTCACGCCTCCGCCTCCATCTCGGCGGCGGTCGGCATGGCAAAGGCGCGTACCCTTCAGCACGCCGACTATGACGTGGTCGCCCTCATCGGCGACGGCGCGCTCACGGGCGGGCTTTCGTATGAGGGACTTTGCAACGCAGCTTCCAGCGGCGAGCCGCTGGTCATCATCCTCAACGACAACAACATGTCCATCAGCGAGAACGTGGGCGGCACGGCACGGCTTTTGCAGTCGCTTCGCATCAAGCCCGGCTACATCAATTTCAAAAAGTGGTTCCGCAGCGCCTCCGCCCGCACCCGCTGGGCCTATGACATCGCCCACAACAGCAAGGAGTGGCTCAAATCCCGCGTGCTGCCGAGCAATGTGTTCAGCGACATGGGGCTTTACTACCTCGGCCCCGTGGACGGTCACGATCTCGAGCAGTTGGAAAACGCCATACGCCTTGCAAAGGATCTGCAAAAGCCGGTGCTGCTGCATGTGCTGACGAAAAAGGGAAAGGGATGCCCCTATGCCGAGGCGCACCCGGACAAGTACCACGGTGTCGGCACCTTCAATCCCAACACCGGGGAGCTTTCGCCCGTCAGTGTGACCTTCTCGGACAAGATGGGGGAGTACCTGTGCCAGTACGCCGAGCGTGACCCCCGCATCGTCGCCATCACCGCGGCCATGGCGGGCGGCACGGGGACGGAGTGCTTCCAGAACAAGTACCCCGACCGTTTCTTTGACGTGGGCATTGCCGAGGGCCACGCCGTCACGATGGCGGCGGCCATGGCAAAACAGGGGCTCGTGCCGGTCTTCGCCGTGTACTCGAGCTTTCTGCAGCGCGGCATCGATATGCTCATCCACGATCTGGCACTGCAGAAGCTCCACGCGGTACTGTGCGTGGACCGGGCGGGCCTTGTCGGCAGCGACGGCGAGACCCACCAGGGACTTTTCGATATCTGTTATCTCGGCATGGTGCCCGGCATGACGGTACTGTGCCCGGCAAACTACGCGGAGCTTCGGGAGATGCTGGGTCACGCCCTGCATAACGTTTCCGGCCCGGCGGCGGTGCGCTATCCCCGCGGCGGCGAGGGACGCTACAGCGACTGCGCCGTCAGTGCCGAGAGCGTGGTGCGCGAGGGGACTGACATCACCGTCGTCTGCTGCGGCACCATGGTCAACGAGGCCCTGGACGCGGCAGACAGCCTGTCGGTGCTCGGCGTCTCGACCGAGATCGTGAAGCTCGGCATCGTATTCCCCAATGACTATACCGGGGTGCTCTCGTCACTGCGCAAAACGGGCAGGCTCCTCATGGCGGAGGAGGTCTGCGCCGCCGGGTGCGTCG
This sequence comes from Oscillospiraceae bacterium, assembly GCA_902791215.1. Classification (GTDB taxonomy): domain Bacteria; phylum Bacillota; class Clostridia; order Oscillospirales; family Oscillospiraceae; genus Limivicinus. The sequence goes on along the minus strand of CADAUZ010000003.1, from coordinate 119,451 downwards.
GCGAACGCATCCTCTCGGCCTGCGCCGAAAAGGGGCTTTCGCTTCACGGCGCAAAGCTTTTGAATCTCGGCGACGGCGTCGTCCCTCACGGCACGGTGGCGGAGCTTCGCCGCGATTACGGCATTGACGCCCGGGCCATCACCCGCACGGCCCTGGCACTGTGCGGACGTGAAACGGTGGACGAATGAAAAAAGTAAGACTGGATCAGCTCGTCTTCGACCTCGGCCTGACCGAGAGCCGGGAGCGGGCCAAGACCACCATCATGAGCGGGAATATCTTTGTCAACGGCCAGCGCGTGGACAAGCCCGGCACAGCCGTCGACCCCGCGGCTAAGATCGAGCTGCACGGCGAGCCGCTGCCCTTTGTCAGCCGCGGCGGCTATAAGCTCGACAAGGCGCTGAAGGTCTTCCCGGTGGACCCTGCCGGAAAAATCTGCCTCGACTGCGGGGCGTCCACCGGCGGCTTTACGGATGTACTGCTGCAGCACGGGGCGAAGAAGGTATACGCGGTCGATGTGGGCTACGGGCAGCTTGCCTGGAAACTCCGCACGGACGAGCGCGTGGTGAACCTCGAGCGCACGAACCTCCGCTACGTCACCGACGAGCAGATCCCGGAGCCCATCGAGCTTGCGGTGATGGATGTCTCCTTCATCTCCATCCGCCTGGTGATCCCGGCGGTAAAGGCCCTGCTTATCCCGGACGCGGACTTTATCTGTCTCATCAAGCCCCAGTTTGAGGCCGGGCGCGAGGAGGTCGGGAAGAAGGGCGTCGTGCGCGACAGCGCGGTGCATGAGCGCGTCATCCGGGAGATCCTGGACTTTGTGCCCGAAGCGGGACTCACGGTCGAGGGGCTGGACTTCTCGCCCATCAAGGGGCCGGAGGGGAACATCGAATACCTGTGCCATCTGAAAAATCATGCAGGCGAAATGAAAAATTTTGACATTTCCGCCCTGGTTGCCTCTTCCCATGAGGCGTTATAATTGGTATAATAGTATTGTATGCAATATATGCCGATATGCTTTCCCAAATCGGCATGCGTTCGGCGGTGCCGCCGGGAGGTTTTTATGATCGCGATCTGCCCCAACCCCTTTCGTGACAAAGGCTGTGAGCTCTCAAGACGCATAGCGCTGCTTCTCAACGAACACGGTTATGAGACCTGCTATTGTCCCATCTTTGCCGACGAGGGGGATACGATCCTGCCGCCTGATCTGCATTTCGATCAGCTCAAGGACCTCGCGCCCTCGTGCTCGCTCGCTGTCGTCATCGGCGGGGACGGGACGATCCTGCACGCCGCCCGCGAGATCCACCCCCTCGAGGTGCCCATGCTGGGCGTGAACCTCGGCACCAAGGGCTTCATGGCAAACCTGGAGCCGGAGGAGTACGAGTACGTCCTGCGTGCCGCCCAGGGCGATTACAAGCTCAGCCGCCGCATGAAGCTGGACGTGAGCCTTTACCGCGGCGAGGAGGAGATCCTGCGTGACCAAGCCCTGAACGACGTGGTCATGCACGGCTACGGCGACTGTATCAAGATCACCGCCCTCTGCAACGGCAACCGCATCACCGCCTTTTCCGGCGACGGCATCATTCTCTCCACGCCCACCGGCTCCACCGGCTACTCCATGTCGGCCGGCGGTCCCATCGTGGAGCCGAACGCGGAGGCCATCATCATCAGCCCCATCTGCGCCCACATGATGAGCTCCCGCAGCTTTGTTCTCAGCCCCGAGAACATCATCACGGTGGAGATGGAAAAGCAGCATGACCGGCGCGCTTACCTGTCGGTGGACGGGTGCTCGGTCACGGACCTCTGCGGCGGGGACAGGATCGTGGTCCGCCGCTCGGAAAGCTATACGCACATGGCAGACCTCGGACTTCGCAACTTCTACGACATAGCATTTGAAAAATTAAGGTAAAAAAACAGGAGGACACATGATGAAACTCGGCAGACAGAGCGTTATCATGGAAATCATCAGCGAGAGAGACATTGAGACCCAGAATCAGCTTATGGAAGCCCTGGCGGAGCGCGGTGTGAAGAGCACCCAGGCGACCCTTTCCAGAGACATCCGCGACATGCGGCTTGTCAAGGAGCTCGGCCCGAAGGGCAACTACAGATATGTCGCAGCGGCAAAGCAGGAAGCCCCCGATCTTGATCAACGGCTCAAGAAAATTTTCAAGGAGAGCGTGACCTCCTACGATGTGGCGCAGAACATCCTTGTCATCAAGACCCTTCCGGGCCTGGCAAACGGTGCGTGTTCGGCTTTGGACGGCATGGACATCGACGGCCTTGTCGGCACCATCGCGGGCGACGATACCGCCTTTATCGCCATGAAGGACAACATGGCCGCCATGAATTTATATAAGGAAATCGACCAGCTTTTCTAAGCGTTTTTAAGCGCACGGTACTTTCACAGGGGGCATGGTATGCTCAACGAACTGCATATTGAAAATATTGCCGTCATCGAGCGCGCGGATCTGAGCTTCGGACGGGGCCTGAACATCCTGACCGGCGAGACCGGCGCGGGCAAGTCCATCGTCATCGACTCCATCGGCGCGGTGCTGGGCGAACGGGTGAGCCGGGAGCTGGTGCGCCGCGGAGCGGAGAAGGGCAGCGTGACCGCAAGCTTCGACCTGGACGGCTGCGAGGACTGGCTTCGGGAAAACGAGATCGACGCGGAGGATGAGCTCATCATCCAGCGCCGCATCAGCGCCGACGGGAAAAGCAGCTGCCGCGTCTGCGGCCTGCCCGTCACCGCCGCCCAGCTCAAGGAGCTTGCGGCCCTGCTGGTGGACATCCACGGCCAGAACGACGGGCACCAGCTCATGGACGAGCGGCGGCACCGGGAATATCTGGACCGCTTCGGCACCGATCCCGCCGCCCTCGAGGCGTACCGCGCCTGCTTCCACCAGTACAGCGCCATCAAAAAAGAGCTCAATGCCCTGCAGATGGACGAGATCGAAAAGGAGCGCCTGAGCGACAGCCTGCGCTACCAGATCGAGGAGCTGGAGCGGGCGGCGCTCAAGGCGGGGGAGTATGACACGATCTGTCAGCGGCGCGACCTTCTGCGCAACGCCGAGAAGCTCAGCGAGGCCCTGGACAGCGCCATCGCCATGCTCTCCGGCGACGAGGACAACGCCCTCACGCTCACCCAGAACGCGGCCTATTATGTCGGCAAGGCCGCGGCCTACGCCCCGGAGCTGGACAGCGCGGGCGAGTCGTTAAACAGCGCCGCCTTCAGCATCTCCGACGCCGCCGAGAGCCTGCGGGATTTCCGCGAGAACCTGGACTTTTCCCCCGGCGAATACGACAGCCTCGAGACGCGCATCTCGCTTTTATCAAAGCTCCAGCGCAAATATAACCGCGACGAGGACGCGCTCATTGACTATCTCTCGGAGTGCAAAGATAAGCTTGACAACATCCAGTACGCCGACGAGCGCAGCGAGAAACTCAGAAAGCAGTTAAAGGAAGCCGCCGAACGCTGCAGCTTAGAGGCCGGACGCCTGAGCAAGACGCGGCAGGAGGCGGCAAAGCTTTTGGAGGCGCGCATCACGGACGAGCTTAAACAGCTCAACATGCCCTCGGTCCGCTTCGCGGTGGAGTTTACCCCGCTGGAGGCCGACCCGGGCTTTGATGCAAACGGCTGTGACGAGATCCGCTTTGTCATGTCCGCAAACGCGGGCGAGGCCCTGGGCCGCATCAGCCGCATTGCCTCCGGCGGCGAGCTCAGCCGCATCATGCTGGCGATGAAGAACGTCTTTGCCGAGAAGGACCCGGTGGCCACCATGATCTTTGACGAGATCGACACCGGCGTCTCCGGCATTGCCGCCCAGCGGGTAGGGGAAAAGCTTTACAGCGTCTCCCTCGGCAAGCAGGTCATGTGCGTGACCCACCTGCCGCAGATCGCCGCCATGGCCGACCAGCACTATCTGATCCGCAAGGAAGAGCGCGACGGCAGGACCTACACCAATGTCTTCCCCCTCGACCGCGAGGGAAGACGACAGGAGCTTGCCCGCCTGCACGGCGGCGACAACATCACCGAGACGACGCTTCTCAGCGCCGAGGAACAGCTCGAAGCCTGCGAACGCTTCAAGGCGCAGCACGCGCGGTAAAGCCCGTCTTTTCCGAGCGAAAACAATACGCATATTTCATATAATCAATATAAGCATCTCTCGCAGCAAGAACGGGGCAGCGTCATCATACGGCGCTGCCCCGTTGTGCTTCCTCCGTAACATGTGAAAACTTCAGCATCATTTCACAAAAGTATAATCCGACAGCAAGTGAGGAATGATAAGATTTCCAGCACTATCTGAAAGGAGACTTATCATGCTCAATATAAAAACCACGTCGCTGGACGCCTTTATAAAACATCTCAGGGAGCGGGAGTACAGCCCCGCTACGATTGCGAAATACACCCATGACGCAGAAGCGCTGCTCCGATACGCGCCGGAGGGGATCAGGGACAAGGAGCACTTGAACGGCTTTCGCGCCTGGTTGGAGGACATGGGCTATTCCGGTGCAAGCGTCAATTCCATGCTGGGGGCGGTCAACTGCTTTCTCGCCTTTCTTGGCTCGGACTGGCGGCTCAAATATGTCCGCGTGCAGCGCAGGGCCTTTTTACCGGCAGACCGGGAGCTATCACGGCAGGAATACGAAAGTCTGGTTTCCGCCGCCTTAGAGCAGGGCGACAGACGCCTGGCCCTGATCGTCCAGACGCTGTGTGCCCTCGGCCTGCGCATCAGCGAGTTGAAGGCTGTCACGGTGGAGAGCCTTGCAGCCGGGGAGGCAAGCATACAAAACAAGGGCAAGCTCCGCACGATCCTGATCCCCGACGCGCTGTGCAGGAAGCTCCGCGCCTGGTGCTACGAGCGCGGCATCCGCGCGGGCTGCGTCTTCGTCACCCGGACGGGACGGGCGCTTGACCGCTCCAACGTCTGGAAGATGCTGAAACGGCTGGCAGAAGCGGCAAGGGTGCTCAAAAAGAAGGTCTTTCCCCACAATCTGCGGCACCTCTTCGCCCGGACGCACTATGAGCGTTTTAAGGACATTGTGCGCCTCGCAGACATCCTCGGCCACAGCAGCATCGACACCACCCGCATTTATACGATGCGCAGCGGAAAAGAAGAGAGGCGGCAGCTTGGGCAGCTCCGCCTCATCCTGTAAGCGTATCGGGCAGGGGTTGAATCAATTGACAAAACACGGCGCAATGTGTAGAATGGAGACAACCTCGCACTTCCCGGAAGGGAGGTGGGGCTTATGGATAAGCGGAGAATCCTTCGCTTTGTGCTGTGCCTCATCGTGATCGTTATGATCATGCTGTACATAGCGCCAAAGGCTTACTAAGCTTTTAAAAGCTTGTTGACCGCCCGGCTGAGCCCCGTGCGGTCAACGAAAGTTGAATCTCGTATCGGGCCAACCGTCAAATCAACAGCGCCCTTTTATTTCTTCATTATACCACGCGCCCGGGCTTTGTCAAGAGAAAGCGCCCCGCGTTTTGCTTTTTGCGGTGATAGAGGAATACCACATACTGTGCATTATGTGGTATTAAAAATCTATGAATTGTATTTTAACTGCTCTCGCCGTCAAAGTCAATCCGCAATACATACAAGAAATTACATTTTTAGGCATACAGAACCAGCCGGAGACGATTTGTAATACGTTTCCGGCTATTGGTGTTGCCTGTCTTGCTATTTTGGATAGGGATTTCAGGTTTATTTGGTTGTGATCAGCCTCCCCGCTGTCATTGCGAACCAGTGACCGACGTCACTGGTGTGGCAATCCGTCTTTCCCGGTGGCCAGGGGAGGGTATCTGAGCGGTTAATGGCCTCCGGCGGGCGGATTGCCACGACAGTGTGCGCACTGTCTCGCAATGACAGGCGTTCGGCTGGGCGGCTTTTACCACATAATGCACAGTATGTGGTACAACGAAAGCCGAAGGAATTCGGAAAAAGTATGGAGGAAAGACTATGAAACACAGAGGATTAAAATTTCTGTCCCTGCTGCTCACGCTGGCAATGCTCGTCGGGCTGATGCCGGGAATGGGGCTGACGGCGTATGCTGCAGATTATGAGAACATCGAGATTACCAGCGCTGTTTATGATGCAACATCCGTCTCGACACTTAAAGATTCTTTAGATGGCTTTTGCAAGCTAAGTTTTGAAGAAGCAAAATCATGGGATCCCCCTACTAAATCAGGTAACGTACGTCTAATTCGTGACTATGGGGAAGACTATATTCGTGTTACTATTTTCGTCAACGGACAGTATGTTAATGACGCAGGTATAACATTAGAAATGGCGAAGGCGTATGATGAATTTAAGTATTATTACGCAAAAAAACTGTCGTCGCCGTTAACAGCGTGACCCTCAGCCCGGCCACCGTGACCCTCACCGCAGGCGGCGAGGCTGTTGCTATGACGGCGACTGTTAGCCCCGACAACGCCACGGATAAAAAGGTGAAGTGGAGTGTTGGCGGAACCGACACGGGCGCTGTGAAGCTGTATTTCGACGCGGATTGCACCACCGAGGTCGGCGCGAATGCCACCTCTACTATGACCGTCTACGCCAAGGGCATTTCGGCGGGCAACGCAACCGTTACCGTCACCAGCAACGCGGACGCAACCAAGAGCGCGTCCTGCGCCGTAACCGTGAGTGCGGTCACGTACACTGTGACCTATGATGCCAACGGCGGCAGCGGGGAAATGAAGCCCACAAAGGTTTCCAAAAACGACGAGGGGAAGTACATATACAAGGTCGAGAGCTGCGGCTTTACCGCCCCCGAGGGGGAGACCTTTGCCTATTGGCTGGGCAGCGACGGGAAAACCTATCGACCCGGGCCGGAGGTGGAAATAAGCGCCAATCTCACCCTCACCGCCCAGTGGAAGAAGAGCGGCTCCGACGGCGGCGACTCCGACGGCGGCTCGGGCGGCGGCTTCGACCTCGTGTTCAACATCCCCGGCGAGGATAACTCCTGGGAGTATGTCGGCGGCGGCTATGCCCCGCAGCAGGCGTATCGCGTGAGCCTCGCCCCCATGCAGGGCGGCAGCGCGGCCCTCGGTCTCACCACCGGCGAGAGCGGTGTACAGATGAACGTCTACCCAACCACGACGGTCTACGTATTCCCGAACGCCGCACAGGGCTACGTGCTGGACAAGATCGTCTGGAGCCTGATCGACGGCTCTGCATCCTACGACATCACCGAGGCGAAGAACTTCGTCATGCCCGCCATGGATGTTGTGGTGTACGTGACCTTCCAGCCGCTTGCTTCCTGATACACGCACTTACTTCTCGGATCTGACGATCCCCTTCGGCGGGGAAAGCATGCCCGCCGATGCGTATAGATCCGCCCCCATGGTGATGCCCTGTGCGGCGTTCTGAGCCAGTGGGCGCAATCATCCCTTGACTTTAAGGCAAATATACAGTAAAATGCCCTCTGTCCCCTCGGATAGAGGGCTTTCCTTAACAAATTCATATTTACGATACAGGAGAATCAACATGGGAATCTATGAAGAACTGGTAGCGCGCGGGCTGATCGCCCAGGTTACGAACGAGGACGAGATCCGCGAGATGGTCAATAACGGCAAGGCCACCTTCTACATCGGCTTTGACTGCACCGCCGACTCCCTGCACGTCGGCCACTTCATGGCGCTGTGCCTCATGAAGCGTCTGCAGATGGCGGGCAACAAGCCCATCGCCCTCATCGGCGACGGCACCACCCTCATCGGTGACCCCTCCGGCCGCACCGACATGCGCAAGATGCTCACCCGCGAGGATATCCGCCACAATGCCGAGTGCTTCAAGCGCCAGATGGAGAAGTTCATCGACTTTTCCGACGGCAAGGCCATGATGCTCTATAACTCCGAGTGGCTTGTTCCCCTTAACTACATCGAGCTGCTGCGCGAGGTGGGCGCGTGCTTCTCCGTCAACAACATGCTGCGCGCCGAGTGCTACAAGCAGCGCATGGAGCGCGGCCTGAGCTTCCTGGAGTTCAACTACATGATCATGCAGTCCTACGACTTCTACTACATGTTCCAGCACTACGGCTGCAACATGCAGTTCGGCGGCAACGACCAGTGGAGCAACATGCTCGGCGGCACGGAGCTCATTCGCAAAAAGCTCGGCAAGGACGCCCACGCCATGACCATCACCCTGCTTCTCAACTCTGAGGGCAAGAAGATGGGCAAGACCGCCTCCGGCGCCGTCTGGCTCGACCCCAACAAGACCAGCCCCTACGAGTTTTACCAGTACTGGCGCAATGTCGGCGACGCGGACGTGCTCAAGTGCATCCGCATGCTGACCTTCCTGCCCCTTGAGCAGATCGACGAGATGGACAAGTGGGAGGGCAGCCAGCTCAATAAGGCCAAGGAGATCCTGGCCTATGAGCTGACGAGCCTTGTCCACGGCGAGGAGGAGGCGAAGAAAGCCGAGGCCTCTGCCAAGGCCCTGTTCGCGGGCGGCGGCGAGGGCGGCAATGTCCCTACCACTGAACTTACGGATGCGGACCTCGCCGACGGCAGCCTCGATATCCTTAGCTTGCTTGTGAAGTCCGGTCTCTGCGCCTCCAAGTCCGAGGCCCGCCGCAACGTCCAGCAGGGCGGCGTCACGGTCGAGGATCAGAAGGTCACGGATATCGCGGCCCTCTACGACGCCGATACCCTCCGCAAGGGCCTCATGGTCCGCCGCGGCAAGAAGAATTTCAACAAGGTCATTTTGAAGTAAACAACGTGTGATCCCCGGCGAAACCGCCGGGGATCTTTTTTTACCGGTCGAAGGCCGGGTTGATCGCATAGAAGTTCTTTTCGTCCAGTTTCTCGGCTGCCAGGCGCAGAGCCTCGCCGAAGCGCTGGTAGTGGACGATCTCGCGCTCGCGCAGATAGCGCATGACGTTGTTGACATCCGGGTCATCCGACAGGCGCAGGATGTTGTCGTAGGTGACGCGGGCCTTCTGCTCGGCGGCCAGGTCCTCGCTCAGGTCGGCGATCACGTCGCCCTTGACCTGCATCGACCCGGCGCTCCACGGGAAGCCCGAGGCCGCCGTGGGGTAGACCCCCGCCGTGTGGTCCACAAAGTAGGCGTCAAAGCCCGCCTTCTTTACCTCGTCGATGCTCAGGTCGCGCGTCAGCTGGTGCACCACCGCGCCGATCATCTCGAGATGCCCCAGCTCCTCGGTGCCGATATCCGTCAGCAGGCCCTTGAGCTCGGGGTAGGGCATGGAGTAGCGCTGGCTCAGATAGCGCAGGGAAGCGCCCAATTCCCCGTCGGGGCCTCCATATTGGCTTATGATAAACTTTGCCAGGGCCGGGTTGGTGTTGCGGATCTTGACCGGATATTGCAGCTTCTTTTCATAGACAAACATCAGCGCGCCCTCCCGTTCTGAAACTCCCAAGGCCAGGGATCGCGCAGCCAGGTATAGCTCTCCCGGCCGAGCTGGTCACACTGGGTGATCACGCCGTAGCGCTCCACATAGCGCTCCCGCGCCTCCTTGCGCAGAGCAAGGATGCTCTGGTACAGGGCAAAGGCCTCCCGGTCGTCGGCGTGGGTGTCCAGGTACAGCTCAAGCTCGTCGGTCACAAAGTCGATGGCCATCAGCTCCGCCATCGGGGTGTCCGGCGCTTTGTCGTTGACGATATTCATAAACGGCAGATCCAGGCCGGGAAACAGCGTGCCGCGGGCCAGCGCCTCGGGGGCCTCGTAATTCGGCGCGGCGGCGTCCTGCATGGGCACATAGGACAGGGCGAGCGGCGCAAACGCGCCGGGCAGTGACCCGTCCCGGAAGGACGGATCGGGTTTGTTGCAGCTCAATGATATTCCTCCTCAAAGCGATTTTCGCTTCGTTCCATCCTATGCGCTCAGCGACAAAGCGTGCAGAGCGGAAAAAAAGATTGACACCATGTCAGAACACTGGTATACTAGGTTTTGACATAGTGTCAACATTTTATGTACAGATGACCGACCGGCCATAATACGATTATTTGGGAGATATAAAATGCCGAAGGGATCACCGGAACTGACCAACGCGCGCAAGGAGGAAATCATTGCCGCGTGCCGCAAGCTCTATGAGACCATGAGCTTCAAGGACATCACGCTCAAGGAGATCGGGCAGCAGACCTCCTTTACCCGCACCTCGATCTATAACTACTTCGAGACGAAGGAAGAGATCTTCCTGGCCCTGTTTGCCCGGGAGTATGAGCTGTTTACCAAAGACCTCGACGGGATCTGCGCGGGCAGCGAGACGCTGTCGCGCGAGGAGCTGGCATCCATGCTGGCCCATGCGCTGGAGCGCCGCCCGCTGATGCTCAAGCTTCTGAGCATGAATCTCTACGACATGGAGGAAAACTCCCGCATGGAGCGGCTGGTAGCGTTCAAGTCGGCCTACGGGGAATCGAAGGACGCGCTGGACCGCTGCCTGAAGAAGTTCTGCCCCCGGCTCGACGAGAAGGGGAGACAGACCTTCCTGTACGCCTTCCTGCCTTTTGTCTACGGCCTCTACCCCTACACGGTCGTGACGGAGAAGCAGCGCCTGGCCATGCAGGAGGCGGGGATTTCCTATGTGTACATGAGCACATACGAAATGGCTTATGACTTTATTCGGACGCTTTTGAGAGGACTGCAATGATTACGGTAAATCTTTACTATACGGGTACAAACGGCTCCGCGCGTCGCTTTGCCGAGGAGATGGTTTCAAGCGGCACTGTCGACGCCATCCGCGCAGAGGATGGGAATCTGCGCTATGCCTACTTTTTCCCGATGGACGACCCCGAGACCGTCCTGCTCATCGACCAGTGGCGGGACCAGGCGGCCATCGACCTGCACCACGCCTCGCCCATGATGGCGCAGATCGCGGCGCTGCGGGAGAAATACGATCTGCACATGAAGGCGGAGCGCTTTGTCTCCGACGAGTCCGGTCTGCCGGAAAAGGACATGAAGTTTATCAAACGATAGAATATTGGCCCAAGCCTAATAAGAGAAAGGAAGCGTTCCCATGAGTAAAAATCTTGTTGCTTATTTTTCCGCCAGCGGCAGCACCGCGAAGCTTGCCCAGACCCTTGCCGCCGCGGCCGATGCGGCGCTCTATGAAATCCGGCCCGAGGTGCCCTATGAGAGGCGGGACCTGAACTGGATGGACAAAAAGGCCCGCAGCACCGTGGAGATGCAGGACCCGGGCTGCCGCCCGGCACTTGCGGATACCGCCGCGCCGGTTGCGGACGCGGAGGTGATTTTCCTCGGTTTTCCGATCTGGTGGTATCGAGAGCCCAGTATCATCGACAGCTTTCTGGGCGCCTATGATTTTGGCGGCAAGACGATCGCACCCTTCTTCACTTCCGGCGGCAGCCAGCTCGGCGAGGGGCAGGCGCGCATCGAAGGGCTTGCAAAGGGCGCAAAGGTTTTAAGCGGCAGGCGCTTTTCCGCGCGTGCCTCCGAAAAGGAGCTCAGAGACTGGATCGCCGGTCTGAACCTGGCATAATACAAAACGGGAGAGCGGATGATCCGCTTTCCCGTTTTCTCGGTGTATGATCTGCTTGGGCGCTTCGCAGCGGTTCATTTCTTTCTCAGCGAAAGAATGCAGCAGACATCTCCCAGCTCGTCGTCTACGTAATCGGCATCGACGATCACATCCAGCACGTTTCCGTCGGCAAAGCACAGCTCTTCCGTACCGGTCGCTCTATAGATGAAAAAGCCTCCCGGAAGATTTGCCGGGAGACAGTCAAAATGAAACGGACTCATGATTTCCCTCCCGATGCCTGAACCTTGATATGCGCATCATACAAATTAGAATGATTTCATCTTTGTAATTATAACATACTGTTTTGTAAATTTCTACCCGTAATACAGGATAGTACGATTTTTTTCACGGCTGCCCGACAGATGAAATTTCACACAAAACCTGCTTCGCGCGTAAGTTTTTTCTGAAATGGGATAGCAATACAGCGGAAGATATGATATACTATGAGAACAATCAGCTCCGGGGAGACTGCTGCGCCATGAGAAAAAAACCACTGCTGCACGGTGTTTTGCCGTTTTTGCTATGCGCGATCCTTTTGTTGCCATGCGCTGTTATACCGGCCTTCGCCGCGCCCGGGGGAGAGACCCTGACGGTCGGGGTGCCGGCGGAGCGCTGTCCCATCTTTTATCTCGACCCCGAGAGCGGGGAAATAACCGGCATCGGTGTGGACCTGATGCTGGCCGCGGCGGAGGCGGCAGGCTATGAGCTTCGTTTTCGGGTGATTGAGGAGCAGTCACTCAAGGACGCGCTGGATAATCCCGCCTATGATCTGCTCATGCCTTTCGGCAGCGCCATTTCAAGCTCTGCTGGGAAGGCGAGCATCGTGTCGGACAATCTCATCCAGACGCCCTTCACCCTCGTGACCGAAGGCAGAAGGAATCTTCCTCCGATGGACGAACTGCGCGTTGGGATGCTCAAATCCCTCGCGGCGGGCGCCGAGACGGTCAAACAGATGTTCCCGGGCATGGAGATCATGCTCTATGACACGATGCCGGAGTGCGTAAGCGCGCTTCGCTCCGGCAAGCTTGACGCGCTTTTGCACAACTCCTATGTGTGGAGCTACGTTCTGCAAAAGCCCTCCTACAAGGATCTGGAGATGCAGCCGACGGCCATGTTCTCCATGGATTTTCGCGCCGGTACCCGGGACACCCCGGAGGGCCGGGCAATCATCGAGCGCCTGAACGAGGGCATTGCCTCCCTGAAGGACACCAAGCGCCAGGCCATCATCCTGGACCACACGTCCCGGAGGCTCTATCAGTATGATTTCTCCGATTATCTGTACCAGTACGGCCTGATCGTCCTGCTGGCACTGCTGCTGATCGCGGCGCTTGTCATCATTGCCGTTCAGAAAAACCGCGCTCTCCGCGCCGAGCACGAAAAGAAGCTCCAACAGCTGATGGATCACGACGCGCTGACTGGCGCACTGAGCATGAACGGCTTTCGCAAGCGGGCCGAAGAGCTCCTGCGCCGGCACCCGGATGCCCCTTATTATCTGTCCTACAACAATATCCGGGATTTCAAATTCATCAATGACAGCCTCGGCAGGGAGGCCGGGGACGCGCTGCTGCGTTTCTGGGCCGCAAAGACAATGGAGAATCTGTCGGACGAAGAGGCGATCGGACGCATTGACGCCGACCATTTTGCCATCCTGCGCCACATCACGACAGAGGACCGCATGCGCGAGGATGAGATCAAGATCTTCCAGCCGGTCGAAAACTTCTTTATCGACCAGGGCAAGGAATACCGCGTCCAGATCTGCACCGGCATCTACGTGCTGACGGCGAAGGATTTCCGCAAGATCGACGTGGACCACATGCTGGACCTGGCCCGTGTGGCGGAAAAGCAGATCCGCGGCAAGCGCAGGGAAAACCTCGGCTTTTATAACCCCGAGCAGTGGCAGAACGGAAAACGCATCGCGGAGATTGTAAACTACCTCCCGGCGGCCATCAAAGCGGGGGATATTCAGGTCTGGTATCAGCCCCAGGTGGATTATGAACAGGGAGAGATCACCGGCGCGGAGGCCCTCTGCCGCTGGGATCACACAAAGCTCGGCTGGCTGTATCCCTTTGATTTCATTTCGACCCTGGAGGAAGCGGGCCTCATCTTCGATCTGGACAGCTTCGTCTGGGAGAGAGCCTGCCAGGATCTGCAGCGCTGGAACGCGGAAGGGGAGCACAGAGCGGTTTCCGTGAATGTCTCCCGGGACGACATCTACGAGGAGCGGGATATCCCCGGCCACTTCCGGAAGCTCATTAAGACCTACGGCCTTACGCCCGATCAGCTTCGCATCGAGATCACCGAGACGGCCTTTGCCGAGAGCCCCGAGCTTCTCATCCGGACCACACAGGAGCTTCGCTCCATGGGCTTCCAGGTGGAGATGGACGACTTCGGCAGCGGCTACTCCTCACTGCACATGCTCAAGGAGGTGCCGGTGGACCGCATCAAGCTGGATCTGCACTTCCTCACCGCCTCCGGCGACCCGAAAAAGAGCCGCATCATTGTCAGCTGTATCATTCAGATGATCAATCAGCTGGGCATGAAAATGATCGCGGAGGGCGTGGAAACCGTCGAGCAGGCAGACTTTCTGAAAAGCAGGGGCTGTTCGGAAATGCAGGGCTATTATTTCCACAAGCCCATGCCGGTGCAGGACTATGAGAAAATTCTGCGGGAAACCGTAAAACAATAAGGGAAGACCTCAAACGGAGGGGAACACGATGCTGACACTGGCGAGAGCAACAGAACTGAACGAAACCATGGTGACGCAGGAGCATCTGATCCTGCACGCAAAGAACGTCTGCTATGCCATGGGTGCCATGGCCCGGCACTTCGGCGAGGACGAGGAGCACTGGCAGGCAGTGGGGATGCTGCACGACTACGACTATGAGCAGTACCCGGAAGAGCATCTGGACCATACGGCCGAGCCCCTGCGTAAGGCCGGGGTGGACGAGGCGGACATTCGCGCGATCCTCTCCCACGGCTACGGAATCCGCAACGATGTGGAGCCGATCACCAACATGGAAAAGAGCCTCTATACCGTCGACGAGCTGACCGGCATCATCCAGGCCTGCGCCCGCATGCGCCCCAACGGCATTCGGGACCTGGAGGTCAAGAGCTTCATGAAGAAGTTCAAGGATAAGAAATTTGCCGCAAAATGCAACCGCGAGCTGATCCTCAAGGGCTGTGAGATGCTGGGCATGGAGCTTAAGGACGTGGCGGAAATCTGCATCGAGGGCATGAAGGAGCACGCCGCCGAGCTCGGGCTTGCGGGCAGCGCGGAGGAATAACAATCGACAATTGTTTTGCATATTTGTAATATGGTTATTATAGAAGTACAGAAGACGGAAGGGAGACCTCACAGATGAATCTGAAAGAATTGCGTGAAAAGAACAAACTTACCCAGGCGGCGTTCGGCAGCTCGCTCGGCGTGAGCGGCAAGGCCATTTATCTGATCGAATCCGGCAACATGAACCTCAGCAAAAAGCTCTCCGATAAGATCGCGGAGGTGTACGGCGAGTTCATCGAGCCGACAGGAAGAAGGGCAAAAGCGGCGGCTGCCAGGGCTGAGAAAAAGGCGGACGCGATCGCGACCGACGCGGCTCAGGCAGTGCTGGACGCTGAAAAGAAGGTCGACAAGAGAAAACGGAAGGCAAAGGCAAAGGTCCAGGCGGATAAGCCCGCGGTGGAAGCAGTCGCCGAAGCGGTAGCGGCTCCGGTGGAAGCAGTCGCCGAAGCGGTCGCGGTGCCGGTGGAGGCAGTTGCCGCGGCAGTCGCGGCACCGATGGAAGCGGCCGTGGAGAAAAAGGCGCGCAAGCGCGCTGCAAAGCCCGCCGTGTCTGTCGTGATCCAGTCCCCCATGGGCGGCGAGATCACGCCGGAGGAAATCTGCGCCAGGATCGGTCGGGCCGATACGGTGTACATCCGCGTAGACCAGAACAAGGCCTACTGGGTCAGGGGCGAGGAGCACGGGGATATCGATCTCTGGTAACAAATATAGCTACAGCGGCGGGAGTGTCGGAATCTCCCGCCGCTGTCTGTTCCTTTTTTCATTGTCACCGCCGCAGCAGCGGCTCCCTGGCAAGCGCCAGCAGGAGACCCCAGGTGTCGTTTCCGCCCCAGGCCTCGGAGCGCTCGGCAAGCTGTCCGATCACCTGCCACAGCTCTTTTGCGGCAGCGTCCGCGTCCTCACCGTCGGCGAGATAATGGGTCAGTCGCCCGCCGGGCGTGTAGCCCTCCTTTGTTACGCCGAGGAAGGCCGCGGCAAGTCCCGCGTCATAGCGCCCGGCCGCCATGCGCAGGCCCGTGAGGTCCGCCGTCAGCTCGTCCCACAGCGGCAGCTTCTGCTCCGGCAGGCAGCGGCGGCAGACAACATGGGCGCATTCATGAAAGCGCCGGATGTCAAGGGATACGCGCACCCACTCTTCCTCGCTCCAGACCGTCCGCTGCCAGGGGATGGCGCTGTACGGCCCCCGGGAAAGGAGGATCAGCGTGTCCCGGCTCTTTTCCTTGTCGGCGTCAAAGCGCACCAGCTCCGAATCCCAGTCGGTCCCGCCGCCTGCAAGGTATTCCTTTTCGTGTGCGCGGATCTTCTGCCAGTTTCGCAGATTGAAAAAGGTCTGTGCGCCCACGCTCGCCGGGATCTCCGCCGGGCGGCAGCGATAGCCGATGCAGCGCAGGAAGGTCACAAAGTCCGCCCGTTCCCGGAGAAACAGCATTTCCACCGGCCCCGCGGGCGTCTGCTCTACCCGAAGCCAATCCTCGGGACTGCCGATAAAGTGGGAAAGATCGCCGCCCGTCCGCTCACCGGCGGTCACCGCCGCAAGATAGGCTTCCTCCGCGTCCTCGGAGGGGCGGATACAGAGCTGGGGATAACGCTCGGCAAGCTGCTCCATCAGTTCGTTCATGGCTATTACCTCCATCCAAAAGCTGCTCAATGTATTGTCCTTATTTTAGCCGATTTGACCGTGCTTGGCAAGCGGATATCAAATGCGTTCAGCCCCGCTTTCAGAACGAAACGGACAGTTGAAATTCGGCGGGCCATCCTGTATAATAACTTGTCAAGGTGTTTGACATCCGGGAGGGAGAACAATGGATACCTCAAACAAAAAGAATAGAAGCCTGGGCGATTCGATCGTTCGCTTCCTCGGCTTTTACCGCAATCCCGTCTATATAGAGGACCAGCTCAAGGAGGCGGACGTGCGCAGCGCGGTCTACCTCACGGCCATCGTGTCGATGGTTGAGATCTACATGCTGCTGCGCTATGTGAAAAACTGGGTCCTCCCGGGCAAGGTCGCCTCGGTGGGAGAGTTTTTCCACTACACCAGTACCTACTGGTGGTTCCTTGCCGCGTCCCTGCTGCTGCTCGTCTACTGCTCGCTGTTTCTGAAAAAGAAGCTGAGGTATCTCGGCAAATACAGCAGGGAGATCATCTTCGCTTATTTCCTGCTGGCCATGTATTTCGGCGTGACCCTGTCCATGCATGACTTCTCGCGCGGGCGCATGATCCTGTGCTTTTTGACCATGCTCATGTATGTGACGATCATATGCGTCTGGCGGCCCTATACCTCCATCCTGCTGATCGTGGTCTTCGGCGGGGGATTTATCTGGCTGCTGAACCATTTCAGCTTCGACAAGGCGGGCAATCCTCTGAAACTTTCGGAGGGGGACTACATCAACTTCGTCACGACCCTTGTGACCATGTTCATCCTGGTCGTCGCCGTCTATCACCAGCGCTACCGCGACGCGACGAAGTCCTGGGAGCTCGGGCGGATCACAGTCACCGATGATCTGACCGGCATCTCGAACATGCATAATTTTGAAGAGGTCACAAAAGCCTATCTGGCGGAGAGCCTGGCGCAGGGGAAAAAGCCTGTCTATCTGACCTTCAACCTTGAAAACTTCCAGACCTTCAACGACCGCTGCGGCTATGCCGGCGGCGATGAGCTGCTGACCAGAACGGCGCAGATCATTTCCAACACCTTCCCGGGCGAGCCTGTCGCGCGTGAGTCCGGGGACAATTTCGCGGTGCTGACCACGGCGGAGGATTATCTGAAGCGCGTGGCCGAAATACGTGTTCGCCTCCGGGCCGCCTACCCGAACGAGACCTACCTGGATGTGAGAGCGGGCGCCTACAGGCCCCGTGACACAGAAGACACCGCCCGCCATGCCATCGACCGCGCCCGCTATGCCATGCGCCATGTCACAAACTGGCAGAACAGCTTTGTCCCCGAATATGACGAGCGGGTGAGCAAGGAGTACCGGCTCAGGCAGTACATCCTGAATAATGTCGAGAAGGCTGTGCGGGAGGGCTATATCCAGGTCTTCTACCAGCCCGTCGTCTGGGCGGAGGACGGCACGATCGCGGGCTGCGAGGCGCTGGCAAGATGGATCGACCCCGAGATGGGCTTCCTCTCGCCCGGCGCGTTTATCCCCGCGCTGGAGGAAGGCCGTCAGATCCACAAGCTGGACCTGTGCATTTATGAGCAGGTGTGCAAACGCATCCGCGACAGCATCGACAACGGCTTGCCGGTGCTGGCAACCTCGCTCAACTTCTCTCGCCTGGACTTTGAGCTGATGGACGCTGTCGGCGAGCTGGAGGCGCTGGTGGAAAAGTACCGGGTGCCGAAGGAGTATCTGCATGTGGAGATCACGGAAAGCGCCGTGACGGAGGATGTGGAGGGACTAAAGCGCGCCATGAAGCGCCTGCACGACGGGGGCTTTGCCATCTGGCTCGACGACTTCGGCTCCGGCTACTCGTCCATGAACGTGCTCAAGGACTTCGACTTCGACCTTCTCAAGATCGACATGGAGTTTTTGAAAAACTTCCACAACAACCAAAACTCCCGCAAGATCATCTCCAGCATCATAAACCTTGCAAATTCCCTGAACATGATGACCCTCAGCGAGGGCGTGGAGACCGAGGAAGCGGTGGACTTCCTGCGCGAGGCCGGCTGCGGCCGCCTCCAGGGCTATTTCTACGGCAAGCCCATGCGCTATGAGGAGCTGCTGGAAAAGATCAACGACGGCAGCTTAAAGCTCGGCGAGAAGCATATTTGATGAGATTATTAAATGAACGACAGCCCTTTGCCTGATTCACGGCAAGGGGCTGTCATTTTGCTGACCGTATTCATTTTCGCATATCAAGCAGGCCCTCGGCCAGCGTCAGGATCAGGTCGCGCTGCTTTGCGTCGAGCATGCGCAGAGCCGCGTCCAGACGGCGCTGTTTGTAGGGGTCCGTGTTCTGCTCGTCAAAAAATTCCGCAGGTGTTACGCCGAGGTATTCGCAGATATAGAAAAAGCATTGCATGGAAGGATAAGCCCATCCGTTTTCAATTCGATTAATATAGCTTGCATTCTGCCCAAGCGCGAGGCTCATCTCCCGTGCTGAAACGTTCTTGGCCATTCTCAGTGCTGTGAGACGCTTTGAAAATTGATGTTCGTCCATTGGCATCACCATGGTTATTATATGTCCTATAAAAAGAAAAACGCAGATTTATTGTAAACATAGCACTTGACATAGGATAAATAATATCCTAAAATGTGACTGATAGGACTTTTTATATCAGATTAGATTGAATGGAGGAAAAGAGACGATGAAAAAAGGTATATTAATATTTCTTGCCATGCTAATGCTTGTTACTGTACTGCCTACAGAAGCCTCTGCACAAGATGTCAATGGATGGAGTTTCTTGAATTCCTCAGCTACATATGACGCCATAACTGCAAAAGTGGAAACATACATTAGCCTGCTCGGCGTTGGCTCCGGAAAGAACTCTACTGTATACTGGAATACTTATCTTTTTTCTAATGACTTAATGCAAGCGACAAGGGATGGACGATTCTCTTCAACGATTACTTACGCGCCCTGCGTAGGCAGCAAGAGTCAGGGAACACATTCACACAACTCTGATGTGGGAGGAAAGCGTGGATGTACAAGCAACCGAATGGAAGGAAAGGGCATATCAGGCGGAATCTCACAGTGCTATGGATTTGCAGATTATATGGCATATGTTGTGTTTGGCGATCTTGCACTGAAAGGATCTACATTTTTTAATAAATATACAAGTTTTGGCTCGGATTTTGCTTTTTTTCCTGGTGACGTAATTCGTTATCCGACTAGCGGAGGGGGGCACTCACGCTATATCTATAAAATCGTTGGCGAAACAGTTTATTATATTGAATGTAACTACGGTGGAAACTGTCTGATTTCTTATTCAAGCATGTCAAGAACTTCTCTTCTTAACTTAAATATCTCGTCATTATATCGGCCTGCGATCGCAACGTCTTCTTCTCCAGTACAAGAATTTGAAAACACATGGACAAACACTGGAGATATGGCTACTGATATTGCGGAGGTTGCATATACACAGGTTGGTTATCATGAGACCGGAACAAATCACACAAAGTATAACCAATGGTACTATGGAAGCGATACCTCTGCCGCATGGTGTGCAATCTTTATCTCTTGGTGCGCAAATCAGGCAGGAATACCGCAGTCGATCATTCATCGAACGACATATGCATATCCGGGCGAAGAAGATTTTAATGTTCCATATTACAGCTTCTCATCTGTTCAACCTGCTAAAGGAGACTTGGTATTTGTTGAAAACAACGGGAATATCAATTATGGCGGAGTATATGGGTTTGACCATGTTGGCATTGTGTATTCTGTTGACAATTCTTATATCTATACGGTCGAAGGCAATGACAACGATGCCGTAACCTATAACAAATATCGTCGATCTGACGGTGTGGATATAGCAAAACCCAGTGCTTACATCGTGTGGGTCGGCAAACCGAACTATTCCGGCTCTCAGCCCGTACAGCAGGATTCCACACTCAATATTTCCGGATATACCGGTAAACCGGGTACTCCAGGTACTGCCGGGACACTGGTGCAAGGGGAAAACTATGGTCTAAGAGGAATTATCAGCTCTAATTATACGATCACTCAGGTCACGGCGCATATCTACAATTCTTCAAATGTAGATGCCCTTCCTGCGTACAGTACATCATGGAACGGTACGACGTACAATATCCAGTCCGATGGTATCAATAATGCTTTTTCATTCTCAAAACTAGGTGCAGGATCTTACCGATATGTCGTTAGCGCTACTGATGCATCAAGGACAACAAAGACACTGATTGATTCCAGCTTCTCAGTCGGCCAGACTTCACAGCCTGTTGTGGTTCCGACCGGAACAATATCAGAAAAGCTTGCGGCAATACTCGCGGAATACCCTGATGGCAGTTCATGGACTACTTCCTTTGATGGGTCAAAAAAGAGCTATGGATTTGCAGGGCTTGTTGTTTACAAAATATTTGGCAATTCAACAGTCCCTGGAAAGACCTATCGTTGGTGGTTATATTCAGGTGTCAGTGAAAGCGGCATGCAGGCAATTGGAGAAGTTGGCTCCTGCACAGCCGATAGTGTTAGAAATCTCTTAGCTTCCGCTCGTCCTGGAGATGTTTTACAGTTTGATCAAGGCTCATCCTCGGGAACACAGTTTAGTATGGTTGTCTATTCTCTTACAGATTCGGGTGCGTATATCTATGATTGCAACTTATATGGTGATGATGTTGTAAGACTGCATCATCTTAGTTATTCAGATTTTGCTACGCTTCAAGAAACAGGCCCAAAAGGGAAACTTACACTTTTGCGCTCAGACAACTACGACGCGATTGAACCGCCTGTTCAAACAACAATATTTGACCTTAATGGGTGCTTGGACGGGAACCCTGAATGGGGAAGTCTTGAAGGATACGGGACAGTAGATATTTATATCAATGGTAATTTGGTCGCACAGAATGTTGGAGATTATTATGAATCTCTTCCTGTTGGTACAACCTACGAAATTAAGAACATCCAGGCTCTTGATGGGCATGTTTACTTGGGTGTTCATTCCGGAGCATTGTCTGGTACCATCGGTACTGAGCAGGTAAAAGTTATTCTTTCATTTAACACACTTGCCTACCTAAATATGGACGGATTTCTTGATGGAGTTGCTAATGACGGCTTGCAGCAATATGGTACTGCGGACATATATGTAAATGGAAACCTTGTTGGCTCAGGCTGGAATGACTATTGGGCAGCTTGGCATTATGGAAGCACATATGAAATCAAGAATATCCGTGCAAAAGACGGTTACCGATACAACGGTGTACATTCAGGTGCTTTGACCGGTACGATCGGAAAGGACCGGGTAAACGTTGTCCTCTCATTCAGCACAGTCCACTCATACTCATTTGATGCCAATGGTGATTATGGGACAATGCCCTCTATGCAAGTATGCCTTGACGAACCGACCCAATTTCCTGCCTGTACTTTCAAACGAGAGGGCTACAACTTCATAGGTTGGAATGCGTACAGGGTGAACGATGGTAAGTTCCATACCGATTATGGCTGGAAAACACCCAACGAAATTGAGGAGGAAGGTTTTGTAAAATCAGTATATGGAGATCAAATAAGCTTCGTTTTTGATGCTACTTGGATAACAGGTACGACCGGTCCTTGTACGATTATCTTGTATGCTGTCTGGGCACCAAATCAGTTGATTACACAGTACAACGCCAATGATGGTATTGTCGGACCGAACGACAATGGTTATTCGCAAGACGTGGATGGTTACGTATTACGCAATGAGAATCGGACAATCGCAGTATGGAACTATGGAACTACTTATGATGCCGGCTTATTTAACGATACAACGTTCAAGCTTTCAAGGCCAGGATATGTATTTCAGGGTTGGCGCTTGGGTCCAGATGAGGGAACTGTTGTGTACGATCAAGATATCCCGTTGGCCCCGGAAACAATTTGTCCTAATTTGAAGGATGAAAGTATGACGGTATCTTTCTACGCCGTGTGGCAGAAGAACGCGCCTGACTTCATACTCCCCGCCGCGCTCAAGGAGATCGACGAGGAAGCCTTTGCGGATTGCGCGTTTGGCTATGTTCACATCCCGGACGGCGTGACGCGCATCGAGCGCCGGGCCTTTGCCGATTGCCCGAACCTTCATGACGTGGACATCCCCGCTTCCGCGACGAGCATTGACCCGACGGCCTTCGCGGGCACAAACGGCCTGACAATTCACAGCGCGGACGGCAGCTATGCTGAATTCTACGCGGGCAAATACGGCTTTGCCTTCATCCCCGTCGCGTGACGCACAACACAAAACGCCCTGCCGATTATCCGGCAGGGCGTCAGCCCACAAAACATCCCGGATTCAAACGAATCCGGGATAACTCTTTATTCGGGCAGCTTGCAGACGTCTACCCAGCCGAGGGCTTTGGAGTAGCGGTACAGCTCGTCGAGGTTCAGTTCAATGGCGCTGTTGGCGCTGCCGACGGCGGGGAAGACCGTCTCGAAGCGCTTGAGGCTTTCGTCGAGATAGACCGGGACACCCTCGTTGCAGCCGAAGGGGCATACCCCGCCGACCGGGTGGCCGACAAGCTCCAGCACCTCATCGGCGGTTAGCATCTTGGCCTTTACATGGAAGGTATCCTTGAACTTGTGGTTGTCGATGCGCGCGTCGCCCGCCGCGAGGACCAGAAGGCACCCGTCGGGCGCTTTGAAGGAGAGCGTCTTCGCGATCCTCGCCCCCTCCACGCCGAGCGCTTTTGCCGCAAGCTCCACCGTTGCCGATGAGACATCGAACTCCAGCACGCGGTCTTCGATGCCGAGGGCGCGGAAATACGCGCGGCCTTTTTCTATGGACACTGGGATGCCTCGCTTTTATCCGCGCATGGACAGGAGCTTCTGCTTGAGCTCGCCCTCGATCTGGGCAAGCTCCTGCTCGGCCTGCCGGCGCTTGGCGCGGCCCTCGTCCTGGATCTGGCGTACCTCGTCGAGGGTCTGGATGAGCTCGATATTGGTCTTCTTGAGCGTCTCAATGTCCACGATGCCGCGCTCGGCCTCCTTGGCAATGTTGACGCTGCCCTGGTGCAGGGCTTCGGCATTCTTCATGAGCAGGGAATTGGTCACGTCGGTCACCTCTCGCTGGGCCTTCATCGCCTGATCGGAGTGGTACTGGGACAGGGCCAGCACCATCTGGCTCTTCCACAGGGGGATGGTGTTCATGATGGAGGAGCGGATCTTCTCGGCCATGAGGCTGTCGTTATTCTGGATCATGCGGATCTGCGGGGCCATCTGTACGGAGATGGTGCGCGTCAGCTCCAGATCGTGGATCTTCTTTTCAAAGCGGCCGATCATGTTGGCAAAGTCGTTGGCCGCCTGGGCATCCTCGGGGAGCCCGGTCTCCTGGGCCTTGGCCTGGTACTTTGGCAGCTCTTCATTGCGAAGCTGCTCGAGCCGGAGCTTGCCCGCGAGGATGTACATGGTCAGCTCCTTGAGATACTCCTGGTTCTTTTCGTACATCTTGTCCATCATGCTGATGTCCTTCATCAGCGTGATCTCGTGCTTTTCCAGGGAGTTTACAATGTTGTCGACATTGGTCTCGGCCTTGTCGTAGGAGGCCTTGAGCTCCGCGACGCTCTGGGTGGACTTCTTGAACAGCCCTCTGAGGCCCTTTTTCTGCTCCGTGTCAAAGTTCAGGCCCTTGAGCTCCACGACCAGGTCGCCCAGCATGTTGCCGACCTCGCCCAGGTCCTTGGTGCGCACGGTGCCGAGGGCGGCGCCGGAGAAATCGGAGATGTTCTTCTGGGCGTTGGAGCCGTAGTGCATGACCTGTTCGGTATTCATGATGTCGATTTTTTCCGCAAAGCTGCGGACCGCCGCCTGCTCGGCAGGGGAGAGGCTGTCCATCTCATAGCTCTTGGGGGCGACGGCTTCTTCCTTTACCTCTTCCTGGGGCGCCTCCTGCACGGCCGCGGCCGTCTCGGCGGGCATGGGGTCCAGCGTCAGGGCGGGAATGCTGTTCTCTTCGTTCATGCGGTGAAACTTCCTTTCTGTCAATTATCAGATATCAAAATCCTTGCTGCCGGCCAGACCCTCTCTGGCAAGCATGGTGTTCATGACCTCGATGTCGGTCTCGATATCCAGCGCCTGGTTTTCAAACAGGGAGTCGAGACGCTTCTTGTAGGCTTCGATCGCGGCGTCGAGCATCTCGTTGATGTTCTTCATGCTCTTGTCTATGTTCTCCCCCTGCACACCCGCCGAGCCCATGCGGTCATAAGCGTTCAAGAGCTTGATGGTGGTGGGGAGATAGTAGTTCATGAACTGCCTGATCTGCGGAATGTCCGAGGGATCGGCAATGGCGTCCTGGATGATCTTGTCGGTGATGCGCATGATCTCGTTGATCTTCTGGCGCACTTCGGGGTCCTTGATGGACATATAGAGCCTGCCCATCTCGCTCAGCGCGCGGTTGCCCTCCTGCACGACGGGGTCGATCTCGGGGCCGTAGCTCTTTTTCGTGTCCACCGTCGGGGCGCCGTTTTTGGAGACCTGTCCGTTTTTCTGCTGCTTTTCCAGCTCACGCTGGAGCTTTTTTGCCTGGCGCTTCGAGTGGCCCCGCAGGATCAGGGCGGTCAGCCCGGCGGCCGCAGCCGCGGCGGTAAACACGATCAGCATATTGATGACGTTGGTCCAGCCCATCAGGGCGGCCAGCACCCACAGTCCGACATAGGCGCCGACACCGATCGCCGCTGCCAGCTGTTTGATGTTTCTTTTGCTGTTCAAAACAGTGCCCCTCCGAATATAAATTTTCATTATATTTTATAACCATTTTCCGGGCGCGTCAAGGATTGTTTTTATCTTCTGCGCCGATGATTTTCCTGCGATCTGTTTACAGGAAATCTATTGAAAAGAATTGGAAGCTGTAGTATAATAACTTAGTTTATAATGCGGCAGGGAAGGATTACCAGTATGATCAGGATTGCACCCTCGATTTTGGCGTCGGATTTTTGCAGATTGGGCGAGGAAGCGGCGGATGTGAAGGCCGCCGGGGCGGACTGGCTGCATGTGGATGTGATGGACGGACTGTTCGTGCCGAACATCTCCATCGGCCTGCCGGTGCTCAAATCCCTGCGCAGGGCGACCGACATGTTCCTGGACGTGCATCTCATGATCGACAGGCCCCTTCGCTATGCCGAGCGCTTTTGCGATTCCGGGGCGGATCTCGTAAACTTCCATGTGGAGTCCGACACGGAGGAAAACATCCGCGCAGCCATCGAGACGGTCAAGGCCCGCGGCAAGCTAGCGGGTGTGACCGTCAAGCCCAAGACCCCGGCGGAGGCGGTGCTGCCTTTTCTCGGCCTTTGTGACCTCATTCTGGTCATGACGGTGGAGCCGGGCTTCGGCGGCCAGAGCTTCATGGCAGACCAGCTGCCGAAGGCTGCCCGCATCCGTGAACTGATCGACCGGCATGCCCCGCACTGCATGCTGGAGATCGACGGCGGCGTGGACGAGAACACCGCGCCCCTGTGCGTAAAGGCGGGGGCCGACGTGCTCGTCGCCGGCAGCGCCGTTTTCGGAAAGGCGGACCGCGCCGCCGCTATCCGCACCATCCGCGAAAACATTGAAAAGACCTGAGGATTAGACTATGGCTTTTTTCCCTGCATCCCTTGACAATCTGGTCGACCGCTTTGCCTCGCTGCCCGGTATCGGGAGAAAGAGCGCCCAGCGCCTGGCCTTCCACATCCTTGCCCTCCCGGATGCGGAGGCAAAGGCTTTCGCCGAGGCGATCCTGGACGCGAAGAGCAGCGTGCACTGCTGCAAGATCTGCCAGAACCTGACGGAGGGGGAGATCTGCTCCGTCTGTGCAAGCCAGAGCCGCGACAAGGCCACCATCTGCGTGGTGTCCGAGCCGCGCGATGTGGCGAGCATCGAGCGCGGGCATGAGTATAACGGGACCTATCATGTGCTGCACGGCGTCCTCAGCCCCATGGGGCATGTGGGGCCGGACGATATCCGCATCAAGGAGCTTTTGCAGCGCGTGGCGGACAATGACGTGGAGGAGGTCATCATGGCCACCAACCCTGACACCGAGGGCGAGGCCACGGCAATGTACATCTCCCGCTTATTAAAGCCCTTCGGCGTGAAGACCACGCGCCTGGCCTACGGCATCCCGGTCGGCTCCAACCTGGAGTTTACGGACGACGCCACCCTCAACCGCGCAATCGAAGGCCGCACGGAGATCTGATTAATCCCTGTAAAATCCGGGTATATTTCTTAATTGTGTTGTATTACATATCTGACTATATGATTTGAATGGAGAAAACATGGTTTCTAAACTGAAAGTGATAGCCCTCGGCGGACTCGGCGAGATCGGCAAGAACATGTACGCCTATGAATTCGGCAACGACATCATCGTGGTCGACTGCGGCATGGGCTTTCCCGATGAGGACATGTACGGCATCGACAGCGTCTTTCCCGACATCTCCTACCTGCGGGCAAACCAGGAGAAGCTGCGCGGCATCATCCTCACCCACGGACATGAGGACCATATCGGCGCGATCCCCTATGTTCTGCGGGATCTGGATGTGCCGATCTATACCCTGCCGCTGACCGCCGCGCTCATCGAGCTCAAGCTTGAGGAGCACGATCTCCTTTTTAACACGCAGATTTTTACAAAGAAAGCGGGCTCCAGCTTCCGGCTGGGCTGCTTCACGGTGGAGTTTATCCACGTCAACCACTCGATCCCCGACGCTGTGGCTGTCGCCATCACAACGCCCATCGGCACCGTGGTCCACACCGGCGACTACAAGATCGACGTGACGCCCATCTCCGGCAAAATGATCGACCTTGTCCGCTTCGGCCAGCTCGGCAACGAGGGTGTGCTTGCTCTGATGGGAGAGTCCACCAATGTGGAGGTGCGCGGCCACTCCGATTCCGAGAGCAAGGTGGGCGAGAGCTTTGACAAGCTCTTCATGGGCTGCGACAAGCGCATCATCATTACCACCTTCGCCTCCAACGTCCACCGCCTGCAGCAGATCATCAACGTGGCGGCCAAGTACAAGCGCAAGGTGGGCATCACCGGGCGCAGCATGGAAAACGTGCTGCATGTGGCGGACGTGCTGGGCTACATGGACATCCCCGAGAATGTCATGATGGACATCGAAAAGCTCAACAAGCTGCCGCGCAATCAGGCGGTCATCATCTCCACCGGCAGCCAGGGCGAGGCCATGTCCGCCCTCTACCGCATGGCGTTTTCCGAGCATAAGCTTATTAACGTCGACGCGGGCGATCGCGTAATCATCTCCGCCTCCGCCATCCCCGGCAACGAGACCTCCATCTCCCGCATCATTGACGAGCTGTTCCACAAGGGCGCGGAGGTCATCTACGACCGCCACACCGACCTGCACGTCACGGGCCACGCCTGCCAGGAGGAGCTTAAGATGATGCTGGCGCTGACCAAGCCCAAATTCTTCGTGCCCATCCACGGCGAACACCGCATGCTCGTCAAGCATGCCGAGCTTGCAAAGCGCATGGGTGTTTCTCCGAAGAACATCGTCATCGCCGAAAACGGCAGCGTCATCGAAATCACGAAGAAGAGCATCAAGTGTGAGGAAACTGTCCCCTCCGGCGCGATCCTCGTCGACGGCAGCGGTGTAGGCGAGGTCGGCAGCGTCGTCCTGCGCGACCGGCACAAGCTCGCCGAGGACGGCATGGTCGTCGTGGTGCTGCCGTACTCAACCTATGACCACAAGCTTCTCTCCGACCCGCAGATCATCACCCGCGGCTTTATCTACGTCAAGGAGGCCGAGGAACTGATGGAGGAGCTCAAGCGCGTCGCCATCGAATCCGCCAACGCCTGCGCCGCCCAGCACATCACCGACTGGACGACCAT
Organism: Oscillospiraceae bacterium; assembly: GCA_902791215.1. Taxonomy (GTDB): domain Bacteria; phylum Bacillota; class Clostridia; order Oscillospirales; family Oscillospiraceae; genus Limivicinus. The sequence goes on along the minus strand of CADAUZ010000003.1, from coordinate 91,219 downwards.
CAAGAACCGGGTCAAGAACAATATCTCCGGCTACCTCTACAAGGCTACCAGAAGAAGCCCGATGATCCTGCCGGTCATTACGGAAATCTGAGCGAAACGGGGCTGTCTCAAGCGGGACAGTCCCATTCTTTTCCGGCGGCAAATTCACAATTTGATGATAGATTCCAAGCTGCATTTCGTTGTATGATTTTCTCAGCGCCGGACCCGGCGCGGAAAAACAAAAGGAGAGAAACAAGATGAAAAGAACGATCCCGTTTCTGCTTTCCATACTGCTCCTTGTCGGCCTCTTCACCGGCCTTGAACCGGCGGTCCGGGCTCAGGACGCGTTTGACCCCGAGGGCAGCGTATTGTTTGAAAAGGACAGCGTGAAGGTCACGAGCGCCGGACTTGACCTGGACCCCACCTCCGGTGACCGGGAACCCATTATCTGGGTGGACATCGAAAACACCGGCGACCACGATGCCGTGCTTGGCGTATCCGGCGGCAGTGTCAACGGCGTTTCGGTGACAGTCGTGCTCATTGATTTTTATATGGAAGATGGGCAATATTACGGCGGAAACTATGATTTCTGCCTCACGATCCCGGCGCACAGCAGCGGCAGATACGCCCTCGGCTATTACGACAGCAAGGCGCCCGGCATTGACCTGAAAACCCTTGCCCGCATGGAGCTCAGCTTCACCCTGGCCAGGGAGGAATACGCCGCGCCTTACTACACGTCCGAGCCTGTGATGATCGAGACGGGGGAGAGCGTGGAGCCTGTGGAGCTTGCCTCCCTCGGCACCGTCGTGCTGGATAACGAGGAGCTCACGATCGTCATGGGGCAGCAGGACTATGAGGACTGGTTCGGCCCCGAGGTCTGGGTGTATTCGGAGAACAAGACGGATCACTTTATCGGCCTGAGCGCAAGCACCGCCGAAGCCGACGGACACAGCGGCGAAGCCCGCTTCTTCTCAGCCGTCCCGCCGCACAAATACGGCGCAGACTTTATGAGCTTCGGCGATGATATCGTTCCCCTCAAGGGCTTTGAGAATCTGAGCGTCAGCTTCTCCCTCCATGAATCCGACACCAGAGAGGGCGTTGACGGCGCGGCACCAAAGGCACTGGACCCCGTTTCCGTCCAGTATCCCCCGCAGAACTGGGGCGACTATGAAAACGGCGGCATGCGCCTTGATATCAAGCCCAAATATAACGACTTGCTCACGGTCGAGACCCCGGCCGACAGTGACATCCTGTTCACCGTCTCCGAGACCGCATCCTTAAAGGCGGGCGGCTTCGAAGGTGCCGGCTGGATCTTCTCCATCGGGAAGATCAGCGAGGACAGACTGCACGAGATGCTTTGCAATGACATGTCCGGCGCGGAGATATTCGCCAAAGGCGGGGACGGCAGCTACTACGCATATTACCATCCCACAGATGTGCGCTATGCCCGCGAAACCGTAGAGCAGATGCGGCAGGACAGCGCGCAGTGGACCATGCTCCACGAGTGGGCGGCAACCGTGCCCGCCAGCTTTGCGGAAAAGAACGGGCTTGAAAATGTGAGCTACGGCAATTCGGAGGTCGACATCCTTCTGGCCCGCGCGGCCTGGGGCAAGGATAGTACCCCCACCCTCAGCACCACGGAGTACGGCCCCCTGGACGCGAGGAGCGTGGATGCAGCACCCTATGTCGCCTACATACAGGAGGGCCGGTTTACCGAGTCGGAGGAAAAGGAAGCTCCGGACGGTGAGTATGTGGTCCTCACGCTGCCGGAGGAGGAAACCCGCGTTGACTTCTTCTTCGCCCCGGGCGGCTATGCCCGCGTGGTGAGAGGGGACAGCGAGTGGCTGTACCAGGCGTCGTGGTGCGACGACAGCGTCAGCTTTGCCGAAGTCATGCAGGGCTGGTATTACGCTGCCGCGGAAAAGGCCGGGGTCAGGACGCCGGGCGAGAGCCTGGACAAGTACTGCGGCCGGTGGCAGGAAAAGGACGGCGGCAGCGGCACAATGGAGATCACCCAGACGCTCGCGCCCGGAAAGGTGAAAATCGAGGGCTTTAAGTCCGAGGGAGACAGCGGAGAATCCTGCTGGAACCTTGTTGCCGTTCGCGGTGAGGACGGAAAGCTTGCCTATGAAAACGGCAGCCTTATGGCCAGCTTCTATAAGGAAGGAATGTACACGGACGAAACGCGCGAGATCAGCGGCAGCCTCAGCCTGAACGACGCGGGAGAGCTTGTATGGCACGATGATCCCACGACCGGAAAAGACAACAGTTATATACATCAGTAATAATCAGGACCCCGGCCAGACGGCCGGGGTCCTGATGCGTATGTCATTTCCTTGTTTTCGGGACGAGAAAATGTCCGTCCCGAAAATCAGTTATGTAAACCTCGCAGTTGCCGATGTACTTCGACCAGTATGCGCCGTTCGAGTCCGGCGTCAGATATTCCAGGATGCCTTTCATGGCGATGGCGTGGGTGGAGATCAGGATGTTTTCCTCCGAGCGGCAGTGCTCCTCCATAAACGCGCCCGCCCTGCGCACCACGGCTTCCAGCGGTTCCATGCCCGAAGGAGCCGGATTGTGCACAAAATCCTGAAAAAAGGTGATGACCTCCTGCGGCAGATGATTCAGATCCGCGCCCTCGTAGGGGCCGTAGTCCATTTCAATGAGCCTGTCGTCCACATTGGGCATCAAACCCGGCGCAATGATCTGGGCCGTTTGCAGCGCCCGCACAAGGGGACTGGACCAGACCGCGGAGAAGGAAATGCCCCGCAGCTTTTCCGCCGCCTCCCGCGCCTGGGCGATGCCTGTTTCGTTCAGCGCATGGTCGCTTCGACCCTGGAGCACGCCGCGGCTGTTCAGCTCCGTCTGTCCGTGCCGGATGATATAGATCACGTCCTCGCCTCCTTCCGGGCGTCAAAGCATCGTATAGGTCCGGATAAACTTCTCCGGCGCCGCGCCACTTTCCAGGTAGCGCAGCAGGATTTCGGCGCAGGCGTGACTGTCGCTGTCGGCCCGGTGGTGGTTGAGGTCGATGTGGTAAAACTCGCACATGTCATTGAGCTTGTGGCTGATTCCCGGAAGCAGGTTCCGGCCCATGACCACGGTGCAAAGGCCCTTGACGGAGGGCTGCCACGCAATGTCGTACGCTTGCAGGCAGTGGCGCAGGACGCCGATATCAAAGCCCGCATTGTGCGCGACAAGAACGCCCGAGGACATGAGCGGCTCGATCCGCTCCCAGAGGGCCGGGAAGGTGGGCGCGCCGGAGACGGATTCGGCGCTGATGCCGGTGAGCTTGGTGTTGAACCAGTCGAAGGGCTGCTCGGGATCGACCAGCGAGAAAAACTCGTCCGTGATCCGTCCGTCCTCAATAACGCTGATGCCGATGGCGCTCATGCGGTTGTTATAGCGGTTTGGGGTCTCCACGTCAAAAACGATGTATCTCATTTCTCTGTTCCTACCCGTCTTGTATTTCAAAGGAATCTTACCATAAAAGCCGGAGGGATTCAACACCGTCTGCATACCGCAGAAGACGTTCAAAATAGCTTGACGGGGACGGCGGCAGTTGGTATGATAGCATCATCAAATGCAGCGTCAACAGAACATATATCAATAGAACAAAATCAATCGAGGAGGCAATCGAATGAACGAGGTTAAAAGAATCGGCGTGCTGACCAGCGGCGGCGACGCGCCGGGCATGAACGCGGCGGTGCGCGCCGTCGTCCGTACCGCTATCGCAAACGGCATCGAGTGCGTGGGCATCCGCAGAGGCTGGCAGGGTCTCATCAACAGCGATTTTGTCAAGCTCACGAGCATCAGCGTGGGCCACATCCTCTCCCGCGGCGGCACGATCCTTTTCACCGCCCGCAGCGATGACTTCATGACCGAGAGCGGCAGGCAGAAGGCGGTCGCCACCTGCAAGATGCTGGGCCTGAACGCCATTGTCGCCATCGGCGGCGACGGCACCTTCCGGGGCGCGCTGGAGCTTTCCCGCCTCGGCATCCCGGTGGTCGGCATCCCCGCCACCATCGACAACGATGTCGGCTGCACCAACTACACCATCGGCTTTGACACCGCCTGCAACACCGCCATCGAGTGCATCGACAAGCTGCGCGACACCATGCAGTCCCACGAGCGCTGCTCGGTCGTGGAGGTCATGGGCCGCAACGCGGGCTTCCTCGCCCTGTATGTCGGCATCGCCGTCGGCGCGACCGCCGTGCTGGTCCCGGAGCATGAGGTGGATTTCCAGCGGGATGTGGTGGAGCGCATTCAGGATTCTCGCCTCGCGGGCAACACGCACTTTATGATCGTCGTGGCCGAGGGCGCGGGCAGCGCGGTGGAGATCGGCAAGAAGCTCCATGAGGCCATCGGCATCGAGCCGCGCGTCACCGTTCTGGGTCACCTGCAGCGCGGCGGCTCGCCCACCGGGCGTGACCGCGAGACGGCGACCCGCATGGGCTACTACGCGGTGAAGGCCCTGGCCGAGGGACGCGGCAACCGCATCATCGCCACCCAGGAGGGCGGCATCGTGGAGATCCCCATCGAGGAGGCTCTCCAGCGCACCAAGAAGCTCCAGATGGACCGCTATGTCATCATGGAGACCATGCAGATCGGCGGCATCCGCTGAGCTTCAAAGAGCCGAACAGGAAAACAACAGCGCCGGAGGCCTTGGCCTCCGGCGCTGGAACATTATTGCGGATTATCGGATCAACGGTTCTGGGCCGCGTGCTCACCGGCAATGTAGCCGAAGGTGACGGCGTGGCCGAGGGAGAGACCGGGGTGGAAGAAGGGGTAGTCGGGAGCGCCGTAGAACTGGCCGCCCAGGTTGCCGACCGCATACAGGCCCTTGATGACCTCGCCGTCCTCGGTGGTGACACGGCCGAACTCATCGGAGAGGACGCCCGCGGTGATGGAGGAGCAGCGGATGTGGCGGCGGATGCCCCAGAAGGGAGCGGTCTTGAAGGCGTGCAGGTACTTGGCGGGCTTGCCGAAGTCCTCGTCCTCGCCCTTCTCGCACAGCTCGTTGTAGCGATTGAAGGTCTCCACGGTCTTCTCGACGGGCAGACCCAGCTTCTCGGCCAGCTCCTCGATGGTGTCGGCCTTAAAGGTGTCGATCAGTTCGGGGAAGACGCTGACATGATCTTCGGCCGGGCCTTCCTTGAGGTAGCGGGCCATGACGAAATCGGGCACGGGGCCGTTGGCGTAGGACATGTAGTCGTTGTCGTAGATCTGGCAGTACCAGCCGATGGAGCCGGTCTCCTGATGCTCGGGGTCCATGTTTTCGCCCTTGAAGCCGGGCTGCCAGCGCAGCGCGTTGGAAATATAGGCCATGTCGACTTCCTCGTCGATGAAGCGCTCGCCGTTCATGTTGACGATGAGGTAGGGCGGCTCGTCCCACATGAGGCCCGCGTCGAAGTCGTGCATGACGCGGCTGTGGGCCACAGGCTCCATGCAGCCGCCGGCCTCGATGGCGAGGATGTTGCCGTCGCCGGTGCGGTGGACGACCTTCTTGTCGAACTTCTCAATGTCCGGGCAGAAGCGGCGGACCATGGTGGCGTTGTTCTCATAGGCGCCGGTGGCGAGGATGACGGACTTGGCGTTGAACTTGATGTAGTTGCCGTCGATGTCCTTGCCGACGCAGCCGATGATGGTGCCGTCGGCGTCCTTGACAAGCTGGACGATGGGGGTGCTGAAGAAGACCTGAAGCTTGTCGCCGTACTCCTCCTGGGCGTCCTTGAGGATGCCGGAGACGAGGGAGCCGTAGTTGCCGGGCTTGGGGCCGAACCAGGGGGCGAAAACCTCGACCTTCTCGTCGCCGAAGTCATAGGACTGGGTGCCGTCGTGCCAGACGCCGGTGTAGACGGCGGAGGTGTCCTGGTACTTGGTGACGCCGTACTTGTTCTTCCACTCGGTCTCCTCAGTGATGCCGCTCTTCTCGCAGACAAAGCGCAGGGCCTCTTCGGAGCGGTCGATGTACGCCTCGAGGAGTTTGCGGTTGTTGCGCCAGCAGTTGACGGCGGTGGCGAAGGTCAGCCACTTTTTGAGGCCGCCCGGGGTAGAGCCGGACTTGATGATGGCGGAGGAACAGTTGCCCTGGGAGACGGCGACGGCTTCCTTCTGCAGCACGGCGACGGTTGCGCCGAGCTCGGCCGCGCGCACGGCGGCAATGACACCGGAGGCACCGGCACCGGCTACGACCACGTCAACGTCGATCTCTTTGGCAAAGTTCGTGATGGGCTCGAGCTCCACGGCGGAGGCGTTGACATCGTCGGCGGTGATGTCCTTGAGGATGAAGGCGCCGTCGGACTGAACCTGGGGCTTGACGGAGCCGGAGTTGACGGCTTCGCCCTTGGCCTGCGCGATGCAGTTTTTCAGGGCGGTCTTCACGGCGGTGCTGGTGATGGTGGCGCCGGAGACGCCGTCGATGTCGGCGCTCTGGGCGGCCATGATCTGCTCAATCAGCCCATCCTTGGCGGCCTGACCGATGCTGGGGGTCTCGCCGGAGACATCCAGGAGGATCTCGGTGATGCTGTTTGCGTCAAAGGTTGCCGTCACGGTGACGGTGCCCATGCCGTCGGCGGTGGCGGAATAGGTGCCGGGGGTGTAGATCCCGTCGGCGTGGGCGGCGGTGTTCACCGCGCTGAGACCGATCCCGGCCATGGCCAGGGAAGCGGCACCGGCGAGGGAGCCCTTCAGAAAATCTCTTCTGCTGATTTCGGACATGATTTACTCTCCTTTACTTGAAAAATTTTGTGCATGCTGTATAATAGCTCTGTTCATAATGTAAACCCTGTCCCGGGGACAGGGTCAAGAAAAAGATCAAAAATTTTGTGATTTTTTCTCATGATGTACCGTTTTTCCATATTCTGGAGGTGCGCGTCTTGAAGATCAACGAACTGTCCCGGCTCAGCGGCGTGAGCCCCGAAACCATACGCAAATACCGTGACAGAGGGCTGCTCAATCCGCAGCGCAACCCGGAAAACGGTTATTACGAATATGCGGACGCGGACTTTTTGAATCTCCTGTATATCCGCAAGCTGCGCGGGTCGAGTTTGTCGCTTGACATGATCGAGAGCACCTATCGCAGCGAGGACGCCAAATCTCTTTTGGAAAGCTACCGCGCCACGATCCGGGAGCTGGAGGAGGAGATCCGCCGTCTCAAGCGCCGGGAGATGATGCTCCGCCTCAGCTACCGCCACTATGAGCGGGACGCCGGGGCCGTCGGCGAGATCCGCCTGATCGACGCCTTCGGCGTCAAGTATGACAGCTACTTTGACCCGGACGACCATGACCCGGTGCGCAAGCTCTGGATCGACAATATGGACCTGTTCACCCTGGTCGTGTGCATCGACCGGCAATACTTCGAGACCGGAGAGCTTCCGGAGCGCGTGCCGCTGCGCATCGGGCTCGGGACATACGAGGGCATTCTGCGCGAGACGAGCTTCCCGCTGCCGGAGAATGTGAGCGTTTTCCCGGAGGGGCACTATGTCTCTTTTTTCCTGGAGCTTACCGAGACGGACAGTATCCCCGGGGAGAGCCTTGCGCCGGTGCAAAGCTTTCTCAGTGAGCAGGGCCTGCGTCCGGTCAGCGACAGCACGGCTTACCTCTACCGGGTGGACCGGAAGGATGAACAGCTTCGCTTCATCTTCTGCGTCCGTGTGAGGGTCGAGCCCGATGACAGACGGGAAAAACCGGTGGACAAGCAGACAAGCCTGTAGTAAAATAATAGTAATTTGTATGTTTCCGGTATGACGGAGAGTGATACTGGTCTCCCATAAAACACAGTGTTTTATGGAAAACAGTATGAAAGGAAGATCATTTCGTGCTTACGATCGAGAAACTGAAAGCATACGGCGCCAATGTGGAAGAGGGCATGGAGCGCTGCCTGAACAATGAGGCCATCTATTTTCGCCTGATCGGCATGGCGGCGGAGGACGCCGCCTTCGACAGACTGGAAGAGGGACTTCGCTCCGGCGATCTGGACGCCGCCTTCAACGCCGCCCACTCGCTCAAAGGTGCACTGGGGAATCTCGCGCTCGAGCCGATGTACCGCCCGGTCGTGGAGCTGACGGAGCTTCTGCGCCGCAAGACGCCCGGGGATTACGACGCGCTTTTGCGCGCGATCCTTGCGCAGCGGGAGGCCCTGCGCGCCCTGATAGCGGACTGAGAAAAGAAAAGGGGCGCGCTGCAAAATGCGTACCATGTTGTCATCCTGGGGAACAAAGTGACGAAGGATCTTCCTGTTGAAGGTTTTTGCAAACTTTCTGGAGAAGATCCTTCACTTGCACGCAGGATAACACGCATTTTACAACGCGCCTGTTTAAGCAGTCACACCGGGACGGGATCGCCGTTGATATGGTTTTTACCGGCGCGCTTTACGGCGTACATGCGCTCGTCCGCGACGGAGAAGAGCCTGCGCAGGGCGCGGTCGTCTGCGGCATGACCGGCGACATAGCCCACGGAATAGCCCGCGCGGGTATCGGGATGGTTCTTGTCCAGCGGTGGGCTGAGCTCAAAAATGGAGTTGATCTGGCTGCGGACCACCGTCTCGCTGACGTTGGGCAGGATCACCAGAAATTCGTCTCCGCCGTAGCGGTAGCAGTGCTCCTGCCCGAACTGCTCGGCAAGGTTGCGGCCGGTGACGCGCAGGATGCGGTCGCCCTGATCGTGGCCGTAGTGGTCGTTGATCCCCTTGAAATTGTCCACATCCAGCATCACCACATAGAGATCGCGGCCGATGTAGGCGTTGAAGTCATGGCGCAGGGCCAGGCGGTTGCGTATGCCTGTGAGCGCGTCGTTGAGCGACAGCTCCTTGAGCAGCATGTTGTCCTCCTGCAGGCGCTGTGTCAGATCGTCGATCTCGTTGAAGGCGCGCATGGAGCTGCGCTTGAGCTCACACACGAACAGCAGCACCACCACGATGCCGATGAGAATGACGTTCAGCTTCTCAAAATTGAGCGTCGTGTAGTGCACATAGCTGTGGTCGGTGGAGAAAAAGTACATCGAGTACACAAGCATGAGCGCGCCGGCCAGCAGACCGCCGTTATAGCCGAACAGCGCGGCGCTCACCACAAGACCCGCAATCAGGATCATGTTGGGATTGGGGACGTTGAAATGGACGACGATCAGGATCAGCACCAGCATCATGGCCGCTGAGATCAGCAGCTCCTGCCAGAGTGTGAGCCTCAGCTCCATGATAAAATACGGCCGATGGATGTTTCCCGTTTCATGCTCTGTGAAACGCGCTTCGTCTCTCATAAGTTCCGAGACAACTCCTTTTATACCTGGATTCCAAACAAAATATATCGTTTACTATGTGTATTATACTACCATTCTGCTGAATTGCAAGTAAAAAAGTAAAAAACAGGAAAGGGCGCGGAGAAGGTTTATAAAAAACCTTGCGGAAAATCTTGCAAATCAGAAACGACAATGCTATAATGACAGTTACCAAATTGTAACTTATAATCAGGGGGAGGACGCACCATGGCCTTTTATCGTCGTCTGGGCGAGCTGCTGCTTGCCGCCGGAACGATCACGCAGGAGGAGCTTGACCGCGGGCTTGAGCTGCAAAAAACACAGAAGGGCCGTCTGGGCGAGGTGCTGATCGCAAACAACATCATCACGGAGGATCAGCTGATTGAAGCCCTGCAGATGCAGCTGGGCATCGAGTATGTGGACCTGAGCAAGATCAACATCCCGACGGAGCTCGCCTCCACCGTGCCGAAGAATATTGCCAAGCAGTACCAGGTCGTCCCCGTGCGCCAGAAGAAGGACGAACTGTATCTTGCGATGGCGGACCCGCTGAACTTCTACGCCATCGAGGAAGTGCGCAAGGCCGTGCGCAAGAAGGTGGTGCCCATGGTGGCCCACGCCGCGCAGGTCGAGCGTGCCATTCAGGTGCTCTACGGCAACGAGGGCGCGGCCCGCGCCATCGAGGAGATGAAGCGTGAGCAGGCCTCCGGGCAGGGGAACGACACCGCCGTGCAGGACAGCTCCTTCGTCTCCAACCAGATTGACGACTCTGTCAACAACGCCCCCACCATCCGCCTTGTCAACTCCATCATCGAGCGCGCCATCAACGAGCGCGCGAGCGATATCCACCTCGAGCCGCGCGAGACCGAGATGGTGGTGCGCATGCGTATCGACGGCCTGATGCGCATGATCCTGACCGTGCCGAAGGATCTGCAGAGCTCGGTCATTTCCCGTATCAAGATCATGTCCGGCCTGGACATTTCCGAGCGCCGCATCCCGCAGGACGGCCGCTTCAACGTGCGTGTGCGCGACAAGGACATCGACCTGCGTATCTCCACGCTGCCGACGGTTTACGGCGAGAAGATCGTCGCCCGTCTGCTTGACAAGAGCGGCGGCAAGCTCAACAAGGACAATATCGGCCTGAGCGGGCACGATATGGAGACCTTTGATAAAATGATCAAGTGCCGCAGCGGCGTGCTGCTGATCGTCGGCCCCACCGGCAGCGGCAAATCCACCACCATGTACGCCATGATCGGCGAGCTCAACAAGCCCGAGGTCAACATGGTGACCCTGGAGGACCCTGTCGAGTACAACATCGACGGCGTCAACCAGGTCCCCATCAACGAAAAAACCGGCATGACCTTCGCCAACGGCCTGCGCGCCATCCTGCGTCAGGACCCGGACATCATCGGCGTCGGCGAGATCCGTGACGGCGAGACGGCGGAGATCGCCATGCGCTCGGCCATCACCGGTCACGTCGTTATCTCCACCATTCACACCAATGATGCCGTCGGCACCATCGAGCGTCTGGAGGACATCGGCGTGGAGCCGTACCTCGTCTCCAGCGCGCTGCGCGGCGTTATCTCCCAGCGTCTGGTGCGCCGCATCTGCCCCCGCTGCCGCACGGCCTACACCCCTGACGAGGATGAGCTTGCCGATCTTGGCCTGCCGAATGAGGAGGGCGTGCAGTTCTATAAGGGCGCGGGCTGCCCGGAGTGCTTCGATACCGGCTACCGCGGCCGTATCGCGGTGTTTGAGATGCTGATCATCACCGGCCGGGTGCGCCGCATGATCGCCGAGGGCGCCAGCCGCGGCGAGATCGAGGCGGAGCTCAAGAAGCCGGAGAGCGGCTTTGTGTCGCTGCGCGAAAACGCGTTGCGCTTGGTGCGCGAGGGCGTCACCACATCGAGCGAGCTGCTGCGCGTCATCAGCGAAGACGATTAAAAAACTGCCCTCCTTTACGGGAGGGCAGGGGATCACTTGAAAAGCAGCTTCCATTTGCCGCTTCTGCGCAGGTCGACGACGATATTGTGGACTTCGCCGCAGGTGCTGCAGGCACTGGGGTACATGGCATAATAGCAGTCGGACGGCTCAAGATCGACCTGGTAGGCTTTGCGGATACAGCGTCTGCATACTGTATTGCCGAGCCTTTCATGTATGGATTTCATGTTTGCCACAATATCACAACCTTCCCTGAAAGTAGATAAAGCGATTATAAGCTATTGATAAACAAAAGTCAATTTCAACGCTATTTTATCATTGACATGCATCCGCGATGCAGAGAGGGGATTTCACCATGATTACAATAGAGAACCTGGTAGCGCAGGCCAAGCAGGACGGCGCTTCCGATATTCATCTGATCTGCGGCCTGCCGCCCAAGTACCGCAAGGACGGCCAGCTCGAGAACATGTGCGACGAGGTGCTGACCTCCGCCGACTGCCGCCGGCTTGCCCGGGATCTCGCGGGCAGCGACGAAGCCTACGAGGAGTTCATGCGCGTCGGCGAGCTGGATTCTGCCGAGACCTACGCGGGCAACCGCTGCCGTATCCACTGCTTCAAGCAGCAGGGTGAGCCGTCGACGGCCCTGCGTCTTCTGCGCGAGGAGATCCCCGACCTGACAAAGCTGGGCCTGCCGCCCGCCGCGCTGGAGCTGCCGAACCAGCACAAGGGCATCGTCCTTGTCACCGGCGAGACCGGCTCCGGGAAATCCACGAGCCTCGCGGCAATGCTTGATTATGTAAACCACCACCGCAAGGCCCACATCGTCACGCTCGAGGACCCTGTGGAATATATTTACAAGCCGGACCTCTGCGCCATCAACCAGCGCGAGGTGGGCAAGGACACCCGCAGCTTCTCCGACGGTCTGCGCGCCAGCCTTCGTGAGGACCCGAACGTCATTCTCATCGGTGAGATGCGCGACAAGGACACCATCGAGACGGCCATCACTGCCGCCGAGACGGGCCACCTGGTCTTCGGCACCCTGCATACCGGCAGCGCCTCCGACGCGGTGGACCGTATTGTGCAGGTCTTCCCCGAGGGCATGCAGACCCAGATCCGTCTGCAGCTTTCGATGTGCCTCCAGGCGGTGCTGACGCAGCAGCTCGTGCCGAAGAAGAACGGCGGCCGCTGCCTTGCCTGCGAGCTCATGATCGTCACCGACGCCATCCGGAACCTGATCCGCGCGGGCAACACCCCGCAGATCGCAAACGCGATCGCCACGTCCTCCGCCATCGGCGGCCAGACGATGGACCAGGCCCTGGTCCGCCTGGTGCGCAGCCAGCAGATCACCCGCGACACGGCCCTCCAGTACGCCCACGACCGGGAGTTTGTCAAGAAGAACGCGATGTGATTGCCTCCCTCCCTGAGGGAGGTGGCACGGCGCGTCCCCCGCAAGCGCCGTGACGAAAGGAGTCCCCACGATTTGCGCCCGGCTGACCGACGGGGACTCCCTCAGTCACCAGTGTGCGCACTGGTGCCAGCTCCCTCGGAGAGGGAGCCAAAAGCAGCAAAGGAAGTGATAGCCCTTGGTTACTTATAAATATGTCGCCATGTCCGACAACGGGCAGAAGGTTTCCGGCGTGATTGAGGCGTTCAACGAGATGGACGCGGTGGACCGCCTCAAGCAGAACCATTCCATCATCATCAAGATGACGCCGGTCAAGGGCGAAGGGGAAGGATTCCTCAATATGGAGATCGGCGGCAACAAGCTCAACAACAAGGCGTTCATCGTCATGTGCAGCCAGTTTGCCATCATCCTCAACGCAGGCATCCCCATTGCCCGCACGGTGCACCTGATCGCCGAAAAGACCAGTGACAAGCCGCTGAAAAAGATGCTCCTCAAGGTGGGCGAGGATGTGGAGGCGGGCCGTTCCGTCGCGGCGAGCTTTGCCGAGCGCGGCGAGAAGCTGCTGCCCCCGACCTTCGTGGAGACCATCGCCGCCGGTGAGCAGAGCGGCAACCTCGACAAGGCCTTCCAGACCGTACACGAGCATTTTGACAAGCAGGCCAAGATGGCGGCGAAGGTCCGCTCCGCCATGGCCTACCCGCTGTTTGTGCTGTTTATCGCGGTGGCGGTCGTGGCGGTGCTGATGATCAAGGTCGTGCCGACCTTCACGGCGATTTTTGACAGCATGGGCGGCGAGCTGCCCGGCGTCACCAAGGCGCTCATTGCGATCTCCAATTTCTTTATTAAATATTGGATGATCCTGGTTGCCATCATCGCGGCGGTCATCATCTTCTACAAGGTCTACGGCAACACCGAGGAAGGGCGCATGAACTTCGCCAAGTGGATTTTGAAGGTGCCCATCCTCGGCAACATCCAGGAGCTCAACGCCGCCAGCGAGTTTGCCAACACCATGACCACGATGCTGGCCTCGGGCCTGCCCATGACCCGCGCCATCTCCATCACCGCCAAAACCATGTCAAACTACTTTATGAGCACCGAGACGGGCAAGCTCGCCGTGAAGCTGGAGGAGGGCCGCGGCCTCGGCCAGAGCATGCGCGAGGCGAATTTCATGCCCGACATCCTGGTGGACATGGTGGCCGTGGGCGAGGAGACCGGCGAAATGGAAAAGACGCTGAACACCATCGCCAAGTACTACGACGCGGAGCTTGACATGGCGATCGCCAACGCCCTGGCAAAGCTGGAACCTGCGCTGCTGGTCGGCCTTGCGGGCATCGCGGGCTTCATCGTCATCGCCATCTACATGGCCATGTTCGGCATGTATGCCATCATGTGACGCTCCCGTCATGCGGAGTACCGTTCACGGCATCCTTCGCTTCGTGTCATCCTGAGCGAAGCGAAGGAACTTAAGAAAATTTCAGGAACAATCTCTTGCATTATGATTCCAGATATGGCATAATTGTACATGGGAAAGATTGTTCATTGGCGCCCTCCCTTGCCTCCACCAGCCGCTTGCGGCGATTGGGGGAGGATTCTGACGCGCGAGAAACGCGCGACACTCCAAGCTTGTCTGACCGCTTTAGCGGTGGAAGGGGTTTCTTTATATGTACGTTCAACAAAAGAACGACGTACTCCCTCAGTCGCTTCGCGACAGCTCCCTCTGAGAGGGAGCCAAATGTAAGGTTTCCAAACCGCACCCGGGCGGTTTGAAAATAGAGCGTTTCCCGGCGGCTTTCCCGGAGCTGCTGGAGACAGACATAATCCGATAAAAAGGAGAAAACCAAATGAAGAAGAACAATAAAGGCTTTACCCTGGCCGAGCTGCTGATCGTCGTTGCGATCATCGCCGTGCTCGTCGCTATCGCCATTCCGGTATTCACAAGCCAGCTTGAGAAGGCCAGAGAGTCTACTGATGCTGCTAATCTTCGTTCCGCGTATGCAGAGGTTATGACCGCTTCTCTGACTCAGGCCGATGATGTTACTGGTGTTACTCGTACCGGCAGCAAGGCTGGCGAATATGTATATACTGCGACTGTTGCCGCAAACCAGACTGTTGCAGACTGGCAGAACAAAGGCATTGAGGATATCGGTGGTGTAAAGATTGCTGATGTTCCTGCACAGTTGAAGGGCACCAGTTGGGATGTTATTTACACTGAGAGCACTGGTAAGATTGAGTTTAAGGCTCACGCTTAATCCAACCAATTAACCGCCACCCCTCCTCTCCGGGAAAGGGAGGGGCGGCGGCAAAACTCCCTCAGCCATCGCTGTGAACGGCGCTGACAGCTCCCTCACAGAGGGAGCCGAAGCGTCAATGTTATCGGCCCTGACAACGGGGAACCATAAGAAGAGCGCCTCCCATGCTAGCGGGGAGGCGCTTTTCTGCTTCCCCCAGCCGCTTGCGGCGATCGGGGGAGGATTCTGACGCGCGAGAAACGCGCGACACTCCAAGCTTGTCTGACCGCTTTAGCGGTGAAAGGGGTTAATCGAGCCGCTTGACAAACCCGGCGCGAGGCCCTATAATAACAATGAAGAGCAAACCACGCACACGGTTAGCTCCTTACGACAGTTTCATTATGTGGCTGCTGCCACAAAAACAACCGTCACTTTTGGGGAGTGGCGGTTGCTTTTTTTGCGCGTTTTGCATTTGCCTTCTTTGAAGTTTCCCGGACAGTGATCGTCACGGTCCACTTCTTGATGCGGAAGGTCAAGCGCATGCACACCACCCCCTTCCTGTTCAGATGAGGGATGGAGCCAACCGCCTATGTACGTGTTTGTTGCCTGCTCTTCATCGTACCCTTTCGGGTAAGCATATTCTACAAAATCTGACAGGGAATGTCAATAACAAAGCGCCGCCCCGGAAACCACAGAAAGCTATTGACGAAGCAAATCAAAATACGCTATACTTTGTCTGCCTGAATTTGCCATCCGGCACAGAGCAAGACAGAATGAGGAGACAAGGGAATGAAGCCTTACAGTGAGCAGGTGCTGACCTTTATTCGGGAGCACCCGAGCGTTTATCATGTCATAGACGGGCAGCGGCGCATGCTGCTCGAGGCGGGCTATACCCGGCTTTCCGAAGGCAGCCGCTGGAACCTGCGCCCGGGCGGGAAATATTTCGTCGTCCGCAATGACTCGGCGCTTGCGGCCTTCCGCATCCCCCAATGCGATTTTCGCGGCTTTATGATTATGGCCTCGCACGGCGATTCGCCGTTTCTGAAAATCAAAGAGAATCCGGAAATGCCGGTGGAAGGGAAGTACACCAGGCTCAACGTCGAAAAGTACGGCGGCGCGCTGCTGTCGCCCTGGTTCGACAGGCCGCTGTCCGTGGCCGGGCGGATCATGGTGCGTGACGGGAACCGCGTTTCGACCCGGCTCGTCAATATCCCGCGCGACCTGCTGCTGATCCCGAGCCTCGCCATCCACATGGACCGGAGCGTCAACGACGGCCATCCGCTGAAAGTCCAGAAGGACATGCTCCCGCTCTTCGCCCTGGGCGGGGAGGCAAGCCTGCTCGGCCTGATCGCAAAGGAGGCGGGCGTGGAGCCCGCGTCCGTCGTCGGGCACGACCTCTTTGTCTACAACCGCCAGGCTCCCAGCGTCTGGGGCGCGAAAGGCGAGTTCATTTCCAGCCCGCGCTTGGACGATATGCTGTGCGCCTGCGCGTCCCTCTACGGCCTGCTGGAGAGCACGGAGGCGGAGAGCATCCCCGTCCATCTGCTGCTGGACAATGAGGAGATCGGCTCCATGACGAGGCAGGGGGCGGCCTCCGGTTTCCTCCGTGAGACCCTGGAGAGGATCTGCGAGGGCCTCGGCCTTTCCGGTGTGGACTATCTGACGAAGCTGCCGCAGAGCTTCCTGCTCTCCGCGGACAACGGCCACGCCCTCCATCCGAACTACCCCGAAAAATGCGACCCCGTCAACCGCCCCGTCATGGGCAGCGGCATCGTGCTCAAGTACAGCGGGAACCAGAAGTACACGACGGACGCCGTCTCGGCGGCGATCGTGCGCATCCTGGCCGAGAAAGCTGAGGCCAGGCTCCAGGTCTTCACCAACCACTCCGATATACCCGGCGGCTCCACGCTGGGGAATATCTCCTCCCAGCAGGTCGCCGTCAAGTCGGCGGATGTGGGCGTCGCGCAGCTCGCCATGCATTCCCCCTACGAGACCTGCGCCGCCTCGGATGTGGACGATCTTGTCAAGCTTGCGAGGACCCTCTTCTCCAGCGCCGTCACCGAAGACGAAAACGGCGTCGTCGAGGTCCTGCCGCCCGTATGATAAAATACCAGCGCCTCCCGGAACACACCGGGAGGCGCTTTGCGCTTATCTTTCCCACAGAAACACGGGGATCATGACCTCCGCGCCGAAGCAGCTCACGGTCAGCTCGTTTCTGCCGGTGGGCTTGACGGCGGTAAACTCACAGCTCATGCCGTCCTCGCTTACGGTCAGAGAGGCGCTGTCGCCGCTGTCTCTGCTGTCGCGGATCGACCAGTTAACGAGCGGACGCCGCAGCTTAGGCTCGATCTCGACCGTCAGCGTGAACGGCTTGTCTCCCACATAAGCGGTGAAGCCGTCGGAGTCCAGCTCACGGCCGAAGGCATAGATGCGAAGGCTCTCCACCCGCGGGGTGGGGGTGGGCGTTGCCGGCGGCATGGTCTCCACGATCTGCGGCGTGGGCGTGGGCGTGGGCTCGGCGGCGGTGGATTTGAAATCGAACAGGAGTCCGCCCGCGAATGCCGCCGCGAGCAGACAGCTTCCGACGACGGTCGGAACCACAAGCTTTTGCCCCCTGTAGGGCTTGAGAACACGGCCGCAGGCCGGGCACTTGAGCAGCGGCGCGGAAATTTCCTTTCCGCATTTCGGGCACTTGGACATGGTGTCACCCCTGTTGTAAAAAGATTAACAAAACTATACCATAATTTTTTTCGACAGACAATGCCTGTTTTCGACATCGGCGAAAAAAAACTTCCGACGGCCCGGGCGGGCGGATTTCCCGTTGCGAAAAATGTATGATCGTGGTACAATGCACGCGTTATAAAGGCAAAAGGGAGTATGGTCATGGTCATTGAGCTCACCGAGTTTTTGAATGCCGTTTCGCGCGCCACGGATTACGTGGAGGACAGGATACTCAATGTGCCCAGATACCACGTCAAGCGCGTCGCGGTGCTCACGCATCGCCTGGCCGAGCGCGCGGGGTTTGACGGTGAGACGGTCTATGCCCTCACGCAGGCGGCGGTGCTGCATGACTGCGCCCTGTCCGAATACCTCAGCGACGAGCTGTGCACGAACAGCTGCGCCCCGCAGGAGCTCAACATGTCTGCCCATTGCTGGACGGGGGAGCGCATCCTCTCGCGCCTGCCCTTCTATCCGCTGGTCGAGGGGGCGGTGCTCTACCACCATGACCGGGCGGACGGTCTCGGCGCCATGCGCAAAAAGGCGGCGGATACCCCGCTTTGTGCCCAGCTCATCCACATCGCGGACAAGGCCGACACCGACTTTTTGCTCGATACCATGGACCGGGAAAAGTTCGCGCGCCTGATGGACTGGGTCCGCGCCGAAAGCGGCGCCGCCTTCTCGCCGGAATGCGTGGAGCTTTTCACATCTTCGGTGGATTATGAGCTGCTGCGCTCCATCACCGGCGACGGCTGCGTGGAGGTCCTTGCCGCGCTTCTGCCGCCGAAGCCGACCGAGATCCCCATTGAGCTTCTGCGCGACATGTCGGCGATCTTTGCCGATCTTACGGACTATAAATCGCATTTTACCTGGAAGCATTCCCAGGGCGTGGCCGACAAGGCCGAGCGCCTGGGCCAGTATTACGGCTATCCGAAGGAGACCTGCGACAAGCTCTATATCGCGGGCGCGCTGCATGACATCGGAAAGCTCCTCATCAGCAATGACATTCTCGAAAAGCCCGCGCGCCTGACCGACGCGGAGTACCGGGAGATCACCAACCACGCCCTCGGCACCTGGGAGCTGCTGCACCGCATCGGCGGCATGGAGGACATCACCCGCTGGGCGGCGCTGCACCATGAAAAGCTGGACGGCAGCGGCTACCCCTTCGGTCTGCGTGCCGAACAGCTGGGCAAGAACGAGCGGCTGATGGCCTGCATCGACGTGTACCAGGCCCTGGTGGAGGAGCGGCCCTATAAGCCCGGCATGTGCCACGAGGACGCCATGCGCATCCTCAAAAAGATGGCCCGGGCCGGTCAGCTGGACGGGGACATCGTTGAGGACATCGACACCTGTTATCTGCTGCACAGCAGCGATGAAGACGTGCGCGGGAAAAAGCCGCTCGCGGAGGAAAAGGACTATCCCGGCGCCGCCTGGCGCTGCCCGGTGTGCGGCTATGTCTACCTCGGCGACAATCCGCAGGAGACGATCTGCCCCCAGTGCAAGCAGCCGGGGAGCATATTCGAGAAAATCTGAGAGAAACGGGAGCTGTTTTGCGGCTCCTGTTTTTTGCGTGCAGACAGTGTACAAATGCTTGCATCCGGGAGCAAAACAGAGTATAATATATTATGTATAGTTATATGAAGCGCTTTTTTAAAGCCGCAGTTCAGAAACAAGGGGGCGCTGGCAGGATGCAGGCGATCAGAAACAAAATACGATCCCGGCGCGGCGCGTCGCTCACCTTTGCGCTGCTGCTGTTTCTGGTGTGCGCGGTAGTAGGCTCGGTGGTTTTGGTTGCCGGCACGGCAGCCTCGGGCCGCATGAGCCAGATCGCGGAAATGGACCAGCGCTACTACAGCGTCAACAGCGCGGCGAGGTTGCTGATCGATACCATTGACGGAAAAGAAGTTACGATTATTGAGACAAAACCGGAAGACGCCTCGGCAAGTTATGCCTTTGGAGACGGGACAAAAGTGGATGAAGCACTTCCTATCGCAAAGGAAGCGGCACTTTTCTATATCCAAAACAATAACACAATACAGAGAAAAAGAATCAATGAAGAGAACGATAACAGATTGCCGCTGACTCTGACAGTCTCCGGTAAGGACAGGCTGACGGTAAACATTAAAGAAGAGATCGATGGCTCAGCCAGAGACACCGACGGCAGCTTTCTCAATGAGAACGGCGCTATGATCCTTACGGTAGAGCAGCAAGAAAATAAAGCAGATAAAAAAAGCTATGCTATGAATTTACTTTTTAACGCAGATGAAAAACACTTTGTTGAAGTCAAACGTGATGGCAGCGGGATGGTAACGGAGACTGCGACAACATTTAAGGTTACCTGGCATATCCAGGATATTCGGATCGTGGGTGCAGGCAGGCTGCAATCGGGTGATAATAATGAACCTTAAAATGAGAAAAAAACTGAACAGTCAGGCAGGCGAAACGATTACCGAGGTTTTGGTATCGCTTCTCATTGCTGCACTTGCACTGACAATGCTTGCTACGATGATCAGCTCGACGGTCTCGCTGGTGACGAGGAGCAAAGAGACTATGAACCGATATTATGAGGGAAACGCGAAGCTGGAACAGCATTCTGACGGCGAGCCTGCGACAGTCACAATTAAATCAACAAATGGCGAGGTAATGGAAACGCCGGGTATTATTCTTTACGAGAACCCTGTTTTCAACAGCGAGGAAAAGACGATATACGCCTATGCAGGCGCAGCAGACTGAGATCGGAAACAACGTGCAGCGTTGCCGCTGCAGAGGTAGAGCTTTGAAAAACGTGATAAAAAAACTAAAAAGCAAGCTCGGTTTTACCCTGTCGGAAACATTGATGACGGTACTGATCCTCCTGATGGTATCTGCTGTTGTTGCCGAGGGAATCCCGGCTGCGGTGACAGCCTTCGGGAAAGCAGTCGACGCGGCCAATGCGCAGGTCGCATTGTCCACGACGGTGAATGCCCTGCGCAATGAGCTTTCCACAGCTTGGGACCTTAAAGTCGCGGATGACAGCACGTCGGTTCAATTTTACAGCTCCGACACCGGCGCGAGATCCAGGCTGTATAAGGATGAAGACATCATCATGGTGCAGGACTTTTTGCAATACGGCAGCGACGTGCCTGTTGACGGTGTTGTCCCACGTAATCTTGTTTCGGAAGCCGCCGTTACCAAAAATCTGATGGTTACATTCAGTACAGTCAGCTGGACGGATGAAAAGAAAGACGTGCTTGATTTTAAAAACGTCACGGTGAAGAAGGGGACAACGGAGCTCGTGAGCGTAGATGATGTTTATATCCGCATGCTCACGAAATCGCTTACGATACCCGAAAGCGTTTCCGGAACCTGACCGGAGGTGTAAAATGAAGCTGAAAAGAAACAATAAGGGCTTTTCTCTGGCGGAGATGCTGGTTGTGGTCGCAATCATTGTGATTCTGATGGGGGTTGCATTTATCGCGGTGCAGAATCATCAGCGCTCCATGACACGCCTCGAGTTTGATGGGATTGCAAAGGAAATCTTTATTGCAGCACAGAATCACCTGACCACAGCCGAAGGCCAGGGCTACCTCCAGCAGGACAAGTATGGAACGGCCGGTACACTGTCGACAGACAGCAGTGAAGGCGTCTATATCGCCAGCAAGGACAACGCCGATGCCGCCGGAATCCTTGAACTCATGCTACCCTTCGGCGCAGTGGACGAGACAATCCGCGCGGGCGGCACATACCTGATTCGTTATCAGCCGTCCTCCGGCACTGTGCTGGATGTGTTCTATAGTCTTCCCGGCCCCGGCCGGAGCAGTATGCTGACGATTGCGGGCAAACAGCTCACTGCTTCCGATTATGAGGATTTGATGGGTAGCTGCAGGGGAGAAGAGAGTATCCCGGAGAGAAATAAACAGGTCGTCGGCTGGTATGGCGGAGCAGAAGCGCTCCCGGTCGGCAAACGCCTTGAATCACCCATTGTGATAATACATAATGAAGAAATCCTCTGGGTTGAGATACGTGATAAGAACCAGCTGACAGGCGGGGCATCACTGCGCCTAACGGTAAAAGGCGACGTCAGCGACACGCGGCTTGCGTTTGACCTGAATACGACGGATGCACACAGCAGAGTTTACACCATGGCTGCAAAGGACGGCTATAACCGATATGCCGTGATCCTGGACGACATTACGAGTTCGTCAATGAACCTTTGGAATCTGACAGATATCAACGGAAAACGCTTTAACCCCGGAGAAAACCTGAGTGTTGAGGCGATTGCGTTCAACAACAGTGCAATTACGAATGTGGCGTACAGCGGTAAGAACACCACAAACAGCCTCTTTGCGGATATCGAAACAGCGACGGCAGATGGGAACACCACATACAGTGCGCAGATCGAAAATTTCCGTCATTTTGAAAACCTGGATAAGACGATCTCGGGCTTTGAAGAGAAAACAGCCTACAAGAACAAGGAAGATGTGGCAGTTACGATCACTTCCGCAAGACAGCTCAGTGATATGGATTGGAAAAATGAAAACAATCCCAATGCGTTTGTCGGAAGAATCCATGATCTGAGAAAAAGCTTCAATGAGTATTCTGACCCGACTACTGTGACTGTCTATAAAAAAGGCAACACAGCTGCTACATCAACATCTGACACACTTTATCCGGTCTCTAATGTATATCAGAATGATTCCGGCATTACCGACTATGTTTTGAGTTACGACGGCGGGAACCATAGAATATTTAATGTCACCGTCAATTACTCGGGCAATGCGGGACTTTTCGGCACACTCAGTGAAAACGGCAGCAAGGTCAAAAACCTTGAACTGATCGACTTTACCATTCAAAGTACCGGCACTACAGCAGACACGAACAGCGCCGGGGCGCTGGTCGGTACAGCGAACGGAACGGAAATCACCAACGTTGTGGCGCATAACAGTGTTGATGAAAGCGGCAAGGAAAAGCTCTCAAAGAATATTGAGGCCACCGGCGCGGCGGGCGGTTTGATCGGCAGCATGTCCGGCGGCAGCGTTACAAAGAGCGCGGCTGCGGTCTATGTCAAGGGCGGCACCGATGCGGGCGGCCTGATCGGCAGCGTTACGGGTGACAACAACACGGTGACCGCGTGCTACTCCGGCGGGCACACTATCTCGGGTAAACCTGACGGGGCCGAAACAAAATATGACGGACATGCGGACATTTACCCTGTGCGCTACGACCCGGATCACTGCAACGTGACCGCCGCCTCCGGCACAGCGGGCGGCTTGATTGGTGCTGCCGGTAGTACAACCATTGGCAGCAGCTACTCCACATGTTCCGCCTCCGGCAAGACGGTGGGCGGCTTTGTGGGCACGGGCGGCACGACATCCAACTGCTACTGCACAGGGCTTGTTTCCGGCACAGATTCAGAGGGCGCTTTTGCGGCGTCCGGCACCAGCGCGGACGATAGCTGCAAATATTTTGAGATCATCAATGAGCGCAGGAACAAAGATGGGAGCGGAAACCCCACCGCGGGCTACCACTATCTGAAAGCCTTTGCCAACGGTGAGGACGGAAACGTCAAAAAAATCGATGAAACCGTGGACACTTATCAGACTTTTACTGGTAATCCCGACGCTTGGGCAGAAGCACATAACTACGACGCCACGCTCAAAGAATACTATAAGGTTAAGAAGATCTCCGGGGTAGGTGAGTCCCAGACAGAGGAAACCGTATGCGGCTATAACTTGATGCCTTTGGCTCGGCTCTGGAGCACAGCTTTGGAAGACAGTGACTTCGTAAAGGACCACTACGGCGACTGGCCCGCACCCGAGGAATTTATCTTCAACTGACAGACAATCACATATCCATAGGGGCCGATCCCCCCGGATCGGCCCCTATGCTTGTGCAACAGGTAGACGCTTGCTGTCATCCTGAGCGAAGCGAAGGAGCTTTCTCCTGGTACATACTGGAACAAAAAAGATTCTTCGCTTCGCTCAGAACGGCAAGCCTTTTAACTTGCAGGGGATCACGAAGCTGTCCTGAACAGCATGACTTGTTATAAAACCTATCACGTGATCCTGAAAATATTACAAAATGTAAACAAAGCACTTGCACACAGCGCCGCGCTGTGCTAAAATGAGCATGGATTTTTATGGCATGACAAGATGGCCAGACAAACCGGGAGTAGATAAGCATGAGAAAGCGGCTCTGCCAAAAACTGAACAGTGAGCGGGGGATCTCCTGGCTTATTGCTATCATGCTGGTCCTGGTCATCATTCTTGCCATCACGAGCATGATCCCGAGCTATAAAAAATACCAGGAGCAGGGAATGCGCGTTGCCTGCGGGACCGCGCTGGACACCGCTCGGCGGCAGCTTGCATCCAATTTCATGCTCAACGGCTTTGAAAACGAATCGGCGGAAAAGGCAAAAGAGTTTGTCACATACGTGATGAACGGCTGGGACGATCTGTGCCCGGCCGGCGGCGATGTTTACATCGTGCCCAAGGCGGACAGCCCTCTGGACTGGGAGATCATCTGCGGCCTGCACTGCTCGGACAGCAAGCTCCGCACCCGCCTCAACGCTTACAATGTGCGCGAACAGCTCAAGGAAGAGCTGCTCAAGCGGCGCAATGACGGAACCCCCTATCCCGAGACCCTGGACTTCACGCTCCATCACAAGGCGTATACTGCGCAGCTGGTGGATGAACCCAGCGGCCTCAAGCGCGGCACCAGAACGACCATGGGCATGGAGAAGGCAGGCATCGTCTGTTATTATTCCCTGGTCGGCCACAGCGACTTCGGCGCGGACTCCGGTCTGAAGGACGGCGTGCTCTGGTATTTCTCCTTTGCCGACGAGGATCACTGCGCAAACTGGGACTACCACGACGAATGGACCGGCGACAGCTACCAGAATGTGACCGGGACGGATTACATGTACACCTCTGATATCGTCATTCAGAGAGGGTAGGGGAGGTGCCGCCTGTGTCGATCTGGGTGGATCGGGGATTTCTGATCTATTGCTGCGCTCTCGCCTTTGCGCTGGGGGCGGTTTTCGGCTCCTTCCTCAACTGTGCCGCCTGGCGCATTGCCCACGGGGAATCCTTCCTGCGCGGACGAAGCCACTGTACGTCGTGCGGCCATGTGCTCGGCGCGCGTGACCTGGTGCCCATATTGAGCTGGCTTTTCCAGCGCGGCCGCTGCCGCTACTGCGGGGCGAAGATCTCCGTACGTTATCCGCTGACGGAGCTTGCCTTTGCGATCCTGACGGTCCTGTGCCTGCTGCGCTTTGATCTGACGATCCTGTGCCTGCGCAACTGGATTTTTCTCTGCTGCCTGTTCTGCCTGTCGCTGGTGGATCTGGAGTGCTATACCATCCCGGACGGCTGCCTGCTGACAGCGGTCGGCGCGTGGGTCCTGGCGCTGCCCTTTTTGAAGCCCGACTGGGCGGAGATCCTGCGGCATGTGCTGGCGGGACTTGCGTTTGGCGGCGGCATCCTGCTTGTGTCGATCCTGATGGATAAGCTGCTGGGAAAAGAGAGCCTGGGCGGGGGAGACGTAAAGCTCTTTGCCGTGGTGGGCCTGTACCTCGGCTTTGTCTCAACGCTTTTCTGCATGATGCTCTCGTGCGTGTTCGGCCTGCTGTTCGCTCTTTTGCTGAACCGAGGCGGCGGGAAGGGAAGGGCCATTCCCTTCGGCCCGTCGATCTCGCTTGCGGCGGCGTTCATGCTGCTGTATGGGCAGGGACTTGTGCAATGGTATCTGGGCCTTTTGGGCCTTTGAACGAAATTTGCTGGGGTAAAACATCAGCCCTACTATATAGAATGGAAGTTTGGTGAAGATAATGGCTAAATCGGTTTTGGGTGTGGATATCGGCTACGACAGCCTGAAGCTGGCGGTGGTCAACGGTAAGACCGTGCGCAAAACGGCGATCGTTCCCATGCCCAAAAATCTCATACGCGAGGGCCGTGTCGTCTCTACGGAGACGATGGGCGAGCTTATACGCCGCACCATGAGGGAGCATGGGATACGATGCAGTCAGGCGGCGCTCGTACTGCCGAACGAGACGGTTTTCATCCGCGGCGTCACCATGCCGGTGATGACGGTCGATCAGCTCAACTACAACCTGCCCTTTGAGTTTCGTGACTATATCACCGAGGAACTCAAGGATTATCTCTTCGACTACGCGGTCGTCTCCGTTACCGAGCAGAGCGCGGAGGAACAGACGGAAGGGGAGAGCGGCGGAGAAGGCAATGAGGGCGGCAGCGTGATGGAGCTGATGGCAGTGGCCGCACCAAAATCGCTGCTGGAGGAATCGAAGGAGACGATGCACCGGGCGGGGCTCAAGCTCGTGAAGGCGGCGCCCTCGGTATGCGCCTTCCAGGCGCTGATCCGCGCGCAGATGAATAAGAACGGCGGGAAGGTCAAAAAGCCGAGAAAGCCCAAAAAGGCCAAAAATGAGGAAGCTGTGCAGGAAACACAGAACAGCGAGGATGGACAGAACGCCGAAAGTGCGCGGAACGTACAGGAATACTGCATCCTCGATCTGGGCTATCAGAGCATCCGCATGTACATGTTCCGGGAAGACCGGCATATGGTCACCCGTGTGCTGGAGCTGGGCATGAACAGTCTTGACCAGGTCATCGCGGACGCGTACTCCGTTGACGTGCATCTTGCGCATACATACCTGCTGTCCAATTACGAGAACTGCCAGAGCAAGGAGTACTGCATGAACGCCTACGGCTCCATCACGGTGGAGCTCATGCGGGCGCTGAATTTCTACCGCTTCTCCAATCCGGACAGCCATCTGGAGGATATATGGATCTGCGGCGGCGGTGCGTGCATTCGCCCCCTGCAGGAAAGTATTTCCGAAACCCTGGACCTGAAAATCCATACCGCCGCCGAGCTGCTTCCCGATGGTATGGCGGTGGAAGCGGATTACGCGCTGCTCCAGGCAATCGGAATCACGATGGAATAAGCGGGGAGGTGAGTGCCGTGGCAACTGCCACAAAAACAAAGAAGAAAAAAGGCGGCGCTCTTCGCCGCCACGGACAGATCCCGAGCAAACGGACGATCAATCTGGCAACCATCGGTGAAAAGCCGATGCGTGTCGGTCTCGCGATCCCGGCCATTATTCTGATCCTGCTTGCCGCTGCGGCTTTCAGCAAGTTCCTCGTCATCGACCGCTTTGCAAAGGTCACTGCCGCACAGCATGTGGTATATGAGCTTCAGAATCAGCTGGATGCGGGCTATGAGGAGCTTGCGGACTTTGACGATCTGAGCAACCTCTACGCCCATTACACCTACTCCGGATTCACCCAGGAAGAGCTCAACCGCACGGATCGCGTGGATGTGCAGAAGCTTATCCGCGATATGATTATCCCATACGCGGAGGTCAGCTCCTGGTCTGTGACCGGCAACGAGCTCACCGTCAACATGGTCGGCGAGAGCCTGCAGCAGATCAACCTCATCGTGCAGCAGCTGGAGGCGCAGGATATTGTGGATTTCTGCACCGTGAATACCGCCAACACCAATGACAACACCCGCGGCAACAGAACAACTGAGGAGTTCAGCTATGTCAGGGCGCGTGTGCTCGCGTATCTCAATGCCGGGACGGAGGTGGACAACGGATGAAGGTACTCAGCCGAGACTTTACGTTAAAGGAAAAGATCCTGCTTCTGCTGCTGAGTCTGATCCTGGTAGGGCTTGCCTACTATCAATTTGTGGACCAGCCGGTGCGCAGTGCGCTGGAGTCTGCCCGTTCCGAGGCGGACGCGCTGACGGTGGAGCTGCAGACGGTGGAGGCAAAGCTTGCCCGCATGCGCCGCATGCGCAGTGAGCTGGAGGATGTGACTGCCGGCGGCACGGCCACCGAGATGGGCAGCTACAACAACAGCAAGGCAGAGATCGCCTCGCTCAACGATATCCTGGACCAGACGCTGCAATACTCCATCACCTTTGCCAACGTCACCCGCAGCGGCGACCAGATACGGCGCAACTTCACCCTGCAGTTTACAACAGATACCTACGAGAATATGGAAAATGTCATCAGAGAGCTTTCGCAGAACCACCACCGCTGCCTGATCGGGGATGTGCGCTGCGCGGCCGCAAAGGATCTGAACCTGATGGAGAGCAATATCACGGTCAACGCGACGGCCACCTTCTTCGAGACGATGGTCGGCGGCACGCCTGACGCGGGCCTTCCCGAGAGCAAGCCTGCCGCTTAAGGAAAAAGGACTGAGGAAATCGCCAATGACGATTCAGGAATTGTATAAACAATTCGGCGGCAACTACGAGCAGGTCTCCCGGATCATGAAGACGGATCAGCTGATCGAACGCTATATCTGCCGCTTTGAAGAGAGCGGACTGATGGAAAGACTGCGCGCGGCAGCGGAGACCATGGACGCTTCCGGGATCTTTGAAGCAGCCCACGCGATGAAGGGCGTCTGCGGCAACCTTGGCCTTGACGCTCTGGCGATGGAAGCGGCGGCGCTTGCAGAAGAGTTTCGCACCGGACATGAGCGGACTCTCAGCGATGAAGAGGTGCGCGAAAAGCTGAGGAGCATCGAAGCGCTCTATCAGCGTACCGTGGAGGGCATCCACACCTACATGCGCGAAAAGTAAACAATATCTCAAAATCGCCGACGGCACAGACCGTCGGCGATATTCTGTGTAAGCGCCGCTTACACAGAAGTTTTTATAAAAGCGCGTGATTCTCGCCCCGGAGGGGCAACCGAATCACATGCGCAAAAAATCCCCATGCGTCTTTGTGACGAATGCATGGGGATTTTATTTGACAATATCCGCTTTCCGTTATAATATTTCTATATTACATCACGAGGGAGAGAGCGCCTTGCTGTTTAACTCCGGAAAATATGTGATTTTCCTCCCCATCGTCGTGCTGCTGTATTATCTGATCCCGGCGAAGGCCAAAAAGTACTGGCTGCTGGCGGCGAGTTATTATTTCTATATGAGCTGGAACGCGAAGTATGCCCTGCTGATCCTCGCTTCCACGCTGATCACCTGGCTCAGCGGCCTGGGGCTGGAGCGGTCGGAAAACGCTCCCGGCGAGAAAAGTGTGCGGGAGACACGTAAAAAGTGGATCGTCGCGCTGAGCTTTGTCTCGAACCTCGGCATCCTGTTTTTCTTCAAGTATTCCAATTTTGCCCTTGCCACTCTTCAGTCGGCGCTTGCGCGTCTGCACATCACGCTGAATGTCCCGACCTTTGATATCATCCTGCCCGTCGGGATCTCCTTTTACACCTTCCAGGCCCTGAGCTACACCATGGACGTCTACCGCGGGCAGATCGGGGCGGAGCGGGACTTTTTCACCTATGCGCTCTTTGTCTCCTTTTTCCCGCAGCTCGTTGCCGGACCGATCGAGCGCTCGGGCAATCTGCTGGGACAGCTCAAGGTGGCGCATCGCTTCGACTTTGACAATCTGCGCGAGGGGCTGCTGCTGATCCTCTGGGGCTTTTTCCTCAAGCTTGTGATTGCCGACCGGCTCGCCATATACATCAACACCGTCTACGGCGCGCGCTATCTCTACCCCGGCTGCTATCTCGCCCTCGCGGCGGTCCTCTTTGCCTTTCAGATCTACTGTGATTTCTACGGCTACTCCACCATCGCCATGGGCAGCGCAAAGCTTTTGGGGGTAGAGCTGATGGAGAACTTCCGCTCACCCTTCCTCTCAAGCACGGTGGCGGAGTTCTGGCGCAACTGGCACGTCTCGCTCACCTCCTGGTTCAAGGATTACCTGTACATCCCGCTGGGCGGCAGCCGGAAGGGAAAGCTCAGAAAGCAGATCAACCGCATGATCGTCTTTCTGGTCAGCGGACTCTGGCACGGGGCGAACATGACCTTTGTTGTCTGGGGCGGGCTCAACGGCCTGTTCCAGGTGATCGGCGAGCTGCTCATGCCCCTGCGCTTAAAACTCTCGGAGCTTCTGCACATCGACCGGCAGTCGCTGGGCGTGAAGCTTGTACAGATCCCGGTGACCTTCCTGCTCTTTGCCTTCTCGCTGATCTTCTTTCGCTCGGATACGGTGGGGGAGGCCCTGGCCGTCATCAGCAGCATCATTCATGTACGAAATCCCTGGATTCTGTTTGACGGCTCCCTCATGCTCCACGACTATGACGGCGCCATGGTGCTGCCCATGACGTTCTTTATGGGAGCGCTGCTGTTCTCCGATATCTGCAAGCAGCGGGGCATTGCCGTGCGGAAGATCATTCTGCGGCAGGACGCGTGGTTTCGCTGGCTCGTCTTCGCCCTCTCCACGGCGATCGTGCTGCTCTTCGGTGTCTGGGGCCCCGGCTTCAGCGAGGCAAACTTTATTTATTTCCAATTTTAAGGACCATACAACATGCAAACATGGAAAAGAGTTCTCAGCTGCTTTGCCGCGCTGTGCCTTACGCTGGGACTGCTGGGCGGACTGACCCGGCTTACCCAGAAAAAGGACAGCTACGCAAAGCACGCGGAGTTTTTTGAACAGGATGCGCCCTACGATGTGTTTTTCGTCGGCTCCAGCCGCATGATGAACGGCGTTTTTCCCATGGAGCTCTGGGAAGACCACGGCATCGTCTCCTACAACTGGGCCCAGGCCGGGCACCCGCCTCCTGCCTATTACTGGATTATGCGCCTGGCACTGGATTATCAGCAGCCGAAGCTCATGGTGATCGACTGCTACGGCATGCACTTTGACGCGAAGACCACCGCCGTCTTCGGCCTTATGCACATCTCTCTTGACAGCTTTCCCCTGAGCCTGAACAAGATACGCGCGGTGCGAGACCTGATGGACGATCCCTCCATGACCGAGGAATACAACGAGGGAGAACGCCGCAGCGCCTTCAATCTGCTCTGGACCTTCCCGGTCTTTCACTCCCGCTGGGCCCAGCTCACCGAGGAGGATTTCCGCCCGCAGAAGAACCTGACCCGCGGGGCGATCGCAAACGGCGACATGTACGGCACGGACTTCGTGCGCGACGACAGCGAGCGCGGCCGCGTCTTCGACACCGTGGGTGTCCAGTATCTGCGCCGCGCGGTGGAGGAGTGCCAAAGCCGGGGCATCGAGGTCCTCATGACCTTCATCCCGCTCTTTGCCGATGCCGAACAGCAGGCCGCCGCCCGGTATGCGGGGGAGATCGCGGCGGAGTACGGCGTGGATTACCTCAACTTCTTTGACCTGGATGTGGTCAATTATCATGTGGACTTTGCCGACACCGCCGGACACCTCAATACCGCAGGCGCGCGCAAGGTCACACAGTATATCGGCGATTACATCACGGAGCGCTACGGCATCCCCGATCGCCGGGGCGAAGCGGCTTATGGAAACTGGGAGCGGGATCATGCCCTCTATACCGAAAAGAAGAACGAAGAGCTCCGGGCCCAGGAGGATCTGTACCACTATCTGATGCTCCTGACCCGCGACGCGGCGGATGCGGCGCTGCTTGTAAACGACGGTTCCCTGTTTCGCGATCCCGTCGCCGCGGAGCTGCTTGCCGGACTCGGCTTAAAGATAGGGGAGCTTTCGGATAATACAAAGCTCATCCTCATCAAAAACGGCGGAGAGAGCGCAGCGGCGCTTACGGAGCTTCCCGCGGTGGGGGAGACTGTCAGCACCCCGGCGGGAACCGTCACCGGCGGCGAGACGCTGCTTTGGGGCGGTATGCCGATTGCCGCAGGCGGCACAGATGATCTTCATATCACCGTCCTGCGCGACGGGATCGAGATCGACAGCGTAGGCTTTGACTACGTACTCGACCCGGACAGCGGCAGGGTCACGCAGCAGAACACAAACCGCAGCGGAGAATCATAATTTTTCATTGCTATTCAGACAAAAAAATGCTACAATAACACAAGGTATGTGTTTACTGCGGAAAACGGCATTGCCCGGAACGCGACGCCGCCTGCGTAAAGACATGCCGAACGCCGTGCTCGCAATTGCCCCTATCAAGCTCAAGGGGAAGTGAGAGATGAAAAAAGAGAAAATTCAATTCCCTCTCAGCCGCAAAATCGCTCTCATGGCGACGGCCATGGCCCTGCTTGTGAGTCTGATCGTGATCGTGTTCAACTACCAGTATTACAAGACTGAAATGTTTGAACACTATGAGCAGGACGCCAGAAGCGTGTGTGTGAGGGCAGCGGGAAGGATTGACCCGGACCGTGTCACGCACTATCTCGCTGCCGGTGAGAAAGACGAGGCTTACGAGCAAAGCTATCAAATCATCTGCACGATACAGGAGAATACCGAGGTAAAATATATATACGCCTTCAAGCCGGGGCCGGATGGGGTACAATACCTCCTGGACACCGACCGAACCGGGACGGGATTCCGGCTCGGGCAGAAGGGACCGTATGAAGAGGGCGGCTTCCAGGACAACATCGAAAAAATGCTGTGCGGGGAGGAAATCGAACCGATCATCAGCAACGGACGCTTCGGCTGGCTCATGAGCGTGCTGTACCCGGTGAAGGATTCAAACGGGGAGCTTGCCTGCTATGTGGTTGCGGATATCGACATGGAAGAGGTCATGGCGGACCTGCAGGTCTTCTCAAACCGCATGTTCCTGCTCATGGCGGTCATCACGGTGATCCTGGCGCTGATCGACTATTTCATCACCAAGAAGACGATTGCCGACCCCATTACCGAAATCTCCGACGCGGCAGGCCGGCTCGTCGAGGAGCGGTCTAAAACGAATACCGGGACGGCGATTTTCGATAAGCTGACCATCCGCTCCCGGGATGAGATCGAAGCGCTGTACAAAAGCCTCAACCACATGGAGAAGGACATGAACACCTATGTTCGTGACCTTGTGCATGTGACGGCCGAGAGGGAGCGTATCGGGGCCGAGCTCAGCATTGCCACCCAGATCCAGGCGGACATGCTGCCGCGCGTTTTCCCGCCCTTTCCCGAGCGGACGGATTTTGATATCTATGCCACCATGACTCCGGCCAAGGAGGTCGGCGGCGACTTCTATGATTTCTTCCTCATTGACGATGACCACCTGGGGCTTGTGATGGCGGACGTATCCGGCAAGGGCGTCCCGGCGGCCCTGTTCATGGTGATCGCCAAGACCCTCATCAAAGACCGCGCCATGATGGGCGGCAGCCCGGCCGAGATCCTGCAGCACGTCAACGAGCAGCTTTGCCAGGGCAATGAGGCGGAGCTTTTCGTGACCGTCTGGCTTGCGATCGTGGAGCTGTCCACCGGCAAGGGCCTGGCGGCCAACGCCGGGCACGAGCATCCGGCCCTATGCCGCAGGGACGGACAGTATGAGCTGGTCGTATACCGCCACTCCCTGGCGGTCGCCGCGATGGAAGGCATACGCTTCAAGGAGCACAGCTTTGAGCTGAAGCCCGGCGACAGCCTCTTCGTGTATACCGACGGCGTGACGGAGGCCATGAACGAGCGCAACGAGCTGTTCGGAACCGACAGAATGCTTGCGGCGCTCAATATCCGGCCCGATGCAGAACCTTCCATGCTCCTGCGAAACGTGAAGGCGGAGATCGACGGCTTCGTGGGCAGCGCGCCGCAGTTTGACGATATGACCATGATGTGCCTGCATTATAGAGGAACGGAGGCAAAGCCATGCGTGAAATAACAATCGAGGCGAAGATCGAGAACCTGGATGAGGTGCTGGGCTTCGTGGACGGGCAGCTTGAAGAGCTGGAGTGCCCAATGAAGGCACAGATGCAGATCGATGTCGCGGTGGAGGAGATCTTCGTCAACATCGCAAGCTATGCCTACGCGCCCGGTGTCGGCGATGCGGTCGTGCGCTTTGAATCTTCGCAGGACCCGGCTTCCGTGACGATCACCTTTATAGACAGCGGCGTACCTTACGATCCTGTCCAGAAGGACGACCCGGATGTCACACTCTCTGCGGAGGAGCGCGGCATCGGCGGACTTGGTATCTATATGGCCAAGAAGGCCATGGACGATATGAAATATGTATACAGAGATGGTCAGAATATCCTGTCCATCAGCAAATCAATATAACAGGAGGAACCCCCAAATGCTGAACATCAACAAGAAACTGGAAGACAAGACCCTGACCGTGGCGCTGGAAGGCCGTCTCGACACCACTACCGCTCCCCAGCTGGAGGCAGAGCTGAAAAGCGCGCTGCCCGAGGTAACGTCCCTTGTGATGGACTTTGAGAAGCTCGAATACATATCCTCCGCCGGCCTTCGTGTTCTGCTGTCCGCGCAGAAGACCATGAACAAGCAGGGCGAAATGAAGCTCATCCACGTCAATGACGTGATCAACGAGATCTTTGAGGTCACCGGCTTCAGCGATATTCTGAACATCGAGTAACAGAAACGGGCGATACCGCGCACAGCGCCGGATTTTCCGCTTCGACAATAAAAGCACATCGGCAGATTCGTGATAAGAACGAATCTGCCGATGACTGTTATAGAAGCTTCTTGATCTGCCTGTAAATCTCCAGCCCCTGCTCCTGACCGTATTTGCTGATGATGGAGCGGTAGATGAGCTGTTTGCCGTTTTTCTCCGTGAAAAGCTTTGTCACCTGGGAGGCGCAGAAGCTCACGATCTCGTTGTCGTACTTGGCCGCGCTGAGGGTCTTGAGCACCGCGTTGTTGACGGCGGTCTTGTCCTTCGGCTCCACCGGCTTCGGTGCCTTTTCCTTGGCGGGAGCCTTTTCCCTGGCTGCCGGTGCCTTCTCTTTTGCGGGAGCCTTTTCCCTGGCTGCCGGCGCCTTCTCGCTTGCGGGGGCATTTTCCTTCGCCGCGGCCTTGCCTGTGGCTTTTGCTTTTCCTGCCGCTTTTTTGGGCGCGGAAGGCTTCGGATCTTCAAAATGATCCCGGCGCACAACGATCACATTGAGCTCTGTTTTCCAGAACTGCACAATGTCGTCATAGTCGGTGTCGTTGCTGAGGATGACAATGGCGGGGGCGGGGTCGTGCTTTCCGAGCAGGTAGCCCAGATAGGAAACCAGATGCATGTCCACGGACTGGCTTTTGGCGGGCACCTCATGCACCACCAGGTTTTTGCCGTTGAAGGTAGCGAGCGTCGCGGTGTTGATCTTCGGGGCGTTTCGGGTGGAGAAGAGATGCACATGGGCCTGCGCGCTGAGCTTTTCCGCGCCCTCCAGGCCCTTGAGCCCCACGTTTTCAAAATCGATCAGATAATATGTTTCTTCTGCCATATATGAATAAATCTCCTGGAAATCATAGTAGTCCAACGAAGTATACCATATTCCGACCCGGTCTGACAAGATAAAACAGAAAATATATATTACGTAAATTAGAATATGTAAAATATAATATGTAAACTTAAATATGTTAATAAAAGCTTCTCCTTGACCGCAGAGGACTTCCATGGTAAAATACCAAAGTTAAGGCTATAATTGACACATATATTGGAGAGGCTTATGTTTGTTGCAGATCAATGGCAGGATTTTGAACTGATCGACTGCTCAAAGGGTGAAAAGCTGGAGCGCTGGGGAAACTATTACCTGGTGCGTCCCGACCCCCAGGCCATCTGGGATACGCCGCGGCGAAATCCGCACTGGAACGACCGCAATGCCAGCTATACCCGCAGCCACACCGGCGGCGGGAGCTGGGACAAAGGGGACCTGCCCGAGAACTGGCGCATCCGCTATGGGGAGCTGACCTTCCTTGTCAAGCCCATGAATTTCAAGCATACCGGCCTCTTTCCCGAGCAGGCCGCCAACTGGGACTGGGCCATGCAGAAAATCCGCAGCGCCGGACGCGAGATCAGCGTGCTGAACCTCTTCGGTTATACCGGGGCTGCGACGGTCGCCTGTCTCAAGGCCGGGGCCGCGGTCTGCCATGTGGACGCGGCCAAGGGCATGGTCAACTGGGGCAAGGAAAACGCCGCCGCCTCGGGGCTTCAAAACGCGCCGGTGCGCTGGATCGTGGACGACTGCGCCAAGTTTGTCGAGCGTGAGATCCGCCGCGGCCACAGGTATGACGCCATCATCATGGACCCGCCCTCCTACGGGCGCGGACCCGGCGGCGAGGTCTGGAAGCTCGAGCAGAACCTCTGGCCCTTTGTCTCGCTCTGTGCGGGCGTCCTGTCCGATGATCCGCTCTTTGTGATGATAAATTCCTACACCACGGGCCTTTCCGCCTCGGTTTTGAGCTATGTGACCGAGAGCATCTTCACCAAAAAATACGGCGGTCACTCCGACAGTCAGGAACTGGCCCTCCCCGTCACCGACAGCGGCCTGTACTTACCGTGCGGGGCGACGTGCCGTTGGCAGAGATAGAAAAGTGAAAAGTGGAGAGTGAAAAGTGAAGATAGGGTGTTCGCTTCGCGGACAATGTTAAATCGTGCCGAAGGCACACCATAACTCCACTTTCAACTTTCCACTTTCAAAAACGAGGTTGATTCTTTGGAACCTGTTATCGTATTTGACAACGTACATTATACCTACCCCGCGGACGAGAAGGAGAGCCTTTGCGGCGTGAGCCTGTCCATCGAGAAGGGCAGCTTCGTGGCCGTGCTGGGCCATAACGGCTCCGGCAAGTCCACCTTTGCCAAGCACATGAACGGCATCCTGGTCCCGGACGAGGGGCGCGTGCTGGTGGAAGGGCTGGACACCTCCGACGAGGAACACATCATCGATGTGCGCCGCCGGGTCGGCATGGTGTTTCAGAATCCGGACAACCAGCTTGTTGCGAACGTGGTGGAGGACGATGTGGCCTTTGCCCCGGAAAACCTGGGCGTGGAGCCGAAGGAGATCCGGGAGCGCGTGGACGCGGCGCTGCGCCAGGTGGGGATGTACGACTATCGCATGCACGCCCCGCACCTGCTGTCCGGCGGGCAGAAGCAGCGCGTGGCCATCGCGGGCGTCATCGCCATGCAGCCGGATATCATTGTCCTCGACGAGCCTACCGCCATGCTGGATCCCCAGGGCCGCCGGGAGGTCGTGGACACTGTGTTTTCCCTCTGCCGCGAAAAAGGAATGACGGTAGTGTACATCACCCATCACATGGATGAGTGCATCGACGCCGACCGCCTCATCGTCATGTCCAACGGCTGCGTCATGGCGGACGGCAAACCGGCGGATATTTTCGCAAACGCGGAGCTTTTGCGCCGTGAGGGACTCGAGCAGCCCGAGACCGCGCGGCTGCTGCAGGATCTGCGCGCATCCGGCATGAGACTGGAGGGGGAGCCCCTTTCGGTGGAGGACTGCGCCGAGCTCATTGCGCAGGTACTACAAAGCGAACGGAGTCGAAGCTGATGGCAGAGATCATAACGGATAAGCTGTGCCATGTTTACAGCAAGGATACGCCCTTTGAAAAGACGGCGATCCGGGATATCAGCCTCACCATCCCGCAGGGACAGCTTGCGGCGCTGATCGGGCACACAGGCTCCGGCAAGTCTACCTTCATCCAGCACCTGAACGCACTTTTGCAGCCCACCACGGGCCGGGTGCTGCTGGACGGGGAGGACATCAACCGCGACAAATACGCCCGGCGCGACGTGAAATGGAAGGTCGGGCTTGTGTTTCAGTACCCGGAGTACCAGCTCTTTGAGGAGACGGTATACCGGGATATCGCCTTCGGGCCGAGCAATATGAAGCTTTCAAAGGACGAGATCGACGAGCGCGTGCGCGAGGCCGCCGCCTTCACCGGTGTGGATGAGGCGCTGTTTGAACGCTCACCGCTGGAGCTTTCCGGCGGGCAGAAGCGGCGCATCGCCATCGCGGGCGTGATCGCTATGCGGCCCGAGGTGCTGATCCTCGACGAGCCGACTGCGGGCCTCGACCCCGCGGGGCGCACACAGATCCTTGACAATATCTTCCGCTACCGGGAGAAGAGCGGCGCCACAGTCCTTATCGTGAGCCACAGCATGGACGATGTGGCCCGCTTTGCCGAACGCATCATCGTCTTCGATGATGGCGGCATCGCCATGGACGGCACGCCCGACGAGGTGTTCTCCCGCTCACAGAAGCTGGTGGAGATCGGGCTGAACGTACCCAAGGCGGCGGAGCTCGCCCTGGCGCTTCGCAGGCGGAACATTCCGCTCCCAGAGAGCGTCTTCACCCATGAGCAGCTGCTGGACGCGCTGCTCAAGGCAAGGGAGGGGAAGGCATGCTGAAGGACATCACCCTCGGCCAGTATTTCCCCGGAAATACCGTTGCCCATAAGCTGGACCCGCGCACCAAGATCATCCTGGTTATCGTCTACATCGTGGCCCTGTTCCAGGCAAACGGCTGGATCGGCTACGCGGTCGTGACGGCGGTGACGGCGGCTTGCATGGCCCTTTCCAAAATCAAGCCCAGCAATATGTTCAAGGGCATCAGGCCCATGCTGGTCATCATCGTGCTGACGGCGGCGCTGAACATCTTCTACACGCAGGGCACCCCCGTCCGCCCCGGCTGGATCATCACCTGGGAGGGCATTGCGAGGGCCGTGCAGATGGTGCTGCGCATCGTGCTGCTTATTTCCGGCACCTTCCTTTTGACCTATACCACAAGTCCCATCGCCCTGACCGACGGGCTGGAGCTGCTGATGAATCCCCTCAAGAAGCTCAAGGTCCCCGTGCATGAAATGACCATCATGATGAGTATGGCGCTGCGCTTTATCCCCACGCTCATCTCCGAGACTGACAAGATCATGTCGGCCCAGAAGGCCCGCGGCGCGGACTTTGAGACCGGCAGTCTCGTCCAGCGGGCCAAGGCCCTGCTGCCGATCCTCGTGCCGCTGTTCGTATCGGCCTTCAAGCGGGCCGACGAACTCGCGGTGGCGATGGAGAGCCGCTGCTATCACGGCGGCGAGGGGCGCACCCGCATGAAGCAGCTGCGCATGCAGACGCGCGATTATATCGCCCTCGCTCTCGGCGCGGTGTTTCTGGCCGTCATGTTCGTGCTCAAACGGTACGCGCTATGAAAAACATTGCCCTCTGCCTGCGCTATGACGGCAGCCGCTACCACGGCTGGCAGGTGCAGAAAAACGACATTACCGTGGCCGAGACCCTGGAGGACGCGATCTTCAAGGTCACGGGCGAGCGCCTGCGTGTGGTCGGCTGCGGCCGCACGGACGCAGGGGTGCACGCCCTCAGATACTGCGCGAATTTTCACAGCGATACCCGCATACCCATGGAGAGACTGCCTCTGGCCATCAATTCCCGCCTGCCGGAGGATATCGCCGTTTTGGACGCCTGCGAAGAGACGGAGAATTTTAACGCCATCGGTTCCTGTATAAAAAAAGAATATGTATATAAAATACTCAACAGGAACATCCGTGATCCTTTTCTGGAAAAGCGGGTATGCTTTTATCCCCAGCACCTCGATATGGACCTGATGCGGCGCGCGGCCCGCGCCTTTGAGGGTACGCACGATTTTCGCGCCGTGCGCTCTGTCGGCACGGAGACCAAGACCACCGTGCGCACGGTCCACTGGTGCCGGGCGGAGAAGGAAGGGGACCTCATCACGG
Source organism: Oscillospiraceae bacterium (assembly GCA_902791215.1). Lineage (GTDB taxonomy): Bacteria > Bacillota > Clostridia > Oscillospirales > Oscillospiraceae > Limivicinus. Next base: position 52,314 of record CADAUZ010000003.1, on the reverse strand, counting down.
TCTCCGTCTGTGCCGACGGCTTTCTCTACAACATGTGCCGGGCCATGGTGGGCACCATGGTCTATGCCTCTTACGGCAAGCTTTTACCGGAGGAGATCCCGGCTCTGCTGGAAAAAGGCGACCGCCGCCTCACCGGCCCCACCATGCCGCCCCAGGGGTTGTACCTCAACCGCGTCTGGTACGACGGCCCGGCAGGGGACATGATGACACGAAACTGAGCCCCTTGGCTCCCCTTTCAGGGGAGGTAAGAAATCTATTCGACCCTATATTTGTTCACAAAGATGTGCTACACTATCCCTGTTTTGAAAAGGATGAGCGGTACATATGAAAGCTGTTATTGACATTTTACTGATCATTATTATCGCCCTGTGCACCTGGAACGGCTATAAGCGCGGCCTGGTGGGCGGCGTTGCGGGCATCCTCGCGATCATCATATCGCTCCTGGGTGCAAGCATCGTCTCGGCTGCCTACTCCCACGAGGTCGTCCCGGCGCTGGAGCCCTTTGTCTCCGGCTACCTGGACTCCCACCGCAACCGCGACGCGATCCTCGAACGCATGGGCTACGGCAGCAGCGACCTGTCGCTGGAGGATATCCTGGAGCAGGACAGTTCCCTGCGCTATGATTACGCCTACGAGAGCCTGACCGACCTGGGCCTCTACTCCAAGCGGGCCGAGGACCTTGCCTCCAAAGCGGTGAACCTTGCGCAGGAGACCGGCTGCACCATGACGCAGGCGATCGTCAGCGTCCTGTGCGACACCATCACCTCCGTCGGCACCATGCTGGTCGCCTTTCTGCTGATCCTGATTTTGCTGGTGGCTGTCGCCAGCATCGGCAACCTCTCCTTTCGCCTGCCGAACTTGGAGAGCGTGGATGAGATCGGCGGGGCCATCCTCGGCTTCGGCAAGGGCTTTCTGTACTGCATCCTTCTCTGCTGGCTTTTGAGCTTCCTCGGCATCATCATCGGCAAGGATACCATGGCCCATACGACCTTGGGCCGCTTCTTCCTGATCTTCGATTCCTTGACCAGCAGCCTGCTTTAAGACTTGTATGTCATTCTGAGCGCAGCGAAGAATCTTCTATACTTGACCGTACATCGGAAAGATCCTTCGCTTCGCTCAGGATGACAGGGTTATAGACTAAATCTATCCTGGAGGGACCCTATGCGGCCTACAATCTGCTCCCGCTGCGGCAAGAATGTCGCAGTGGTCTTTATCACAAAAATAGAAGGCGGCCAGACCAAGAACGAGGGCCTGTGCCTTAAATGCGCGCGTGAGCTGCACATCAAGCCCGTGGACGACGTCATCAACAAGATGGGTCTGTCGGACGAGGATCTGGAAGGCCTCACGGGGGAGATGATGAACGCCCTGAGCGGCGTGGAGGATCTTACACCCGTGGATGAAGCGGACAGCGGCAGCGACGACGACGGCAAGACCGCGACCTTCCCGTTTCTCAGCCGACTCTTCGGCGGCGGGAACAACAACACGGACAACGCCCCGCCTCCCCAGCAGGAACGCCCGAGCGGCGGCACAAATCAGAGCACACAGAAAAACGGCGGCAAACGCAAGTTCCTGGACAGCTACTGCATCGACCTGACCAAGCGCGCCCGCGAGGGCAAGCTTGACCGCATGATCGGCCGCGAGGAGGAGCTTGAACGCGTCATCCAGATCCTCAACCGCCGCCAGAAAAATAACCCCTGCCTCATCGGTGAGCCCGGCGTCGGCAAAACCGCCATCGCCGAGGGACTCTCCCAGCGTATCGCCAACGGCGATGTACCGGTAAAGCTCCGGGATAAGCAGGTCTTCCTGCTCGATCTCACGGCGCTGGTTGCCGGGACGCAGTTTCGCGGCCAGTTTGAAAGCCGCATGAAGGGGCTTATCTCCGAGATCCGCGATCACGGGAACGTGATCCTCGTCATCGACGAGGTGCACAACCTTGTCGGCGCGGGGGATGCCGAGGGCAGCATGAACGCCGCCAATATTCTCAAGCCCGCCCTGTCGCGGGGCGAGATCCAGGTGATCGGCGCCACGACCTTCACCGAGTACCGCAAGCACATCGAAAAGGACTCCGCCCTCGAGCGCCGCTTCCAGCCCGTGACCGTCAACGAGCCCTCCATCGAGGACAGCGTGCGGATCCTGCGCGGCATCGCCCACTACTATGAGGACTACCACGGCGTTGCCATCAGCGACGAGATGTGCCGTCAGGCCGTGCTTCTGAGCGAGCGCTACATCACGGACCGCTTCCTGCCGGATAAGGCCATCGACCTCATCGACGAGGCCTGCTCTGACGTAAACCTCAAAAACCCCCAAATTAGCCGTAAGGCAGAGATTATACGTGAGTTAGAAAATATTCGCATCGAGAGAGAAGCTCTCATGAGCGCCGACGCCCCCAACGGCCAGGCACTGACGGATGAGCTGCTGGACCAGCGCTATGCCCGTATTGCCGCCCTCAGAAGCCGCGAAATGCAGCGCGAGGCCGAGCTTCGGGAGCTGGAGGCAAAGCCCATGCCCGCCTTGAGCATGGATAACCTCGCAAGGGTCATCGAGCTATGGACCAAGATCCCGGCATCGACGGTGCGCGCCGATGAGCTGGAGCGCCTTGCCAATCTGGACTACCGCCTCAAGAGGCACATCATCGGCCAGGACGAGGCGGTGGACGCGGTCTGCGCCGCGATCCGCCGCAGCCGTGTCGGGCTCAAGGTCAAGCGCAAGCCCGTGAGCTTTATCTTCGTCGGCCCCACCGGCGTCGGCAAGACCGAGCTTGTCAAGCAGCTTGCCGCAGACCTCTTCAATACGCCCGAGAGCCTGATCAGACTTGACATGTCGGAGTTTATGGAGAAATTCGCGGTCTCGCGCATCATCGGCTCGCCCCCGGGCTACGTGGGCTATGACGAGGCCGGACAGCTCACCGAGAAGATCCGCCGCAAGCCTTACAGCGTGGTGCTTTTTGACGAGATCGAAAAGGCGCACCCGGACGTGATGAACATCCTCCTGCAGATCCTTGATGACGGGCGCATCACGGATGCCCAGGGCCGCACGGTGAACTTTGAGAACACCGTCATCGTCATGACCACCAACGCAGGTTCCAACACCAAGACCGGCTCGGTCGGCTTCGGCGGCAGCCTCAGCGACATGTCGCGCGAGCGCGCCATGAAGGCCCTCAACGATTTCCTGCGTCCCGAGTTTATCAACCGCGTGGATGAGATCATCTGCTTTAACCAGCTCACCGAAAAAGACTTCCGCGCCATTGCGGGCCTGATGCTCTCCGAGGTCAGAGAGCTCATGGAGGAAAAGAGCATCGTCCTGACCTGGGACGACAGCCTGCTCGACTACCTGGTCAAACAAGCCTACTCCGTCACATACGGTGCGCGCAATCTGCGCCGCACGATCCAGAAAAAGATCGAGGATGAGATCGCCGCCTATATCATCGAAAACCGCGGCCGCGAGATCCGGCACCTCGCCCTTTCTGCCGTTGAGGGACAGGATAAGATCACCATTACAGAGTAAAATGCAAAGCGGGGAAGCCGATCGGCTTCCCCGCTTTGCATATCCCGAAGAACTATGATCCGGAAAAGTTATGTAAACAAAATGATTATTAACCGCTTGCGGCAAGAGAGTGTTAAAGAATAATTAAATGTTGCCTTTTTTTATGGAAATGTCATTGGTCGTGTGCTATAATAACATTCGGTTAGTTGTAAACACTGGCATTGTGCCATGCTGATGAAGGAGATGTACATATGAAAACGAGCAGATTTGTCTATGTGCTGAGTGCCCTGCTGGTACTCGTGCTTGTCTGCGGGATCGTTCCCGCGGCCTATGCCGACAACGGCTGCATCTGCGCCTCGGCACAGGACAAGAACCCCGCGTGCACCTGCGGCTGCAACGGGAATATAAAAACTACGCGTGAGCAGGCGCTTGAGCAGTTCATGCTCTGTACGATCGCTGCCGAAGCGGAGTCGGATGTCAGAAGACAGGCCCAGCTTTATCGGCAGGCTGCCGGACTTTGGGATACTTACATGGATATGGTCCTGTCCGCATTTGGACCGGTGTATGCCTCTGACAGGGAAATCATCTCTCCGGAGACCTACGGTATCATCGGCGGCGCGGATATCCCGACCGAAATCTGCCTGTCCGCCGCGTTGGAAGAAAACTGCCCCGTGTACCCGTATGATCAGACTGCCGCTGAGGCTGTCTTCGACAGCGTGCCCGCTGCTCCCGACATGACGGAGGGACAGCTCACTCCCGAAGATGAGATCCTTGGGGAATTCATGATGTACATGTACATGGCCAGAAATGAGGTCGACCCCGTCCTGCGCCAGCAGCTTTATCAGAAAGCCGGTGATCTCTGGGATCTGTATATGTATCTGGCGTTTGGCGATGTCGGCGAGTATCGCCGCGATGCCTATGCTTCCGACATGCCCATGGAGGGGCAGCGCCCTGACCGGCCCCAGCATGGCGGCCCGGGACACTTCGGCCCGAGCGGGAACGTACCCGCACACGCCCCCGAGCAGTCCGCACCCATTCAGTCTGCGCCTGCGCAGCCTGATCCCTATCTGGACAACCTGGATGCCTACAACATGTATATTGCCGGGGTGTTCGGTGACGCCCTGATTGACGCTGTGGCAGATATCCTCACCGAGGGTATTATCGGCTGGCTTCCTGACGCTGCGACGGCGCCTGAGGCCGCACAGGCTGATCCGTACCTGAATACCGTAGACGAGACTCCTGCCCTTCCCAATACAGAAACGACCGACATCCTGCTGGAGGGCGCTGCCGCTACCGCCGCAGCCGAACTGCCTGAGGACACCGGCAATCAGGCTCTGCCTGCGGGCATTGGCCTTCCCAACCCTTGGACGGAGACGAATTCTCTCGAAGAGGCAATCAGAATCTCCGGCGTGGAGGTGACTCTTCCCGCAGAGGAGGAGCTGCCACGGAATATGAAGCTTCTTCACTATCGCGCTGTGCCCGGCACACTGGAGGCCGACTACGGCAACGAAGAAGAGGAACTGATGTTCCGCGCGTCTGTGGAAGACGAAGGCTATAACCTCTCCGGCGACTACAATACCTATAGCCGCACTTGGCAGGCAATTGTCGGCGAACATCTGATCGAATGCCTTGGAGACGGGAGAAATATGAATATCGCCCTGTTCCGGGACGGCAATACGGCTTATGCGATCACGATGGCCTGCGGCAGGGAAGGTGCCGGACTGACGGCTGACGAAATGGCGGCATTTGTATTGAGCGTACTGCCCGCGGCTGAGACAAGTGCCGACGAGCAGCTGCCTGAGACACCGGCACAGCAGCCCGAGGCACCCGCACAGGAAAATGCTGACAACGGTGAGATCATCGTTCTCTTTACCGGCGATGTCCAGAGCGCCATCGACGAAGGCATCGGCTATGCGGGCGTGAAAAGCATTCGTGATTCTCTGCATGAGCAGGGTTACACCACGATCCTTGTGGACGGCGGCAATGCCGTCGGCGGGGGAGAGCTCGGCAAGGTGAGCCGCGGCGAAGCCATCATCGATCTGATGAACGCTGTCGGCTATGACGCAGCGATCCCCGGCGAACTTGAGACGGATTACGGTGACGAACAGTTCTTCGCACTCATCAAGCGCGCCGATTTTCCCTATATCTCCAGCAATTTCACGCTCGACGATGAGCTGGTCCTCGAGCCTTATGTGATCATTGAGGCCAGCGGCAAGAAGATTGCGTTTGTCGGCGTGAACGTGACGGACAATGACGGGAAGTATGCCGAACTCCTGCAGAACGCTGTCAACGATGCGCGCAATGACGGGGCGGAGATCGTGTATGTCATTGGCCACATGACCGAGGGAACCAATGCCGCGGACCTGGTTGCCGGCATCACCGGCGTTGACGTCTTCCTTGACAACAATGGCGGAGAGGCAGTTGTCCTCAATGACAAGGCCAGTGAAACCGTGATCTATTCCTCCTGCGGCGAAAGACTCAGCAAGGTCGGCTACAGCCGCATCAATGCCGCCGGCGCTGTCGTGGAAACCGGCGTTTGGGTCCTGCCCGAGGGCGAGACTATCGTTATAGACAACGAGATCACGGAAATGGTGGAGGCGGCCAAGCAGAAGCTCGCGGCTATCCAGAACGCAGAAGCCGATGCCGCGAAGCCGGCACCGGAAGAGGAAAGCGCTGTGCCCGCTGCACCTGCAACTGAGCCCGCCGCTGAATCTTCGGCTGAACCCGCTGCCGAGGATTGGGAACTCTCTGATGAAGAGCTTGCTCAACTCAAAATGATCGTTGATTATCTGTACGCGATGCGTCAGGCAAAGTAATACTGATCTCGCATAAAACTATCCATTTTTATGGATATACAAGACAAAACAGAAACAAAAAATGTCGATTTCGGTTAAACCGAAATCGACATTTTTTATGGTGTCGGATTATTTCAGGCTGACAGCCTTTCTTGCGGCTTCGACGATATCCTCAAGGCGCATGCCCATGACCTCACGCAGATAGGGCAGCTTGCCCACTTCACCGAAACGATCCTGCACGCCGACGACGCTGCAGGGGATCTTTTCGGCGGCGAGCACTTCGAGCACCGCTGAGTGAAGACCGCCGATCACATTGTGATTGTCAAGATCCAGGACCGCACCGGTCTTGCGGGCGGCTCGGATAACGCCCTCACGGTCGATGGGCTTGATGGTGTGGACGTTCACGACTTCGCAGGAAATGCCTTCCTTGCTGAGGATCTCGGCTGCATCCAGGGCGTCCTTCGTCATGAAGCCGGAGACAAAGATGGTCAGATCGCTGCCTTCACGCATGGTATCGACCTTAAAGAGATCAAATTTGTACGTGTTTTCGTCAAACAGCACGGGCAGCTCTTTGCGGAACAGACGGAGGTAGGCGGGGTGCTCATAAGCGTCCAGCGCTTCCATCGCGGCGCGAAGCTGCACGGTGTCGGCGGGCTCCACGATCACAATGTTCGGGATGGAGCGCAGAACACCGATATCCTCCATGCTCATGTGAGTGCCGCCGTTGAGCTGGGCGGTGATGCCGGGATCGGACCCGACGATCTTCACATTCTGATCGGCATAGCAGACGGAGATCGCGATCTGGTCGCAGATGCGGCGTGTGGTGAAGGGCGTGAAAGATTCGATCCAGGGCTTGAAGCCATAGGTGGAAAGACCGGCAGCGACGCAGGCCATGTTCTGCTCGGCAATACCGCAGTTGAAAGCCTGATTGGGGAAACGCTCATACAGCTTCTTCGTGCCGTGGGAGCCCGAAAGGTCAGCATCAAGAACAACAACATGGGGGTCCTTTTCCATCATTTCCGCCAGACACGCGGCGTAAACAGCTCTCATTTCCATGGCTTATACCCCCTTGATCACCGCAATTGCGGCCTTTAGCTGTTCTTCGTTGATATTGCAGCTGTGGCTTGCGACACCGAGATCCATGATCCACTGCACACCGCAGCCCTTGACGGTGTTCAGGATCACCATGGTCGGCTTGCCCGAACCGCGGTTTGCTTTGGCCTGCCTGACAGCAGCGGAGATTTCGTCCACGTCGTTGCCGCTGGCTACGTCAATGACGTTCCAGCCGAATGCGGCCCACTTCGCACCGAGCGGCGCAAGATCATTGATCTGCGCGACAGTACCGTCGCTCTGCAGCTTGTTGTAATCCGTAAAGGCGATGAGGTTGTCAAGCTTTTTGGAGGCGGCAAACATGGCCGACTCCCAGATCTGGCCCTCCTGGCTTTCACCGTCGCCCAACAATGCGTAAACGGTAGCGCCGTCGTCTTCCAACCTGGAGCCGAGGGCCATGCCCACCGCACAGGAAAAGCCCTGGCCGAGGGAGCCTGCAGTCATGTCCACGCCGGGGATGTGCATATCGCAGTGGCTCGGCATACCGGCGCCGCCGTCGTTGAGCACAAACAGGCGCTCTCTGTCAAAAAAGCCGCGTCTGGAAAGAGTGGCGTACACCGCCGGTCCTGCGTGGCCCTTGGAGCAGACAAAACGGTCCCGGCCCGGCATGTGCGGGTCCTGGGGGTTAACCTTCATCGCCTCAAAGTACAGCACCGTCAGCACATCAACAATGGAGAGCGAGCCGCCGAGGTGGCCGACACCGACGTGTGCGATACTGCTGAGAACATCACAGCGAATATCCTTGCTGACTTCTTTCAAATCCCAGTTCAAATCCATTTTCCTCCCGATGAAGTTTATCTGTTTCCGGTTGGTATATTATTGTGCTGAGTTTAGATAAGTTTAGTATTACCGACAGCAGTTTGTCAATGCAAAATTGAAACAAAAAATGGTAAAGAAAAAGCCTGGATACCAGATATTTTGTGCAAGATAGCATATAATCCTTCTGAAAATTGTAGATTTTCCACAACGACAAAATGGGCAAAACAAACACGGGGGTCGATCGGGGAGATCGGCTCCCGTGTTCTGCTCTCATAATACCACGGCCAAAAGCACAGCGAAAGGATCACTTTGCCGCTTTCTTTGCCGCGACCTTCGATTCGGGGCAGTCATATTCCCAGTTCCAGGGGTCCTTGCGGATCACGCTGTCGGCAAAGGGCACAAAGATGGACAGCAGTCCGAACAGTGCAAGAATCCAGCAGTACCACATGCTGCCCACAAGTCCGGCGGCAGAGTATACAGCGCCCGTTTCAGAAGCCTGGTTGGCGAGGCTTGCCGCCACGACCAGCTGCGCGCCATAAGGGATGACGCCTTGGAAAACGCAGGAGAAAATATCCAGCAGGGAAGCGGTGCGGCGCGGGTCGACCTTGAGCTCATGGGACACCTCGCGTGCCATGTCGCCCGCCACGATGATGGCGACGGTGTTGTTTGCGGTAGCGCAGTCGCAGGCGGAGACGAGCGCCGCGATGCCGAGCTGGGCAGATTTGTTATCCTTCATGATGCCGCGCAGCTTGTCGATGATCCAGTTGATGCCGCCGTTTTTGGCGATCATTTCCGACATGCCGCCGCACAGAAGCGTGAGGAAGAAGACCTCATTCATGCCGCAGAAGCCGGTATAGATGGCCTGGGCAAAGCCCGCAATGTCCATGGAGCCGGTCAGTATGCCGATGATCCCGGCGGAGAAAATACCGATCAGCAGAACCAGAAACACGTTCAGCCCGCACAGGGCGAGGATCAGAACCGCAAGGTAGGGGATGATCTTCACAAGACTGAAGGACAGATCCTCCAACGGCGCGGCAGTCTCCGGACGACCGAAGACCAGCAGCAGGATGAGGGTGACAACGGCGGCGGGCAGGGCGATGAGAAAGTTCACGCGGAACTTGTCGCGCATCTCCACACGCTGGGAGCGCGTGGCAGCGATGGTGGTGTCGGAGATCATGGAGAGATTGTCACCGAACATGCCGCCGCCCACGACCGCCGTGATCACCACAGTGGGGGAGAGCCCGCCCTTTTCCGCAACGCCGATGGCAATGGGGATCAGCGCGGAGATGGTGCCCATGGATGTACCGGTTGCCGTCCCAAAGAAGGCGGCGATCACAAACATGCCGGCTGCCAGCAGCGAGGGCGGCACCAGCGAGAGGCCGAGGTTGACGGTTGCGTCCTTCGCGCCCATTTCACTGGCGACTGTTGCAAACGCACCGGCGAGGATATAGATGATGAGCATGGTGAACACGTCAACGTTCGCGGCGCCTCTGGAGAAGGTTTCAAACTTTTCGTTGATCGTACCCTTGCTCATGCAGAAGGCGACCAGTACAGCGATGAACATGGCCGTGACCGAGGGAAACATGTAGAAGGCCATTTCCTCGCCTTTGGCCTGGTAGATCAGACCAGCACCGAGATAGATGACGATGAACACGAGAAACGGCAGCAGTGCAAGACCGCTCTTTTTGGTATACTTCATGGGAAGCCTCCTGCATCTCTTTATAGTTTTACTTCAAAATTATACTCCAATAGCCTGTATAATACAAGAGCGGGAAGCTGCAAATCTGATCCGTCTGATTAATGTCTGCACTGCCTGCCGGTACTGTCGATGAAGCAGTCACCCTCCAGAAGGATCTGTGATACCGGTACAATGCGGTAGCCGTCGTTCAGCAGCGACTCGAGGATCGCCGGCAAAGCCTCGGGCGTATGTTCGGCAGCGTTATGGAACAGAACGATGCTACCCGGCTGCACCCGGTCCAGCACCCGCCGCGTGATCTGCCCGGCCGGGATTCCCTTCCAGTCGAGACTATCGCTGCGTGTAGGGAGTGAAACTCCAGTCATATCAACGCTTTGCGGGTTTTTGCCTCCTTCGACAAAGCCAAAAACCGGGACCTCAAAACCGGTATTTTTTTGGAGAATTGACGCCACCTGAGGTCCCAATGGAGAGCAGTTGTCGATGAGCGAAAACAAACTTATATAGTATGAAAGCATAAACAAAAACAGCACAGCCTTGCCCGCATAAGGAAAGCAACCCCCGATAACCCCTTGACAAAAATGATATAAAGGGGTTATGATGAATCAGACCGCAAAGGGGGATGAGCACATGGATGATAGACAAACCAGGATAGCGATGCTTGAGCAGGAAATTGCTGCCTTGCCGATCGGTTACATTTCCAGAAAAAACATTCGTGGAAAAGTCAAGCTGTATCATCAGTGGACAGAGAATGGAAAAAAGAAAAGCAAGTATCTCAATGACGATACAGCGGCAGAATTGTCGGCGCTGATAGAGAAACGGCGCAGTCTGGAAATAGAACTGCGAGAGCTAAGAAAACAGTTGCCGAAGCAGAAGCGTGCAACCGAAGAGAATACGTATACATTCAAATCCGATGTACTGATTGGAAAAGCATTAAAACCGCTTGCTGAATCGGTTCGTGGCTTTGAACGGAGATCCTGTTATAGAGAGCTCGAAAGCTTTCTGGAACAGAGCTATCCTGGGAAAGTGTTTATCCTGTATGGCCTTAGAAGAACAGGGAAGACAACATTGATTCGTCAAGCAATCGCATCTTTGCCTGACAGAGAATTTGACAGGGCAGCATTTATTCAGGTGAAGTCGGGGATTGCGCTTGGAGAGATCAATGCGGATCTGCGTTGGCTGCGGGATCATGATTATAAATACGTCTTCATTGATGAAATCACGCTGGCAGAAGACTTTATTGAAGGCGCGGCACTGTTATCCGATATCTATGCTGCCTCGGGGATAAAGATCGTACTGTCGGGCACAGATTCACTGGGCTTCCTGCTTTCAGAGAGTGAAGAGCTTTATGACAGGTGTATTCTTCTGCATACGACATGGATCCCCTACCGGGAATTCGAACGAGTTCTGAGCATCAAAGGCATAGATGAATACATCCGTTACGGCGGCACAATGAGCCTGGGCGGAAAGCACTATAATGAGCCCGTCACCTTTAAAACCAGAAAGAGCACGGATGAGTATATTGACAGCGCGATTGCACGGAATATCCAGCATTCTCTTCGATTGTATCAGGATGGCGGACACTTCCGGCATCTGGCGGATCTTTATGAGAAAAATGAGCTGACAAGTGCAATCAACCGGGTGATCGAGGACATCAATCACAGGTTTACGCTGGAAGTGCTGACAAATGATTTCAAATCGCATGACTTGGGAATCTCAAAGAGAAATCTTCGTAAAGATCGGGAGAATCCGACAGATATTCTGGACCGCATTGATGAAAAGACGTTTATCGATGGGCTCCGAAAAGCGCTGGAAATCCTGAACAAAAATGAACAGAGCATAGCAATCACAGAAGCACATCGCATAGAGATCAAGGAATACCTGGATCTGTTAGACTTGACGGTTGATATTCCGACGGAATTCATTCCGGTCAAAGATGAGAAGAGCTTTAGGACAGTTGTATCACAGCCGGGCCTGCGGTATTCCCAGGCGGAAGCGCTGGTGCAGCAACTTTTATTGGATAAGGAATTCCAGACCATTTCGGCGGTAGAAAGAGCGGCAATTCAAGAACGGATTCTGAACGAAATTCGCGGGCGAATGATGGAGGAAATCATCCTGCTTGAAACGAAAATGGCGTATCCCGACAAAGAGGTATTTAGACTGCAGTTTGCGATCGGGGAATTCGATATGACGGTAGTTGATCCGGTTTCCATCACGACGGAAATATATGAGATCAAACACAGCGCGGAGATGGTGCCGGAGCAATATAAGAATTTGACAGATGAAGAAAAGTGCCGGGCGACAGAATTCAGGTTTGGAACAATCACAAAGAAAGCGGTTATTTATCGCGGAGAGGACGCCATTGACGGAGATATCCAGTATTTGAATGTCGAAAACTATCTGCGATTTCTTGGAGTATAATCAGAAAACGAAAACAGTATGTAACAAAAACAGCACAGCCTTGCCCGCAAAAGCGAAACAAAGCTGTGCTGGTACACCGGTTATTTCACATAGCCTTGGGTGAGATAAAGCCATCGATCACAGTCACTGGAGACACGGCGGGGACGTCGGTCAGGCTCGCCGAGATTAATAATTTGTTCCAGGGATACCTGCACATCAAGGTTTCCTTTAATTGGACTGAGAGCCTTGAGAACGGTCTCGGTACCCGCATGATCGGAAGACAGTTCGATTTCTATCTCGGCAGTATCTCCCTTGGACAGAGATAAATAGTATTCCTGGATCCCGGTGTCACCGACCGCGTGTACATTGCCGACGCCGTCAGGACCAAGGGTAATACGCTTATCAGGGTGATAATCAGGGAGACAGACAAAGCGGTCCATATCATCACCGATGCGGGCGAGAAGATCATTGTCATTGAATCGAGAACGTATATCACGATTATTATCAATCATCTCATGCCCCATCAGGTATGCCCTCTCCATTTCACTGAGCGGAGTTGAAGTAGCTAGCCACGTATAAAAGGTGTGGCGCAGGCAATAAAGAGTCAGAGTATCCTCACAATCGCGATCATGCGTATCAGTAAGCTGTGCAAGCATGAATTCTGCGGCCATACCACATTTGTAATCGCTGTCCAGCATGCTGAAAACTTGCTTATCAGCAAATGATGCAAAATCGTAATAGGTACAAGGTTTGCCAAAATCGTTGCCGGGACAACAGATATACCCGGTGGGCTCTTGGCCGGTCTGAGCAGTAATGAATTCATAGCGTTCGTCTACTAACGCACGCAGCTCACAATGCTCCGGGACTTTTCTGAAACCATTGTCTGTCTTGGTTTTGCCGTTTGCATCCGTAGACACTCCAAGAGCATCGCTTATGCAATAGAAACGTCTGCCATCCTGCCAATAGATGATATCCTCCCAGCGCAATGCACGCGTTTCGCCGGGGCGAGAACCCAGGTAGAAGATCAGCGCAAGACCGAGGTATCTGCCATCGTCTCGAATACCATTTTGAACCAGTCGAAGAAAACGCTGTATTTCGACCGGCGACATGGATCGGCGAATCCTTTTATGCTGCAGCACTGATCGAAGCTTATCAATGGATTCATTCCTGCTGAAATCACCCCTGCCAATTTTTTCAACAACCTGCCTGATCTCGCCCAGTTTTGAACTGCTGCCACGAGATCCGCGAGACTGCAAACAGGCGAAAGGATCGACTGCGTGACCGCTGTTATTCGCAAACCAAAACAGATCATGCAGGACGACAAGATAGCTCACTTTAGAGGCCTGAGCATACCGGCTGTTGTCCGATTTGCGCATGTTATCCACAATGGCGAGAAGCTCGCGTAAGGAAACCTTGGTGAAAGACTTGTTGACAAAGGTCTCCGGAAATAGCCGTGCCATTTGCTCCATTTTGGATGAGTAGGCGTCCAAGGTACTTTGCCCCCGCAGAACAGCGGCTTTCCATCCCCTTTTTTCTGCTATATCCGATTTATGGTGATTCCAATAATCGATCAAGGACATGCTATTCATAATCATATTTATACCTCTCTACTGTTATTTTGCAGCTCGGTTAATATGTTCAACCCACCTTGCCTGTTGCGTACCTGGTAACCAAATATGCAGTCTTGTTTTGCTGTTAATTTTACACGCAAGCGGTACTGGCAATGCTGCCCGGCGGGATCGGCAAGGGACAGCTCCTGACCATTGTGACGTATTTGATGCGTGAATGGTTCCAACGTAGGTGTTGTCGTGGTTATGATACGGTTGAGCGCCTGATCCATAACCTGTGCCAGGTGGTAACACATCATATCGGAGGTAAACTCCGTGTAGCTATTTGCACCGGTTGTTGTCAGAGTCATACCACGCAGATACCGTATTTCCTGCTCCTCCATGCCTGCTTGTCGGTAATTGCGCTCCACTGTGTTAAGCACCATACTCTTAAGCTGCTGAGGAGGAAGGTCGATACCTATGATATCACGGATGATACCACGAGCCCATTTCTCAAAGTCGGCTGGAGACGCAAAACGTTTTGCGTTATCAGCCCGTGGGATCAACGGTAGATTGCTGGCCCTATCCTGCCCTAATACCAGCAACCACGCACGCAATGCGATACTGCTTAACGGTGATTCACGCAGCTTTAAAGGATTGATAATTGTATCGTTTGTGTAGTTTTTGCCCTTCTTGACCCGCACATGTTTCAATTTGAAATAATATACCGGCAAGCTGTCTTTGCGGCAGAGGCAGTTGCGCGTTTGTGCGCAAAGCTCGTCGACTGATATAAAAGTTGTGAGTAGCGTTATTAATCCGGCATACCAGGCCCCCATCACAGTGTTGAGCTTATCACTGCAATACTTTAAAATCAGATACAATTGCTCGTGTGTGAACATCGTTTGTGCAAGATGCGTATTAACCAACTGCTCAGGCTTTTTACGCTTGCGTGTTGGGCGATAGCGGTAATCGGCCCATGGGTTTGCGGAGATTACGCCGCAATATTGCTCATATTGGTAGAGTGCTGTTATCGCACGTACTCTTGATGCGACTGTACGATCACTGGCAGTTTGCATCTCATAGGCGATTTGTGCGGGCGTCAGCTCTGCCAGAGTTTTAGATCCATATTTACTGATCAGCCAGTCCATCGCGCGAGTGTACTCTGTGATTACAGATTTTGACCATTTGTAGTGATGTGCCAAATCCGCGTTATCTGCTGCCCAGATTACAGCCAGGGGAAGGCGTGGGATCCACTCCTCGCGGGACAGGACTGGGTTTTTGACCGATAAGCATAATCGTAAAAACCTGGGCGTCAGTACATTTGCAATCTCGTTATCACAAGACGAGGATAGATTTTTAGGTATTCGTAGATTTTTCTCCGCCAAGATGGCTTTATCGTCGCGAAGAGATAACGCCATCCTATCGCCGTCATTGCGGTTCTCGCGGCGGTAATAGATAGTGAGGCCATAATAGGTAATGCTTGATAATATCATTTTTACGTCCTTTCCGGGTGCAGAATGACCACGAAAAAGAGCGCAAAAAAGCAACAGATTACATACATCTGTTGCCATCATTATGGGCGGCTCAGTTTCGGTGATCACTGAGCAACCCATATTTAATTAAAGTAGGCATGGCCCAGGATAGAGTTAACTTCTATCATAGGTGGGTATCATGCTATTGATATGATATAACGATTTTTCCCTGATGTCAAAAAAATCGTGAAATGAACAAAAAAGTAATTTAAGGGCGATATAATCTAATAAGAATCTGGTGGACTGACAATAAGGGCACTCTGCAAATTATGTAGAGTGCCCTTAAAATAGTGCGCCCGGCGAGCGCACGTTCTAAAGGGTGAAAGTCCCGAGACCGCCCGGCAGCGGGAAGGTCATAGCCAAAGCCAAGGGTGTCCGTCGCGAGGCGGAATCTGAAGGAAGGCGGCGGCAAAACTCTGGCCCAACGAACAGGAATCATGTCAGGCTGTAAGCGAGGGTAAGACTGCTATACAAGTTAAAGCCCAATAGCTGCACGGAATCGCTTGCGGTAAACATGGCGGGTATAAGAGCGAAAGAATGTGTGAGTACCCGGGGAGGTCTCACAGGTGGCACGGGCGGATGAATACCGTTATCCCGGTAGAAGCGATGAGCGGCTGGGAGCCGAGCCATAGTAACAACGAACTGCGAGAAGTCAGCAGAGGCCATAGTACCTCAAAAAAAAATGAGGGAAGGGCCGAACAATCGTAAGTCCGAAGAAACGGAGAAAGGAGGTCAGTATGAAGAAAGCAGAATACCCCGGAAACGGAGGCTGCCCGCAAAGGGATAGTGCGGAACATGAAGAGTATGCGGGAGCGCGGAGTGCTGACAGACGGGAAACCGAAGAAGCGGACGGTGCAGACCTGCTGGAACGCATACTGGACAGGGACAACCTGAACAGGGCGTACAAGCGGGTAAAGGCCAACAAGGGAGCACCCGGCGTCGACGGAATGACTGTGGAGGATGCCCTGCCTTGGCTGAGGGAACACAGGGAAGAACTTCTTGACCAGATCCGAAACGGCAAATACAAGCCGCAGCCGGTAAAGCGGAAGGAAATCCCAAAGCCGGATGGCGGCATACGAAAGTTGGGAATCCCGACAGTCGTAGACCGCATCATCCAGCAGACAATCGCCCAGCAGTTGACCCCAATCTACGAACCGCTGTTCTCGGATGGGAGCTACGGCTACCGACCGGACAGATGCGCACAGATGGCGATTCAGAAAGTGAAAGAATACGCGGAGCAGGGCTATACCACAGCGGTACTCATTGATCTGTCCAAGTATTTCGACACACTGAATCATGATCTGCTGATGAACATGATACGAGAGGAAGTCCACGACAAGCGCGTGATTGAACTCATCAAGAGATTTCTCAAAAGCGGCGTGATGGAAAACGGACTTCGCATCAAGACGGAAGAAGGCTCTCCGCAGGGAGGGCCGCTCAGTCCCTTGCTTGCCAACATCTACCTCAACAAGTTTGACCGTGAGATGGAGGGCAGAGGCGTCCATGTGATTCGGTATGCAGATGACATCGTTGTGCTTGCCCACACACCGAGGGCAGGAGAACGTCTGCTTGAGTCCAGTCGAAGATACCTTGAGGGAAAACTCAAGCTCAAGATGAACATGGAAAAGAGCAGAGTGGTGAGCGTGTACTCGAAGCGAAATTTTAAGTTTCTGGGCTTTGCACTTGGGAAGGGGAAGGATAGCGCGTTCATCCGTGCCCATGCGAAGTCCTTGAAGAAAGCAGAGCAGAAGCTCAAAGAGCTGACTTCCCGCAGCCAGGGCAGAAACGTCCGTGTAGTGATGTACAAGGTGAAAGTGTTCATCCGCGGATGGCTTGGCTACTTCTACATAGCGAGTATGCGGAACACAATGAAAAGTTGGGATGAATGGCTGCGCCGTCGCTTTCGGATGTATATCTGGAAGCAGTGGAAGCTACCGAGAACGAGGGTGAAGAACCTAATGAAGCTCGGCCTCCCAGAATGGCGAGCCTGTGAAGTGGCATATTACCGAAAAGCTTACTGGAGAAGCGCCGCACATGCAAGCGTGCAGACGGCGATTTCCAGCAAAAGACTCGCACAGGCCGGATACTACAGTATCCTTAACCGGTACGAGTCTCTGCACTTATGCGGTTGAACCGCCGTGTACCGAACGGTACGCACGGTGGTGTGAGAGGTCGGGGCTTATTCAGCCCCTCCTACTCGATTATTTGTTATACTAGTTCCCCGGTATCCCTTAGACGAAAACTTGCTTCAAAGTCACAGTTCAGTGCTTCGGCAATTTCCCGGAGATCTGACTCCGAAAAATTATCGCGTTTCATCTTCTTATTAAAATTCTGTGGGCTGGTATTGAGTCGTCTTGCCAGCTCGGCCTCGGATATGTTCCCACATTTGACCATCAAGATCCTGATTTTTTCCGTCATCGGCATATGCACCACCTCCTACAACGGTATTATAACCATATTAATTGAAACTATCAATACAAAAATTGAAGAGATGGAAATATTTGTTGATAAATCATCAACAAATTAGTTGACAAAATAAATATATTGGATTATAATAATGCTTGAAAGGAAGGAGGTCACTAACTAAAAAATCGGACAAAGTGCTGGAACACTTTGCCCGATGATACAGAAAGCAGTCCCGTGAAAAGAAAGCCGTCTGCATTTTTATCGTATCACAAGAAAATCTTTTCTTCAAGTGAACTTTACCTTGCAGCGGCATGAATGAGAAAGATAAGGAGATCTTCATGAATAAGAAAAACAAAGCTGTCGCTGCCTTGAAGCCTGAGGATATCAGGTACCTGCTTGGCCTCTCTGCGAGAGACACCGAGAAGCTTATCCACTCCGGAGAATTCCCTGTCGTGTTCTATCGCGGTGGGATCCGCATTCCTGCAGAGCCCTTCTACGATTGGTACGAATACACCTGCGGGGGAGGTGCTGCGTAATCGACTTTGCCAACAGTGTTTCACTCGGCAGGTTTCAGATCGAGCAGTATGCGGACCATATTGTGGATCTTGATGTTTATGTGCCGTCTTCCGGTCGTGAGCGTGTCGCTGTCTATGTCGCGGCGATCAGTGGCGCAGATGAAACATTTAAGCTTCGCAGAGTATTTATAAAGCCTGAAATGGACTATTGCATTGATCGGAGAATCTATAGCTATACTCTTAAAAATGGCGTGTATGAGCTCGGTTACAGCAGATATGATACGCAGATGAATATACGTCTGGAGCGAGTCCGGAACCTCTTGATCCTCCTGGACGGCCGACTCTACAGCTATCCCTATGACGAGCTTGGGAGCGAGTACATCCTGTATACCGCGTACTCCATCTGGGTTCAAATTCTGGGCGAGGAGCTTGCCGCCCGCATGTTCCTGCAGAAGGAGGTGCGCGCCAATGCATAATCGGATTGTAATTCCGTTCCCGGCACAGGAAAGTGAATCATCGGCCCTGTCCCCGCATAGCTTTGAGGCAGGAGGGCTGAACATGACAGTCAAGCATACGCACCCTGACTCTACGGAAGAGGAACGGCTGGAGCAGCTTCGCGCCATCAAGCGTTTGTGTGCCCAAATTCTCCAGCCCGATGAGCAAAGAAAGAAGGCTGGCTGATGGCCTGGGCAGTTTATGCGCGGCAGTCTGTTGAAAAAAAGAACAGTATTTCGATCGAAAGTCAAATCGAGTTCTGCAAGCAGGCTGCCGGACAGGAACTGAGCGTTTACATGGATCGTGGGTATTCCGGAAAGAATACCCACCGTCCTTCCTTTCAAAAGCTGCTCAATGATATCCAGTCCGGCAAAATCGAAAAGCTCTATGTGTATCGTCTCGACCGTTTTTCACGCTCTGTGGCGGATTTCGGCAAGCTCTGGGAGATCCTGAGCGCCCACCATGTTGAGTTTACCAGCATCAATGAAAACTTCGATACCTCCACGCCGATGGGACGGGCTATGCTGCATATCATCATGGTCTTTGCGCAGCTGGAAAGGGAGACCACCGCAGAACGTGTCAAGGACAACTATTACCGCCGCGCAAGTCTCGGTGCCTGGCCCGGAGGGCCTGCGCCGTTCGGCTTTACCATCGGACGCTGTACAGACAGTCAGGGGCATGCGGTACCGACGCTGCTTGTGGAACCTGAAAAGAGCGAGATCGTCCGGCGTATCTTTGAATCGTATGCCGAAGATGGAGCAACACTTGGCTCTATCGCAAAAGCATTGAATCAGGAGGGTGTACCGGGACCCAAACGTTCAACCTGGGACAATGTCTCCCTGTCCAGGCTGCTGCATACGCCCTGCTATGTCCAGGCGGACGAGCAGGTGAGACTGCATTACCAGGCGCTGGGAGCTAATATCTGCTCCGAGCCTGAGGATTTTGACGGTGTACATGGTGTCCTGCTTGTCGGGAAACGGGAACGCTCGGTCAAAAAGTACACGGATGTGAAGGATCACAATGTTTCCGTACTCAACAGCGTGGGGTTTATTCCTGCACAGCTCTGGCTGCGCTGTCAGGATAAGCTGATCCGAAATACACAGATCGGAAACAACGGGAAGGGGAAGCATACCTGGCTTTCAGGCGTGTTGAAGTGCGCCTCCTGCGGCTATGCGCTCAAAATCGCATATAAAGAGAGCGGACAGCGCTATCTCCAGTGCAGCGGGCGATATAATGTATCAAGGTGCAATGCAGTGATACGGGCGGATTTGACCGCACTGGAATCAGAGATAGCCATACAGATCCAGAAAATGTTGGATAATGTGCCGGAGGAAACGGTGGAAGAAAAGCGCGTGGATACATACGCAAGCCAGCTTGAAGAAATCGACCGCAGGGCAGACCGTTTAATTGACGCATTCAGCGAGAGCCCGAATATGAGCCCAACCTATCTTCAGCGTGCACTGGCGCGTCTGGACAAAGAACGCCAGCAGCTGCTTGAGGCCAGAAAGCGGGACAGCAGAAGACCGACACTCCCGAAGAAGCTGGTATTTGACCACCTCAGTTTCGACGAGAAAAAGCTTGTGGCAGCCCAGTTTATCCGCAGAATTGAAGTCGGCAATGATACCGCTGAAGTAGTCTGGAATGTTTAATAAAACGATACAGTAAATGTAAGGAGATAGACATGAAACGAACGACAGATGAAGAGTTTCGGTTAAAAGCCGCACAGAGCAGCCCGAATGTAATCCTGCTGTCACAATATGAGCGATTGAATAAAAAGGTGGAGTGCAGATGCCGTAACTGCGGTTATGAGTGGTCTGCTGCTCCTATTGTATTACTGCGGGGCAACGGATCAAAAAAGGGCGGTGGATGTCCGAAATGCGCAGACCGGATCAAGAAAACGGATGCACAATTTGCAGCTGAGCTAAGGGATATCAGACCCAATATCATTCTGGAATCGAAATACTTGGGTGCCAATAAGCCCATCCGCTGCCGCTGTGCGGTCTGCGGCTACACCTGGGAGACAACACCTCACGTCCTCTTGAAACCCTGTGACAGCAATTGTCCGAATGAGGCAGGAAATAAACAGAAGACGACAGATGAATTCAAGAAGCAAATACAGGCATTAAATCCAAATATTGAGATACTATCTCCGTATGTGACAGCACGCAAAAGAATACGCTGTCGATGTATGATCCATCATTATGAATGGACTTCGACACCGGATGGACTGCTCAGTCATCCGCGATGCCGCAAATGTGCAAACGACAAACTGCGAGCTGAGCGAGCACGAAGCCTGGAAGAGTTTCGCGAACTGCTGTTTGGCGTTAACCCACAAATCGAAATAATCGGGAAATATGTGAACGAAGCCACGCATATTGCCTGCAGATGTAACAGATGCTCACATGAATGGACGGCGATGCCTGTCAATCTGCTCGCTGGGAATGGCTGCCCGGTATGTGCCGGCACGATGAAACTCACGCGTAAAGAAATGAACAGACGGCTGAAAGCGATCAACTCAGACTATATGGTGATAGGAAAGTACCGATCCCGTAAAGAGAAAACCGAGGTAGAGTGCCTAAACTGCGGACGACAGGTCAAGATGACTCCGGAAAACCTTCTGCATGGGGCGAAATGCGCTTGCCGACCGCCAAGCTATTCTTCTCCCCAGGAGAAGTATTTGGCGGATCTTCTTGAGGCTGTTCTGGAGGAGAAACCGCTTCGCCGGGACAGGCAACTCATTGGTGCAGAGCTTGACATCGTGTTTCCAAAGCACAAAATCGCCATTGAGCCGGGCGCGTGGTATTATCATCAGGACAAACTGGAGCATGATCAGTGGAAACGAGAGGCATGTGCAAAAATCGGGATTCGTTTGATCACGGTTTACTATGGCGTGAATGGAGAGTACGAGTCAAATGAGCGGGATGTACTGCTGATAGATTCCGTCTGCGTCACAGAGAAAGATAAAGAAGACATGGGACAGAGGCTAATGGGAAAGCTCGGGATTCTTAACAACCTGTTGGCATCATGAGAAATACAAGACATCATATAAATGGTAAGCAATAAAAGGGCATCGGAGCTGATCCGATGTCCTTTAATTGTGCGCCCGGCGAGCACACGTTCTGCTACCAAAGGGGGAAAGACCTGAGACCGCCCGGCGGCGGGATGGTCATAGCCAGAGCCAAAGGTGTCCGTCATGAGGCGGAATCTGAAGGAAGGCGGCAGCGCGGCAGGCCCGTGAATCAAGAAGATATTTACGGTAAAAATGCCCTGCTGCACAGTGATCTGCCCTTGACATGTGATCTGTCATCATATATTATTATGAAGCCATAAAGATGCTGAATATTACATTTTTTTTGGAACAATCTGGAAACTTTTAGAAGCGATTGGAAACGCAAACAGCAGTCGGCTGACCGCAGAAAGCGTATCTTTCAAGAGATAGTTATTGATGTGCCGATTAAATCTTGAATCAAGACGCAGCATTTCTCCGGCACATCAATAACAGTTTAATTGGCGCTCTCATGTCTGCTTCCGTCCCCGGGACCTGAGGGAGGGAAACAGACGGTTTTATATCAGCACTTCACAGTGTAAGCTGAGCAAGGAACACCGGAACGCTTGATATGGAGAGAAAAGCGTTGATCGGAGAATTTTCTGTAAAGGAAAAACTGCAGAAGATAAGCGGGGTAAATCATCATTTTTGTGTTCAGGAGGCTCGACCCATGAACCGCAAATACGAATACGACACGAAAACACAGGCAATTCTGGAAGGCATGAGCGTCCCGTTTGCCGTCTATCAGTATATAGAGAAACGGGTGGTTTCCGTTGCGCTTTCGGCAGGCTTTCGCAAGCTCTTCGGTTATGAGGACGCAGCCCAGGCCTACCATGATATGGATCATGATATGTACAGGGATGTTCACCCGGATGACGCCGCGAGAGTCGCCGAGGAGGCGATCCGCTTCGCAGCGGAAGGCGGCGAATATGACGTTGTATATCGGTCAAAATCCGTGACGGAAGATGGGTACAGGGTGATCCATGCCAGAGGTGAGCATACCGTGACCGGCACAGGCGTTCGCCTTGCCACTGTGTGGTATGTGGATGAGGGGCACTACCGGGAGGACGGCGAAGGAACAGGACTCTCGCGGAATTTGTGTAATGCCCTTCACGCGGAAACCATCCTGAGGGCAAACCAATATGACTACCTGACCGGGCTGCCGAGCATGACCTTTTTCTTTGAGCGGGCCGAGGCAGCAAGAGACACGTATATTGCAGGCGGCAAAGTGCCGGTCTTCCTTTATATGAATTTTTGCGGCATAAAATTTTTCAACACGAAGAACGGCTTTGCGGAGGGAGACAAGCTGCTGCGTGAGTTTTCCAGGCTCCTGAGCGACACCTTCGGGAATGAAAACAGCTGTCGTATCGGCGCAGACCGTTTTTTGGCCTTTACTGCGGAAGACGGGCTGGAGGACAGGCTGAATCAATTTCTTGAGGCCTGCGCCGTGATGAATGGCGGAAACTCCCTCCCCGTTCACATAGGCGTTTATTCAAACAGAATGGGAACAGTCCCGGTCAGCACGGCTTGCGACAGCGCGAAGCTTGCCTGTGACACGATAAAAAACAACTTTGCGTCCGAATTCAGCTTTTATCGTCCGGAATTGAAGGACGATGCGGAAAAGCGGCAGTATGTTCTGGAAAATCTTGACCGTGCGATCCGGGAGGGCTGGATCACGGTATACTACCAGCCTATCATACGGACTGTGAGCGGCAAGGTCTGTGATGAAGAGGCTCTGGCGCGGTGGATCGATCCGGAGCGAGGCTTCCTGTCGCCGGCGGAGTTCATTCCCTACCTGGAAGACGCCGGCCAGATTTACAGACTGGACATGTACATGCTGGACCGGGTGCTGGAGAAAATGAAATTCCAGAAGGACGCCGGGCTTGATGTCGTTCCTCATTCGCTCAATTTATCCAGATCCGATTTCGATAACTGCGATGTGGTGGAAGAGGTCAGACGCCGCGTGGATGATGCCGGGTTTGCCCGTGAGATGATCAGCGTTGAGATCACGGAGAGTACGCTCAGCCGGGATTTTGAATTCATGAGGGAACAGGTCGGCCGCTTTCAGAGCCTCGGCTTCCCTGTCTGGATGGATGATTTCGGGAGCGGCTATTCGTCCCTTAACGTGCTGCAAAGCATCAAGTTCAATCTTCTCAAGTTTGACATGAGCTTCATGCAGAGTCTCGGCGAAAGCGAAGACAACAAAATCCTTTTGACCGAGCTCATGCGGATGGCAAATTCTCTCGGTATGGACACTGTCTGTGAAGGGGTCGAAAAAGAGGAGCAGGTCAAGTTCCTGTATGAAATCGGGTGCTCAAAAATCCAGGGCTATTATTTCAGCAAACCCATTCCGCTGGACGCGATCATGGAGCGATACAGAACCGGCCGGCAAATCGGATATGAAAACCCCGACGAGTCCGACTATTTTGAAACGATCGGGCGCCTGAATCTGTACGATCTCTCGGTGATGACCAAGGGCGAAGGAAAGCTTCAAACCGCTTTCAATACGATTCCCATGGGCCTCATTGAGGTAAAAGGAGAATATACCCGATTTGTGCGCAGCAATCAGTCTTATCGGGAATTCATCAAGCACTATTTCCACTTTGACCTGAGTTATGTGGGAACATCCTTTGCCCCGTATGATGTCACGTTTATGGTGAACATCGTAAAGACCTGCTGTGAAAAGGGTATCCCCTCCTTCTATGATGAGCAGATGCCTGACGGCTCTGTCGTGCATTCCTTTGCCCGGCGCGTCGGCATAGATCCGGTGACGGGAAACATCGCGGTCGTCATCGCGGTCCTGTCCATCACCGCCCCTGATGAGGGCGCCACCTATGCGGAAATAGCCCGCGCCCTGGCAGCGGACTATTACAACATCTATTATGTGGATCTGGATACGGAAAAGTTCATCGAGTATACTTCCCCGGTAGGCGGCGAGGAACTCGCAATGGAGCGGCACGGCGAACACTTCTTTGAGGCTGTTCAGAGAGATACCATGACCCGCATCTATGAGGAAGACAGAGAGACCTTCCTGGCGGGCTTCTCAAAGCAGAAGATCATCGAGGAGCTGGATAGACAGAGCGTGTACAATGCCACCTATCGCCTGATTGATAATGGGGCTCCGATGTATGTCAATATGAAGATCACCAGGATGCGGGA
Source organism: Oscillospiraceae bacterium (assembly GCA_902791215.1). Lineage (GTDB taxonomy): Bacteria > Bacillota > Clostridia > Oscillospirales > Oscillospiraceae > Limivicinus. The sequence goes on along the minus strand of CADAUZ010000003.1, from coordinate 27,374 downwards.
CAGAAACAAAATCATCCTGGGCGTCAGCATCATCGACTCTCAGATGAGGCAGCAGGAAGAGGCAAAAAGACTCCTGCAGGAAAAAACGGCCCTGGGCAGGATTGCCGCACTTTCTCCAAACTATATCGCTCTCTACACCGCCGATCCCGTGACAGGGCATTATACACAGTATAACGCCTCGAAGGAATATGCGAATTTCGGTCTGGCCACACAGGGCGAGGATTTCTTCGCCGATATCAAGCTCAATGCGCCGAAAACCTTTGCGCCGGAGGAGATGGCGAGAAATCTTCGCGCGCTCACCAAAGAGAATATGCTGCGCACGATCGAAGAAAGCGGCTCCTTCATACACAATTACCGGCTCCTGCTGAACGGGAAGGCTGTGCCGGTCAGCCTGAGAGCGACCATGGTCGAGGAACTCGACGGAAGAAAGCTCATCCTCGGCGTAACCAACGATGAGGAAGAGTACAGGCGTCAGCTCGAAGAGGCGTATAAAAAGGCGAGCAGCAAGGCCACGATCTATACCCACATCGCGCACGCGCTCGCAAGGGGCTACACGGATCTGTTCTACGTGAACATGGAGACCAATGAGCTCATCGAATTCCACACGGATGACGAGCACGGTGTACTCAGTGAGGTGCGGCACAGCGCGGACTTCTTTGAGGGATGTGAACGGGATGCAAAGACAGGTGTACATCCGGACGACCAGGAGAAGTTTATTCGGGCAATGAACCGGGATTTTCTCAGGTAAGCCCTTGATGGGAACCGGGTCTTTGAACTGACCTACCGCAGGATCAAAGGCGGGGAACCGTTCTACGTGCTGATGAGGGTCTCGCGTATGGAGGACGATGAACAGCTCATTGTGATAGCCGTACAGGACATTGACGAGCAGGTCAGGCATCGCAGAGTGGAAGAACGCATACAGGAGGAGCGCATCATTTATGCCCGCCTTCACGCCCTTACCGGCAACTTTGTCTGCGTTTACGTCGTCGATCCGGAGACCGGGAGCTACCGTGAATTCAGCGCTGCCGACCATTATAAAGAGATCTTTGCACAGGCAAAATCCGGTGTGGACTTCTTCAACACGCTCCGGGAAGCGGCCCGCGTCTACAGCCATCCGGACGATCAAAAGCGCGTCCTTTCCCTTCTTACCAAAGAGAACATCATGGCGGAGGTGGAACGCAGCGGGATCTTCACCCTGGGCTACCGCATCATGACAGAGGGAAAGCCCGTTCATTATCAGCTGAAAGCCGCCATGGTAGAGGAGAAGGAAGGGCCGCGCCTTGTGGTAGGCCTCAATGATATCGACGCCCAGGTAAGGCAGGAAGAGGAGTACGAGCGGCGTCTTAAGCAGGTGCAGACACAAGTAAATATTGATGCCCTGACCGGAGTAAAAAACAAGCATTCCTATCTGGAAATGGAAGCAAATATGGACCGCCTGATCGCAAGACACAGGCAGCCGCCGTTTGCCGTCGTGATGTTTGATGTGAACAATTTGAAGCGGGTCAATGATACAAACGGACATCAGTACGGCGATCAATATCTGAAGGACGCCTGCAAAATCATCTGCGATATCTTCAAACACAGCCCGGTATTTCGTATCGGCGGCGACGAGTTTGCCGTGATCTCCCAGGGCAATGATTATGAGCACATGGACCAATTGCTTGCGAAGCTGCGCGACCACAATGAAGCGGCCCTTCTCGGCGGCGGGATCGTGATTGCCTGCGGTATGGCGAAATTCGAGGATGACAGCTGTGTGGCCGCTGTATTTGGGCGTGCGGATCATAATATGTATGAAAATAAAAACAGCTTGAAAAGCAGGGGAGAAGCGGCAACGTTCGCGTGCAGCGGTGTGGAAACCCCTTGAACCCCCTACCGCTTAATCCTTCGCTTTGTGCTGTGCCTCATCGTGATCGTTATGATCATGCTGTACATAGCGCCTAAAGCTTATTGAGCTTTTAAAAGCTTGTTGACCGCCCGGCTGGACCCCGAGCGGTCAACATTTGTGTTGATTCGTTAGGGCCAACCGTCAAATCAACAGCGCCCTTTTGTGTCTTCATTATACCACGCACTCATGCTTTGTCAAGCGGCGAAAGCGGTCCCCGCCGCCGGGGCAGAAGAAGGCGGGACGCAATCTCCGCCGCCACACGGTTTGCGGTCCGCCGCGAAGCAGAACGGCAAACCGTAATTGCGGCAAGGTGGGAAAGCGCCCGTGTTTTGCTTTTACAAATTATTGTACTGAGTTTGTCGGAAGAACTTGAATTCCCTTGTACGATAGTGTACAATACTGAAAAATGATTGAATTATATGCTTGGTTATGCACGGTAATTCATTGTAAGAAATGCAAGCCTGCTCTGTAAAAATACAGAAGAGGAGTAAATGCTCGCCGGAAGACGGGCACGAAAACGAAGACAATGCAAAATCTCAATGATGTGAAGGTTTCTCCATGGCACTCGCTCAGGGTAAAAATCACAGCGGCAACGGTCTGCGCTCTGATACTTGCGATGCTTGTCGCCATGGCGTTCGGCGTTGCCGCCATTCGGAATATCGGCAATAAAAGCGCCGAACAGACGCTGCTGCTTCTGTGCGAAGCCGGACAGAAAAATCTGGATTCCTATTTTAAGAGCGTGGAGCAGTCTGTGGAAATGGTTTCAGCCTATGTGGAATCGGATCTGCGCGGACTTGAAGATGCCGAGCTCCAGGCACACCTGAACCGGGTCAGCGATATTTTCAGAAAAATGACCTACAGGACCAGCGGCATCCTGACCTATTACTACAGAATCGATCCGGCTGTTTCTCAAACGCAGACGGGTTTCTGGTTCGTCAATTCCGATGGTGAGGGTTTTCGGGAGCATGCGCCCACTGACATTACGCTGTATGATACGGATGACACGTCGGCGCTGGTATGGTTTACCGTGCCGAAGGCGACGGGGGCGGGCGTCTGGCTGCCGCCTTACATCACCGACAATCTGGATGCGCGGGTCATTTCCTACAACGTACCGGTCTATCTGGACAAAACCTTTGTGGGCGTCATCGGAATCGAGCTTGACTATAAGACGATGGCCGACCAGATCAATAACATCACGCTATATGACAATGGTTATGCTTTCGTCAATTCGGCGGACGGAACGATTGTTTATCACCCCCGCATTGACGCAATGGAGACCCAGCCCACAGTCCCGGAGGGACTCCTGGGGGAGGAACGCTTTTTCCGTTATACCTATGACGGAATAGAAAAGCAGGGCGTCTGGCTGCCGCTGGCAAACGGTGAGCGGCTGAACGTCGCCGTCCCGGTCAAGGAAATCAACGCCGGATGGCAGAGCTGGGTGCGGCATATCGTCCTGATTTTCACTGCGATGCTTGTGCTGTTTGTGCTCGGGATCATGCGCTTTGTGGGCCGGATCACCAAGCCGCTCAAACAGCTGACAGAATGTGCCCAACAGGTGGATGCCGGAAACTATGATGTTCATCTGGATTATAATGGCAAAGACGAGGTCGGCGTTCTGGCCAATACGTTCAACAGCTTGACCGCACATTTGAAGGCCTATATCGGTAATCTGAATGATCTTGCGTACGCTGACGCTCTGACTTCGCTGCACAATAAAGGCGCGTTCGATATCATGATCCAAAACATCCAGATACAGGTGAGCGAACCGGGGCACGCGCCGGAGTTTGCCGTCTGCATTTTTGACTGTAACAATCTGAAAAAAATCAACGATCAGACCGGTCATGACAAGGGCGATATATACCTTAAGGAGACCGCGGCCATTATATGCGAGGTATTCGATCACAGCCCGGTTTTCAGGATCGGCGGAGACGAATTTGCCGCGGTGCTGGTGAATAACGATTATCAAAGGCGTGAAGAGCTCCTGGTCCTGTTTGATGAGCTCTGCGCGAAAAAGCGTGCCAAGGAATCCGAGCCGTGGGAACAGGTCGATGTGGCGCGCGGTATGGCGGTGTACGATCCCAAAGAAGACGAGAGTGTGAACGATGTTGTTCGCCGCGCGGATAAGCTCATGTATGACCATAAGTGGAATAGAAAAAGGAATGTGTCTTGACCTTGCTTGCACATTTCTATGAGAAGTATTGCCTGGGCGTGGAGCCAAGAATTTTTATCGCAGAGATCACGGAGAAGCTGAGACGGCTGAGCTGGCTTAGGGTTTAACAGCTTGTCTTTTTGAGGGTTCGCTTCCGCGCTGTCCCGGAACCTCTCCCGAGCCGCTGCTTAAGCCGAAACGATGACGGCGGGCCGGACAAGTAAACTGTTTGCCGCCGCTGAAGACTTCGTCAGAGAGAGCCGCTGATCGCAGCCGCCGATGACCGGAGGATGAGACTTGAGACGGTCAAGAGCACCTTCTCTTCCCGTGCGGGGCAGATCTACAATGCGGCGCAAGCTCTGCCCGCATCATCTCAAAGCGGCCGTTCTGCAAATAATTCACTTAAAGCCTGATTGAACAAGTATACCTTTTCTGCCAGTTTAACTATTGAATTATCATCCTGATTGTGTTATTATTAAATGAAAAATAATATAGGGTAATGCGGGCTTTTCAAAAACACATCAAGATTTCCGATATGTATTTATTCAATTCAAAGTATTGAAAGATATCAGCGTGAAATGGAGAAGCACATCTCAAGTCAGGGCTTGAGCCGCGTTGAAGAAAGCTTGTGGATATGAGAGAAAACGAAAAACACAAATTGGAACACTGGAAGGTCATGGCGATTTGCCTGATGATCTGTGATGTGATCTCGGTATGCCTGGCGTATTTCCTTGCCCTTTGGCTCCGCTTTGACTGCCTTTACTCCCATATCCCGCAGTATTACCGCGTCGCCTATGCGCTCTTTATACTGCCAAATGCGCTGGTCGCAATAGGCATCTTCTGGGCTTTCCGTATGTACCGGGGCATGTGGCGCTATGCCGGATACAGCGAGCTTGTGCGAACCTTTCTCGGCTCGCTTACGGCGTCGATTCTTCACAGTATTGCCATTACCCTGATCTTCGGCCCGTTCCCGCTTTCCTATTATATATGGGGCGCGGGTACACAGTTCGTGCTTTTGCTCATCCCGCGTTTTGCGTATCGCATCCTGCTGTTTTACAAGGTCGCGGCTTTCAAGAACGCCGAAAATGTGAGCCGCGTCATGCTCATCGGCGCCGGGCAGGCCGGGCAGATGATCCTGCGGGATCTGAGCAGCAACCCGGATGTACACGACAAGGTCGTCTGCATCATCGACGACAACCCCAACAAGTGGAACCGCTACATAGAAAATGTCCCCATCGTCGGCGGACGCGAGGACATTCTGACAAATGTAGAGAAATATAAGATCGACAAGATCTATTACGCGATCCCTTCCGCTCCGTCGGAGGACAAAAAGGAAATCCTCGGTATCTGCAACGAGAGCGGCTGCGAGCTCAAAACGCTCCCCAGCATTACGCAGCTTGTCACGGGCCAGGTAACTGTCTCGGACATGAAGGACGTGGCTATTGAGGACCTGCTTGGACGCGAGCCCATCAAGCCGGATCTCCGGGAAGTCTTTGATTTCATCAACGGCAAGACGGTTCTGGTCACCGGCGGGGGAGGCAGCATCGGTTCCGAGCTCTGCCGCCAGATCGCGGCCCATGATCCGAAATGTCTCATTATTTTTGATATCTATGAGAATAACGCCTACGCCATTCAGCTTGAGCTGCGGAAGAAGTACCCGAACCTGCATCTTGAGGTGCTGATCGGTTCCGTGCGCGACAGCCGCCGCCTGATGAATGTGTTCTCGGAATACAGGCCGCAGATCGTCTATCACGCCGCCGCGCACAAGCATGTACCGCTCATGGAGGACAGCCCCTGCGAGGCAATCAAGAACAATGCCATCGGCACCTACAAGACGGCATACGCCGCTGTACACAGCGGCTGCGAGCGTTTTGTGCTGATCTCCACGGACAAGGCGGTCAATCCGACCAATGTCATGGGCGCCAGCAAGCGCCTGTGCGAGATGGTCATTCAGAGTTTCGACGCCAAGATCAAAGCGGGCAAAGCGGCAGAAATCCCCGCTCTCAGCTCACACATCTCCGCTTTGAAAAAGAACAGCAGGTGTCCGGAGAACGCACACACCGAGTTTGTCGCGGTACGCTTCGGCAACGTCCTGGGCTCCAACGGCTCGGTGATCCCGATTTTCAAGCAGCAGATCGCGGAGGGCGGCCCGGTTACGGTCACGCATCCTGACATTATCCGCTATTTCATGACTGTGCCGGAGGCGGTCAGCCTTGTGCTTCTTGCCGGAACTTATGCCCACGGCGGCGAAATCTTTGTGCTCGACATGGGCGATCCGGTAAAGATCGACACCCTTGCCCGCAACCTCATCAAGCTCTCCGGCTTCCGGCCGGATGTAGATATCAAGATCGAATACTCCGGTTTGCGGCCGGGGGAGAAGCTCTACGAGGAAAAGCTCATGGCCGAAGAGGGGCTTCGCAGGACTGACAACAAGCTCATCCATATCGGCAACCCGATCCCCTTCGATGCGGACGCGTTCCTTGAGGGAATGGAAAGCCTTGCGGATGCGGCGTATCGAAACGACCCGGATATTCGGAAAGCGGTCCGTGAACTGGTATCCACTTATCAGCCGGACGACATACCGGAAAGCCTTGGGCATAACGAAAAAGAATTACTTCATATTTAAGCATTCAAAGCGAGTGGATGGAATGAACACAAGAAAAAGGCATGTTGGCAACGGGAATTCTTACCGGCTGCGATTAATCAAGTATGTACATTGGCTGGTAACAGTCGCAGTCTTTTTCATATTCTGGCTCAGATTCCGCTACCCCGCCGGGAACTGGCATGTAACGCGCGCTTTCCGATATGACATTTTTATTATCCTTGGATACAGCGCGCTGCTGACCTGGTTCAACAAGACGTTCAATTCCTATATGCTGGGCTACTTCCGTATTCGTTCCCTGGCTTTTTCACAGTTCCTTTCGGATGTCTTCAGTGTGGTCATCATCTATATAGTCGTCTCCGTTGCCTGGCTCAACGTTCACAGTCCATGGCCGTTTGTTCCGATGCTCGTCATCCAGGCGATATGGAATTCAGCATGGAGCTACTTTGCTACCTATTTCTATTATCGTGTCGCCAGCCGCTATCATACCGTGGTTGTTTACCGTAACCGCAGCGATCTTGCCCGATTCGGCGACATCAGCGGCAAGCCGATCGAACGCCTTTTCAACATTGAAAAGTATATCCAGTTTGACGGCACAGATTTCTTTGAAATAAAAGACGAGCTTGCACCGTACGATGCGCTGTTTGCCGCCGGGGTGAACCCTACGCTGATGAACGCTCTGTGCAAATACTGTGCGGAGGAGAATGTCCGAGGCTTCTTCCTGCCGCATATCGGCGATGTGATTATGAGCGGCGCGGAGCATATCAAGTCCTTTACCACGCCGGTACTGTCGGTACGCAGGGCAACAAAATCCTTTGAGTACCTTTTTGTTAAACGCGCCTTTGATATTTTCGCGTCCGGCCTCGGACTGATCGTTCTCAGCCCCTTCATGTTGCTGACAGCGATCCTGATCAAAGTTTATGACGGCGGTCCGGTGTTTTACAAGCAGGTGCGCCTTACGAAAGACGGCAAGCGATTCAAGATCATCAAGTTCCGCTCCATGCGTGTAGACGCGGAGAAGGATGGCGTGGCGCGTCTATCCACCGGCGACAAGGACCCGCGCATCACACCGGTCGGGCATTTTATTCGCGCATGCAGACTTGATGAGCTCCCGCAGCTTATCAACATCCTGCGTGGAGACATGTCTATTGTCGGACCCCGACCCGAGCGACCGGAGATTGCTGCCGAGTATGAAAAGATTCTGCCGGGCTTTAATCTGCGTCTCCAGGTCAAGGCGGGCCTCACAGGCTATGCGCAGGTTTACGGCAAGTACAACACCAACCCTTATGAGAAGCTGGAGTTTGACCTGCTGTACATAAACCAGATGAACCTGCTGACGGATCTGGAGCTGATGTTCAACACCTTCCGCATTTTGTTTTCCAAAGAAAGCACTGAGGGTGTTGAGAGCGCAACAGCGTGGATGGCTGAGGAAAAGCGTGAAGAATTTGAGAAAGAGATGGTCGAAGCAAAATAGAAGCGCACAGCTTTAACGGGCGGCATTATATATGCGTTGTGAAGGGAGAGAGCTTTCGTGGGTATCAATGAGCGCGAGCAGAAGGCAATTTTGTCAATTCTCTCCTCTGCCCTGTTTGGCAATGCCCTGGAGCTTTCAGACGACCTGGATTGGGATGCTCTGTTTCAGGAAAGTATCGCGCAGGCAGTTTTTCCACTGGTTTTTCATACGACACAGGAGCTGCTTCCCGAGGAAGTAAAACGGAAGTGGGAAGGGGCCTTCCTTCAAAACCTGGCCTCAAATATCCGGGTAAATGCCGCGCATGCAAGTTTGCACCGACTTCTGACGGAACATGATATACCATACGTTATCTTAAAAGGCTGTGCTTCCGCGAGATACTATCCGGAACCCGAACTGAGAACTATGGGCGACGTGGACTTTCTTGTGGATACAAAGGATCTGGAGCGCTGCTCGGAGATCTTGCAAAAAAGCGGAATGTCCCGAATAGATGATGGGACGCATGACTGCCACAGAACGTTTACTTTTCAGCATATTGAATACGAGCTGCACTGGCAGCTGACCGGAGTACCAACTGTTAGCGGTGAAAAGATTCTCACATACTGCGAGGATATCCTTATAGACGCGGTCAAAACCGACAACAACTATGGCGGCTATATTATTCCTTCTGACTTCCATCATGGACTCGTCCTGCTGCTTCACACAGCGTCGCATTTGACCACCACCGGGATAGGTCTGCGGCATCTGTGTGATTGGGCCACTTTTGCCGAACGGTTCACCGAGAATGACTTTTGCGAACGCTTTGAGACCTGCCTTAAAAAGATCGGCCTATGGGAGCTTGCAAAAATTCTCACGAAGATGAGTGCTTGTTACCTTGGCGCTTCCCCGAAACGATGGGCAGCGGGGGTGGATGAAACACTGGCGGAAAGCTTGCTGAATGACATCTGGCACGGTGGAAATTTCGGAGAGAAGGATCCACAACGGAAAAGCTACAGCGTGCTTATGACTGACAGAGACACCCATAAAATCGAGGATCGTGGTGTCGTACAGGCGCTCGCGGCTGCGATCGACCGGAAAGCAAAGCTCTACCATCCGAGGATGGCCGCCTCTCATGTATTCCTGCCAATGGCCTGGATCGCGGTATGCTGCCGCTATTCTTTGCGCGTTTTGACGAAAAAGAGACCATGGATGAAATTCGGAAAAGACGCAAGAATTGCTCAAGAGCGCAAAGAACTATTCCGGCAGCTGAAGCTATTCGAGGAGTAACAACTATCAATTGCATTGTAGTATCAAAACGGGAAAAGAACGGGAAATACCGGGAGAATTGTACATGTGCATCTTTTTCGTGCACGAGGCTGGATATAGATGAAGTCCAAGAAACATAAACCTCTGATCTCAATTCTTATGGCGGCGTACAATTCCGAAAAGACGATTCATCATGCGATAGATTCTGTCCTGGCACAGACTTTCTCCGACTGGGAGCTGCTGATTGTTGACGATTGCTCTTCCGATAACACATTGCACATTGTTGAAGCCTATCAGGACGCCCGCATCCGTGTCATGAAAAACGATAAAAACGGCGGTGTCTCCCTTGCGCGGAAAAAAGGGTTGGACGCAGCTGAGGGTGATTGGATCGCTGTTCTGGACAGTGATGACATGTGGGCTCCCAAGAAGTTGGAAAAGCAGATGGCAATTGCAAAAGCGAGTAATGCAGATCTGGTTTTCACCGGATCCGCTTTTATCCGGGACGACGGCACCCCGATCAATTGGCAGCTGTATGTCCCGGCTGCGTTGACTTATCGCAAGCTGCTGAAGCAAAACCTGGTGTCAAACTCCTCTGTGCTTGTGCGGGCCGATCTGTACCGTAAGTTCTATGTAGTCGATGATCAGATCCACGAAGACTATGCCATGTGGCTGGACATCAGCAAAGCCGGCGCTGTGATCCGCGGCATAGACGAACCGCTTCTGTTCTACCGCCTCACGAAGCCGTCCCGCTCCAGCGACAAGCTCAAAGCTGCGCAGATGAGATGGCGCACGTACCGTCACGCAGGGCTGAACACAATGACCGCCGCCTATTACATGTGCTGGTATGCGGTAACAGGCATATTGAAATACGGGCATCTGCTGTGGTGATGTTTCAAGATGCGCAGCATAGAGACAGAAAAGCTGAAGGAAACAAAAAGCGGAGTGAGATACTCAATGAAAGTATTATTAGTCACATTCTCGGATAACGCCGATCATCAGGATATTACTTTTGGCATGTTTGAAAGCCTGTATAACGCAAAACGTCAAGACTGCGATATATGGGTAATGGGAATCAAGTCGCCAAAAGTTCCCGTTATGGATACACCGCACACACATCTTGTAGACTGTCCAAGGAGACCAGGGATAGAGAAGAAGACCTTCGATTTGAAGGAACTGCACTCGATTATCTCATGGATCAATATAGAACAGTTTGACGTGATTTTTTTTGAGTCACTCCACGTTTGGAACCTTGCCATTATGATGCAGTGCCACAGGAAGGCGAAAATATTCCAGATGATCCATGATGTGATTCCACATGATGGAGATAAGCAGGCAAAGTCAGTTATCCTTATGAATAAAGCAGTCTGTAAGCTGGCAGATTTCATCGTTCTTGCAAATCAGAAATATGTACCGAGAGTAACGGAAGAATATGGTGTCGCCCCAAGCCGTGTTTGCTATATAGACATGTGGCGGCGCTTTCCAAAATACACAGAGCCGAAGTACACGCAGCGCGCGCTGTTTTTCGGCCGTATGAATCCATATAAAGGTGTAGACAACCTGCTGGAGATTGCAAGGCTCTGCCCGGATGTATTGTTCGACGTGGTGGGAAGGGTCGACCATCAGGTGCAGGAGCAGGTTGATCAGCTGAAGCTTCTTCCCAACGTCACAATGAATGACGGATATGTAACGGATGACGAAATGGCAGATGCCTTCATCAATGCCGACTGGGTCATTCTTCCGTATAATTCAGCTACGCAGTCCGGCGTAGTCATCGACGGGTATCGTTATGGCCGGCCGTGCATTGCGTTCAATGTCGGCGCGCTTGAGGAGCAAATCTGCGAGGGAACGAGCGGCTTTCTTATTACACCGCGGGATAACCATTTGTTTGCCGAGAAAGTGAGAGAAGCTGTCAGGATGGACAAAGATGCTTACTTGTCACTTTCGAAAAACGCATATCAATTTGGCCTGAAGAAATACGCGGCAGACGGCGCAATTGAGCGATTCATGGAGCTGATACAAACATAATATTTTTGATCGGTGACAACAAAGGGAGATCTCTATGAGATTGCTGTATGTAACAAGCCTTTCGGGCAAAAGAATTAACGGTTTTATGCGATCAGCCATTATAGCGGCTAAAAGTCTCGGATTTGAGTTTACCATGGCGTGTAACACGGATATGGCCGATAAGGCAGGGTATGAACAAGACTGCAAAGAATATGGAATTGAAACCGCACATATTGACTTTGACAGGAATCCGTTGGGAAAGAAAAACAAAATCGCTTATCAACAGTTAAATAAGCTGATGTCAGAAAGAGAGTTTGACATCGTTCATTGTAATACCCCTATTGGAGGTGTCCTTGGCAGAATCTGCGCAAAGAAAAATAAGATTCCAGCAGTCATATATCAAGCACATGGATTCCACTTTTGGAAAGGCGCGCCGTTACAGAATTGGCTTTTCTATTATCCGGTCGAAAAGCTTCTGAGTCACTGGACCGACGTGCTCATCACCATCAACAAGGAAGACTATAAACGCGCGAAAAAGCACATGCACGCGAAACAGGTAGAGTATGTGCCCGGGGTCGGGATCGACTTCAAGCGTTTTGCGGAAACGCAGGTCGACCGTGCAGCGAAGCGGAAGGAAATCGGCATACCCGAAGATGCGATTCTTCTTTTGTCGGTGGGTGAACTGATCGAGAGAAAAAACCATGCTTCTGTCATTCGGTCTTTGGCCGAATTAAATGAAAAAAGGGTACACTATGTTATTGCGGGAATGGGGCCGTTAAAAGATTCTCTGACTGCCCTGGCAATTTCATCAGGCGTTGAGAAACAGGTTCATTTGATAGGGTTCAGGCAGGATGTGGCAGAGTTGTTTAAAGCGGCTGACGTTTTTGTATTTCCGTCACACCAGGAAGGCCTCCCAATGGCTGTAATGGAAGCAATGGCGGCAGGTCTTCCAATTGTTGCATCCGCAATCCGGGGAACCATCGATTTGCTGGAAAACAGCGATAACCCATTGGTTGCGGACAGCAATGATGTTGGAGACTATGCAAAGAAGATCAAAAGCTTATGCGCCTCTGATTACCTGCGGGTTAAAATCGGGCAGAACAACCAAAAGGCTGCAGCAAAGTACAATACTCTGGAAATTGTGGAGCAAATGATGAGCATTTATAAGCGATGCATTCTGCAAGCTGAGAAACAGGTTAAATGAATCGGAAATAAAGCAGCAATAACACATGGAAGTTGAGATAGTGAACATGGGAATTCTTGATGTAATAAAGCATAGCAAAGATATTGCCGGGACTGCTACGAGGACATCAAACCAAATCACACGGCTTGATAACGAAACGCTACGCAGCTTTCAACTTTATCTTCTTGATATTTACAAGGATGTCAAGAAGGTATGCGATCATTATGGCATAAAGCTCTATGTGATTGGCGGTACCGCGCTTGGTGCTGTCCGCCACCATGGCTTTATTCCCTGGGACGACGATATTGATGTCAGCATGACCCGCGATGACTTTGAAATATTCAAAGGTGCTTTTGAAAAAGAGCTTTCGGATAAGTATATTCTTAACGCGCCCAATTACAGTCCCGTCTGCTTTAGAAGGTTTCCTCGAATCCTGAAAAAGGATTCTTTTTACAGGAGCATGGAAGATGGTAATAATGAGGAGATCAATCATATTTCCATAGATTTATTTCTCATTGAGAACACACCGGATAATCAATTCGTCAGAGCTTTGAAAGGCCATGGATGCAATTTCCTTTTTCTGGTGTCCAGCGCGGTGTATTTTTTTGAAAACAGATCGGACGAAGTCAAGAAGTTTTTTTGGTCAGCAGGAGAAAAGGCGCGCGTCTATTATGCTGTCAAAACCTGTGCCGGGGCAGTCTTTTCCTTTATGAGTTCTTCAAAATGGTTTTGCCTGGCAGACAAAGCGGTACAATGGAAAAGGCCGTCTGATAATTGCTGCATGGCGACAGGCCGTAAGCGTTATCTGGGGGAAATTATGAAAAGAGAACAGTGGTTCCCCGGAGTGGAAGCTGACTTTGAAGGAGAAAAGGTACTCATTTTCTCCGACTACGACTATTACCTGCGTAATCTGTATCATGATTATATGGTTATTCCTCCCGAGGGGGCCCGTGAGGCCCACACACTTTGTGAAATCAAGTTTACCAGGAAGGATTAGCTTCTAATGCTTACTGGAGCTTCTCAAACGATCTTTTATTTAGAGGTTTCCTTATGACAGCACATATTGCTCTGCTGGTTTATATTTCAATTTGTGGTGTCCTTGTTTATGCTCACGGAATAACAAATACGGCAAACAAACGATTCCTTTTTCTTGCTATTCTTGGCATATTTTTGATTGAAGCCCTGCGAAAATATACTGTTGGACTAGACACTTCGGCGTATTATAGTTCGTTCTGGCACATTAAATATTCAACATACGGAAGAGTAGTTGGAAGTTGGGAACCGCTATATTTTAGTATGAACAAATTTGTCGGTTTATTTACCGACAATCCACAGTGGATTATCGCACTCACCAGCGCTATTATCTTAACAGGACTCGGCGTTTTCATTTATGAAAATGCCGACGAACACCAGTCACTCTTTTGGCATGTTTTTATCTTTGTCACATTCCGCCAGTATTTTAATACGATGAATCTTCTGCGGCAGTGCATTGCAATGGCAATCAGTTGCAATGTATATACCGTTTTACGGAAGGACAGGTCAAAAAAAGGGGTATTCCATGCAATCCTGTTGGTTATCATTGCAATACTCTTCCACAACTCAGGAATTATCGCGGTACTGTTTTTTGTTCCTTTCTTTATCGAAATGGACAGAAAAAAGTTTTTATTCGGTCTGCTCGGGATGGTAGCTCTTTATTTTCTGTATCCCTATATATTTAGATTGTTTTTAATACTTTACCCCAAATACAACAGGTATGATTTTACTGTTGTTAGTGTCAGCAATTCCTATCTGTTATTCGGCGCAATAAATCTTGTACTGTCTTTTTTGTGCCTCATATATATTGACCCGAAAGATCCAGATAACAAAGAATGTTATAGATTACTATTTCTTGTTCTGCTCTCGATGACTACCATTATCCTACAGCGGCGAAACCTGTTGATGACTAGGCTCGGATACTATTTTGAATGGTTCATCATACTTTTTGTGCCTGAAATAATCAGACGCTTCAGAAAATCACCAGTTACCAGAGTGATGATTAAGTATTTCTTATATCTGACAGGATGGCTATTTTTCATCTATTCGATGAATAATGGTTATATCGGAAAAGGAAGCGTTCCCTATTTATTCTTCTGGCAGTGAAAGAAGGCTGTTTTATGACAATGGCAATTATTATTGCCGGCGGCTCCGGCCACCGCATGGGACAGGATATCCCCAAGCAATTCATCAATGTCTATGACAAGCCCGTTTTGATTTACACCCTTGAAGGCTTTCAGAAACACCCGCAGATCGATGCCATTGAAGTAGTATGCCTCGATGGCTGGCATGATGTGCTGTGGGCCTATGCCAAGCAGTTCGGTATTGACAAGCTCAAATGGGTCATCTCCGGCGGAGCGACAGGCCAGGAGTCTATCCGCAACGGCGTATACAATCTTGAGGGAAAAGCGGCAGATGATGACATCGTCATCATTCACGACGGAATCCGTCCGCTTGTTGATGAAACGGTTTTGACCGATGTGATCCTTAAGGCACAAAAATACGGAAACGCAGTGACGTCATTGCCGTATAACGAACAGATATTTGTCGTTGACGATGAAATCAGCACGACAAAGTACATACCGCGTGAAACTTTGCGCCGTGTATCGACGCCGCAGGCATATAGATTTGGACTGCTTGATTCCAGGTATCATGAAGCGTTTGAAAAGAAAATCGGCATTTACGGTTCCTCCTATACTAACACTATGATGGTCGAGCTGGGGGAGCGGCTGTACTTTGCAGCCGGTTCCGACAAAAACATAAAGCTGACCACAAAGGATGACCTGGAAATGTTCAAGGCTTACCTAAAATCAGATAAAGATAATTGGCTGAAATGATGGGAGCCATTATGAATTTATACGACAGCAAATTGTATATGGAAGACGTACGGTACGTCGCTGGGCTCGATTTGTCGTGGGAAGAGCTGCAGAATAAAAGTATTCTTCTTTCCGGCGCAACAGGGCTTCTTGGCAGTTTCCTGGTCGATGTTCTGATGGAGAAAAACGTCGCTGGGCTCAACTGCGAAGTCTATGCCTTGGGAAGAAACAAAGCGAAAGCGGATATCAGGTTCTCAAAATATGCAAACGATCCGCGGCTGGTGTTTATCCCGTATGATGTGAAGAAGCCTTTTATCCGTGATGATATTGGGACAGTTGACTATGTGCTACACCTTGCCTCCAACACCCATCCCGTCCAGTATGCTACAGATCCCATCGGGACTATTACGACCAATATCATCGGTCTGCAAAACATGCTTGATTTTGCTGTTGAGCACCACACCTCGCGTTTTGCGTTTGCTTCCTCCAATGAGATTTACGGGGAAAATCGCGGTGACGTGGAGTTCTTTGACGAGAGCTACTGTGGTTACGTAGATTCCAATACGCTGCGCGCCGGATACCCGGAGAGCAAGCGTTGCGGTGAGGCGCTTTGTCAGGCATATAAAACCCAAAAGGGATTGGATATTGTTATTCCTCGCTTTACTCGCTCATACGGCCCGACCATGCTTATGTCTGATACCAAGGCACTCAGCCAGTTTATCAAGAAGGGCATTGCCGGCGAAGACATTGTCCTCAAATCAGCGGGTACGCAGTATTACAGTTATCAGTATGTTGTCGACTCTGTATCCGGCCTGCTGACTATATTACTCTGCGGCGACAGTGGTGAAGCCTATAATATTGCTGAAGAACACTCGGATATCATGCTCAAGGATCTTGCGGCGATTATTGCAGAGATCAACGGAAAGTCCGTTGTATTTGAAATCCCGGACGCTGTAGAAGCTTCCGGATACAGTAAAGCCACAAAAGCCCGCCTTGACGGCCACAAGCTGCAGGCTCTTGGCTGGAAGCCGAAATACGAGATCCAGAGCGGGATTGAGAGAACGATAGAGATATTGAAAGAAGCAAATGATTTTATAGAATAATGCACAACGAGGAAAAGATATGCCGGAAATGAATCATGATATTGATATTTATGTTGCAACTCATAAAGAGATTGATTATATTCTCCCGGATGGTTATAAACCAATGCAGGTTAATTGCAAGGTGTCGGGAACACATTGGGATGGATACCTTCATGACGATGACGGCGATAATATTTCCGAAAAAAACAGCAGTTATTGCGAGCTGACTGTACTATATTCGCTCTGGAAGAACTCACAAGCTGATATCAAAGGGCTCTGCCATTATCGAAGATATTTAACGGGTGACCCAAATCTTGGAATTGGAATATGGAAAGGTAAAAGCGAATTGAAAAGGGCTATGCCAAGCATAGCGATTCAAAAAGATGAAATTGTTTCAGCTCTGAAAGATTCAGATATCATTCTGCCTATTCCCAATGGGCCGTTTCCAGGGCAAGTGAGTGAAGAACGTTTACAATACTGCTACAAGAAAGATTTAGACGCTTTACGTCAAGTAATTCAAGACAGTTTTTGCGATTACCTGGATTCATTTGATTGGGTGATGAATCAACGAGTTCTGCCATCATGCAATTTGCTTATTGCAAAAAGAGAAGTATTTGATAATTATTGCGAATGGCTGTTTTCTGTTTTATCAAAAGCTGAAGAAAAATGTGATATTTCTTCATATGATACACAGCACAAAAGACTGTACGGCTTCCTCGCTGAGATACTGATTAATGTATATACAAAGCAGAATGGCCTCAGATGTAAATACTACAACAAAGTGTTGTTATCTGACTATTGGGAACAATCTTCCAATTTGTTAAAACGTACCATCAAAAGAAGCTATCCTTTACAACTGATTCTAAAAGCTGGGCCCAGCGCTTTTGCAATCTGGTGTTATAAACATTTTAAGAAAAAGCAATATGAAGACTATCTGTTGCTCAAACAATATTTAGCTGACAGAGAAACGGAAGCTGCCAACAGCGGAAAGTAAAGTAAATGTATAACTATCTCATCGTTGGAGCGGGCTTATATGGTGCGGTGTTTGCGCAGCGGGCCAGGGAAGCCAGAAAGAGCGTGCTTGTCGTTGACAAGCGGCCACATATTGCGGGGAATGTCTATACCGAGAACATAGAGGGCATCCAGGTACATAAATAAGGCGCGCATATTTTCCACACTAATAATAAAAAGGTATGGGAGTACGTGAACCGCTTTGCGGAGTTTAATCGCTTCACGAACTCGCCTGTTGCCAATTTTAAAGGCGAGTTGTATTCACTGCCGTTTAATATGTACACCTTTAACAAAATGTGGGGTGTTACTACACCGGAAGAGGCAGCGGCAAAGATTGAAGAGCAGCGTAGAGCCGCCGGAATCACAGAGCCCCGAAACCTTGAGGAGCAGGCGATCTCTCTGGTCGGCGCTGATATCTATGAGAAGCTGATTAAGGGCTATACCCAAAAGCAGTGGGGGAGGCCGTGTGACCAGCTTCCCGCGTTCATTATCAAGCGGCTCCCAGTGCGTCTGACCTTTGATAACAATTATTTTAATGCCCTTTACCAGGGCATCCCCATCGGCGGCTACACGAAAATGGTGGAACGCATGCTGGACGGCATCGAGGTGCGTCTGAACGTGGACTACCTGGCGAATAAGGCAGAGCTGGACAAGCTGGCGGAGAGAGTTGTGTATACCGGCCCGATAGACGCCTATTTCGGCTATTGCCTTGGGCCGCTGGAGTACCGCTCGGTGCGGTTCGAGACGGAAGTACTGGACATGCCCAATTTCCAGGGCAATGCGGCGGTGAACTACACGGATGCGGAGACGCCATGGACACGGATCATCGAGCACAAGTGGTTTGAATTCGGCCGCGACACGCAGGGAAACGAACTGCCGAAGACGGTCATTTCGCGTGAGTATTCCTCGGTATGGAAGCCGGGAGACGAGCCGTATTACCCTGTGAACGACGCGAAGAACAGCGCCCTCTATGCGAAGTATAAGGCTCTTGCCGACCGGGAGGCGAAGGTCAGTTTCGGCGGCCGGCTCGGGGAGTATAAGTACTACGACATGGATCAGGTAATCGCCCGGGCGTTGGATGAGGCAAAAAAGAGTAATAAATGATTGCCTTGGAGGCATTTTTGTATGTGTCTAAATGAAATCTCAATTATTGTCCCAACATATAACTCTTCTTGGAAAAAGACAAAGCTGACATTACTTTCTTGCTTAAAACAAAAAAACATAAAAATTGAAATCATTATTACGGATGACCATTCTAGCGATAACCATTTTGACATTATTAAAGCTTTCTTTAGAAAGAATAATTTCTATAATTACACGTTAATTTCAGCTGAAGCTAATCGTGGTACTTGCATGAATTTCTATGAGGGTTTGCGAAAAGCTCATTACCAGTATATAAAAGGAATCGCACCAGGTGATCTTTTACACGCGAGTGATACATTAGAAAAATGGGTTGCTTTTATGCAACAAAATAATATTCGGGCTTCGTTTTGCAGAAATGTTTTCTATAAGCCAGAAAACGATACGCTTGTTCCATTTGTACATACTGAGATACCAAACTATATAGAATGCTATAGAAATGATAGCTATAATTATCGGCGGTGTAGGTATATATATGTGGTAAATCGAGATTATATCGTCGGAGTCAACTGTATTTTTGAAAGAGAACTGTGCTTGCATTATCTGAAAACATTAATTGATTATGGTGTGAAATATTGCGAAGATCATATCATATGGCCAATGTATTGGGAAGGACTGGAAATTCGTTTTTACAATGAAATTGGTATGTGGTATGAATATGATGTTGATGGAATTACTTCTTCTTCACGCCGCATAGAATGGCGAGAACGCTTACTTCAAGACGAGGATAACACAGAAAATATTCTGATAGATAAAGAGAACAAAAATTTTTTTCTAAATCGCTTGTCTATACTGTATAGATTAAGAAAAACCCATAAACCATGGTTAATACGATTGGGGAAAATCGTATTATTTCCAATGTCAGTGTACTGGAGTCGTGTTATAAAGACTCATAAAACCATGTCATGTGTTACGCCTGATAGTTCCTTCGTTCTTTCACTTCTACATGACGTAGAACAAGAGCGTTGATTGAATAAAACCGGTAAAGTTAGGATGGACTAACATGCAAGTAATCAAATACGTTTTCCAGCCGCACGGTGACAAGCGCGGACAGCTCGTGGCGCTGGAAGAATTCAAGGACATACCGTTTCGGATCAAACGGGTTTATTACATGTACGATACAGCAGAAGGTGTTGTGCGTGGTTATCATGCGCATAAGTCATTGCAGCAGATACTTGTCTGCATTCACGGCAGTTGTAAGATCAGGCTGGATAACGGGCGGGAGCAGAAGGTCATACCGCTGGAGAAACCCTATGAGGGGCTGTATGTCTCAAACGCCATGTGGCGGGAGATGTACGACTTCTCGCCGGATGCCGTGCTGATGGTGCTTGCGTCAGAGCTGTATGACGAATCCGATTACATACGCGATTACAATGAATATTTGGAATATGTAAAAAACTGCGGAGACACGATGGACGCAGAGAAAGCGTGACAGGATGAAGATTCCCTTTGTATCGTTCCGCCCGATGGAGCAAGAATTGGATGACGATCTGCGCGGGGCGTTTGCCCGCGTGTTTGAACGTTCCTGGTACATAGAAGGAGCAGAAGACGAAGGCTTTGAAAAAGCATTTGCTGCATACTGCGGTGCAAAGTTCTGCATTGGCGTCGGCAACGGCCTTGATGCGCTGATGCTTGCGCTCCGGGCGCTTGGCGTTGGGGAAGGCGACGAGGTGATCGTACCGGCCAACACCTACATCGCAACGGCCCTTGCCGTGACCTATGTAGGAGCTAAGCCCGTTTTTGTTGAGCCTGACATCCGCACGTTCAACATCAACCCGGCACTGATCGAAGCTGTCATCACAGAGAAGACGAGGGCCATTATGCCGGTACATCTCTATGGACAGGCCTGCGACATGGATCCGATCATGGAAATCGCAGAGAAGTACAATCTTTATGTAGTGGAAGACTGCGCACAGGCCCATGGTGCAACTTATAAAGGCAGAAAGATCGGAAGCTTTGGAGACGCAGCCGGCTTCAGCTTTTATCCGGGCAAGAACCTTGGAGCGCTGGGCGATGCAGGCGCTGTCGTGACCAGTAATGAGGAACTTGAAAGTAAGGTTCGAGCGCTGGGCAACTATGGGTCTGATTATAAGTACCACCATATTTATAAGGGAAACAATAGTCGCCTGGACGAGCTGCAGGCAGCGTTCCTTTCAGCAAAGCTGCCGCATCTTGATAGGATGAATGAAGAACGTCGGCGAATCGCAAAGCTGTATACAGAAGGAATTCATAATCCCAAAGTTGTAACGCCACATGTTCTTGAGGATTGCGTTCCGGTTTGGCATATCTACGGCATTCGCTGCCATGAGCGCGATGCGCTGGAAAAGCATTTGAAGGAAAAGGGAATAGGGACAAACAAGCATTATCCCATTCCGATGCATCTGCAGGAGTGCTATCGGGATCTTGGCTTTCATGATGGCGACTACCCGATCGCGGAGGAGATCAGCGCCACTGAACTGAGCCTGCCCATGTATTACGGCATGACGGATGAAGAAATACAGTATGTAATCGACGCTATCAACGCGTATTGAACGGACGGTGTAAACGTGGGGCTGTTGAGATACTACTCTGAGAGACAGTCTAATAATGAACTTTTAAGGATCCTTGCTATAGCAGGAGTGATTGTCTTACATTATAATAATCCTACAATTGGGGGAGGATTACAATACACCACGCCGAATAGTTTGAATTATCTGCTCCTTTGCTTTCTTGAGTCAGTAAATATCTGTGCAGTTGATCTATTTTTTATGATTACCGGATACTTTATGGCGACGAAATATAAGCGGGATATTCGTAAACCAATCGAATTAATTGTGCAAGTGATTTTGTATCGGCTGGCTTTTCAGGTTATATCTTCATTTGTTAAGGGCACATTTTCTATAAGAACTATTCTCGTGTGCTTTCTTCCGACAAGCTATTTCGTAATATTCTACTGTGTAATTTTTTTCCTTTCCCCGTATGTAAACAGACTCTTTGATTCGTTGTCATATAAATCCGCATTGCGGTTTGTGAGTATTCTGGCGGCCTTTTTCTCGCTTCATTGTACATTTGTCCAAATTCTGAGCAATATTAAGGGGGCTCAGATTTCTGGACTGGACTCTGTTGGACTTTACGGAAGCCAGAGCGGATATAATATAGCAAATTTTCTGATGGCTTACACAATTGGTGCTTTTCTCAGAAAATACATGATCAAAGAGCGCTTTACATCAAAATGGCGCTTGGCCAAAGCGTTCTTTATATGCGCTTTCCTGATTACGTTCTGGTGGATTGGCGGCAATATGATTACGACTGCGGCATTGTCATACAAAGAAATAGATTTCTTTAATAGAACCGCGTGGATATACTGTAATCCTCTTGTGGTATGTGAAGCCGTTATTGTTTTGCTTTTGTTCTTGAATATAAATATTGGCTGCAACAAAATTATTAATATGTTTTCCAGCGGCGTTTTTTCTGTTTTTCTGCTTCATGGTCACTTGATAAGACACCTTGGAATAGAACGCTTTGTTCAAGGGAATACCCTTGTTATGTGTGGACACATTATTCTGTCTGCGTGTGTAATTATTGTCATCTGCACGATTGTGCATTATGTTTATAAAGCTGTGATGACACCAGTTTTTAACCGCATTTTTAATAAAAAAATTGTTGTTATAGATTTGGAAAATGCATCTGATGCGTCTGAACATAAAGCTCTGCCGTATTAATTAAAAAGGAAAGATGAAATGCATTCAATGGAGAAGGTTTATATTCTAGGTGCGTGCCGCACCCCGATCGGAAAAGTAGGAGGAGCCCTATCAGGGGTCTCAGCCGTTGAACTTGGTTCAATCGTAATAAAGGAATCTCTTAGACGCTCAAGAATACCGGCGGAGTTGGTGGATCATGTGTATATGGGGTGTGTGATCCAAGCTGGCCAAGGACAAAATATTGCACGACAGGCTGCAATTAAGGCCGGACTTCCTGTAACAACCACGGCCCAAACAGTCAATATTGTTTGCGGTTCCGGCCTTGATGCAGTGAACTCTGCTGCCCGCATGATTCAGCTGAACGAAGCCGATATCGTAATCGCGGGCGGAACAGAGTCTATGTCTTGCGCTCCCTTTGCGCTGAAAAATGCCCGCTTTGGCTATCGAATGGGGAGCCCGATGATTGATACACCCTTGATTGACACAATGGTTTATGACGCCTTATGGGATGCTATGAATGATTACCATATGGGTATTACGGCAGAAAACGTGGCAGAACAATGGAATATCAGTCGTCGTGAGCTTGATGAATTCGCCATTGCATCCCAGAAGAAAGCAGTTGAGGCAACTGCTGACGGAAAATTTTTCGATGAGATCGTGCCCGTTACGGTCAAAAGCCGTAAAGAAAGTTCGCTTGTCAGCGCCGACGAGGGTCCGCGAAAAGATACAACACTTGCGGCTCTTTCAAAACTAAAACCTGCATTCAGTACCAATGGTATAGTGACTGCCGGCAACAGCTCCGGCATCAATGATGGAGCAGCAGCGGTTATTTTGGCATCAGAGAAAAAGGTAGAAGAACTTGGCTTGTCTCCGCAGGCCGAATGGCTTGGCGGAGCGCTTGGCGGTGTTGATCCGGCTATTATGGGTATCGGACCGGTAAGCAGCACGCGGAAACAGTTGAAGAAGCTGAATATGACAATGGATGACATTGACCTTGTTGAAGCCAATGAGGCTTTTGCTGCACAATCGATCGCTGTTCAGAAGGAACTGCAGATCCCTGACAAAAAACTAAATGTGAACGGAGGCGCAGATGCATTTAAGAAAGCTTGAATTATTCGATGCGCCCCTCATGCTCAGTTGGATGCACGACGAAAACGTCACAAAAAACCTTCGCGCGAATTTTGCGGCAAAAACTCTCGCGGATGCGGAAGCCTTCATATACAGCAGTTGGGAGGATACAGAAAACGTCAACCTCGCGATAGCTTCTGACGGCGATGAATATATGGGTACCGTCAGCCTGAAGCATATCGAAAATGAAAGCGCAGAATTTGCCATCACTGTTAGGAGCGAGGCAATGGGCCGAGGTTATTCCTGGTTCGGAATGCAGAATATTCTCAAGATGGCTTTTGACGAGATGAGGCTTAGCGAAGTTTATTGGTGCGTGTCCAAAGATAATAGCAGAGCTATCCGTTTCTATGATAAACATCATTTTCAAGAGACAGGAGTATTGTCTCAAGCTGTGCTCGACAGATACGCTGATGTACCGAATCTCAAATGGTATCATGTGTATAGCGGAGAAAAACTTGCATAAATGAAGAAAGCAAAATTATTTCTGGAAAACTTTCTGATCTATGGCCTGGGAGGAGTCATCAGTAAGATTATTCCGCTTATCATGGTGCCCGTAGTTACCAGAATCATGCCCGATTCGTCATACTTCGGCATTAGTGATATGTCACATACAATTGTATCTTTTGGAAGTGCACTGGCGATCATGGGAATGTATGACGCAATGTACAGGATGTTTTTTGAAAAAGACGAGATCGCATTTAAAAAGCAAGTCTGTTCAACGACGATGGTGTTTACCATGATGACATCAATTGTCCTCGTTTTGTGTATGGCTTTTCTTCGAAAGCCGATAGCCAGGTACTTTTTCGGAAGTGAATCGCTTGTATATGTGGTGGATTTGTCGACTGTCGCAACGCTGGTAAGTGCAACCAATTCAATCATTTCCGCGCCCACAAGAATGCAGAACAAGCGATCGATCTTTCTGATTGCTAATACGGCAGGCCCTGTCTTGTCTTACAGTATCTCCATCCCGCTCCTTTTGAAGGGATATTACATTATCGCTTTGCCCCTGGCCGGAATCATTTCTGGGGCAACGAAAGAATTGGCGTTTTATTTGCTAAACCGAAAATGGTTTCGCCTGAAGCTGTTCGATAAGAAATTGTTGAAACAACTGCTGATAATTGCTCTTCCTCTGTTTCCGAATTTTTTGATCTACTGGATTTTCAATTCGAGTGATCGGTTGATGATAACAAATCAGTTGAATATCGGTGCTGAAGGCATCTATTCGGTCGGATCTAAGCTGGGGCATGCAAGTCAGCTCATCTATACTGCATTTGCCGGTGGATGGCAGTTTTTTGCGTTCTCGACAATGAAAGATAGCAATCAGGTAGAATCCAATTCAAAAATTTTTGAATATCTTGGCGTAATTTCTTTTACCTCAACATCCTTTATATGCGCATTGAGCTTCAATATTTACAAAATCTTGTTCGTCGGCGAGTATATTGACGGGTTTATTATTGCGCCGTATCTGTTCTTGGCGCCTCTACTTCAGATGCTGTTTCAGGTAGCAAGCAATCAGTTCCTTGTGATAAAAAAGACTTGGCCTAATATGTTCGTTTTGCTGGGGGGAGCAGTATTAAATGTGATCCTGAATCTTATCCTGATACCCGCAATCGGAATAGAAGGCGCAGCTATCGCCACACTAACGGGATATATTATATCTGACATTGTTGTGGTAATTGTCCTTTGCCATATGAAGCTGATGGTCATCAGCGCACGCTTCGTTGGCTCGGCCATCGGAATGGCAAGCTTTTTTATCATATGGAGATTCTTTGCTTCAGAGGATATAATTCTCGGCATCGTGCTTGCAATTGTATACACTGCAGCATGTGCGATTTTGTACAGACATGAGTTGATCGTGATCTGGAATAGTATCAGATTCAAAAAAAGAGGGAATTTATGAAAGGAATTATCCTTGCCGGGGGAAAAGGTACACGACTATATCCCATGACTAAGGCTGTGTCAAAGCAACTGCTGCCAATCTATGATAAACCACTGATCTATTATCCCCTGTCAATTCTAATGCTTGCAGGCATACGGGAAATCCTGATTATCTCAACACCGGAGGATACGCCGCTTTACGAAAAACTGCTGGGCAACGGAAGCCGCTTGGGAATGCGGCTTTCCTATGCGGTGCAGGACAAACCGCGCGGTCTTGCAGACGCTTTTATACTCGGTGCAGATTTTATCGGTACTGACAGTGTGTGCCTGATTCTGGGGGATAATGTCTTTTTCGGTCAGAGTATGACAGAGATGCTCCGAAAGGCAATGGAAAACAAGACCGGGGCGACCATCTTCGGTTATCCTGTAAAAGATGCCCGCGCCTTTGGGGTCGTAGAGTTTGACAAGGATCATAAAGTTATTTCCATTGAGGAAAAACCACAAAACCCGAAGAGCAACTATGCGGTTCCGGGACTGTATTTCTATGACAACCAAGTGGTTGAGATTGCGAGGAATATAAAGCCCTCGGAACGCGGTGAGATCGAAATTACGGCTGCAAACAATGTATACCTTGAGAGGGGAGAATTGAATGTAGTTCTTTTGGGCCGGGGCATGGCATGGTTGGACACCGGAACACCAGGAAATATGTTGAAAGCAGCAGAATTTGTGGAGGCTGTCCAAGATCGTCAAGGCTTTTATGTTTCCTGCATTGAAGAGATCGCATGGCGCCGAGGATTTATCAACACAGAACAAATAAAAACTATCGGAGCCGAACTGGAAATGACTGATTACGGTCAATACCTGTTAACTATTGCGCAAGAAGGAAAATGACGTTGGCTATAAATATTGTAATGTGATCAAGAGTTAGCGAAGTCAGTATTATTGCTATACAAATAACGGAAAGGGGGATGCAGAATGAAAACAAACAATAGAACTTGGGCATCTATTACTGTTGTGGTTCTTCTTGTTTTTCTGTTTTTGCATCCCATGATTCCGCTTCCGGCAGATTCTTCGTACGACAGCACTAAAGTAAAATTCCCGAAGGATCTCCAAATAATTGGAGATGAAGCCTTTTCAGCTACAGCGTTTGAAACATTGGTATTTGGTGATAAACTGCTGTACATCGGAGAACGAGCATTTCAGAATGACTCGGATTTGAAAGATATCTTTATTCCAGCATCAGTATTATACATAGGAGAATCTGCTTTCCCTGAGAATGGGGATTTGGTAATATACGGTAGCCAAGGTAGTTATGCGCAGAAGTGGGCAGAGGCAAACCATGTCGTTTTTGCGGCGAATGACATTTGGCCTGATGAACAAATAAAAGAATCAATTCTGCAAATAATACTTTTATGTAGCGTATGCTTCGTGAACGAGGAGACACTCCTAAGGGGTTCAGAATACACCAGGAAATATATAAAAAGTATGCGACCACAGGATAGACCTGAACTCTATCCTATCAATTATCGGTTCCCTTAATAATATATGTTGTAAAATGAGCCTTAAAAAGGTGCTAAATACTATGATTATTAAAGGAGCTATGAAATGAAAAAGAAACGAATCATAAGTCTGATTCTTTCTGTTCTGATGCTGGCGACGCTCATACTTCCTGTTGATGCTTTTGCTGAAGAGTATCTGGAAGAATATGAAGAATTTATATATGAGGAACCAGCACTTGAGGACTATTATTACGAGGAGCCTGTATTCGAGGAATTCATGTATGAGGATTTCGTAGTTGATGAGCCTGTATTCGAGGATTTGGCAGAGGACCAGGTCTTCTTTGAAGATGAAGAAGATGCTCAAGCTGATGAAGCCGGTAATGTTGCAACTATCAACGAGGAAACTGCCTATTTTGAATTGTTCGACACTACTGTGTATGATGCAAGTTCAATCGTTACGATCACGAAGCAGCCGGAAAATGCGAAAGCAAATGTAGGAGACACTGCGAACTTCAGCGTAGAAGCAAGCGGTGTATCCGGGTATCAGTGGCAGTGGTCGAAGACCGGT
>CADAUZ010000002.1 GCA_902791215.1 Oscillospiraceae bacterium | reverse complement strand
TTTCAAAAACATCCTCGGCATCCAGAAGCCGGAGAGCGGCAGTATCCTCTTTGACGGGGAGGAGCTATTAAAGCTCAGCCGCCGGGAGCGGGCGCGGCGAATCGCCTATGTGCCGCAGAGTATCCATTTCGGCGCGCTGAGCGTCTTTGACACGGTGCTCATGGGGCGCGTTTCCTATTTCGGTTACAAGGCCGGGAGAGAGGACGAGGCCGCTGTGGAAGCCATCCTCCGGGACATGAAGCTGGAGACTTACGCTGCCCGGAACGTGGAACAGCTCTCCGGCGGCGAGCGGCAGAAGATCGCCATTGCCAGGGCACTTGCACAGGAGCCGCGCTTACTTATCTTCGACGAGCCCACGGGCAATCTGGATATCGCCAACGAACAGTTAATTATTGACGAGGCTCGGCGTGTGGCAAGGGAGAAGGGTATTGCCATTCTCACCTCTCTGCACGATCTCAATCAGGCGCTCAATCTGGGCGACCGCTTCTTCTTCATGAAAAACGGGAAGATCGGCCATGCCGAGGGCGCGGAGATCGTCACGGAGGAAGTCATTCGGAAGACCTTTGATGCGGAGGTCCGCATCGCACAGATAGAAGGCAAAAAAATCATCATAAACGGAGGTACCAAGACATGAAAAGAGCAATCACCCTGATCCTGACGCTGACCCTGCTGCTGAGCTTTTGTGCCTTTGGCGGCACGGCGTATGCGGCGGATGAAATCACTGTCACGGATATGATCGGCCGCGAGGTCACGGTTACGCCCGGCAGCTACAGGCGCGTGGTCTGCATCGGCGCGGGCGCCCTGCGCATGTACAGCTACATCGGCGATGTGAGCCTGCTGTGCGGCGTGGAGGACATTGACAACACTTCCCTTGCAGAGCGGCCCAAGATGTTCGACTCCGTGGCCCGCCCCTATATGCTGGCCTACGGCGAGCGCTTTACGGCTTTGCCCTCCTGCGGCGTCGGCGGCCCCCAGGCCCAGACAGCCGAGGCGGAGAAGATCCTTGCCTGCAATCCCGACATCGTCATCTCCGAGTATGAGGATGTGGAGAAGGAGGACGCCCTGCAGGAGCAGCTTGGCGTGCCCGTCATCACCCTGAAGGCAGGTCCCGCCGGCGTGTTTGACGAGAATTTCTTCGGCACCATGCGCATGCTCGGCACCATCTTCCAGAACGAGGAGAAGGCCGAGGCGCTTGTCTCTTTCATCGAAAGTGAGCGCGCGGAGATCACTCGCCGCACCGCCGATGTTGCCGACGCGGACAAGCCCGCTGTTTACATCTGCGGCCTTGGCAACTGGGGCACCACCAATCACCTCATGACCGCGCAGAACTACATCTCCTTCAATGTCGCCAATGTCAAGAATGCCGTCACCGATCTGGCGGCCCCCGGCATCCAGGCCATTGAGGAAGAGAAGTTTGTAGCACTCGGTGAGGATACGGACATCATCATCATGGACGCCGCCGCAGTCAAGAACATCAAGCCCCTCTTTGCCGAGACGCCCGACATGTTCGATACCTGCAAGGCCTGGCAAAACGGACAGGTTTATCTGGAGATGGCCTACAACGCCTACTATACCAACTACGAGATCGCCCTCATCAACACCTGGTTCATCGCCAAAACCGTGTACCCCGAGCTCTTTGCGGATATCGACATGACCGCAAAGACCAATGAGGTCACGCAGGCGTTCTATGGCATGGATCTGGCCGAGCAGATCGCGGCCGCACCCTCCAGCTTCGGCGGCTACCAGCAGATCGACACGGCGACCTTCTTCGGATAAGACTATGATCGAGACAAAAGAAGTCATTGAATTCTTTGACCGCCTGGCCCCCGGCTGGGACGCGGAAACGATACGCAGCGACGCGGTCATCAACACCATTCTGGATAATGCCGCAGTCACGGGAGGGAAGGACATCCTGGATGTAGCCTGCGGAACGGGCGTGCTGATTCCGGACTACTTGAAGCGAAACGTAGCGTCTGTCACCGGTATCGACATTTCCCCGAAGATGGCGGAGATCGCAAAGGAGAAGTTTAAGCAGGAGCGCATCACGATCCTGTGCGGCGATGTGGAGTCTACGGCATTTGACAGGCTGTTTGACTGCATTGTGGTCTACAATGCGTTTCCGCATTTCCCCGATCAGGAGCGTTTGATTCGGATACTTTCCGGCCTGCTCAGGCCCGGCGGCACCCTGACGGTGGCCCACGGCATGAGCCGTGAGAAGATCGACGCCCACCACCACGGTACGGCAAGCCACGTCTCCAACGGCCTCATGCCGGCGGACGACCTGGCCGCGATCTTCGGAAAGCACCTGACCGTAACGACGGTGATCTCTGACGAGAGAATGTACCAGGTGGTCGGGAAAAAGGCGTAGCTCCGATTTTTCTTTTGGTTTTGTTTTAAGGGCGCGCTGCAAAATGCTAAGCATTTTGCAGCGCGCCCTTATGGGTTGTATTTCACACTCTATAGTTCAGACTTCAGCCGATATACCCAACAGATCATGCCGCAGTACGGGCAGTCACAGCAGGAATCGTCACGATGCCCTCCTCGATCATCCAGTCGATCTCCTCAGCGATACTCTGCGCCATGGGGCGAGGATTGTAGCCCAGCTCCGCAACAGCCTTGGAGCAATCAAATTCGTTGTTGCGCACGAGGTTATACACGGCAAAGCTCGTCATGCGCTGGGGTTTGCGGGTCATCTTCTCGACCATATCGCTCATCTTGCCGAGAAGCTTCCCGATGCCGGCAGGCAGGATGGTCTTGATGGTGGGCAGGCCTGTATGCTCGGAGAGGATATCGAAGACCTCCTTCATCCCGATCATATCGCCGCCCAGGATGTAGCTCTCCCCTGTCCGGCCGTCTTTGCAGGCACGGATGATGGTCTCGGCCATGTCCCGGTTGTCGGCGCAGTTAAAGGTGCCCTCAACCCCGGCGGGCATCTTGCCCTCAGTGTATTCGCGGATAACGCCCGCTACATTGCCGAAGGTGTAGTCCATCGGTCCGGAGATTCCGGTGGGAAGGATCAGGCAGCCGTCAATCTCACCATTATGAATGGCATCCAGTACCAACTGGCAGGAGGCCGCTTTGGTCTGATCGTACAGACCGATGACAGCGTTGGGATCGTAGTGGTCAATCTCTTTGATTGCCGTGCCCATGGGCTGCTCGGGAATGGCACCGGTGGAGCCGATGAAGATGAGGCGCACGCCGTGCTCGCGGCACTTATCGACGATGTACTGCGTTCCGTCCACATTTACATGCCAGATCTTTTCCGCCACCAAATTGCTGACAGAGACCATGGCCGCGCAGTGGATGCAATAAACGGAGGCGTTCTCGGGAAGGTCCGCGAAGAGCGTTTCGAGTGTAGAGATGTCGGTCACGTCGCCCTCAATGACCCGGGCTTCCTTCGGCAGATGCCTGGCGGCCTCTTCGCCCCGGAGGACGAAGGCGCGCACCGGCTTTTCCCGCCTGACCAGTTCGTGGACAATAGCACTGCCCAGATTTCCCGCCGCGCCGGTAACGATGTAAAGCTCATTTGTATTGTTAGTCATTGTTGATTCCTCCATATCGTTAAGTGATTGTTATTTTGTTTCATCCCCTTGGGACGATCATAAGATAACAGAGGAATGTTTATGAGTTATTCAGGAAATGTTTGAGAATTGTTAAAGCGAAAATTTATCTATTGCAGCTTTATTCCTGTTCTTTTTTAATGAAATACTAACAAATCCGGAACCTTTTATAAATATCGTCCCTGTAAAATCGGGCCATCCTTTGAGAAGGAAACAAATCAATACTCTACAGGAGGAACTTATAATGAAAACAAACTTTATGGGAAAATGCTACGCCGGAATGGACGGTATGGTCAAAGGCATGAAACGTACCAATTTGAATTGGAAGCAGGACGGCAAGGCCGCCGAGGCAGAGAAGATGATCCACACCATGACGCGGGAGATCGGCAATCTCACTGTCGTCATGCTTGACGGTGACCGCTCCGTCGGCCCGGATATCAAGGAGCGCTATGCTGCCATTCTGGAAGCCCGCAAGCTGATGGCTGAGGCTGAGGCCGGAAAGACGCACACCAAAACCGTCTGCCCGCACTGCGGCAAGAAGAGCGCAGCCGGGATGCACTACTGCGGTTGGTGCGGCGAAGCTCTCGTTGATGAAAAACTCATCGCGGAAGTGAATTAACCGTATACAGTGCGAAGGAGGCGGCGCAAGCCGCCTCCCGTTTTATTGTTCAACTAAAAAGGAATCAGCGCCGGAAATGATCTGACGCTGATTCCTTTTATTTTTGACTCAGTTCCTCTGCCAATCGAAAGATCTCCGGTGCGATCTGCTGCCGGCGCTTTTCCACAAGCCGACGGTAAAGCGCAGGAGCGAACAGCATCCCGATCACGCCAACCACGCACAAAAGCGCTCCCAAGACCCAAAGCCTCCACACCAGAAAGCAGCACATCCCCATCCCGAAAACGAGGACGCTGGCAATGCCGACAGCCATGGAAACAATGAATGCAGTTGTCGTGAGGCTTGCATCCAGCTTCCGCAGCTGCTCCAGTTTGCTCTCCTGTTCGACCGGGGGCAGGTATTTCTTGCGGATCGCGTCGATCTCACTCTGCCGCTCGGCAGAATACTTATAGGTAAAGCTCTCGCTCATTGTAAAACTCTCCTGTTTGCTTTATTGTGCTTTTAACTTTACAGTAAAGGTACTGCCCTTGCCCAGCTCGCTGCTGACGCTGATCTCGCCTTCAATTATGTCAACCACCCGTTTGACAAGCGCAAGCCCCAGACCGTTGCCTTGCGTTGCGTGCGAGGTGTCACCCTGATAGAACTTCTCAAAGATGTGCGCCCCGACTTCGGGACTGATGCCGCAGCCGGTGTCGGAGACCTCGACCACCGCGTGTCCGCTTTCTTTATGGAGCTTCAGACCGACCGTGCCGCCTTCTTCGGTGAACTTGATGGCGTTGGAAAAGAGATTGTTCCATACGAGACTCAAAAGCTCCGCGTCACTCTCCACGGTCACGCCGTCTTCGATGTCTGTTTCGATCTCCAGATTCTTAGCTTCCCAGGCGTTTTCAAAACCGAGCAGACATTCGCAGAGCTGTTCGCCCAGATCGAAGCGCTCCTTCTTGGGGTAGATCTGCTGGTTTTCCAGCTTGTTGAGCTTGAGGATATTGGTGATGAGGCTTGCAAGCCGCTGGGAGGCATTCGTCACCGTGCGGGCATAGTCTCTGCGGTCTTCCTCGGAGAGATTCGGCTGCTGGAGCATAGTGCCGTAGTTCTGGATCACCGCGAGCGGCGTCTTCAGCTCGTGGGAGACATTGGCGATGAAGTCCGTGCGCAGGGTCTCCATGCCGGAAAGCTCCTGCACCATGCGGTTAAAGTAGTCGATGATGACATTGAAGCCCGGCTCCACTCCGCGCAGTGGCGCAATGCGGGTGCTGAGATCGCCGTCCATGACCTTTTGTGCTCCGTCGATGATGCGCTTTACCGGGCGCTCCACCGTGATCTTGCGGCGCAGCAGATCTACCGCCGCGCAGATCAGGCTCAGCATAAACACATTGCCGAAGGTAACCGCTGCCGCCGCGCCGATATTCTGGGCGGTAAATTCAATCTGCGCAGCATTGCCCAGATAAGTCATGAACAGTGCCATGGAGCTTGTCAGCACAAAGGCGATCAGCAGAAAGAAGATACAGAACAGTTGAAGAAAGGCGACCCGTTTGCGATTCTTTTCCTGATTCATTTGAGCACCGCCTTGTAGCCGAGGCCGTGGACGGTGACGATCTCAAAATCCTCACAGTCGGCAAATTTCTGTCGGAGCTTGGTCATGTACACGTCTACCGTGCGGGGACCGGAGCCGGTCTCCCCGTCCCAGAACTCGTCCATGAGCTGGCTGCGGGTGAAGGCCTTCTTGGGATAGCTCAGGAGCTTGTAGAGCAGATTGAATTCACGCACAGTCAGCGGGATCTCCTCGCCCTTGAACACTGCGCTTCTCTCATCCGCATCCAGCACCAGGCTTCCGACCTCCAGCTTGTGGCTGGTGGTGATCCCGGCGCGGCGCAGGAGCGCCTCCACATGTAAAAGCAGCTCCTCCAGGTCGATGGGCTTGACCAGGTAATCATCAATTCCCATGCGAAAGCCCCGCTGCTTGGCGGCGAAATCATCACGAGCTGTCATGAACAGAATGGGGATGTTCTTGTCCGTCCCCCGGATGGTGCGTGCAAACTCAAAGCCGTCCACCTCCGGCATCATAATATCCGAGATGATGAGGTCGAACACCGTGCCGCCGTACATGGCGTCATAGGCCTCGTTAGCACTGAGACAGCCCAGTGCGTCGTATCCGTTTTGATTCAAAAACGAGCAGACGGCCCGATTCAGTTCCCGATCATCCTCAACTACCAGAAGTTTAAACATGGATGCGTCCTCCGTAAGCTTTTATGGGTGGAGTGTAACACAGGGATGTTAAAGATATGTTAAAGTTTGGGAAGCTTTTCAAAAAATCTCAGCGATAAACCGGCTCCGGGCGCCCGTACATGCTCCGGGCCACCTTGTCCTCGACAGCCATGCAGTCAATGTCGATCAGCGTTTCGTCCGTGTAAAGCAGTTAACACTTCACCGCTGTCTCCATCCAGGCAAATCGACTGTGACTTGATTTTCTCCGGACATACTGCCTCATTATAGTTCAGACAAGCATAGACCGCATTTGGATTTTCAGCTGTCAGCGCCCAGAAAGGATATTTTATAATCATCGGCGTGTTGGCGCCGACCCCAAGTTCGAAGAACAGCACGTGCTGTCCTTCGTGATCATGCAGGAATTCGACATACCGTTCTGCTGCCGCATGCCACCCGGCATCCTCAACGAAAGTGTCGTCGATCCGCAGATTCATGGTTACCCTGCTGCCGTCCGGACAGACAGGAATCAGCTCGTGTGGAATACGCATCGAAATGATACGATCCTTCGGCACCTGGAATATGCCGCTTTCATCCTGGATAAAGCGCTGTGCCGACATCGCCTTTCTGACCCACTCTTCGTTATCGTAGGTCTTTTTAATTCTTCCATCAGCACTTTGGAACAGACCGTAATCCCCCTGCGTATAGAACAGGCGTTGCTTGTCAAAGCCTGCCCGCTGGAAGCAGTGATCCACGTTGGTGGTGATCACAAAATAATACCGGTCTCTGACCAGTGTCAACAAGTCTTCATACGCCGGCTTTGACGGAGATACATAACGATTGACATAGATATTACGTGCCCACCATGCCCAGCGGGTCTCGTCATCCGGGAAGGGGTAAAAGCCGCCGGAGTACATATCCCGGATACCAAAGCGCTCTTTGAAGTCAAAGAAATATCGGTCGAAACGTTCTCCGCTGTAAGTAAAACCGGCAGCGGTGGAAAGCCCAGCTCCCGCACCGATTACGATGGCGTCAGCATGTTCTATTTCGTTTTTCAGGCGTTTCAGGTTCTCTTCCCGGCTGCCAGTGTTGTCGGTGAGGCCGCCGCGAAGGCTGCGTACGAATGAGATTCCCTTATGAAGCGTCTGCGTATAGTCTGCCTTTTGATTATTGGAAAAGA
Organism: Oscillospiraceae bacterium; assembly: GCA_902791215.1. Classification (GTDB taxonomy): domain Bacteria; phylum Bacillota; class Clostridia; order Oscillospirales; family Oscillospiraceae; genus Limivicinus. The sequence goes on along the minus strand of CADAUZ010000002.1, from coordinate 179,147 downwards.
TGTTCATAGATCATTCTGTCCTTGTTACTGAAAACGTTGAAGATGACACGGTCCATGCTTCCGTCATGTGCTTCAAGCCACTGCTCCACGGTTTTCACCGCAATTTGCGCCGCCCGCTCCGGCGGGAAGCGGAACACTCCCGTGGAGATGCAGCAGAACGCTACGCTGCGCAGGTCGTTTTCCGCGCATAGATCGAGCGTGTTTTGGTAGCAATTCGCCAGATCCTGTTCCAGCGCCTTTGTCAGCCTGCCCTCAACAATTGGGCCGACGATATGGATGATCTTCTTCGCTGGCAGGTTATAGCCGTCTGTCAGCATGGGGACAGCGGTCGGTTGCTCATAATCTCTGCCATAGCGGATGCGAAGCTGATTCATCTGTCGATTGCACTCCGCACGTAACTGTACCCCAGCAAAGGTATGAATGCAGTTGTCAATGCAGGTGTGCATCGGGACGAAGCAGCCGAGCATCTGCGAGTTGGCAGCGTTCACAATGGCGTCAACGGCCAGACGGGTGATGTCGCCCTGCCAGATGGACATGCCATTCCGAATAACGGGAATCTCTGAAAGCGTGACAATACCGTTTTCGCGGATACGCTCCCGCAGATATTCATCCTGTATGGCCAGTACCGAATCGTCCAGCTTCTTCGGCATCCGAATGTTCATGAGGGAGCGGAGGATTCTTCTCTTGCCCTCCGTATCCTGCGGCGGCTGTAGATCTTTATATTGAACGGAATCAGCCTTAAACGCTTCAACCAGCGTGTCAAGCCGCTGCTCCTGGATTGTTTTCTCATTCATGGTGTTACCTTCTTTCTACTGCGCCTACGGGACACGCCTCCATGCAGTTTCCACAGTGCAGGCAATGCTCCTGTTCGATCACATAGAGAGTCTGCTGTCTTCATAAACTTGCCTCCTGTGAAAAGCTCCGGAAGAATACTATCCTCCGGAGCCTTTGCTTTTATTTCTCCTCGGCCAGAAGCTCAGTCATACCGCTGCGAAGATCGAGCAGCGTGTATTTTCGCAATTCGTCTTCCATCGCGTCCTGAATTTCTTTCAGCTTGTCATCCAGTAATGCATGGATATTCCTGCCCACCGGACATTCGGGATTCGGGCTTTCGTGGAAATGGAACAGGTCTCCGTTCTCTACTGCTCCGATTGCCTCATACACATCGTAAAAGGTGATTTCCGACAAGTCCCTCGTCAGCTCGATGCCGCCTGTGCCTCTTGCCACGTTGATCAGTCCGGCGTTTTTGAGCTGCGTCAGGATCTTCCGGATGATGACCGGGTTGGTGTTGATCGAGCTGGCAAGAAAGTCGCTGGTGACCTTGTATTCATCCTTGAACACATCCACACAGGTGAAAATGTGCAAGGCAATTGTAAACCTGCTTGAAATCTGCATAGCCATCCCTCCAGAATATTATTCTATCACGGAATGGCTGTAATTTCAATGGTTACATTAGAATTTGCCATTCTCGTTTGCCCAGGTCTCCTTGGCGGCCAGCGTCTCCATCACATCCCAGTGCTCAGCGATAAAGCCGTTTTCAACACGGAAGAGATCATAATAGGTGGTGGGCACGCCGCCAAAGGAGCCCTCACTGCAGGCGAGAGCATAGTCGCCGTCGGCAAGAACCATATGCGTCTTGTCATATACCATCGAGATGCCCTGTTCAGCCATAGCCGCAAGTGCAGCACCCAGGCCGGACAGCCCGTCAGCGATGGAAATGTTGTGCTGGATGTACTTGTCGCCGTCATAGTAGGAGGTCAGCTTTTCAGGATGCTCTCCGCGAAGCACGTCGCCCACGAATCCGGCAACGATGCAGCGAGTCTCTTCCTTATCGACGTCTTTCCTTTCAAGCGTACCGTCGATCTGAGTGTGACCGGAAGGATTGGGGGCGGCGACATTCTGAAGATTGTCCCAATGCTCATCGATCTTACCATCAGCGTTGAAATGGAACACGTCAAACGCTACCTGGTCGCCTGCGCCGGCGAAATTGTAGACGGTTTGAAGGAACACCTTGTCGCCGTCCTCAAAAGCGCGGATGTTATTTACTGTTGTCTTCACAGGTGCCTGCTGAAGACCCGCGACTGCTGCCACGAATGCATCGGCCCCGGTGCCGAAAGCGAGATTGTGCTGCTTGTACTCGGGGGCGAGGAGAGACTTCGCCAGTTCCAAATCACCGGATACGAACGTGCCGATCAGAGCCAGGGCTTTTTCTTTGTTTGTCATAATGGGATACCTCCGAAAATTCATTAGATGTAACCACCGAAGTTTCATCTTGGCTGTAGTATAGCGCGCCAGAGATGTAATGTCAATAGTTACAACTGAATTTTCAAAGAAAAATTTCTCTACTTGCATCGGGGCTGCATTTGATAATCAAAAGCTGTGCTCCGTCAGCCAGACCACGGCTTTCTCTACGACTTCTGAGATATCCGTCCCGTCCGGCGCGATGACGGTCTGCTTTTCCAACCCATTGTGGAAATCCACATGCTCGGCTTCTGCAATGGCGTTTTTCAGATAGTTATTATCATCGGAGAAGCCGAGGTCCGGCTGGATCTGGCAGATGCTCCAGGCCTGCAGGATCGCGCTGACGGGGACCCCATGGTACAGAAGCCCCTTGTACTGGTCGATCTCGCTCTGCTTGATGGGTGCGCTCTCCCGATAGATCCTCATGGCCTCCGCAAGGGCGTTTTTCTCTTTATCGGTCAGCGGCTGCGCCTCATTTTTTTGCGTGGTCAAAGAGGTGCGTCGTCTTGACAATGCCGCCCTTGCCGTCATAGCCGTCATAGTAGACGTTCTGAATTGTGTGGATTTACAGAGCAGTCGCCATTTTCCTGATAGTCTCTAAACAGTCTTTATCATGATGGGCACCTCGTTTCTATACTCAGTAATATACGGTCAAACGAAAGGAGTCAATGCCCCAGAAGAAAGACGCCAAAAGAGATACTTGCATTGGCTTGTAGATGCCCTTGACGTATTCCTCTTTTCAAATAATGGTTACTCCAAACTCAAGATATCGTCAAAGGGAATTGTGATCCCATTGCTCATTTCCAAAATGCCAAGATACTCGTCCACTTTCTTTGCGGCCCCTGTAACGGAACGATAGGTACCGCCGGCTTTGCGGCTGTCGGAAACAAAGTAGGTGATCGTGACTGTCGGATCTGTTTTCAATCCAGATTTAAGCACATGCAGCTGTTTGCTGATGATCTCTTTCTGCTCCTCCGACAGCTCTCTTTTTGTATCTGTCAGGCGGGCCGTTTCAACAATACGACCTCGAAAAGCCGTGCCCGCCTGGGAATACCGTGGGCTTTCAGGGATGGGGAAACAGCCAGGCAGATTGTTTTGTCCGTGCGGCTCTTATCCGCAACAACCAAATTTGTCGTGAGCGGATCTTTCCCAAGTTCCTGGCATTCGACGGAAGCATAGAAGCTTTTCAGATCGATTGCTATATAGGTTTTGTCCAGCATCTATGCACACCGCCTTTCTGTCTGATACTATACCATAAAGGCTGCCTGTAATCTACCGAAATAAAAGAAAAGGCCACCTGTTTCCAGGTGACCAATTCATGACCTCTCTGATGTGTAAGAGCCTATTCCTGTACAGTCAGACTGTTCTTGGCGATGACGATTTCCACCGCCTGCTGCTGGGCAAGAATCAATGCAAATTTGAGCGCCTCCAACTGTTCAAGCGCGTTGGTGACCGCATTGAAAAGAAGCGTGTACTCTTTTTCCGTGATATTCATACTCACACCTCTTGTGGACAGGATAACACAGAGAGACCGCGAATCATGTCGATTCTTAGCCGAATACTTTTTTCAGAGCAAAAAAGATCCTGCCCACCGGGAGAGCCGATGAGCAGGACAGCCTGTTTCTTCTGTTTACATCAGTATGCTTCGCTGTGATCATATTCTCCGTATTCACAGCCAATGTGAGAGGCCTCTATTTCATCTGCCAGAATCAGTTGTCCATCCTTCCGGTCATACAACTTTACCGTGCCCCAACCATTACCGCCATTCCAAAGGCGGTTGTGATGCCTGCTGCCGTCCGGTGCTTCATAGTTGATCAACAGCATATCCTTTTTCAGGCAGTGCACCTCTGTTTCCATGGCGGCATAGATATTTTCCTGCCGCACATGCCAGACGACTTCTTCATCGTGCTCCTCAAAGGAGAATGTGGTTTTCACCATCAGGTGAAGCTTTGAAAAATTAAAGTCATATTCCTTGCCCTCATAGTAGAACACCCCCAACAGCCGACGATCCAACGGGACAAAATAAATCTTTGGCCTGCCACCGCCAATGTCGAAGACACTGTTCAACAACTGTTTCCCGGTCTTTCTGCTGACCAAACAGTTGGAGGACAGCCAGACCCAGGGTGTGGTGAAGTCCCGGCCCCAGTTCTTATCGGCGTAGCCGTAGCAGCGCTCCGGCGTGACCGTGTACTGTCTTCCGTTGTAAATAATGGTTCCGCTATAGGCACTCTTCATCCCCTCGGCGTGCCAGTACATGGCGAAGGCTTCCGCGTCCCGCATGGGCTTGCTGGCCCCGTATCCAACGTTAAAAGCGATCTGCTTGTCTACCGTCAGATCCCAGGTCATTGTTCCTGCGTCACACATCCACTCAGGATGGGCTGCTGCTTCTTCTGCCGTAATGTTAATACTGCCTTTCAGGGCTGTTTCACAGGCCAGACAGTCCGCAGCCTCAATCCGGTATGGGGCGTCTGGGTGCAAAGAGACGTCTTTCCATGCAAAGAAGCGGTGCAGCTGACAGGCATCCTCACCCCATGTGCCTGCCTTTACCATCAGGTAGGAAGGCTTCTTTCCTGCAGCCCGGTTCTCCGGAAGTTGTCCCATGACCGGCTCGTCCTCTGCCAGTGCAGGGTTGCAAACATAAAACTCAATAAAAAATGGCTTGTCCTCTCCGGTTTCAGCATCCTGGGCAGTGAAAGAGTGCCACCACCAATCATATCCGTGGTGCGCCAGGGGGCCATGCAGCATGCAACTGTCCCGCTTTATGTCGTGATGATTAAACATGATTCGTCTCCTTGATGTATAGGATGCTAAGATTATACCGTGCTCCGGGATCTTATGGAATGCCGATCTTCTGCGTCAGGATTACTCTTTTTTCCCAAGATGCGAAAACCAGTTTTTCAATTCTTCACTCTTTTTGGAGACCGTTTCCTTGAACTCTTCGGTCCTTTCTTCCCGCATCTTTTCCCGGGCCTCTTTAGCCATCTGCTTCTCAAGTTCGCGTGCATGCTCGACTTCTGCAGCAACCTCAGCAGCATCAAACCGGGTAATGGACACTTCGAAGTTATTAAGCTTCGCAGTCAGGGCTGTTTCGTATTCTTCCTGTGCAAGCAGAATGATTGCGGTTTCGCCATTGAGGATACTGTCACCGGCCTTCTCCAGCAAAGAGGCATTGTCCACCATGTCATTGGCATCAACGGCACCGCCGATCAGCATACCCATGCTGCCGCCCAACAATACGCCGAGCGGACCTCCGAGCACGCCGACAAGGCTGCCGATCAGGCTGCCCTTCCACGTGTCGTCACCGTTCATCGTGCCATTGACGAAGCCGTCCATAATGGTGAGTTTGTCATTTTCCTTCTTCACGATTACTGCCTGCGAAATTGTATAGTTGGCATTGGTCGTGTCGCGTTTCAGTTCAGACAGGGCCTGATACGCTTCGCTCTCAACTTTATAATTAGCCAGAATCAAATTTTGGCAGGGCGCTGGAGTAGTAATGATTAGCCTTGGATCTGAATGGTCTTGCGTTCCGGAAGCGCTACCGGCTTCTCCTTCGGGAAGTCAAGCGTCAGGACGCCATCCTCAAACTTGGCTTGGACATCTTCTTCCTTGACATTCTCGCCGATATAGAAGCTTCTGGTCATGGAGCCTTCGTAGCGTTCCTGATGAACGATCTTGCCCTTCTTGTCCTTGCCCTCTTCTTCGAGGCCCTTGGAAGCGGTGATCGTCAGGTAACCATTCTGCAACTGCAGATCGATCTGATCCTTCTTGAAGCCCGGCAGGTCCACCTTCAGCTCGTAGCCTTCATCGTGTTCCTTCAGGTCGGTCTTCATCACTTGTGCTGCATGTTTCCCATACAGCTTGCGATCCACGTCGGGTTCAAAGCTTCTGAACGGGAAGCCCATCCAGTCATCAAACAAACTCTCTCCAAAAATACTCGGTAACATAAGTCATGCCTCCTTCAAATACTGCAATCATTTTGTTTGTTACCTGAGCAAGGGGGATGGAGGTCATCTATTCGATCTTCGTTCCTCTGTTCGATTATGATTATATCACCAATTTTAGCACTGTCAAGCCGAGAGTGCTAATTTTCGTGTGAACAATTTGTGAACATTCCTATATAAGAATAGCTGCGAGTTTAGGGCGCAGATAATGCTCTTGCCTTCGTTTTCATATTAATTATGCGGTTTTCAGCACTGAGTTCACGGTAAACTTGCAGGATAACGATGACCGTCAGGATAAAGATCAGTACGTCCGCCGTCGGGAAGGAATAGAGCACGCCGTCCAGACCAAAGAAGCGCGGAAGCAGGATCGGCAGAAAGACGCCGAAGATGATCTCCCTTACCAGCGACAGGATCATGGAAGGCCCGGCCTTGCCCAGGGCCTGCAGATAGCGGTGGGCGTCGTCCTTCCGGTCTGCTCCCAGCGAGATCGAAACGAAAGCACAGGCACCATCCCCGATCATGACGGCGATAGCCAGCGCGACTACGGTCAATGGGAAAACGACCGTATTGGCCGCGTTGCCGTAGGAGCCGATATAGTCGGCGTTGGCAATGAAGATCTGATCGACAATGTTGTAGAGCGCCGCCACAACCAGGGAAATGATGCAGGGAAGCGAGTACTTCCGCATCAGAGTCGAGAGTTTTTCTGTTTCCAGAAAAGCGTTGGATTTTTGTTCCATGTGTTCTCCTTCCAAAACGAAAAAGCACCGTGCAGACCGTTTGTATCGTATCAGCACAGTGCTTGTATCGTTTCCAAGTATAAAACCAAAAGTGTGCGGCAAAGTCGGATTTACGCTTTCGCCACACACTGTTCGGGATTATAAGCCGTAATTTTGAAAAAATCCCGGTTTGCAAACGGGGTATAAGAATCATTGTATTTAGCTAAATTGATCTCTATATCTAAGCGATTTAGGATTTTCAAAAACCAGATTTATAATTTTCTCAACTTTTTCGAGGGGTTCTACTGGCGGATTGATTGTAAACGCATAGAGGTTAAGATAAGCAATGGTTATACTACTATCTGCGATGTTGGTAAAGAGCGTATACGCCGAGCAGGAAAAAAGATAAAAGAAGATAGCCCCATACAGCAACTCCACGGTCTGGGAATCCTCGTGATACTTGCAGGAAATCAGTTTTCGCATAATCTTTACCTCCGAATCTGTTTCTTGATCTTATTTTGAGGCTCGGTTTTGCGCTTTACGCCGTTTCTGAAGTACTCATACCCAAAGAAAACACAAAATCCGAGCCCGTCTCCCACAGGGAAGAACCGGTTCGGATTTTGTGCGTTTGGTACGGCTGACGGGATTCGAACCCACGACCTCCAGAGTCGGAGTCTGGCACTCTATCCAGCTGAGCTACAGCCGCATATACGGCCCGTATTTACAACGAACACGGATTCTGGTATAATATCAGTGTTCGTCATTCACGGGAACGGACTGTATTATAGCAAACTTTCCAGCCGATGGCAAGTGCGTTTTGCACTTTGCCGCGGAAATCTTTTCGACATCAAAGGGGATTCCCTATGAAAAAGCTTGGAACGCTCAAAAAGTTGGTGCTTCTGTGCCTGTGTCTGTGCATGGTACTGCCCCTGGCAGGCTGCGGAGAAGCAAAGATGGCGCAACGGCAGGTCTTCGCCATGGATACCATCATGACGCTCACCGCATACGGTCGCAATGCCGAGCGGGGTCTCACCGCTGCGCAGGGCGTCATTCAGTCCATGAACGACATGCTCGACCCCGACATTGAGACCAGCACCACCTATGCCATCAACCACGCAAACGGCGGCAACGTCTCCGTCTCGGGTCAGGTGGCAAATATGCTCTCCACCGCGCAGACCGTCTATAAGCAAAGCGGCGGTGCACTGGATCTCACCATCTACCCTGTCATCCAGAAGTGGGGCTTTGACAGCGGGCGCTACTATGTGCCGACAGACGAGGAGCTTTGGGAAGACCTTGTGCGCCGCGGCTTTGACAAGATGGTGCTCACGAGCTTTCCGAGCTCCGGCTCCTACGCGGTGTCCTTCCCCGCCGGGACCGCCATCAGCTTCGGCGCGGTAGCCAAGGGCTGCGCCGCCGACAACGCCATCAGCGCCATGCGCAATGTGGGCGTGAAAAGCGGCATCGTCTCCCTCGGCGGCAATGTCCAGACCCTGGGTCTCAAACCCGACGGCTCTTTCTGGAACGTCGCCGTGCAGGACCCGAACAACACCGCAAGCTATGTGGGCGTGCTGTCTGTGGGCCAGATCGCGGTGGTCACCTCCGGAACCTACCAGCGCTTCTTCATTCAGAACGGCAAAACTTATCACCACCTCATCAATCCCGAAACCGGCAGGCCCATCAACAATACTCTCAAATCCGTCACCATCGTGACCGAGGACGGCACCCTGGCCGACTGCCTGTCCACCGCCATGTTCGTGCTGGGGCAGAGCAAGGCGCTCAACTACTGGCGGCAGTACGGCGGCTTTGACATGGTGCTGGTCAACACCGACAATGAGGTCATCTGCACCAAGGGGCTGATCGAAAAATTCACCCTGACCAACAACAGCTATACGCTTCGCTACGTGGAGTAATCAACGATGAGCGATCTGAATACCGATGTACGCTACATCAAGGGCATAGGAGAGAAAAAGGCGCAGGCGCTCAATAAGCTCGGCGTCTTTTCTCTGCGTGACCTTGTTTCTTTTTTTCCGAGAAAATACGAGGACCGCAGCGAGATGAAGCCCATCGCCCTCACCTGCGACGGTGAGAGCGTGTGCGTGGAGGCCATGGTCGCCGATACCCCGCGTCTTACCCGCGTGCGCCGGGGTCTTGACCTTGTGAAGCTGCGCGCCGTGGACGACAGCGGCGTGCTGGACATCACCTACTTTAACCAGCCCTACGCCAAAGACAATCTGCACCGCGGCGAGACCTACGTCTTCTACGGCAAGATTGAGGCCAATGGTCCCCGCCGCAGCATGGTCAATCCCGTGGCCGAGAAGGCGGACGGCGAACACAGGGTCACCGGGCGCATCGTCCCGGTCTACCGTGTGGCCCAGGGGCTGAGCCAGCGGCTGATGCAGCAGGCGGTCCGCCAGGGGCTGGATGCCTGCCTCAATGAGCTGCCGGACATCCTGCCCCATGCGGTGCGGGAGCGCAATCAGCTTGCACAGACGGCCTACGCCTTTGAAAACATCCACTTCCCGAAGGACTTTGAGGCGCTGGAGCTTGCGCGGCGGCGGCTCATTTTTGAGGAGCTCTTCGTCCTGGCCTGCGCCCTGGGACGCCTGCGCGGGGAGCGCGCGCGCGAAAGCGGCATCCGTATGGCAAAAAGCGATCTTGACCGCTTCTGGGCAGCTCTCCCCTTCTCCCCTACCGGCGCGCAGAGGCGCGCGGTGGCGGAGGCAATGAGCGACATGGACTCCGGCGCTGTCATGAACCGGCTGGTGCAGGGCGACGTGGGCAGCGGCAAAACGCTGGTCGCGGCGGCGCTCATATGGCACTGCGCCGAAAACGGCTATATGTCCGCCTTCATGGCCCCGACGGAAATCCTGGCCGACCAGCATTACCACACGCTCTCGGAGCTCCTGACACCGCTGGGGCTGCGGGTGGGCAAGCTCACCGGCGCGATGACGGCAAAAGAAAAACGCGTTGTGCGCGAGCAGCTCAAGGCCGGGCAGCTCGACCTCGTCATCGGCACCCACGCATTATTCAGCGCGGACGTGGAATATGAAAAGCTGGGCCTGGTTGTCACGGACGAGCAGCACCGTTTCGGTGTTGGGCAGCGCTCGGCACTGATCGGCAAGGGACAGAAGCCGCACGTGCTGGTCATGTCGGCAACGCCCATCCCGCGCACGCTGGCTCTCATTATCTACGGCGATCTCGACGTGTCCGTCATTGACGAGCTGCCGCCGGGAAGGCAGAAGATCGACACCTTTGCGGTGGACGAGAGCTACCGCGCCCGCCTCAACGGCTTTATACGCAAGCTTGTGGGCGAGGGCAGGCAGGTCTTTGTGGTCTGCCCCATGGTGGAGGAAAACGACGAGCTGCCCCAGAAGCTCAAGAGTGCGGAGGAGCATGCCGAGGAACTTCAGAAAGAGTTTCCGGATCTGCGTGTCGCCTGCGTACACGGCAAGATGAAGCCGAAGGACAAGGAAGCGGTCATGGCGTCCATGGCGGCTGGGGAGACGGATATCCTGGTTGCCACGACGGTCATCGAGGTTGGCGTGGATGTACCGAACGCGGCGCTCATCATCGTGGAGAATGCCGAACGCTTCGGTCTCAGCCAGCTCCATCAGCTTCGCGGCCGCGTGGGGCGCGGACAGCACAAGAGCTGGTGCATCCTCGTCTCCGACAACGACGGGGAGGAAAACCGCGCGCGCCTCAATATCATGACCAAGACCAACGACGGCTTTAAGATTTCCGAAGAGGACCTGCGCCTGCGCGGGCCGGGCGACTTCTTCGGCTCGCGGCAGCACGGCCTGCCGGAGATGCACGTTGCCGATCTCGGGGCGGATGTGAACGTGCTGCAAAAGGCCCAGCAGGAGGCGACGCTGCTGCTGGCAAACGATCCCTCCCTCGCCGCGCCGGAGCACGCGGCTTTGCGCGAGAGTGTGGACCGGCTGCTGAAGGTAAATGCGGACAGCTTTAATTAGTTATGTATATAGTTATATGTTAATATTTTTATGTAAACTGTGTTGCGTAAATCATATTATGTGAATACAATTACGGTAATCTTCTGCAGACAAGGGGACATGATATGCAAACACTTATTGAGCTATATGACGAACGACCGCTGGAAAACGTGCTGGGGGTGGAGGTGTTCCGCCCGGAGCGGGTGGTCTATGTCTGCCCGGACGATTTTCAGAATGAGAAGCGCGTCCGCGCAAAGCTGGACGCCTACTTCAAGCACCGCGGTCTTTCGCCGATGCTGTTTTTTGCTCGTGCCAGTGTGTACGAAACCGAGAGTATGCTGGAGCTTTTTCGCGGCATCGTTGAGCAGTACTGGGACTGCGCCCTGGACATCACCGGCGGTACGGATGCGGTGCTCTTCGCGGCCGGCCTCCTGTGCGCGGAGGCAGAGATCCCGGTCTTTACATATTCCCGCCGCCAGAACTGCTTCTATGATATTCGAGGCGCAGCCTTTGTCGAAGCCCTGCCCTGCAATGTGCAGTATACGGTGGAGGACTGCTTCATGATGGCGGGCGGCTCCATGCGCTCCGGCCGTGTTGACAACGCTATTCTTTTCAAATACCTTGACGACGTGGGGCCCTTTTTCGGGCTTTACCTTGCCCACCGCCGGGGCTGGACACGGACCGTCAACTTTATGCAGCGCATCTCTCCCTCCCGTCCCGACGGCTCCTACAGTCTGGAGGTCCATGGCGCATATCGGGTGAAGGGGGAACGCGGTTCCAGGATCGAAGCCCCGGTGGATGCCCTGCGGGCCATGGAGAAGATCGGTTTTCTGCAAAACCTTGAGATCGTGCCGGATGAGAGCGTGTCCTTCCGTTTCCGCGATGGACAGGTCCGCGCCTGGCTGCGGGATGTGGGGAGCGTCCTGGAGCTCTATGTCTATAAGGCTTGTCTCGACACGGGACTGTTTCATGACGTGCGAACCAGCGCGGTGGTGGACTGGGAAGCGGATGGCGGCAACAAGGCGGTCAGCAATGAGCTGGACGTGATGTGTACCCGCGGCGTTACCCCGGTCTTCATCAGCTGCAAAACCTGTGACGTGAAAACCGAGGCCCTCAACGAGCTTGCCATCCTGCGCGACCGCTTCGGCGGCAAGATGGCGCGTGCCGCCATCGTCACCGCAGAACGCGGCGGGGCCGCCATGCGAAACCGCGCCTCTGAGCTCGGCATCTCGGTCATCGACCTGAATGACCTGACAGAGGGTCGTATCGACAAGCGGCTGAAGAATCTGATGCGGGATATCAAATAACAGTCAAATTATGATTACGTAAATCGAATTATGTAACCTATATTATGAAAAGGCTGTCTCAAAACTCCGTGTCATCCCGTTGCCTCACGCAGAGGGAGGTGAGCGCTGCGGCTCCTTGAAAGCAGACAGCGAAACACCCTGAACGCCTTGCTTTGCAGGCATTCAGGGTGTTTCTGTTATACCGGCTGACCGGCGAGCAGTGCTTCCACCTGGGCACGCTTTTCATAGAGGACGCAGCCGCCCTCATGATCGTCCAGCAGGATATCACCGCTTCTGAGGGCTGTGAACAGCGGGGAGTGCAGCGCCTCGCGCAGGGAGCTGTTTTTGATGTTCACATCCGAATAAGGCGAGAAGGGACAGGGCTCCGCGCCGCCGTGGGAGTTGATGTGGAAGAAGCCGCGCCCGGCCGCAACGCAGCCGCCCGAGCTTTTCTCGTCACCAGGGAAGGATATGTAGACCATTTCCGGGTGCTCGGCACGCAGTCTCTCGATCTCATCGCGCAGATATGCGCGCTCTGCATCGCCGGGGGCAAGTTCTCTGCTCTCGTCGGTCACCGGCACGAACTCCACAAAGACCACGGCCTTGCAGCCACGGTCAGACAGCTTTTTCAGAAAAGCGTCGGAGCTGACCTCCCTGATGTTCTGCGTTGTCACCGTGACGGAGGCGCCGAAGATCAGGCCGCGGCGCTTAAACTCATCCATGCTGCGGATGAGGCTGTCGTAAACGCCCTTGCCGCGGCGCGCGTCGGTGATCTCCTTCTCCCCCTCGATGCTCATGATGGGGATCAGGTTGCGGCAGCGGTCGAAAAGCTCAAAGTAGCGCTTGTCGATAAAGGTGCCGTTGGTGAAGATCGGGAACAGGATATTGGGCTTCTTCCCGGCGGCCTCGATGATGTCCCGGCGGAGCATCGGCTCGCCGCCCGCAAGCAGGATGAAGCTGATGCCTAGCTCGTCGGCCTCGTCAAAGATCCGAAGCCACTCAGCATCCGTGAGCTGCTCGACCGGGGCGGCATCCACGGTGGCGTTGTTGCAGCGGGAGTAGCAGCCCGCGCAGTGCAGATTGCACTGGCTGGTGATGCTGGCAATCAGGAAGGGCGGGATATGCTCGCCTCTGTCCTCCGCCTCCCGGCGCTTTTTGGAGGCCGCCACGCTTGCCGCGGCGAATTTCAGCATGAAGGCGCTCTCTCTGGGGTCCTTGAAGGTGGCCTTCAGGGCGTCGGCCACGACGTTTTCCACGCCCTTTGTCATATAGGCCTGGATGTCAAAGCTTTCATCGATCCGGCTCATTGCGCGATCCCCCCTGTTCAGCAATGGAAGCATTTCTTGTGCCACGCGGGAGCTTCGGGCATTTCGATGCCGGTAAGGCAGGCGGCGATGACACGGCAGTGGATGATCAGGAACAGACCGCAGCAGGCGGCGAGACAGCGGATGATGGTATTGACGATTTTTTTGACAGTGTACATGACAGCTAACTTCCTTTCAGAAAAACATCCACATCGCGTAATTCGATTTTGTACTTTTTAATTGTGCTCAATTGATATACCTATTATACACGAAAACAAAAGGTTGTCAACTCCCAAAAAAACAGTTTTCGGATGAATTTTGGATACTTCAAGAATACGCAGCAAAATCAGAACACAAATATTCTGAAAAATGCCGCAGGCGTATTGTGCGGTGCTGCCATTACGCCCTGCGTACTGACAATACGCAGGGCGTGGTTTTATCAGATTATGACAGGTGCTTTTCCAGCAGGACAAGCTGCACGCCCGGGATGCCGTTGAAGACGGTGGGCACGGTGCCGATCTCCCGGTAGCCAAGCTTTGCGTAGAGACATCGGGCTGCGCGGTTTCTCGCATTGGTGTCCATGCGAAGCGCCATGCAGCCATGAGCACGGGCATAGTCCTCATAGTACCGCACAAACGCGCTGCCGAAGCCTTTTCCCGATACCGCGGGTGAAATGACCAGCGTGTGCAGGACGCAGACCTTGTCCGGTGAGGCCGGGTATTCCCAAGCCGCGCCCTCGTATACGTCTACCTGGAGCTGATTGATAACGGCGGCACCGATGAGCTTTCCGTCCTCGATCATGACGAAAAGGTCATCCCGCGCGATTGCCGCCTCGGCTGTCGCACGTACGGGATAGATGTCCCGGAGCCAGCCGGTGGTGATGCTCCCCCGCTCCTCGGCGTCGTGGATCTCACTGTACAGCGCCTCCACGGCGTCCAGGTCGGCGGCTGTCGCTTTGCGTATCACGGCTCAGATCTTGGCAAAGGCCTGCTCAAGGTCGGCGATGATGTCCTCGGGGTTCTCCAGGCCAACAGAGAAGCGGATGAGGCCCGGGGCGATATTTGCGGTCTCCAGCTCCTCCTCGGTGTAGGGGGAGTGGGTCATGGAGGCCGGATGCTCGATGAGAGTTTCGGCTGCGCCAAGAGAGACGGCGAGAGTCGCGACCTTCACGCTGTCGGCAACGACGGCCGCCTTTGCGCGCCCGCCCTTGACGACGAAGCTCACCATGCCGCCGTACATGCCGTGCATCTGCCTTTTGGCGATCTCGTGGCCCTCGTGATCCTCAAGGCCGGGGTAGTAGACCTTCTCCACCTTGTCGCAGGTCTTGAGGTACTGTGCCACCTTCATGGCACTGTCACAGTGGCGCTGCATGCGGATCTCCAGCGTCTTGAGGCCGCGGTCCACCAGGTAGGCTTCATTGGCGGGCATGAAGGCGCCGGTCATGTCCTTGATGCCGATGAGGCGGATGTTGTTGATGGTCTCCGCGTCGCTGACCACCACGCCCGCCAGCAGGTCGCCGTGGCCGTTCAGGTACTTGGTGGCGGAGTGGATGACGATATCCGCGCCCAGCTCCAGCGGGCGCTGGATGTAGGGAGAGCAGAAGGTGTTGTCGCAGATGACCTTGATGGCGGGGTTATAGTCGTGGGCGATTTTTGCGGTCTTTTCGATGTCGGTGATCTTGAGGTTGGGGTTTGCGGGGGTCTCGAGGTAGACGATGCGGGTCTTGTCGCTGAGGGCCGCGCGAAGTTCGTCCTCATTGGTCATTTCGATGAAATGCACCTTGACGCCGAAGCGGCTGAGGTGGTGTTCAAAGAACTCGAAGGTGCAGCCGTAGAGGGTCTTGTCGGCGACGATCTCCTCCCCTGCCGAGATGCAGGTCCAGATCGTGGCGGTGATGGCGCCCATGCCGGAGACGGTGATGAGGGCGGCCTCGCCGCCCTCGAGCTTTGCAAGCGTCTCTTCCACGGCGGTGCAGGTGGGATTGCCGAGGCGGGCATAAATATAGCCGGGCTCTTCCAGCGCAAAACGCGCCGCGCCCTGGGCAGTGGAATCGAAAACAAAGGTGGATGTATTATAGATCGGCGTGATAAGCGCGCCGTTTGCGTCCTTGATGCTGTGGCCGTGAATGGCCGTGGTGGTAAAGCCGTGGCTTTCCTTGCTCATGCGTTGTTCCTCCGTTTCGCCCGCTTGTCGGTGATCGGGCATAAAAATGTAATCGACCTGTGTATTTTACTTATTTCGGGATTATCTGTCAATGTTCATCTGATATTTTTCACGCCTTCCTCTTTTATGCCTTGCATTTGAACGCAAAAGACGTATAATTCAATTATAAACAGATGCAGCGGGAGGATCGCTTATGGCACGCGCGACAGAGTTTGAACAGTTTATTGCCGATGAGATTGAAAAGAATCAGGGCACCATGGTTCCGGTCAAGGCTTCGCTTGCGGAAAGGATGTTCGTCAAAAAGGCGCGCTGGCAGCAGCTTCACCCGAATCCGGATGACGAGTTCTGCTTTCCCTCGATCGGCCCTAACTATACGATCCTCTCGGACTATGCCGAGAAGCTTGTCCGCCAGCGCCAGGCGGACGCGAAGATCTGGAAGGACCCCCTCGTCGTGCAGAAGGTCTATCCCGATGGCTATATGATTCTCAACGGGCACCACCGCTGGGGCGCGGCGATAAAGGTCAACTATAACCCGCTCCCCATCTCCGTCGTCAATCTCACACAGGAGACGGACATTGAGCAGATGATCCGCAAGTCCCAGCACAATAAGCGCGTGACCCTGGATCTGGACGAGGTCGTCTTCTGCGGGGAGGATGAGCCTGCGGAGAAGGGGCTGTCCTTCCCGTTCAGCCGCTGGTACAAGGAACGCATCCGCCGCGGTGTCCCGGCGCTGCTGCATTATCTGAGCAAGCAGGACTATGACATCTGGGTCTATACCGCAAAATACTATTCCTTTGAATACATCCGCAGTTATTTCCGGCACTACTCCGTGCGGCTCGACGGGATCATCACCGGCAGCGCGCGCAAGGGCTGGATGAGCGAGGAGACAAAAAAGCGCATGGAGGAGCTGATGCGCAATCAGTACAAGGAGACGCTCCACATCGACAGCGCTTCGGTCGTGCGAACCGGGCAGATCGGCAAGCGCTATGAGGTACACAGTTTTGAGGTATCCGCCGCCGAATGGGCACAGACGGTGATGAAGATCGTGGAGGACATCGCAAAGGAGAGGGACCAGGCATGAGAGTTTCTTTCGATCTCGACGAGGTCCTGTTTGTCTCGCCGCTGACGCACAAGACCGAGCCGCCTCTGCCTTTTCCGCTTGGAAGGATGTACAAAGAGCGGCTCAGGCTCGGTACGCCCGAGCTTATCCGCACGCTGCAGAAAATGGGCTACGAGGTCTGGGTCTATACCTCGTCCTTCCGTTCGGAGCGATATATACGGCGGCTGTTCCGCTGCTACGGTGTGAAATTTGACGGCATCGTCAACGGTGAGCGGCACTTGCGCGAGGTACAGCGTGACCGCAAGGAAACGCTGCCGCAGAAGGTACCCAGCCATTACCGCATCTCCCTGCATGTCGACGATGAGGCGGTGATCGTCACCTCGGGCAGGCAGATGGGTTTCAATGTCTACCAGCTTGACGCGGATGACGACAGTTGGAAGGAAAAAGTGATCGCCCGCGCCGACGAGATCCGCCGCCGGGAAGAACTGTCTCAAATATAACTGGGGGAAAATCCATGTCCGATTTCAATTCTTTTTTTCTCATGAACACCGACGATGTCAGGCGTTACGCAGTTGAGGTCCTGCATTATTTTGATCCTGACGAGGAGACGGAATGCGCGGAGATCGGCGACGGCAACATCAACTATGTCTTTCGCGTCTGTTCCAAACGGGACGGACGATCCGTGATCGTCAAGCAGGCCGACAGGCTCCTGCGCTCCTCCGGCAGGCCGCTGGACATGTACCGCAATAAGATCGAGGCCGCCATCCTTAAGCTTGAGGCGGAGCTTGCCCCCGGTCTGGTGCCCGAGGTATACCATTATGACGAGGTCATGGCGGCGACCTCCATGGAGGATGTTTCGGATTACAAGAATCTCCGCAAGGAGCTTGCAGCCGGTCACGTTTATTCTCACCTGAGTGAGAACATCTCCTCCTTCATGGCGGACACGCTGCTGCCGACCACCGATCTGCTGCTGGACGCGGAGGAGAAAAAACGGCGCGTGAAGTTCTTCACCAACCCGGAGCTGTGCAAAATCACCGAGGACCTGGTGCTGACGGAGCCGTATTATGACTATAAAGGCCGCAATATTCTCTTTCCCGGGAACGAGGATTTTGTACGGCGCTTTCTGTATGAAGACGAGGGCCTTCACGCCGAGGCAGCTCAGCTGCGCCTGAACTTCATGAACAATGCCCAGGCCCTGCTGCACGGAGATCTGCATTCCGGCTCCATCTTTATAAACGAAAACGGCATCAAAGTCCTCGACCCCGAGTTTGCCTTCTACGGCCCCATGGGCTATGACATCGGAAACGTGATCGGCAATCTCTTCTTTGCCTGGGCCAACAAGGCCTTCACCGCGCCGGACGCCGTGGAGACCATGGCGGCAATCGAGACATGCATTGCCGGGGTCTGGGACAAGACGCGGCAGAAGCTGGAGGCAAAGTACGACGCGTTCGTCACGCTCCCGCTCTATCGCGTGCCCGCCTTTAAGGCACAGTATCTCGACAATGTCATGGCCGACGCTGCCGGGTACGCGGGCACGGAGATCATCCGCCGTACGGTGGGCGACTCCAAGGTCATGGAGGTCAGCTCCGTCACCGATCCCGCTCAGCGCATCCCGATGGAGCGCGCGCTCATAAAGCTCGGCATTGCGCTCATTAAGAACCGCAAGGCATACCGTAAAGGACAAGAGCTGACGGAGGCCTTCCGTCTGATTCTGACATGAGGTGATACACGATGGTACGCATGGACGAGGGCATGCCCTTCCTGCTTAAATACGAAAACGTAGCCTGGTATGATAACGGCAAGGTCCGCATTCTCGACCGCCGCATCTTCCCCACGGAGCTCCGCTTCGTGGAGTGCGAAAGCTATCGGGAGGTGGCCCGGGCCATCGCCGATATGGTGACGCAGAGTGCCGGGCCCTACACCGCCGTCGGCATGGGCATGGCGCTGGCCGCCTTTCAGGTGCGCGGAGAGGCAAAGGAAAAGCAGGTCGCTTTCCTCAAACAGGCAGCGTATGATCTGGCGCACGCACGCCCCACCACCGCCAACCGCTACGGGCAGATCACATACCGGGCAGCAACGCTTGCGGAAAAAGCGCTGGAGGCAGGGCACGATCCCATCGAGGCGATCGTGGATTCCACGGTGGAATCTCTGAACCGGCGCTACAGCACCATGCAGATCGTGGGCGACGAGTTGTGTAAGCTCATTCCGGACGGCGGCAGCATCCTGACCCAGTGCTTCGGCGAGACCATCATCGGCACCGTGATCCGTGCGGCGAAGAGAAGCGGCAAGGACTTTCGCGTGTACTGTGCCGAGACGAGGCCCTATCTCCAGGGGGCGCGGCTGACCTCGAGCTGCTTTGCCGAGATGGGCTTTGACACCACGGTACTCACCGACAACATGATCGCCTGGGCCATGCAGGAGGGAAAGATCGGGCTCTTCACCTCCGCCGCCGACACCATTGCCCGCGACGGGCACATCGCCAACAAGATCGGCTCCTTTCAGATCGCCATTCTCGCCAAGCATTTCGGCATACCCTATTACGTCACCGGCATCCCCGATAAGGACAAGCACACGCGGGAAGACATCGTCATCGAGATGCGAGACCCCGAGCAGGTCCTGCGCTATCGCGGCATCCCGAACTGCCTGCCCGAGGTGAAGGCGCTCTACCCCTCCTTTGACGTAGTGCCGCCGCATCTCATTTCCGGCGTGGTGACGGACAAGGGCGTCTATGTCCCGTATTTGCTGGATCGCTATTTTGACAGCGAAGTAAAAGCATTCTATTAAACGGAGGGATCTTGTTTTGTTGATGCAGGAAGAACGCGAACAGATGGTGGAGATTGGCAGGCAGATGAGCGCATCAAAGCTCTGTCCCGGCACCAGCGGCAACCAGAGCATCTATAACCCCGAGCTGGGTCTGATGGCCATCAAGCCCTCCGGCATCGGCTACATGGAGACCAGGCCTGAGGACATCGTCATCATGGATCTCGAGTCCCATGTGGTGGACGGCAAGCGCAAGCCCTCCAGCGAGTGGGGCATGCACACGGCGTTTTATAAGCACAAGCCCGGCTGCCGCGCCATTGTCCACACCCACTCCCGCTTCTGCACCACCTTTGCGGTGCTCAGGAAGCCCATTGAGGCTGTACACTATGTGCTCGCAGACGCTAACTGCCATGAAATCCCCTGCGCGCCCTACCACACCTTCGGCACGCCGGAGCTTGCAGACGACGCGGTGAAAACCTGCGGCGACGGCGACGCGGTCCTGCTGGCAAACCACGGCATTGTCGTCTGCGGCAAGGACCTTAAGAGTGCCTTCGGCCTTGCACAGAACCTCGAATACATTGCCGAGCTCCAATACCGCGCCATGTGCATCGGCAAACCCTTTGTCCTCGGCAAGGCGGAAATGGACGCGGTGTTCGAGGGCTTCAAGTCCTATGGTCAGCCCGCAGGCGGGGAAAACAGCTCCGGAAAGTACGTCAAAAACTCTGCGGAGGTCTGACCGCCGCGGAGTGAAATTATACAATATTTTAATTTGGAGGACAGAACAATTATGAAAGTCATTGCCACCAATCAGGCTCCGGCTGCCATCGGCCCCTACTCTCAGGGTTATGTTGTCAATGGTCTGCTGTTTACCTCCGGGCAGGTTGCCCTGCTCCCCGAAAGCGGCGCTGTCGCCGGTGAGAGCATCGAAGCGCAGGCCGAACAGTGCTGCAAGAATATCGGTGCGCTCCTGGCGGCTGCCGGGACCGGTTTTGACAAGGTCATCAAGACCACCTGCTTCCTCGCGGACATGGGCGACTTTGCCGTATTCAACGCGATCTATGAGAAATATTTTGTCAGCAAGCCCGCCCGCTCCTGCGTGGCGGTGAAGACCCTGCCGAAGAATCTCCTGTGCGAGATCGAGGCTATTGCAGTTGTGGAGGAATAAGACCATGCTGATGAGAAAGACAATGGACGGCAACGAAGCCGCCGCGTACGTATCCTATGCCTTTACGGAGGTCGCCTCCATCTACCCCATCACCCCCTCCAGCCCCATGGCCGACCATGTGGACGACTGGGCCGCCCACGGCAAGAAGAACCTTTTCGGTCAGCCGGTGCAGCTCGTCGAAATGCAGGCAGAGTCCGGCGCCTGCGGCGCCATGCACGGCGCGCTGGAGACCGGGTCACTGGCAACTACCTACACCGCCTCCCAGGGCCTCATGCTGATGATCCCGCCGATGTTCCGCATCGCGGGCTCGATGCTCCCCGGCGTGATGCACGTTGCCGCCCGCACCGTCGGCACTCACTCCATCTCCATCTTCGGTGATCATTCCGACGCCATGGCCTGCCGTCAGACCGGCTTTGCGATGCTGGCCTCCTCGAGCGTGCAGGAGTGCATGGACATCGGCGCGGTGGCCCACCTTGCCGCCATCAAGGGCTCCATCCCCTTCATGCACTTCTTTGACGGCTTCCGCACCAGCCATGAGATCCAGAAGATCGAGCTTCTGGACTACGACGATCTGGGCAAGATCCTCGACTGGGATGCGGTGCAGCGTTTCCGCGACCACGCCCTCAACTCCGAGCACCCCACCATCCGCTCCACCCTGCAAAACCCCGACACCTTCTTCCAGTCCCGCGAGGCCTGCAACACCGCCTACGATCTTCTCCCCGACATCGTACAGGAGAAGATGGACGCGATCGGCAAGCTCACGGGCCGGGACTACAGGCTCTTCAACTATTACGGCGCACCCGACGCCGAGCGCGTGATTATCGCCATGGGCTCCGTGTGTGAAACTCTGCACGAGGTGGTCGATTACCTCACTGAGCGCGGCGAGAAGGTCGGCATGA
This sequence comes from Oscillospiraceae bacterium, assembly GCA_902791215.1. Lineage (GTDB taxonomy): Bacteria > Bacillota > Clostridia > Oscillospirales > Oscillospiraceae > Limivicinus. The sequence continues at coordinate 157,662 of CADAUZ010000002.1, read as the reverse complement.
TCCAGGTGCACCTCTACCGCCCCTTCTCGGCAAAGCACCTCGCCGCCGCGCTGCCCGAGACGGTCAAGACCATCTCCGTCCTCGACCGCACCAAGGAGCCGGGCGCCGCGGGCGAGCCGCTGTTTGAGGATGTGTGCACCGCCCTGCGCGACACCGCCTTTGCCGGTGTCGAGATTCTCGGCGGTCGCTACGGTCTTTCCTCCAAGGACACCATCCCCGCCCACATGAAGGCTGTGTTCGACAACATGGCGGGAGAGAAGAAGAATCACTTCACCGTCGGCATCAACGACGATGTGACCCACACCTCTTTGAGCGTCGGTGAGAACATCGTCACCTCCGGCAAGTCGATCATCTCCTGCAAGTTCTGGGGCCTCGGCTCCGACGGCACGGTGGGCGCCAACAAGAATTCCATCAAGATCATCGGCGACAACACCGACCAGTACGCGCAGGCGTATTTCGAGTACGACTCCAAGAAGTCCGGCGGCGTGACCAAGAGCCACCTGCGCTTCGGCCATGAGCCCATCCGCTCCACCTACTATGTCACGATGGCGGACTTTGTGGCCTGCCACAAGCAGAGCTATATGAAGGACTTCGACATCGTCGCGGAGATCAAGAAGGGCGGCACCTTCCTGCTCAACACCGACTGGGATATGGCGGGGCTCGAGGAGCACCTGCCGAACCGCGCAAAACGCATCATCGCCCAGAACGGCCTCAACTTCTACACGATCGACGCCACTGACATCGCCCAGCAGATCGGTCTCGGCAACCGCACGAACACGGTGCTGCAGTCGGCCTTCTTCAAGCTCTCGGGCGTGCTGCCCATCGAGGACGCTGTGCAGTACATGAAGGACGCCATTGTCAAGACCTACTCCAAGAAGGGTGAAAAGATCGTCAACATGAACTGCGCCGCCGTCGACGCGGGGCTCACCGCCTTAAGGAAGATCGACGTGCCTGCGGGCTGGGCTGATCTCAAGGACGAGGAAGAGAGCGTCGATCAGACCCTGCCGACCTATATCCGCGACATTCAGATCCCGGTCAACAAACAGGCGGGCGACAAGATCCCGGTATCGAAGTTCATGCCCTATGCCGACGGCGTGAGCCCGGTGGAGACCTCCAAGTACGAGCGCCGCGGCATTGCCACCAATGTTCCCATGTGGATCAGTGATAACTGCATCGGCTGCAACATGTGCTCGCTGGTGTGTCCCCACGCCTGCATCCGTCCCTTCCTGGTAACGGAGGATGAGAAAGCCGCCGGACCCGAGGGCATGGTTACGAAGAAGGCCGTGGGCAAGGGCTTTGAAAATTACACCTACCGCATTCAGGTCGACCCCATCGACTGCCAGGGCTGCTCCTCCTGCGCGAATGTCTGCCCGGCCAAGGAGAAGGCCCTTGTCATGCAGCCGCTCGAGAGCCAGATGCACGAGCAGCCGAACTGGGATTACCTTGTGAATCTCCCGGTCAAGGCAAATCCCATGGACAAGTTCAGCACCCGCGGCAGCCAGTACGAGCGCCCGCTCTATGAGTTCAACGGCTCCTGCGCCGGCTGCGGCGAGGCCCCCTACATGAAGCTCATGACCCAACTCTTCGGCGAGCGCATGTATGTGGCGGACGCCACCGGCTGCACCTACGTGGTCGGCTCCTCCACGCCCACCTTCCCCTACGCAAAGACCGCCAAAGGCTACGGCCCCGCGCCGTCCAACTCCCTGTTTGAGAATAACGCCGAGTACGGCCTCGGTATGTGCCTGTCGGTCGACCAGATGCGCCGCCAGGCCAGGACCCACGCGGAAGCCGCCCTCGCCAAAACCGACGACGAGAAGCTGAAAACCGCCCTCGCCGCATGGCTTGAAAAGGGCGACGAGCCCGCGTACACCCGCGAGGTGTCCGATGCGCTCAAGGAAGCGCTGGCCGCGACCGATTGTGAGTGCGAGGACGTGGTGTGGCTTAAGAATCGTACCGACACGCTGGTCAAGAAGAGCATGTGGATGTACGGCGGCGACGGCTGGGCCTACGACATCGGCTACGGCGGCCTCGACCACGTGCTGGCCTCCGGCATCGACGTGAATATTCTGGTGGTGGACACCGAGGTCTACTCCAACACCGGCGGTCAGGCCTCGAAGGCCACGTCCATCGGCGCGGTGGCGCAGTTTGCAAACGCCGGCAAGGCGACTGCCAAGAAGGACTTGGGCCGCATGGCAATGGTGTATGACAACGTGTACGTCGCCAAGGTCGCCATGGGTGCCAATCCCGCCCAGCTCATCACCGCCCTCAAGGAGGCCGAGGCCCACAAGGGTCCGTCCCTCATCATCGCCTACGCGCCCTGCATCAACCACGGCCTCGTCAACGGCATGGGCAAGGCCATGGCGGAGGAGAAACTCGCGGTGGAGTGCGGGTACTGGCCGCTCTTCCGCTACATCCCCGAGAATCTGGACAAGGGGCTCAACCCCTTCATCCTCGACAGCAAGGAGCCCAACGGCAAGCTCCGCGAGTTCATGATGGGCGAGGTCCGCTTCGCCTCTCTGACACGCACCTTCCCTGAGCGCGCCGAGGTCCTCTTCAAGGAGGCCGAGGAATTCACCGCCCGGCGCTACGCCCAGTACAAGGCCATGGCCGGAAAGTAAAAAGACATATAACATTACAACAGGCGCTGCCTCTCTGCGGGGCAGCGCCTGTTCCTTTTATTCGATTTCGTTCACGTTGATGAGCATGTTGTGAGCTTTCGCATATTCCAGCAGACGGCGGTTTTCAAGGTTTACACTGCCGAAGGATGTGGTGCAGACGACGCGCTCACAGCTTTTCAAAACTTCCATCGCTTCATTCACCTTCGCCGCGCTCACAGGTTCGTTTGCCCGGTCGGTGATCACGACAGCGGCAAGGGCTCTGGCTGTCGGCAGGTCCAGGTCATTTTCCGGCAGCACGCCCACGGCAAAGGGGATGCCCAGACGGCGCAGCTTGCGGTAAAGCGAGATTCCGCTGCCGCCCCCGCCGATGACGAACACACGCGGCGCGCCCTCGGCGCGCGGCCCCTCCGCCGTCCCGGCGAGGCTGTCATAGCTGCCGTTTTTGATGGCATAGAGCTGTTCGATATAGCTGCCGGAAAAAATTTCCTCGGGGTTTCCCATGCGGTCGACGCGCCCGCCGCGGATGCAGAGAAGCACATCGGCAAAGCGCTGGGCAAGCTCCAGCTCGTGCATGCTCATGACGACCGCAAGTCCGCCGCCCCCGACCAGCTCCCGGATGAGCTGCAAAAAGTCCAGCTTGTGATGAATGTCCAGAAAGGAGGTGGGCTCATCCAGGATAAGGAGGCGCGGCTGCTGGCACAGGGCGCGGGCCAACAATACCCGCTGGCGCTGCCCGTCGCTGAGAAGGGAGAAGTCTGTCTCTGCAAGATCCGACACTCCCACCTTCTCCATGCTCTCACGCACGATGCGCCTGTCTTCCTCCGTGAGGATGCCGAGCCTGCCGGTGTAGGGATAGCGCCCGACAGCCACCACCTCTTCAGCGCTCATCAGCTCCGGCTCCGGCCGTGCGGTCAGGACAGCGGAAGAAATGCGGGCAAGCTCTTGCTCCTGATACGCGCGGAGTTGCCTGCCGTCAAGGTACACAGCCCCGCCCGTCGGGGGAAGCGCGCCCATCAGGGTTTTGAGAAGCGTGGACTTGCCCGCGCCGTTCGGGCCGATGAGGCACAGCACCTGTCCAGGTTTCGCGGCAAGGGCGATATCCCGCACCACGCTTTTCTCTCCGTAGCCTACGGAGAGTTTATCGGTGTACAAAAGCTCACTCATGCGCGTGCCTCCCTGTCCCTGTGCAGCAGCATCCAGATCACCACCGGCGCGCCGAACACCGCCGTCACCGACCCGATGGCAAGCTCCGTGGGCGCAAAGAGGGTGCGTGCAAGCAGGTCGCAGCCGAGGCAGAAGCCCGCGCCGCCGAGAAAGCAGGCGGGCAGCATGACAGCGGGCTTTGCCGTTTTGAACAGCAGCTTCATAAGCTGCGGCACCGCAATGCCGACAAAGGAGATAGGCCCGGCAAAGGCCGTGACGCAGGCGGAAAGGAGGCTGGATAACCCGATGAGTGCGAGGCGGAAGCGCCGGAGGTTTACCCCCATGCTCTTCGCGTAGCCCTCGCCCAGCTGCCAGGCGGTCATGGGCTTTATGAGCAGCACGCAGCAGGCGAGTGACACGAAGACCGCAAGCGACGCCGTCCCCAGCGCCTCCCAGCTCACGCCCGCAAAGCTCCCCATGGACCAGTAGTGGAGATTGACGATATTGGAGTCGTCGGCAAAGGTGACGGCAAAGTCGGTGACGGCCGAGCAGATATAACCGATCATGACGCCGCAGACGATGAGCCGCGCCATGCCGCGCGTCCTGCCCGCTGCGAGCAGCACAAACCCCATGACCAGCAGCGCCCCCAGAAAGGCCGCGCCGATCATGCCCCAGGAGTTCATCACCATGCCGCGCCCGAGACAGGCAATCATGGCGAGGGCTACCGTGAGCTTCGCGCCCGAGGAGATGCCCAGCACAAAGGGTCCGGCGATGGGATTGGCGAAAAAGGTTTGCAGCAGAAAGCCCGACACCGCGAGCGCCCCGCCAAGGACTGCCGCCGCCAAGAGGCGCGGCAGGCGGATGTTCCAGAGGATACGCCCGGCGCTGCCGTCCCGCTCCCCGGAAAAAAGAGCGCGGCAAAGCTCCCCCGCCCCGATGCTGGTGCTGCCGGTGACGAGGTTCAGAACCCCCAGCAGCAGCACCAGCACCGCGAGCAGCAGGAAGCAGAGTCGTATGCGGTTTTGTCGTTTGTCACGCATGTTATTGTATCCTGTGCAGATAGCGCAGATTCTCCCCCGCGTCCCCGCTCACGGCGGCGCGGATTTCTTTTATCATGTCGGCGGCTGCGGAGGAGCGCTGAAACATGCTCATCTCCGTACACCAGACGCTGCCCTCCCGCACGGCTTTAAAGTCCTTCAGCAAGGGGTGTTGGGACAGGAAGCTTTCCATGTCCGTCACGTCACCCGCGACGGTGGAGTTGTAGATGAGCACATCCGCGTCACGAGTCTGGGCATAGAAGGACTCCATCTGGATGGTCTCAGTGGAAAGGGCGTTTTCTGATGGGGGGAGATCGGTAATGGCGGTCTCGGCCCCGGCAAGCTCGATCATGCGGGTGATGTAGTCCGCCTGCCGCCGCACGACCACGCCGCCGTTTGCGGTGATGTGGAAGAAGGCGACGCTTTTATGGAGAGGCTCCAGCGCCTCGACCGTCCGATAAGTCTCAAGCTGGCGGTCAAAGAAGGTTTCGGCCTCGTTCAGCTTCCCGCACAGCAGGCCGTAGAGCTTGATCCACTCTACGCGTCCCAGGGGGTGGGGCTCGTAGCTGGAATACTCGATCAGTACCGGAAAACCCAGCGCCTCCAACTTCTCCATCGTGGCGGGATTGTGGAGGATCATGGTGTTTTCCACCACGAGGTCACAGCCCTCGCTCAGCAGCGCCTCGTAATCCGGGGCGCTGTATTTGCCGATGTAGGCAATCTGCTCGGTCTCTACAGCTTCACGCAGTTCGGGAATACGCCAGGAGGGGGTGTCCGTGGAGGTATAGCGCACCGCGTCCAGGGCGTCCATCTGTAAAAACAAATCGGGCACAGAGGAGCTTGCCAGATAGATATTCTTTACCGGGAGAGAAATGCGCGGCAGCTTTTCCAGCCCTTCCGGGACGGAAGCACCGTCAGACAGGAGCAGGAAAGCCTGCTCCCCCGCGCGAAGCAAAGCCGCGCCGCCCGCATAGTAGTCCACGGAGAAATGATCGGCGTATTGAAGCTCCATGCTTCCGGTCGGCTCCTCCGCCGATGCGCTGCCGCAGGCAAACACGAAGGCCAGCAGCGCCGCAAACACACACAGCAGCCGCCTCACGGGGCCGCCTCCAGACTGGATGAGTCAAACATCAGCGTGTAGCTGATCTCATGCGGCTCACTCATGGCGACAGTATCGGCAATGACGGGCATGGGCCGGTCAAAGAACAGTACCGGGATACGGAAGGCGGAATTGTCCTCATTGGGGACAGGCAGGAACTTCTCCCCCTCCACCTTCATATAATCATAGTTTTTGCTGCTCCAGCCGATAACGGCGGTGCAAGCTCCGTCTTCCACATACAGTGCCGTCGGGCTCTGCACTTTTGCTTTGCCGCTGCCGCCGGAGAGGGTGACGGCGACCATATAGCGCCCTTTTTTTAGGCCGAGGCTTTCGGCGGTGGTAAAGAAGCCCTCGCGGAAGGCGCTCACGGGCAGGGAATCTGCGCGGAAGAGCAGGCTGCGGTCATACCACAGCTGTTTATTCTTGCTGAAGGCCGCGCAGGGGACAGGGGCATCCAGGGCTTCGACCGGGATGGTAAAGGTCATGGCCCCGTTTTCGTCTTCCACGGGCTCGACCCATACGTCTTTGGAAGCAGCCTCTTCGGCGGAGCCGGGGTAAACGCGCAGGAAGCTCTTGCTGCCCATGGTGAGGGTGACTTCCATTTTCCCTTCCGCCACTTTGAGCAGGGCGCTTTCGATGCGGAACATGGAGGAGCTGCTCTTGAAGGCGACCGGGTACTCGCCGTCCACAAGGTCGGCGGCGTAAACGGGCGTCATGCCGGGTTCTGTCACGTCCTCCACGGTGGTCATCTGGGAAGCGTCGGCCACGCCCCCCTCCGCATACGCGGAGAGGGCGAGGCCCGACAGGGTAAGCATACAGAGGACCAGGGACAAAACGCGTTTCATCCTCACTTCACCTCAAGTCCCGCAGAGGCCATGGCCTCGCGGGTATGCTCGGCAAAGAGGCTGCATACCTCGGGCAGCTGGCCCAGACCCTCGAGCACGCACTCGACCTGATAGCCCGCGGCCTCAAAGATGCTCTTCCAGCTGTCGTCATCGTCGCCCGCCATGTCGTTGTTGGCGTGGTCGCCGGCCACGATCATCAGGGGACGCAGCACGACGCGCTCATAGCTGCCTTCCTTGACCATCTTCAGCACGTCCTCAACCGAGGGCTCGGCCTCGACGGTGCCGATGTAGTAGTGCTCGCAGCCCGCCTCGGAGAGGATGGTCTGCATTTTGGCATAGACGCCGTTGGACTCGGCCTCAGTGCCGTGGCCCATGAAGCAGACAGCGGTCTTGCCGTCGTCATACTTGGCGGTGGCGTTCACGATGGCTTCGGCCACCATGTCAAAGTCCGCGTCGGTATTGAGCAGAGGCTCGGCCAGGACGATCTTGTCGAATGCGTCGGCATACTCGGCAAGCTCGTTCTTGAGGTCGGTGTACTCAAAGCCGTGCATGAGATGGGTCGGCTGCACGACAAGCGTCTTGACGCCGTTGTTGGCGGCGCGGTCCAGGGCTTCCTGCACGTTGTCGATCTTCTCGCCGTCACGTTTCAGCACATGGTCAATGATGATCTGGCTGGTGAAGGCACGGCGCACGCTCCAGTCGGGGAAGGCTTTTTCAAGGGCTTCCTCGATGGCGCCGATGGTGAGGCGACGGCTGTCATTGTAGCTGGTGCCGAAGGATACGACCAAGAGCTCCTTCTCGCCGATGTTGTCGGCGTTGCGGGGATCATCCTTGGATGCGTCGCCGGTGTTGTAATTTTCATCGTCTTCGCTCTCCGCCATGGCAGGGGCGGCGGCAGTGCAAACCAGCATGACGAGCATGCAGGCGGTCAGGATCAGGGACATCAGTTTCTTCATTTCGTTTCTCCTTATAATTCTTTATTTGCAACACGTATACGCGTTTTGCACAGATTCAATACCTTGTCAAAGCCGAGGCCGTTTTCCGCCGGGCGGCGAAGGACCAGAAGCTGCACGCCGGTCTCCTTTGCAGCCTGTACCTTCTCGGGAAAGCCGCCGGGGCCGCCGCCGTCCTTGCTGACGATATAGCGGACAGCGTACTGCCGGATGAGCGCTATGTTCAGCTCTGTAGAGAAGGGTCCCTGCATGGCGATGATGTTGCGGTGGGGAATGCCCAGGGCCTCGCAGGCGTTCAGTGCCTCATGGCTCGGCAGGACACGGGGGATGAGGCGTTCAGGGTCAAGGTCCGCATAGGCTGACAGCTCTTTGGCTCCGGTGGTGAGCAGTACGCGCCCCTCGCGTTCTTTGAGCCATGACGCCGTCTCCGGGGCACTGTCAAAGACAAGAGCATCCACCGCCTCGCAGGCCGGGCGCAAGAGGCGGATATATTCCACCTCTGCCTCTTCACAGGCCGCCTTTACGGATTCGCTCACATGCCGGGCGTAGGGGTGGGTAGCGTCTACGCAGAGGTTGGTGTCACACAAAAGCGTCTGTTTTTCCGTTGTGCTCAGAGGTCCGATGCGGATCACGACCCCCGGGACACTCCCCTGCTCCTCCTCGCCGTATTCCGTGGCGACGCAGACGGTGACCGCAGCGCCCGCCTCCGCAAGCAGTTTTGAAAGCTCCCGCCCCTCGGTAGTGCCGCCGAAGATCACAATCTTCATGCGCGATACCCCCGGGGCGTCACCATTCTGCCCGCGATGTTTCGCGTTTGAGACGAGCCGATGAAGACGGTGGTGAACATGTCGGCCTCGGCATCACGCAGGGTTTGGAGGTCGAGCAAGCGAAAGCTCTCGCCCTCTCTGCCGATCATGCGAGCAAGGCCGCAGACGGTGGAGCTGTCTATCTCCTCAAGCAGGATGTCACAGGCGCGTTTGAGGTAATCCGCCCGATGCCGGGAGGCCGGGTTATACAGGCAGATCGCAAAATCCCCACGCGCCGCCATCCTGAGGCGCTTTTCGATGACCGTCCAGTCGGTCAGGCGATCTGAGAGGGAGATAACGCAGAAGTCGTGCCCCAGCGGCGCGCCCAGCAACGCCGCGCCCGAGAGGGCAGCCGTCACGCCGGGGATGATCTCCACCCGGACTTCCGGGTACTCCGGTGCAAGCTCCAGCACCGGGCCCGCCATGCCATAGACGCCCGCGTCCCCGCTGCACACGAGGGCGACGGTCTTCCCCGTCGCCGCCTGTTCCAGGCAGTGGCGGCAGCGCGCAAGCTCCCCGGTCATGCCGGTGGTGTAGGTCTCCTTATCCGGGTACAGGGGCTTTAACAGCTCCACATAGAGCGTGTAGCCGCAGATAAGCTCCGCCCTGTCCAGGGCCGAACGCGCCGCGCCCGTGAGGCTCTGCTTATCTCCCGGCCCCATGCCGATCACATACAGTTCAGCCATCCTGCCAGCTCCATTCATAGTTTGCATAATGTACCGCTGCTGCAAAGGTCACACCGTCGCGTACGTATTTTCTTTCGACCAGCCTGCCGCCTGCGCTCAGCGCTGCCGCCCGCTCGCAGACGTTGTCCACGCCGATGACAGATTCCACGAAGGCCGAGGCGGTGAACGCGCCCTCTGCACCGCGCAGCTCCTCCGCGCTGTAAAAGTGCAGCGGCCAGCCGTGGGCCTTGCAGAAGCGCAAAAGCCCCGCCTCGTCTCGCTTGAGGTCGATGCTGGCAGCGCTCGTGAAAGCCATCGGGAGGATGCCGTGCTCGGTGCAGAAGGCCTTGAAAGCCTGCTCCAGCGTATCGCTGCTCGTCCCGCGTTTACAGCCGACGCCGAGCGTCAGTACACGCGGTACAAGCTGCAAGGCATCACTGTCCGTCTTTCGATACGATACCAGCACATCCCCGGGAGAGCCGAGACAGACATGTTCGGGTATGCTGCCGGTGACGGGATAGGGGCAGTCGACCACGATATCTTCCCCGCGCAGAAGCCCGGCGGACACCTGCTTGATGCGCTCCGGCTGCAGGACGGTCATGCCCTGCTTTTTTGCCCAGAGGTCGACCGCAAAGAGGCCGTTTAGGTCCGTTGCTGTGGTGATGACCGCCTCCCCGCCGGTGAGTGCCGCGACGCGCAGGGCCAGCGCGTTTGCGCCGCCAAGGTGTCCTGACAGGAGCGGGATGACCCAGTGCCCGGTCTCGTCCACGCAGAGTATGGCGGGGTCTGTCGCCTTGCTTCGGATATACGGCGCGACACTGCGCATGGCGATCCCCGCCGCGCCGACAAAGATCAGGGCCTCGCGGGCATTGAACGCCGCCTGCGTCCAGTCGGCAAGGTCTTCCTCCGTGCGCACGGTGCCGCCGAGTTCGGCCTTCAGCCGTTCTGCCAGGGCTTTTCCGCGCGCTGTAAAGGCGGTCAGGGCGATCCCCTCTCTCATGGCTCTTGCCTCCATTCGTCAAGCAGCTCCCGCGCCGTGTCCGTCAGGCCGAGAAGCCCGGCCTCGGAGGAGAACAGCAGCGCGCCGATATGCATGTCCCCCGCCCGGCGGGCAAGATGCTCCTGGATGGCGCGCAGCAGGCTCTCCATCACTTTATCACGCAATCCGGCGTGATCGAGTACAGTAAGGCAGCCGTCACTCGTGACCTCGTCCATCAGGGCGCGGCAGGTCTCCGCGTCCGCACCGCACAGGGCCGCGTGGCAAACGAACAGCTCCCGGCGGCAGTCGGCGGTTTTGGAATGGGTGTTCATGATGCCGCCCGCAAGCTTCACAAGCTTGCCGATGTGTCCGATAAGCAGGACATTGTCGAAGCCCTCGAGCCGGGCGGCGTCGATGGCGTCCCCGATGTAGTTGGAGCACTTGGCCCGCGGGACGGCACTGAGCTCGGGGAGATTTCGTGTCAGGTAGTCCATGCCGTAATTTCCGGGCAGGAGGATCATGCGCCTGTTCCCGCCTGCCGCCGCCTGACGGATCTCCAGCGCAGTGGTCTCGACGATGGCGCGCTCGCTCATGGGCTCCACCACGCCGGAGCTGCCGAGGATGGAGATACCGCCCACGATGCCGAGCTGGGGGTTGAAGGTCTTTTTCGCGATCTCCTCCCCCTCCGGCGCGGAGATCACGATACGCACGCCGCCGGGATAACCGCAGGCAGCGCAGGCTTTTTCCGCCGCCTCACAGATCTGCCTTCGAGGAACCGAATTTATGGCCGCCGCGCCCACCGGCTGGTCAAGGCCGGGCTTTGTCACGCGGCCAATGCCCGCGCCGCCGTCGATTTTGATGCCGCTTTCCGTTTTCTCGGCGGAGGCGACGATCAGCATGCCGTCGGTCACGTCCGGGTCGTCCCCGGCGTCCTTGCGCACGGCGCAGAGAGCCGTGTTCCCGGACATGCGGCAGAAGACCGGCTCGACCTCTACCGGCCAGCCCTTGGGCGTCATGACGCGTAAGGCGTCGGGGGCCTCACCAGTGAGCAGGAGCCGCACCGCGCCGGAAGCGGTCAGAGCCGCGCAGGTGCCGGTGGTATAGCCGCAGCGCAGAAGCCTTGTCCCGCTGCGGACATAGTGTTCAAAGCTCATGGCTTCTCCCCCTGTTTGGCAAGGGCGCTGAGTTCCGGGAAGCGTTTCAGGATCGCCGCGTAGTTTCCCCGATGATGGGGAAAATTGCAGGCCTCACAGCTTTTGATGCCCTTGCCGGTGTATACGAAGTTCCCGCCGCATTTGTCGCCAAGCGTGTACAGGGGGCAGTAGCAGAACAGACAGTTGAAGTCCTGCTCCGCAACGCCTGTGTGGCAGGGGAAAAACTCGCATTCTTTGTTTTGGAAGAATTGGTAGTGTTTCATTGCTCAGCTCCAGCCCCTGGCTTTTGGGTCCAGCATATCCGTCGCGGTGTAAATGAGGGCGTTGCAGATCGCGGCGGCGATACTGCTGCCGCCCTTGCGGCCCATGGCGGCGATGGCGGGAACATCGTATCTTTCGCACGTCTCAAAAACGCGCTCCTTGGCCTCCACCACATTCACAAAGCCCACGGGCGCCGCGATCACGAGCCGGGGACGAAGCCCCGCTTCGATCCTCTCCACAATGCGAAAGAGCGCCGTGGGGGCGTTGCCGACGGCGAGGATGGCGTCCGGGTGCTTTTCCGCCGCGTAATCCATGGCGGCAACGGCACGGGTGGTGCCGTTTTGCTTTGCGGTTTCGGCGATGAAGCCCTCCGCCATAAAGCAGTAGGCCGCCCCGCCGAGTTTTTTGAGCCCCGGGCGGCTGATGCCCGCGAGGGCCATGTTGGTATCGGTCACGATCTCCGCGCCGCTCCGCATAGCCTCCACCGCCTTTTCAACCGTGCCGGGGGTGAAGCGCAGATTATCGGCGTAGTCAAAGTCGGCGCTTGCGTGGATGCAGCGCATGACCACGGCGGCATTCTCCGGCGGGAGCGTGATGCCCCGCGCCTTGAGTTCCTCCGCGATGATGGCCATGCTGCCGCGCTCAATATCGGAAGGAAGTGTTTTCATCGGCGTACTCCTCCATGATCTCATAGATACGCGGCATGTCCAGGCTTTCGCGCGCGGCGTCGGCCAGCAGATCGTACTGCCGGTTCCGATAAGCAGCCCGCGGCTCTACAGGCTTATCAGATACCGTGATCCCCTTTCGCCCGGCGAGGTACTGCGCCAGGCGGTCTACCAGCTCCCCGCTGTCGAACAGGCCGTGGAGGTAGGTCCCGAAGACATGGCCGCAGACCGCGCCGTCCGTTGTCCCGTCCTCAAAGCGGCAGAAGGGAGCGGCGGCCGTCTCCGTTTTTCCCATGTGGATCTCATAACCGGTGAGCTTCGCGCCCGCAAAAGGCGCAGCTTCACAGACAGCGTTTTTACGCGCGCGGGTTTTCTCCCCCGTAAACGCCGTGTCCACCGGCAGGAGTCCCAGGCCGGGCAGTGTGCCCTGCCGCTCTACACCCATGGGATCACGCAGCGTGCGCCCCAGCATCTGATAACCGCCGCAGACACCGAGTATCGGTGTTCCCGCTCCCGCCGCCGCTTTGATCGCCTCGGCAAGACCGCTGTCGCGCAGCCAGAGCAGATCTTCCATGGTGTTCTTCGTCCCCGGCAGGAGGATCATGTCCGGGGTTTCGAGTTTGTCCGTCCGGTTTACATAACGTATTTCAATATCCGGATGCTCGCGCAGCGGGGCAAAGTCCGTGAAGTTGGAGATATGCGGCAGGCGGATCACCGCCACATCCAGCGCATGGCCGCATTGGGTCTGCTCCAGACAGGGGGCAAAGCTGTCCTCGTCGTCGATGTCCGCGCGCACCCAGGGCACCACGCCCAGCACAGGGACCTTGGTGAGTTCTTCAAGCTGCTGCAAACCGGGGCGCAGGAGCTCCACATCGCCGCGAAACTTGTTGATGATCGTGCCCTTCACGCGCCACCGTTCTTCTTCCCTGAGCAGAGCAACGGTGCCGTAGAGCTGGGCGAATACGCCGCCGCGGTCGATGTCTCCCGCCAGCAGCACCGGCGCGTCGACCATTTCCGCAAGTCCCATGTTCACGATGTCATCCGCCCGGAGATTGATCTCCGCCGGGGAACCGGCGCCCTCGATGACAATGATGTCGTTTTCGGCAGCAAGGCTGTTGTAAGCCGCCATAATGTCGGGGATGAGACCGCGCTTCATTTTGAAATACTCTGCCGCGGCGTAATGCCCCCTCACTTCGCCGTTTACGATGAGCTGGCTGCCCGTGTCGCTGGAGGGCTTTAATAAGATCGGATTCATGCGCACGTCACACTCGACGCCCGCCGCCTCCGCCTGCACCGCCTGGGCTCGGCCCAGCTCCAGACCGTCAGGCGTGACAAAGCTGTTGAGAGCCATGTTCTGGCTTTTGAAGGGGGCGACGCGATGGCCGTCCTGCGCGAAGATGCGGCACAGGGCGGTCACCAAGAGGCTCTTGCCCGCGCCGGACATGGTGCCCTGGATCATGATGCGTTTAGCCATGCAGGACCTCCCTGATCGTTTCCAACAAAACGGTATTCTCCGCCTCGGTGCGGACTGCCGTGCGATACCAGCCCTTTTGGAGCCCGGCGAAACTGGCGCAGTCCCGGATCAGCACGCCGCGCTCCCGGAGTTCTTTGGCAAGCCCTGAGTCCGCGCAGTGAAAGAGCAGAAAATTTGCTTCCCCCGGAACAACACGCAGGCCGAGCGCTTCCAGTGCTGTACTCATGTGCTGCCGTTCGGTTTTGATAAGCGCGCGAAGTTGATTTACATAATTTTCTTCACATAATGCCGCCGCGCCTGCCTCTTCCGCGACAGCGGACACTGCCCAGGGCTGACCGCTGGCCCGAAGCTTTTCGGCAAGCGCTGTGCTGCCGCAGAGGACATAGCCCAGACGCAGCCCCGCCATGGCGTAGGTTTTGGTGAAGGCCCTGATAACAATCAGCTCCGGGTATTCCGCAAGCACAGAGACCAGGCTGTAGTCGGCGGCGTCCTCGCAGAAATCCAGAAAGCACTCGTCCACGGCGAGGATCGTTCCGTGCTCCCGGCAGAAATCAAGAAGCGGCAGCAGCAGCTCCCGCCCGGTCAGAAGACCGGTGGGGTTATTGGGATTGCAGAGAAAGAGAAGCTCGCAGTCCTCCGGGATCTGCTTAAGCTGTTCTTCCGTCAGGCGGAAGTCCGACGCTAATGGGATTTCCGTAACGCTGCACGCTGTCTCCCGCAGGGCACGGGCATATTCGGCAAAGCCCGGCACGAACACCGCCGCGCTCTTTGGCTTGAGCGTATGACAGAGGCGATAGATCAGATCCGACGCCCCGCTGCCGCACACGATGTTTGAGACCGGGACGCCGTGATATGCCGAAAGTGCCGCGCAAAGTCGCCGGCACAGGGGATCGGGGTAGCGGTCAGCTTTTTCCAGCGCCCGCAATGCCGCCGCGCGCACGCCCTCCGGCAGGCCGAGGGGGCTGATGCTGGCCGAGAAGTCCAGCGGCGTTTTTCCGTATTCCGTTTCAAAACCGGCCCAGTCGCCGCCATGGATGAGTTTCATAATCAGTTTTCCTATTCTGTCATGGCTTCGCGTATGCGAAGGATCTTCTTTTCAGATTCTTCGCTTTGCTCAGATTGACATTGCGGCAAGAAAGCGTACCAAGCCCAACACCGCAAGCCCCAGCAGCGCTCCGGCATATTCGAGGCGGCAGGCGCGGCTGATATCCCCGGGGACGATCTCGCGCCGCCGGTCCCCGATCCAGGGCTTGTCATGCTTTACACCGAAATAGCTGGCCGGGCCGCAGAGCCGCAGACCCAGCGCGCCTGCCATCGCCGCCTCGCACTGGGCTGAGTTGGGGCTTGCGTGCTTTCTGCGGTCCCGCCGCCAGATGCGCCATGCCGAGACCGCGTCCTCCCCCGTAAGCTTTGCCGCCGCGATCAGCAGCAGCGCGGCGAGACGGGACGGGAGATAATTTGCCGCATCGTCCAGCCTTGCGGGCACGCGCCCAAAGTGGAGGTAACGCGCGTTTTTATAGCCAACCATGCTGTCCATGGTGTTGATTGCCTTATAGCACAGGGCAAGGGGCGCGCCGCCGAGGAGCATGTACACAAGCGGCGCGATCACGCCGTCGGAGAAGTTTTCCGCCACGGTCTCCACCGCCGCACGGGCTACGCCTTTCTCATCGAGGGCTGCCGTGTCTCGCCCGACGATGCGGGACACCGCCTTGCGCGCAGCCTCCAGCCCCTCTGTCTCCAGTGCTGTCTGCACACGCAAGGCCTCGACCTTCAGGTCTCTGACCGCCAGCGCCTGCCAGCACCAGATCACTTCCAACGCGAAAGACAGCGGCGGGCAGAAACCGTCCAGCAGTCTCAGGATCAGTTTACATAATGCAAGCGTTCCGACACTCATGACTACGGCCATCAAGGCGCCTGCCGCTTCCTCTCCCCGGACGGTTTTCGGAAACAGCGTCCGCAGCAGCTTTTCCAGCGCCGTGATCGCTCTGCCCATGAGTACCACCGGATGAACGGGCGTAAGCCATGCCGGGTCGCCCAGCAGCAGATCCAGCGCGAAGCCGCACAGGGCGGCATAAAGAATCCTCATTTCAAAAATCCAAGCTCCCGCTCCACGCGCATTTCGTCACGCTGTCTGTCATACGAAAGCAGAAAACCGCAGCCGCAGGACGTCTGCCAGCGGTAGTATTCCCGCTCGGGCTTCCCCCAGCGCTCCAGCACCGCCATCTGCGTGCCGCCGTGGGCGACGATCACGAGGTCCTCCCCCGTTTGCAGCAGGGCCTCCATTGCATTGCAGACGCGCCGGGAAAAGCCCTCACGGTCTTCTCCCCCCGGGCAGCGGCCCAGGCAGCCGCCGTCCACCCAGGCGCGATAGGCGGCGTCCTTCTCCATCTCCCACCAGCCGCGCCCCTCAAAGGTGCCGAAGTCCATCTCCCGCAGGTCGGGGACAACGATCCGTTCCGCTCCCGGAAAGAGGATCGCCGCCGTTTCCCGCGCCCTCAGCATCGGGGAGACATATACGCACGACGGTGAAAAATCCGCCTGTCTGAGGGCTGCGCGGCCATGGTCGGACAAGCCCTCGTCCAGCACGCCCTGATAGCGCTTTTCCTCGCCAAGGCGCGTCAGGCCATGGCGGATGAGCCAGATTTTCATGGAAGTGTCCCCTTCAAAACCTGCCCGAGACCGCAGCAGACGCGGATCACCGTGTCCGCCCGTTCGGCGAGCAGGCAGGCAAGCCGGCCCGCAGCCTCCCGTTTTTCGCGTTCGGCTCTGTCGATGGGTACGAGACCGCCGCCGAGCTCGGTGGCGATGACGATATTCTTTTCCGCGAGGCGGTCGGCGAGGACCGGAAGCTCAGCCCCGGGCGCCAGCTCCTGCACGTCCCAGACGGCGCGGGCGCTAAACGCCGCCTCGCTCAGGCCCAGAGCGTTTCGGATGTATTCGCGTTTTCCCGCGTACAGCGGGCCGGTCACAAAGATCATAACACAGCCTCCACGTAATACCGAAGCACCAGCGCCGTAAGCATCCAGAGCTCCGCCGTCTGCAAAAACCACCCGGCGAGATCGCCCGACAGCCCGCCGAAATCCTTGGCGCACATACGGCGGTAATGCAGGAACACAAGGAGCGCGGCAAGGACGGTCTCCCCCGCGTGCAGAATAATCAGCATCAGGGAGAGCGCAGCGGCTGTGATCGTCAGCACCGTCCGCACACGTTTTTTGTCCGACGCCTCGGCAAAGGAGCGGGCAAGGCCGCTGCCCTCACGGAGAGGAAAGCTTGTCAGCGCAAGGCCGGAGAGGGCACGCGACAGACAGAACATCCCAAGCAGAACAGGCAGACGCAGGACGGGCGAAGATGTCCAAAGGGCGAAATCCGCGAGGAAATACGCGCAGAGTCGTATCGCCGCGAATGCGCCGAGGTGGGGATCTTTTAAGATTTTCTGCCGTTTTTCAACGCCCTGGTGGGATGCAAGTGCATCGCAAGTGTCGCAATAGCCGTCCAGGTGGATACCGCCTGTAATGAGTACCGGCAGCAGGCACAGGCCCGCGCCGCGTAAAACTTCCGGCAGGGCCAGGAGCAGGCACAGCTTTCCCCAGCCCCACATACACGCAGCGATCACCGCGCCGATCAGCGGGAAGGCGCAGAGGCTGCAGCGCATATTGCGTTCATTCCATCCAAATTGCGGCATCGGGATCGCCGAGAACATGGAGAAGGCCACGGCGATGGTTTCCAGCACAATCACGGCAGTTCCCCCTTCAGCACATTCGGCAGACCGCACACGATCTCGACAGCGAGGTCGGCGCGCATGGCAAGCCATCGGTTCAGATCGGCGAGCGCGTGCATGTACCGCAGGCTCTCCGCGTCATAGTCCGCGCCGCCTGAGAAGACCTCGTTGGTCACGACAGTGAGATTTTCGCATGACGTGATCAGATGTTCAAGCCCTCGGTGCACGGAATCCATACCGCCGCCCTCCGCTTCGTAAATCTCATTTGCCAGCAGATTTGACAAGTCCTCCAGCAGGACGTTTGCATCCGCCGGGATGTCGGCACCCGCAAGGTCAAGGCCGCGCTCAAGGGTTTCAAAGCCCAGGTGCGCGCGCTGAGCACGGTGCCTGCTCACGCGTGCGCGGGATTCCCCGTCGCGTGGGAGCATGGTCGCAAGATAGATTTTTCGGCCCGGCAGCGTACAGACATGCTTTTCGGCAAAGGCACTCTTGCCGCTGCCCGCGCCGCCGATTACGATGGTTAACATAATCTCGTTACTCCTGCGGCGTATAAGCTTCGATGCCGAGGCGGCCGAAGCTCTGATCGCTGCGGTAGAGGGAAAGCGCCATATCCAGAAGCGGCAGCAGCATGACCGCGCCGCCGCCCTCACCGAGGCGCATTTCGGCGCAGAGAGGGGCAGCCAGGCCAAACACATCCAGCACCGCCGCGCCGCGCCGCTCCCCCGAATGATGGCTCGGAAAGAACGCTTTTTCCGCAGCGGGACACAAGAGCGTGGCGCAGAGCGCGGCGGCGGCGCTGATGAACCCGTCGATCACGGCGGGGGTATTGCAGGCTGCCGCACCCAGATAGGCCCCGCACATGGCAGCAAGGTCCAGCCCGCCGACCTTTGTAAGTACGTCCACGGGGTCAGTTGGGTTTGGTCTGTTGAGGGAAAGGGCGCGCCGGATGACCTCACGCTTGCGCGCAAGGCCCGACGCAGAAAGGCCCGCGCCGCGCCCGACGACATCTGCGGGATCAAGGGCAAGCATTGAACAGAGCACCGCCGAGGAGCTGGTGGTGTTGCCGATGCCCATCTCCCCGATGAGCAGGATATCCGCGCCGTCGGCGACATTTTCCTGCGCAAGCTTCGCACCGCTGAGCATGGCGGCAAGGCATTCGTCCCGCGTCATGGCGGGGCCGAGGCTCAAGTCGTCGGTGCCGTTTCGGACACGGCGATTCAAGACACCTGGATGGCCCGGGAAATCCAGTATGCCCACATCCACCGGGATCACCCGGCAGTTTGCGTATTGAGCCATGGGGCTTACGCTGCTGCGGTTTTCCGCGAGAGCCACCGCGACCTTTGCGGTCACATCGCTTTCACACTGGGTAACTCCCTGGCACACCACGCCGTTATCCGCGCAGAAGACCAGCAGGCGGCGGTCGTCAATGCGCACGTCCGTATCCCCCTTCAGGGCGGCGAGCTTTGCGATCATATCCTCAAAGACGCCGAGACTTCCCAGGGGCTTTGCCAGACTGTCCCACTGCCGCCGTGCAGCCTTTCGCGCCGATTCGTCAGGCGGCGTGATCGTTTTGATTATGTCATAGATGCTTTCCATTGTTCACATGCCTTTACAAATCGTTGCGCAAGCGGGATAGGCCCGCCGAAGTGCAGGTGCGGGAAGGCGGCATAGAGGTTTTCAGATACAGAGCCGCAGGCCCAGCTTCTGCCGTCAGGCTTCTCCGATCGCAGGTCTGCGCCGTTTTCGGTACAGTCCCAATAGTGAAACTCGTGGGCGGGGATATGCTCTCCTACGCGAAAGAGCAGGCTGTCCGCCGGGGCTGTGAGCGTCTGGTAGCCGAAGCGCTGCAAGCGTCCGGTTTTGAAGCCGCACCCGGGCAGCACACCGCACATGGGATGGGCGCGGCCTTCCGCGTCCTCAAGGCTCTGCCCGAGATAGAGAAAGCCGCCGCACTCGGCCACCGTGGGAAGGCCGCCTTTGACCGCCGCCGCGATGCTTTGCCGCATGGTGTGGTTTTCCGACAGGGCTTCGGCGTACAATTCGGGATAGCCGCCGGGGAGGTACAGCCCATCCGCATTTGGAAGTTCCGAATCGTGCAGCGGGCTGAAAAAAACAAGCTCCGCGCCTGCGTCCCGAAGCGCGTCCAGATTGTCGGCGTAGAGAAAGCAGAACGCCTCGTCCCGCGCCGCGGCGATGCGGCAGCAGAACCCCCTTCCACCGCTGAAGCGGTCCCCCTCCCCCAAACGCCGCAAGCGGCTGGTGGAGGCAAGTATAAGCAGTCGGTCAAGGTCGATATACTGTTCCGCCGCCTGTCCCAGCTTTTCCAGTCTCGCGGTGAGGTCTTCGATCTCTCCCGCCGTCATAAGCCCCAGGTGGCGGCTTTCAAAGTGCGCTTCTTCCATGGGCGGCAGGAAGCCCAGGACCGTCAGCCCCGTCTCCCGCTCCAGCACCGGCGCAAGTGACGCGGCGCGGCGCTCGGGCGTGTCGGCAAGGATCAGCGCCGCGATGCCGCTGTCCGGGCGAAAGTCCATGAGTCCTTTAATCTGCGCCGCCAGTGTCAGGCCGCTGCCCTTCGGAGAGACGGTCAGCACAACCGGCGTTTCTGTCAGGCGCGCGAGCTCCCAGGCGCTGGCCTCGGTGGTATTACTCAGGCCGTCGTAAAAGCCCATGGCCCCTTCGATCACAGCTATGTCCGCGTCGGCACGGGAAATGGTCCTTCTGACGCCTGTCTCGCCCTGCAGAAACAGGTCGAGGTTCCGGCTGGGGACGCCCAGCACACGCTCATGGAACATGGGGTCGATATAATCCGGGCCGCACTTGAAGGCCTGTACCCGCAGTCCTCGCTGCCTGAGGCCCGAGAGGAGAGCGCAGGTCGTGACAGTCTTGCCCGCGCCGCTGTGCATGGCGGCGATCATGATGGTTTTCATTTCGCGCACCCCGTGATGAGCCACACCGGGTTTTGCGCCAGCATCAGCGTGAGGCCGCCCGCAGGCTTGGAACGGCTGACGGATATCTGGGTCACTTCCGTTTCATAGCTCAGCGCTTGCAAAGCGGTATATGAATTATGTAAACCTTCTATCGTGATTGCCGATACGCAGATCCGGGCGGCGGGATTTGCCGTGTGGACAGTCCCCAGGATGGCCCGCAGGTTTCCGCCGCTGCCGCCGACGAAAACGGCATCCGGCTTTGGAAGTGCCGAAAGCGCGGCGGGGGCCTCGCCCTTCACAAGGCGAAGGTTCCACGCGCCGAATTTGATTCTGTTTTTTTCCGCGACAGCGAGGGCTGCGGCTTCTCGCTCGACGCTGTATACCGCGCGGGCCCAGAGCGCAAGCTCAACGGCAACGCTACCGGTGCCCGTGCCGATGTCCCAGCAGACATTCTCCGGCGAGACCGCGAGCTTTGCGAGGATCGCGGCCCGGATCTCCTGCTTGGTCATGGGCACCTTTTCGGCGCGGAGAAACTCCGCGTCCGGGATGCCGGGCACGCGGCGCGCGGGACGTGGGGCCGGTTCGACCAGTAGGACGGACAGCGGCGGAAAGGCATTTTCGGCAAGCTTCGCCGCCGTGCCCTCGCTGATACGCTCCCGCTCTGTGCCGAGATTGTCCCCGGCGTAAGCTTTCAGAAAACCGAGTCCTGCTTCGGTCAGCTCCCGGCAGATCGCGGCGGGGCCGGTTTTCCCTCCGGTGAGAAAAAAGGTGGGTCGCCCCTGACAGACGGCGGCCACCGCGTCGCAGTCCACCCCGTGGGCCGAACACAGAAGCCAGTCCTGCCAAGGCCTTTTGAGCCGGGCGGCGAAATGCTGCACACTGGAAATACCGGGCAGCAGGCACACATCACACTCTGCAAGCTCCGGCAGCAGCAGGCGCGCGCCGGAATAAAAGCCGCTGTCGCCGCTGTAGAGGACGCAGATGTTTTCCGCGTCTGTGTTTCTGATCGCGTTTTTGACGGCGGACGCGGTGACGGCTTCAATCTGCGGCTTGCCGTTTCCGTATTCACCCAGAAGGCGCTTGGAGCCGATCAGCAGCTCCGCACTGTCAATCACGGTGCGGGCTTCCTGGGTGAGGCTGCCGCAGCCACAGCCGATAAGCGTGACGGTCATATGTCTGTCCCCTTTCGATAGCCCGTGGTAAAGTCCGGGGCATAGAGGCGGCTGCGCTCGAAGTCGGCGTCCAGGAAATCTCCCACAAGGATCAGTGCCGTTTTGCTGATGCCCGCCTCCCGCGCGGTCTCGGCGAGGGTGCCGACGGTGCAGCGCAGGACCTCTTCCTCCGGCCAGCTTGCTTTATAGACAATGGCGGCAGGCGTATCGGCGGTGTATGCGCCCTTGAGGAGCGCTGCCTGTACCTCTTCCGACATCCCGGCGGAGAGGAACAGCGCCATGGAGGCGCCCGCCTTTGCAAGCCTGTCCAGGGCCTCCCGCTCCGGCACCGGGGTGCGGCCCGCCATGCGGGTGAGGATGAGCGTCTGGCTCAGGCCGGGCAGGGTGTATTCCGCCTGCAGGCTTGCCGCCGCCGCTGAAAAGCTGGAGACGCCCGGCGTCATATCGTAGAGGATGGAAAGCCTGTCGAGCATGTCCATCTGCTCCCGGATCGCGCCGTAGAGGCTCGGGTCGCCGGTGTGCAGGCGGACGGTCATAAGGCCGTCCCGTTCCGTTTCCTCGATGGCGGCGATCACCTGCTCGAGCGTCATGCGGGCACTGTCGAGAATGCGGCAGCTTTCCTTGCAGCGCTCAAGAAGAGCGGGGTTGACAAGGCTTCCCGCGTAGATGACCTGATCGGCTTTTTCCAGCAGCGCCGCGCCGCGCAGTGTGATGAGATCCGGCGCGCCGGGTCCCGCGCCGACGAAGTGAACCATAGTGACCTCCAATAAAAAAGACGTGCTCTCCACGAGCACGCCAAACGCAGACAAACCCCAAAGTATGTCATTTCGAGCCAGTGCGCACACTGGCGCGGGAATCCGTTCTCCTGAGATATGTAAATACACAAATGCATTCGGGAATACGGATTGCCACACCAGTGACATCGGTCACTGGTTCGCAATGACGAGATCCGACTCTGTCCGCAGAATAAAAAACGTGCTTCCGGTTCCGGCAGAAGCAGCGCCTCTCCCCCATGTATCTGACTTATCCTCCGTGGAGGCTTCACAGTGACCGACTCGCCGGGACTTGCACCCGATTCCATGTTCCGTATCGACGGACGGTGAGAGACGATGTTCAATTGATGGCATTATACAGCAAGTTTTGTCTTCTGTCACCTCTTTTCTTTTCCGGAGGGGTACAGGATTTTCCATTCTCTTCTTGCGATAAGCGGAAAACTACGATATACTGAACAAAACAAATACCGCTATTCCATGAAGAAAAGGAGACGGCCCATGACGGATATGACATTTGACGAAAAAACACTGCGCTATCTCCGGACGCTGTCCCGCAGCTACCCCAACACCCAGGCGGTCACGACCGAGATCATCAACCTGCGCGCGGTGCTGAACCTGCCCAAGGGCACCGAGCATTATATCAGCGACATTCACGGCGAGTACCAGGGCCTGCGCCACATTCTGCGCAACGCCTCCGGTTCTGTGCGCCGCAAGATCGACCAGGCACTGGGCGACTATGTCTCCGCCGCCGACCGGGACGCGCTGGCAACGCTCATCTATTACCCCGAGCGCAAGCTGAGCCACATGCGCCACCACGGGCTGCTCAACGCCGAGTGGTACACCATCACGCTCAAGCAGCTCATCGCCATCTGCAAGATCACCACTTCCAAATACACCCGCTCCAAGGTGCGCCGCATCCTGCCGAAGGAATACGAGTACATCATCAGCGAGCTCATGACCACCGGCAGCAAGGATTTCAACAAAGAGGAATACTTCGAACAGATTTTGCAGACCATTATCGAGACCGAGGCAGCCGACAGCTTCATCACCGCCATGTGCCACCTGGTGCAGGATTCCGTGATCGACAGGCTGCATGTGGTGGGCGACATCTATGACCGCGGCGACAGCCCGCATCTTGTGATGGACGAGCTCGAGAAGCAGCGGCACATCGACATTCAGTGGGGCAACCATGACATTCTCTGGATGGGCGCGGCGGCGGGTAACCTCTGCTGCATCACCAACGCCGTGCGCATCTGCCTGCGGTATAATAACTATGATTTCATGGAGGGCGGCTACGGCATCAATATGCGTCCCCTGTCGCTGCTGGCGCTGGAGACTTATGCAAACGACCCCTGCACCCTGTTCATGCCGAAGAAGGGGCCGAAGGACGCGGCGGACCCGCAGAACGACGAGGTCATCGCCAAGATGCACAAGGCCATCGCCGTCATCCAGTTCAAAATCGAGGGGCAGGCCGCCAAGGCCCACCCCGAGTACCGCATGGACGACCGCCTGCTGCTGGACAAGCTGGATTTGGAGCGCGGCGTTGTGACGTTGGACGGTACGGAGTATCCCCTTCTTGACACCAGCTTTCCGACCATTGACCTGAAGGACCCCTACGCCCTCACGCCCGAGGAGCAGAAGGTCCTGGAGGGATTGCAGCTGAGTTTCTTAAACTGCGACAAGCTCCAGCACCATGTGGATTTTCTGTACAAGAAGGGTGCCATGTACCGCTACTATAACGGCGTGCTGATGTTCCACGGCTGCATCCCCATGGAGCCCGACGGCAGCTTTTCGGAGCTTGAGATCTACGGTGTCAAATGCCGTGGCCGCAGTCTCTTCGACCGCTGCGAGGAGCTGGTGCGCCAGGGCCGCTTCTCCAAGGACGAGGCGCTCATGCAGCGCGGGGCAGACTTCATGTGGTATCTCTGGTGCGGCAGCAAGTCGCCCCTTTTCGGCAAGGACAAGATGGCCACTTTCGAGCGCTACTTCATAGCCGACAAGGCCACCCACAAGGAGACCTCCGACCCCTATTTCACCCTCGCCTACAATGCCGAGGGCTGCGAGCGCGTTTTCCAGGAGTTCGGCATCACGGACCCCGACGCCGTGATCGTCAACGGCCACATCCCTGTCAAGATCCGCAAAGGCGAAAGCCCCATCAAGGTGCCGGAAAAGCTCCTCATCATCGACGGCGGCATGTCCAAGGCCTACCAGTCGGTCACCGGCATTGCGGGCTACTCCCTGGTCTCCAACTCCCACCAGATGTATCTGTCGGAGCATGAGCCTTTCGCCTC
Source organism: Oscillospiraceae bacterium (assembly GCA_902791215.1). Taxonomy (GTDB): domain Bacteria; phylum Bacillota; class Clostridia; order Oscillospirales; family Oscillospiraceae; genus Limivicinus. The sequence goes on along the minus strand of CADAUZ010000002.1, from coordinate 133,082 downwards.
CGCCGAGGATATGATCCACAGCAACCGGGACATGGAGTCGCGCATCATCCCGGTCAAGACCTACTTAAAGCGCGTCACCATCGCCGACACCGACGACGGCCGCGAGATCGCCGCGCAGATCGAGGATCTGAAACTTCTGCTGGAGGCCTACCGCACGGGTGCCGTCAAGCAGGACAAGCGAGCGACGACCGAAATATAAAACACCGGGCGAAAAAATCGCCCGGTACACTATGCAAGGAGCATATCATGTCTGAAAACCTGAACGTCTGTCTTATCAACGATTCCTTTCCGCCGGAGATCGACGGCGTGGCAAACGCCGTCACCAACTATGCTGACATCATCACCCGCAAGCACGGGCGCTGCACCATTGTGACGCCCGACAACCCCGCGGCGAACGACAAGGTCTTTCCCTTTCCCGTGCTGCGCTATCCGAGTGTAGACCTGACGAAGCTGGTGGGCTACTATGCGGGCTTTCCTTTCTCGCCCGAGGTGCAGAAAAAGCTTGCGGCGGAGAACTTTGACCTCATTCATACCCACTGCCCCATCACCTCCACCATGCTGGCCCGCTCCCTGCGTGACCGTATCCATGTGCCGATGGTGCTGACCTATCACACCAAATTCGACATCGACATTGCCAACGCCATTTCCAGCAAGCTCCTGCAGGAGGAGGCAAAGAAGCTGCTGGTGGAAAACATCAGCGCCTGCGACGAGGTCTGGACCGTCAGCCGCGGCGCCGGGGAAAACCTCTGCTCCCTCGGTTATGAGGGCGATTACATCGTCATGCCGAACGGTGTGGACTTCCCCAGAGGCCGCGTTGAAGACAGCCTGATCGAGGAAGTGACGGCGGGTTACGATCTGCCCGCGGGCGTGCCGGTGTTCCTCTTTGTCGGACGCATGATGTGGTACAAGGGCATCCGCATCATCCTCGACGCGCTGAAAGCGCTGTCTGAGACAGGCCAGGATTTCCGCATGGTCTTTGTCGGCGGCGGGACGGACAAGGCGGCGATCGTGGACTACGCCGAAAAGCTGGAGCTGACAGACCTGGTCTTCTTCGCCGAGCCCATCCAGGACCGCAGTCATATCCGCGCCTGGTACTGCCGGGCCGACCTCTTCCTCTTCCCCTCCACCTTTGACACCAACGGCCTCGTTGTGCGCGAGGCGGCGGCCTGCTCGCTTGCAAGCGTGCTCATCTGGGGCAGCTGCGCCGCCGAGGATGTGACCGACGGCGTAAGCGGTTTTCTCATCGAGGAAAACGCCCGGAGCATGGCGGCAAAGCTCACGGAGCTGTGTGCAAGCCCCGAGACCATGAAGGCCGTCGGTGAGGGCGCGCTGCGCGATCTCTACATTTCCTGGGAGGATGCCGTCGACAACGCCTGCCGCCGCTATGAGGTTGTCATCGACAATTACCGCGCAGGCAGGTATCCGAAGCACACGGGGCTCACCGAGGACATCATACACAGCATCGCCCAGGGCCTGGAGGGCTACAACCGCAGCCGCGACTTTCAGAAGGCCCGCATGCGGGAGCTGAGCGACAGCTACCGTAAGCTGTGGGACGGTTTTCTGGCAGAGGGGCAAAAGCGCTTTGAGGACTACCAGGACGAGCAGAGCCGCCTGAACGCCGAGATCGAAGCGACACAGCAGCAGCTTCGCGGAAAGTTCGATGAGCTGACACGCTATCTGGATAGGTTTATGTAAACTATATTATGTTAACAACATTGTCCGTAGGATATTAATATCCTTTGAATACAGTCAACCCTGTCATTCTGAGCGAAGCGAAGAATCTTTCATTGCCGCATGGAACAGCGCAAAGATCCTTCGCTTGCGCTCAGGATGACTTTTATATTGTCTCTTCTGCCGCTTCGCCCTTGTACTTGCGCCGGGTGGCAAGGCCGCCGCGGATATGCCGCTCGGCTTTGTTGAGATCCAGCAGCGCGCGCACCTGCCTGTAAAGCCCCGGGTTCACATGCGGCAGCCGCTCGGTCAGGTCTTTGTGTACGGTCATCACGTATTGGAACGGTTTTTTCAAGACCAAGATCGCTCAGCAGCCGGAGGTAGATTTCCACGTTTCCGTCGTGGTCGACCACGATCTCCTTGATGATCCGCTTGATCTGGGCATTCGTCATGCTGCGCACATCGGTGATGCTCTCGATCTCCTTGAAGGTTTCGTTCAGGATGCGCTCGAGCTGGTCTCCCTTGGTCAGGTTGTGCCGCACCACCTGCAGTTCCTTTTCCAGCCGCTCGATCTCCTGTCGTGCTTTTCCAATACGCTCGTTCAGCTCTTCGCGGGTGATAAGTTCATCGGTATACATGTCCATGTATTTTTCCCGGCTCTTTTTGAGCTTTATGAGTCGCTGGTTCAGTTCCCGCTCGTAATCCACATTTTCATCTCTGGCCTTGTATACCTTTTCAAACTCGCCGACGATGTATTTGACAACCTGCTTCTTGTGAGAGATGATCTCCTCGAAGTAGCTCTGCAGCACATCGATCAGTTCGTTTTCGTCCACCGTTACCGCATTGGGGCAGCTTGCTGCGCCGTTCCCGTTGTGACCGGAACAGCACCAGCGGATATAGGTGTTTCTATGCGTGCGAACAAGCCGCCGGAAGGACCAGCCGCAGTCCTTGCACTTGATGAGCGTAGAGAACAGGAAGGCATTGCTGTGCCGGGTTTTGTTGCTCTTGAACATGTCATGGCGTTCATGCAGGATCTTCTGCGCCAGATCGAATTCCTCCCGGCTGATGATCTGCAGCTCCGGCTTCTCCACGATCATCCAGTCTGCCTCATCACGGTTCACACGCTGGCCGGTGAGAAAGTCCGACACCTCCTGCTTGCCGTTTATGATCCTTCCGGTATACAGCTCATTTGTCAGGATTCCGCAGACCGCATTCTGTGTCCACTTGCAGTCCCGCTTTGTACGATAGCCCTGATCGTTGAGCATGTTGGCAATCTTGGCGCTGCCGTATCCTTCATAGTTGTACCAGCGGAAGATCTGCCGGACGATGGCGGCCTCCTCCTGGTTGATCAGCAGAGAGAAGTATTCCCCTTTGATTTTGTCATAGCCATAGACGATATTGGGAACGCGCCCTTTCTCCGCATTCATCTTCTTGCCGAACTTCACACGCTTGGACATGTTCGCGCTCTCCTCCTGGGCGAGAGCGCCCATCACCGTCAGGACAAATTCGCTTCCGCCCATGTTGGTCATGTTGGCAGTGAGAAACTGTACCTCGATCCCCAGCGTTTTCAGTCTGCGGACGCTCTCCAGCAGATCGACCGTATTTCTGGCAAAACGGGAGATGTCCTTGACGACCACCATATCGAACAGGCCATGTTCGGCGTCAGCCATCATGCGCTGAAACTCCTTGCGCTTTTTGATCTTCGTGCCGGAGATGCCTTCGTCCGCGTAGAGCCGCACCAGATGGTAATTGTTTTTCTGCGCGTACTCCTGGAAGAATTCCTTCTGCACTTCCAGACTGTTGAGCTGATCCTCCTTGTCCGTGGAGACACGGCAGTACGCAGCAATATTCATATTTTAGCCCCTCCTTTCTTTTGTCTCTGCACCGGACACAATAGCATTTTGTTTTTCAAATAGCTACCTGAATGTTTGCGGCCCCCTGCCGAAAAGGAAGGGGGCCGATTCGTTCAATTTTCACAGATTTATTCAATTGCTTCCGCCGAGTTTGAAGATTCATTTGAGAGGAAGGTATCAAGCCCCGGTGAAGTTTCCGCAGCCTTGCGAATTGCTGCATCCACTTTTGGACGGTTCACTTCCACAAACAACTTCATCAGGAAGTCCGCGGTGTCCTCCACCGTGTTTGGATTGAAGAAACTGTAGTTGAGTGTTTTGTCTGCCACGATGAAGTCACCACCTTTTTCTTTTCATAGATATGTTCAGCATGCCGCGTGACATGCCGGCTTGTTTTTGTATCTTTTTAGGGCATTCTCTCCTTCCCGATCATAAAAGAGCGCAGAGCGGAATGAACAGGTCACTCCGCTCTGCGCTCATGTCACAGTGATTTCTGGAAGATCAGGTCATCCTTGAAGCTGATTTCTCCATTCGTCTGCTTGACTTCACGAATGCTGCGACTGCGCAGCTTCTCATAAGTCTCCACATCCATATCCGTATCGGCGGCAAGAATGTGGTTGCCGATATTTTCTTCGACCGCCTGCTTGAACATAAGTCTGCCGATCCGACTGCCGAACACGTCAAACGTCCCCTGCCAGATTGAACTGAGTATGCGCGGAAGATAATACTCCGCGTGCCTGGCGTGGAGATAGCCGGTGTAGAACAGGATCGCTTTCTCAATATACTCGCTGCGGCTTCTGCAATTATCCGCGCGATAATTGTCTTCCGCCTGCTGCATGGTCTCTTCGCTTACATAAAGCGCGTATCTCTTCTTTTCGTCTTTTATGGTCAAAACTCCCTTCTTTTTATCCGTATGTCATACTCCGAAAGCCCGCAATATTGGGGATTCTTTCGGTTATTTCCTTCAACATGACACAATTTTAAAAATTGAATAGGCCAAACGGAATACTCCCGAATCGCCTGAAAACGCCCGCACTGCGGGAGTTTGTGACTGCCCGGTTCCGGAAACGGTATACGGGCTTTCTCCTGCCTCGTCCTCTCGTCGTACCTTTGGTCTCTCTTCTCTCCTGCATTGCCTCTCCCAATTTGGGCTTTATTTGCTCTTGCCTGCGCTTTCGTTTTCCCCAAGGCGTTGACCCGTCTCTCGTCCCAGTATCGCACACAGAGCGTTTTGCTGCCTCCAGCGGTGTGACGATTCGCTTGCCCGTGTGACGATGAATTGCTCGTTCCTTTTTAACCGTCACGCAGATTCTCCCGCGTTTGCAAGGCTTTCCGGGTTTCGTGACGATAACGCTCCCCAGGGTGAGTCATCGTCACACCGTCACAGTCACTGTTGTATCGCAGAAGGAAAGTCCGTTTCTTCCGATCCCGTGACGGCTCAAAGGAAACACCGAAGTGCAACAGTTCCTGCCGATTGCTGCGGATCTTCCGCGAGAGCAGGTTGGGCTGTATCTCCAAATTGAGTTCCTCCACGAGTTCGGTTGCCGTTCCGTCAAAGAGCTTGCGTTCCCGGACGAACTCAACCACATGAATCAGTATCGGTTCCTTCTCCAAAAGGCTTTGCAGCGGTATATCGCATTCCACCATCATCCACTCCCCGAACTCCTTGTCCTGCTCCAGCGTAAACTGTTTTTCTTCAATGTCCCGGCCACGGACATAGAGCTGCGTTTCCACATCTCCGGGGTGCTCCTTGCAGAGAACATAGCTTCCGTCTGCGGCGCCGACGATGCCTGTGGTGCCGGAGATCATCATATGCGGATCACTGGCCTCCCGCTTTCTGAGGTGATGCACAAGGATCACTGCGATCTGATATGAATCCGCTATCCGCTTGAGCATTCCGACGTCCTGGTAATCGCTGGCGTAGAGATTGCCATCTCCTTCGCTGCCGCGAATCTTTTGCAGCGTATCGATCACGATCAGGTTCGTATCCGCATGTTCTTTCAGAAACATCTCGAGCCGTTCGCAGAGGCCATCGTCAAGAGATTTTGAGAGGACGGTCAGGTGCAGCGTGTCCGGCGGTTCATCCGTGAGTTCCGAAATTCGTTTCTGGAGCCGGGCATAGTTGTCCTCAAGGCAGAGGGAGAGAACCGTACCCTGTTCCGTGTGCAGTCCCCAGAAGGAATTTCCTGAGGCAACGGCAAGCGCAAGCTGGAGCAGCAGCCAGCTCTTGCCGACCTTGGGCGGCCCGGCGAAGACATGCAATCCTCTCGGCAGCAAGCCGTCTACAACAAAGTTTGCTGGCGGTAGTTTCATTTCATAGAGCTCCCGCGCGGTGATGGTTTCCATCTTTTTCATCAAAACACCTCCATATAAATATTGCCTCCGCTAAAAAAGTGGAAGCAGTTTCTATATTGCATTTTTGAATCATTTGTAGTATCCTTGCCTGCGGGAGCGTGAGACACATGCCTGTTTATTATAAAATTCACCGTCTGTCCGCCCGCCTGGTGATCGGTTACGCCCGGCAGGAGAACGACGGTCGATACAGTTTCTCTTTATCTGCAGCAGCCACAAAAAAGTGTATTCTGCAGGGGACGGAAGTCCAGGAAGATAATGCTCTGTTTTATCAAATCATGCGACAGCTGAATCTGGACACTGCCTTTGACGACCATATGATCTGCACAGATCTTGAGAACGTTATATTCTTTATGGACTTCTCAGGTATCTTTGACTGCGGCAATTCCGATAAGGCTGCCCTGCGTCAGAAGAAGGTTGAAGCCATGTTTTCGTCGGAAGGGATTACGCTGGACTTTGGGGGCAGCCCCCATCACTATCTTCCCTTTGAACGCTCCAGCAGCATGAGTCGGGAGAGCAGGCTTTCTTTCATTCGCGCAGATCTGTATGAGCCGGTACGGCAGCGAATCATGCTTGACATGCGCGTGAACCTGTGTCAACTCAGTAAGCTCTATGCCTACAACGGATTGATGCTGACCAGTGGAAAGCGTATTGAGGGAGTTGACCTCACCCGTGAGCATTGCGTTATTGTTGTAGATAACGAAGCCTACCAGGGTTACTCCAAAATCATCACAGTAAAAGGAGAAGATGTACGCCCAGGTGTCAAACGATATCATCGCATAGAGAGCGATACTGCTACACCGCACAAGTCCTTGCGCTTTGACGGCGAGGGACTGATCTCCACAGCTTTTTCCGAACAGATCGACCGCATCTATTGCGGCGCGCATCCTCACCATTCTTTTCAGATCCGCCTGCCTTTTGTCAAGGGGATGCTGCATGAGGTGGATTTCAAGACGCTGCTGAAAAAATCCGGAAAAACGATCATTCAAGACATCTGGGGATTGAAGCATCCTGTCGATCAGGTCGAAGTGGTATTGACCAAGAGCATGTTCAAGGGCTTCGGCTGGCTTACCGAGAACGGAATGAACTGGGCAGATTACTGGAGCGCCTTTGATAAATATGAACACGCCCTGTACATCTCCGGCGTCAGCAAGGAGGAACCGCAGGAACAGACTCAGCTGAACTATCAGTTTCTCGCAACATTGTCGATGACTGCGGAAGAGTTTCGTCCGGCAGATCTGCCGCTCGGATGGGATCACTCTCCTTCGAAAGATGCGCGGGACTGGATCACAAAGGCAACAGAGCAGCGATACTATGACCTCTGCTGCAATGAGCAATACCGTTATGAATACTTCGCCGGGCAGAAGAGCCCGGCAGCGAGAGTACTGAAAAAGAACCCGCTCTTTATCCATGAGCCGGTCTTTACAAAGCAGCTTGAAGATATGGCAGAGCGAACTTTGAAAGACTACACGGTTGGCAGACTCTGGGTGTCGGGGGATGTGCGCTATCTTTCCGGGGACTTGCTTTCCCTTGTCTCGTTCCTTGTGGATTCAGAGATTCCCACAACCAGAAGAGAGCGGAGTTTCTGGACGCAGGTTTGGCACAATCCGATCGGTGCGCAATATTTCTATGCACCACAGGCAAAGTACCAAAATGATGAGGCCTGCACGATTCTGCGCAACCCGCACATCTCCCGAAATGAAGAGCTGCAGTTAAAAGCATACAACCAAAGGGATAATATGCGGCAAGTATATTTGAGTCACCTGTCTGATGTAGTGATGGTGGATGTAGAATCTATGACTGCAGAACGTCTGGGCGGCGCCGACTATGACGGGGATATGGTAAAGACCATTGCCGATCCCATTGTGAAACGCTGTGTAGCGCGGCACTCCCGTTTCTACGAGTATTCGACAAGCGACATTCCGTTTCTTCTGATCCCCGCGGAGGAAGCTGTCATTCGCGATGCAAACAACTGGCACGACCGGTTTGTCACAATACGGGACACCTTCTCTACACGGGTAGGTCAGATCTGTAACGCCGCCTTCAACCGCAGCGTCATCGCCTATGATGAAAACTCTGCCGCTGAGGATCGGGAACGCTGCAGCAGAGAAGTGGAGATACTCTCCATTCTGTCCGGGCTTGAGATCGACTCGGCCAAGACCGGTGTCAAGCCCGATCTGGACGACTATTTGAAAGACAGGCGATATAAGCGCAGCGGATTTCTGAAGTATAAGGAGCTGCTGGAAGAGGATCGATCGTCCTGGAAGAAGCGGAAACGGCAGATTGAGGCGACCGACTGGTCCGCCGTCAGCTCGAATGTAGAGAGGCTGCCCTATTACGCTTACATGCTGGAAAAGTATACGCCTAAGCCGAAGTCTGCCCCGGCGTCTGATGAAGAGCTGTTTCGCTTTGCCGTAAAAACGGGTTGGCGGGAGAATCTCGACGGAAGCATTCTTTCCTCTGTGTCAGTGCTTCTTCAGGAGTTTGAGGCCTGTCTGTCCCGCATCCGTGCGTGCAAGGCTCCGATCCAAACGCGCAGGCGAGAGAGCGACATCTCCCGAATTCTCTATTCCCGCGGTCAGGAAGATATCTATGATGTAGATGAGCTGTATTCTCTCTTCTCTGACTTTGATGCTGAACGTATTGTGAAGCTGCGCACATTGATCCGCGATCTGAGCTGGCACTTCATGCGGCGGGATGAGCGAATAGATTTTCTGGAGGATCATCTTCTGGAATGCAGGGAGCATTATGATCTGTTGGCAGATTTTCGAGCCGGTGGCTATCGTATCCTTGCAGATTTGGTCTGCGACATTGATGATGAAAACAAGGCAACGGAAAGGAAGCAATTGCACCGGGAGCAAGATTCGGACAGCTTTTCCTACATGATGACGGCATACGAAGAAAAGACGCCGGATCTGAGCGCCCGTGAGGCAGTATCCGCCGCCTGTCAAACACTGCTTCGGGAGATTGTGGATTTACAGATGGCAGTTCGCTATATTGTCGCGTTGGGAAAGCGGAATCTTCTATGGGATATTGTCCCGGAGCAGATCGAGAGAGAGGTTTTGAAAAAGCAGTTATGATCAATGAGATAGAAGAGTTTTCATGTTACACAACTCCGGTCGTATATAAGGCTGCGGGCAAAAAAGACGTGGCATGGATGAAACGAATGAATACGGATATGCTGGAGACCGGTGAGGGTTTCCAGCGGATTCTGACCATTGTGGCACGGGGCTATTTATGGAAAGGCAGAGATGCCGATCTTGACCATGCCCGGCGTGCGCTCTGTGCATGGTGCAGTATCCCGGATACGGAAAAAGCCGGCCCAAAGGCCGGCTGGGAAAACAAGACGGGATATGCGGAACTGCACGGAGAGTTCCCGGAGTTGGTGGACGAAAAAGGCTGGGGCTGGCTGGTCCGACACGTCCACAGCATCTGCACCTTCGCGCGAACAAATCCGGGTCTTGTCCAGAAGACGCGACTGGAACACTGCCTTGATCTGGAGAAGACTTTCGATAAAATCTGGCGGGATCGTGTTCTTCATTACCAGGTCCCGCTCTTTACTCCGACCAAGACAGCAATTTGGAGCCTGTCTTTCGACGGCGTCCTGGCCGATGCGCTGGAGTTGGGGCCTCTTCGAAATTATGAGATCACACTGACCGAGGCACAGGAAGAATGGATCAGGGACAACACACCGGTTAAGATTCCGGAGGAGATTCTGTACACGCTGACCTTGTATTATCTGGCCAATCTGCAGGAAGACAGCGACTGGGTAGTGCTTCCCGTTACCAACTTTGCCGCTTATTTCGGCACCACCACCTTCAGCCGCAAATGGCTCCCCGCCCTGTGCAAAACCGCAATCGTTCGCGACACCAGCGGATTTGGAGTCAGCAGGTATCATTTGATGCGTTTTCCATAGGAAAAATCGTTTTATGAAAGCAGATGCTAGAGTAGTAGTTTTTAGTGACCCTCTCCAAGGTCATGTGCTACACTGCAAGGGATGCTGTGGATTGGTTTTTGCCTCCTACCGCGTAGACGGTTCCAGAAAGGCTCCGACCACAGCCCTTTGCAGTTTTGTTAATCAGTTAGATACCGCCAGACGGTTTATGTGGAACAAGGTTACAAGGCAAAGTGCTCTGTGGATGCAGCATCATAAAACTTTACCCTGGAGGTATCATCATGGTTTATGTTGGAATTGATGTGGCGAAGGACAAGCATGACTGCTTTATCCTCAGCTCGGAAGGCGAAGTGCTGGCCGATGTATTCACCATTGCCAACAACCTGGAAGGCTTCGAGACCTTGCTGCAGCGAATCCAGTCTTGCGCTCACCCTACGGACAACATAAAAGTAGGGCTTGAGGCTACCGGACACTACAGCTACAACATCCTCGGGTTTCTTCTTGACAAAGGTCTGGTCACCTACGTCATAAACCCTCTGCACACCAATCTCTACCGAAAAAGTCTTAGTCTTCGTCAAACTAAGACCGACCGGATCGACGCACGGACGATTGCATCTATGCTCATGTCTGATGTGGACCTCAAGTCCTACACAGACACAGCATACCACAATGAGGAACTAAAGTCACTAACAAGATACCGCTTTGGCAAAGTGCAGGAGAGAGCGAAGCTCAAGCAGTCCGTTTCCCGTTTGGTCAACATTCTCTTCCCTGAACTGGAAACGCTTGTGTCGACGCTTCACATGGCGTCCGTTTATGCTATGCTCAGCGAGTTTCCCGGGGCTAAGCAGATTGCTGACGCGCATTTGACACACTTCAAGACCGTCCTCTCAGCCGCCTCAAAAGGTCGCTACGATCGGGAGAAAGCAGTTAAGATCCGCGAGACTGCCAGAAGATCCATTGGCTCCAGCATGCCCGCCAAGTCTCATGAGCTTCAGCATACTATTCGTCTGATCCGCGAACTGGACAAGGAGATTGAAGAGATCGAAGCTGCCATCAAAACGATCATTGATGAGATGGCTCCGCCGATCCTCACCATCCCCGGCATCAGTTACCGCATGGGCGCCATGATTCTGGCTGAAATCGGAGACTTTTCCCGCTTCGATTCGCCGGACAAGCTCCTGGCCTATGCCGGCCTTTCCCCGTCTACCTACGAATCCGGCAAGCTTAAGGCTACGGGAACTTACGCACACATGGAGAAGCGTGGTTCACGTTATCTGCTCTATGCACTGTTCAATGCTACAAAATATGTCTGCATCTGGGAGCCGTCCTTCGCGGCCTACCTCGCCAAAAAGCGAGCTGAGGGCAAACATTACAACATCGCTATCTCCCATGTTGCCAAGAAGCTCGTGCGGCTCATCTTTGCCTTACAAACATCCGGTAAAGCTTTTCAACTTGCCTGACGCCTCTTTAACATATTCCGCAGAGTGCCCTGCTGGACGCTTACTTTTGCGTACCCTTTTTTAGTTCTTCACCAATCCACAAGTTTTCCTATTTTGGGGCTTGACTTTTAATAGACAATATGAAATGACCTCCAGAATTATAGCACAGTTTACGTAGGGACGGACGTACATAAAGAAAATTTTTCTCTCTGCTGCTACACGAACGAAAAAGAGAAAGCAGAGTACGCCCAAAAAGTGGAAGGGCACTACAGCAAGGTGCTGAATTACCTGGAGGCTATGCGCTTCCACTACGGTAACGATGCGCTGTTCGTATGCGGTTATGAAGCTGGTTGCCTGGAATTTACGCTGTATCGGGATCTGACGGCGCACAATGTCAAGTGCGTTATTCTGGCTCCGACGACCATGGCGGTTCCCGCTGGGAAGAAGCGGATCAAGACAGACAAATGGGATGCGGAGCTTATTGCGCGCTGCCTTGCTCACCACGACTATAGTGAGGTACACGTTCCCACAGAGAAGGATGAGCAGATCAAAGAGTTTATACGGATGCGGGATGATCACCGTCTGGCGTTGAAGAAGGTGAAACAGCAGACCCTTTCCTTCTGCCTGCGTCACGGATTCCAATATGACGGTACCAAAAACTATTGGACGCAGGCACATATAAACTGGCTGCGCACTTTGAAACTTGACGGCGTTGATCAGGAGACGCTGGATGAATATCTGCTTACCTACGACGACCTGACGAGCAAGCTGGATCGAATTGAGAAGCGTATTGAGGAACTGGCAGAAGCGGAAGAGTACAAGGAGAACGTTCACAAGCTGGAATGCTTCCTCGGTGTCAAGACCATCACCGCTCTCTCTGTGATCGTAGAGACGGGAGATTTCAAGCGCTTTGCAAGCGCACCGCAGTATGCCGCCTTTCTTGGCCTCGTTCCCGGAGAAGATTCCAGTGGCGGCGACCAAACTCGTCTGCCGATCACCAAAGCCGGAAACCGGCATCTCAGAACGCTCCTTGTCGAAGCTGCACAGTGCTATGGACGGGGTCAAATCGGCTTTAAATCCAAGACCCTTGCTGCCAGGCAAACCGGAAACCCGCCCGCAGTCATCGCATACGCAGACAAGGCCAACGAACGCCTGAGACGCAAATATTACCGTATGACGCTCAAAAACGGCAAAAAGTCCAATGTCGCCAAAACCGCTGTTGCTCGAGAACTCGCCTGCTTCCTCTGGGGTATGATGACGGAGAACTACGCTTGAGGTATCACAGTGTGCTGTCGGCGTCAAGGCTGCTTCGCACCGCTCGCGCGGCTTTGGCCTTGACCCCGCCATCCCGCTGTGATAGTGGGTAGCTAAGGGCTGCAAGCAGCCAGACTGTTTCACCGGAAGGCATCGTGAAGGAGCTCTGCATTAGGAAAGGTTCGAGCTATCTACGACGTAACTTTGTCGGCACTTTTCTGAGTTTCTCTCAGTCTTGTGATCCACGCTAATAGACGGTAGGGCTCTCGGCGGACCATTGACCTGTCGGTATGGAAGGCGTTTCCCTTCCTAATCCACGTATATCAGAGTGGCCAATGCCGGAGACTGATACCCAGGGCTCTTTCATGATACCTTCCGGAGTGCTTGTCGCTCGCTGCTTCTTGCCTTTGCCGCGCATTTTACCCCTTGACAAAAGTCATTTCATATCAGTTACCATTCGTGCAGATCTGTATGAGCCGGTACGGCAGCGCATCATGCTTTCCTATATGATGACAGTCTGCGAAGAGAAGACGCCGCGGAAAAAGAAAAAGCCGGCCCGAAGGCCGGCTGGGAAGACAAAACAGGGTATGCGGAGCTGCACGGGGAGTTCCCGGAGCTTGTGGAAGAAGGCTGGGGGGTGGCGCATTATCACTCCGCCCAGACGTATTTGTGCAGGGTCTTGCGCACGGCGCCCTTCCCGGCGGTGAGCTCGGTGAAGTAGGCGTAGATCCTTTCAGCGAGACCCGCGTCCGCGAGGTCGACGCCGAAGATCGCGGCGTTGCGAAGAAGTCCCTCAAGCTTCGCGCAGTCCGGCTTTTCGCCGAGCTTGAAGTCCTTCACATAGGCCTGCGCAGTCTCAAGCAGGGGATCGGGAGACGGCTCAAAGGCGCTGCCGTTGTCGTCCACCGCCATCAGGTATCTGAGCCAGCCCGCGTGCACCAGCGGGATGAGTTTGAGATCATCGACCTTGAGCGTGTCGGAGGCCAGGTAAGCCTTGATGGTCTCGCCGAAGCGGATGGGCAGCTTCTGCGAGGTGTCGGTGGCGATGCGTTGGGGCATGTCCGGCATGAAGGGGTTGGGGATACGCACGTTCACCACGGCGTCGATGAATTCCTTCGGGCTGATGATGCCGGGATCGGTCACGACGGGCAGCCCCTCCTTGTAGCCGATGGTCTCCACCAGCTTGTGGAGATCCTCATCCTGCATCTCTTTCCAGATCTTGTCAAAGTCCAGCAGGCACCCGTAAACGGCAAGGCTGGTATGCAGGGGATTGAGGCAGGTGCAGACCTTCATGCGCTCCACCTTGTCCACGGTCTCGCGGTCGGTGAAGTAGATGCCGGCCTTCTCGAGGCAGGGGCGGCCGTTGGGGAAATTGTCCTCGATGACCAGGTATTCGCACTCCTCGGCGTTGACGAAGGGGGTGCCGTCCTCAAGACCGTCCGCCTTGAGCATCGCGGCGACGGAGGCGTCGGGGCCCGGGGTGATCTTGTCGATCATGGACCAGGGGAAGCTGACCTGCTCAGAAATCCATTTATTAAAACCATCACCGCCCCACTTTTCGGCAAAGCAGGTGATGGCGGCCTTGAGCTTGTCGCCGTTGTGGGAGCAGTTGTCCATGCTCACCATGGCAAGCGGCGCCTTATTCTTGAGGTAGCGGGCGCAGAGCAGGGCGGTCAGCTTGCCCATATAGCTCTTCGCGTTCTCGGGGCCGGCCTCGAGGTCGGCGGCGATGTCGGGGAGAAGCTCGCCCTTCGCGTCATACAGTGCGTAGCCCTTCTCGGTGATGGTGAAGGACACCATCTGGAGGCTGGGGTTTTCAAAGATCTCCTTCAGCCTCGCCTCGTTGCCGTAGAGATAGACCTTCTCGGCGATTGAGCCGACCACAGCCTTCTCCACGCTGCCGTCGGCCTTGAGGGTGACCTTGACGGTCAGGTTGTCGTTGACCTCGGGCTTCTTCTCGCGGCGCTCGGCGGCGATGATGCCGGTCTCGGCAAGGCCCGCGTCCAGCAGGCGCTGGCAGGCGTCGGCCTGGAAGGCCTTGAAGATGTTGCCCGCGCCGAAGTGCAGCCAGGCAGGATTGGCGACGGTTTTTGCTACCATGGCGTCCCGGTCAAAGTTCGGCAGGCGATAGCCCAGGGCTTCCCATGCGGCTTTATTCTTGATGCTTTCGTTATTCAGTACCATAACTCCACACTCCAAACTTCAAACTCCAAATTTGTCCATGTAGTCCCAGGCGCCGAGCATGTACATAATGCCGAGGGCGCGGTCGTACAGACCGTAGCCGGGGCGGACATTGCCGGGCTTCTCGTCCCAGAGGTGACGGCCGTGGTCGGGGCGGATGTAGCCCTCGTAGCCGCAGTCGTGATATGCGCGGAGAATGTCCAGAATGCCGGTCTCGCCGTCGCAGTCGCGGTGGCTGGCCTCGGAGAAGTCGCCGTTGTCGAAGTGCTTGACGTTGCGGATATGGGCAAAGGCAATACGGTCGCAGTGCTTGCGGACGATGGAAGCGACGTTGTTGTTCGGGTTTGCGTTCAGCGAGCCGGAGCAGAGCGTCAGGCAGTTATAGGGATCGTCCACCATGCTGAGGAAGCGGTCAATGCTCTCGGCATCCACCAGCAGGCGCGGCAGGCCGAAGATGTCCCAGGGGGGATCGTCCATGTGCACGGCCATCTTGATGTCGCACTCATGGCAGACGGGCATGATCTTCTCCAGGAAGTACTTGAAGTTTTCCCAGAGTTTTTCCTTGGTGACGGGCTTATATTTTTCGAACAGCTCGTCAAGCTTCGCCATGCGTTCGGGCTCCCAGCCGGGGAAGGTCATGTGGTACTTTTCGGTCAGGCCCATGACATAGTCCGCCATCTCCTTGGGGTCGTCCTGGATCATGTCCTTCTGGTAGAAGAGGGCCGTGGAGCCGTCGCCCACGGGGTGGAACATGTCCGAGCGGGTCCAGTCAAAGATGGGCATGAAGTTGTAGCAGATCACCTTCACGCCGAAGGGCTTGAGGTTGCGAATGGTCTGGATGTAGTTTTCAATGTACTGATCGCGGGTGGGAAGACCGATCTTGATATCGTCGTGCACGTTGACGCTCTCCACCACCTCGGCGTTGAAGCCGGCGGCCGTGATCTGATCGACGACCTTTTTGATCTCCTCCGGCTGCCAGATCTCGCCGGGCATCTTGTCATGCAGGGCCCAGACGATGGTGCTCACGCCCGGGATCTGTCGGATGTCAGAGAGCTTGATTTTGTCGTTGCCCTCGCCGTACCAGCGAAAGCCCATTTGCATCGGCATTGTTTGTTCCTCCTTATGCGTCTGATTTTCGTTTACGCTACCCTCATTATACCGCATGCTGACGATAAAACGATAGCAGGATTTTCAGCTTTTTTCGTATGGAGCCTTACTCGTCGGCCATGCCGATGAGGTCAAATTTCTCGGTGGAGATGACGATCTCAAAGCGGTCCTTGTCCGGCTTCGGGGTCTTGACCAGAATGCTCCGGTCGGAGAGCTCATAGTACCAGCCGCGGTCACTCTCCTCCCACACGTCGCGCACCAGGTAGCGCGGGATCTGCTCCCCGTCCACCGTGACCCAGAACGCGCCCTTCTTCTTGCTGACAAGGCGGATGGTGAGCGCCTCGATGCTGTCGGGATAGTCGCCCGTCTTCTCAAAGCGGATGCGGGTGCGATCTCCCGCGGTGACGCTGATCTTCGTCTCGTTGTAGTACCCGCGCTTATAGTCCTCGCTGTGCCCGTCGTCATCGTAATACGTAAAGCTCACGTCGCTTTCGGCGGCGATGAGCAGGTCGAGCTGCCACACCGTGTCCTCAAGAATACGCTTGACATTCTCGCTGGTACAGAAGATGGCGCTGCCTCTGAGGAACATGGGGATGGTGCCCAGATCCACTGGCACCTCGATGGTCTGCCCGCCCTCATAGGCGCGCAGTTTGTCGTTCATGTCGTACCAGGTGCAGCCCTTCGGGAGATAGAGTCTTCTCGTCTTTGCGCCCTTTTCCACCACGTTTGCCACCAGCACCGCCGGGCCGTACATAAAGGTCAGGCTTTCGTCGCTGTAGCAGGCGGAATCGTCCGGGAACTCAAGGAACAGCGGGCGCATCACGGGCAGGCCGTCCACGCTTGCCTCGCGCATGAGAGAGTAAAGGTAGGGCAGCATTCGATAGCGCAGGGCGTAGGCCGCGCGGACATAAGGCAGGTTCTCCGCGTACATCCATGGCTGTGTGACAGTGTTGTCGGAATTGGCGGAGTTGATGGTGAAGCGGGGTTGGAACACGCCGCTCTGAATCCAGCGCAGCAGCAACTCGCCCTCCGGCGCGCCGCCGGCAAAGCCGCCGATGTCGCAGCCCATGTTGGCGCAACCCGAAAGGCCCATGCCCATGATGGTGGCGAGGTTGAACTTCACCGTGCGCCAGTCGGTCAGATTGTCGCCGCCCCAGACCTGGGCATAGCGCTGAATGCCCGCAAAGCCCGCGCGGTTGATGACGTAGGGGCGCTCGTTCGGGTACACGTCGGCGATCGCCTGCACGGCGGTGTAAGCCATCATGTTGGAGTGAATGATCTTCAAATCCTCCATGGTGCCCTTTGCGCCCTCGTAGTCGCACTGAGAGAGGCGGTCTTCAATGCCGTCGATCTCGCAGTTGTCGTTCCAGACGGTCTTGGTGCCCTTTTTGAGGATGTTTTCCTCCAGCAGGTGCTTCCAGGCCTCGCGCCCCTTTGGGCCGGTGAAGTCGATGAACCTGCCCTCGCCGCCCCACCAGCGGCCGGTGGCGTCGGCGCTTCCGTCGGCGGATTTGATGAAGGCGTCGCGCTCCTCGTAGTAATGGGCATAGGGGTGATTTTTCAGAACGCCAGGCTTGAGGTTGCAGATGACGTTGATGCCCATGGCGTTCATCTTTTCGAAGAAGCCCTCGGGGTCGGGGAAGCGGCGGCGGTTCCAGTTGAAGGTGTAGCGGAGGTTATCCTCCTCACCGGAGGAGTAACCGGAGGCCAGCCAGAAGTTGTCGATCCAGATCTGCTCCTGCAGGTGCTTGTCCACAACCTTGTAGATCTCCTGGTCGCAGTCTTTTTCAAGCTCCGCGTAGTACATGGTGGACATGCAGTAGCCGAGGGACTGCTTGGTGGGCAGGATGGTGCGGCCCGTGAGCCAGGTGTATCGGGAGATCACATCCTTCATGTCGGGACCGTTTATGAGGAAAAGGTCAATGTCGCCGCCGTCGGTCTGGTAGTAGCAGTAGCGCTCCCAGTAGCCGGAGATCTCCTGCCCCATGTCGAACACGCAGTCGTAGGAGTTGTGATAGAACAGGCCCAGCGCCTGGCGCTTGTCCTCGTTTACGCGGATGTAAAACGGGATGTGCTTGTACATGGGATCGCCGGTCTCGGGATCATGGCCAATGGCGTCCTTGGGGCTCATGCGCAGACGGCGGAACTTCTTATCCAGGTGTCCGGTCTTCTCACCGAAACCGTAAAAGTGGTCTTTCTCCCGATCCATGCAGGAGTAGTGCGAGAGCCTGCCCAGGTGGTCTTTCTCAAAGGCACGCTCGGGCAAGTCGCGGTAGAGGGTCTTGCCGTCCGCATCCAGGAGCTTGAAGGAAAACGGCTGCTTTAACAGGACAAGCGTCATGGTCGCGGTCTTGAAAACAAGCTTTTTCTCGTCCTCTGCGCAGGCCACGTCCAGCGCCTGTATGCGCTGGCGCTCGCCTTCAAAGAGGTGGTCGAGACGGTCGGGCCAGGCGGTGGTGACAAGGGTATAGGACGCCTCGTCGAACCTGCGGTCAAAGTTCACGCGGATGCGGACAACGTCGTCCGAGAGGAAAACCAGCAACGCGTCCGCCGTGTCGGCATGCAGCAGCCAGCCGTTTTCCGTTTTTTCATAAGAAACAAGGCGGTTTACCAGCATAGGAAAAGCTCCTTTCGAGAGTGTGGAGTTTGGAGAGTGAAGAGTGGAGTTATGGTGTCGCTGCGCGACGATTATAATTGCACCGAAGGTGCTCCATCACTTCACTCTCAACTCTTCACACTTCACTCTGTTTTACATGCCGATGAGGTCGAAGTCCTCAAAGCTCACCGTGAGCACGGTGTCCTGCTTCGGATTTGCGTACTTGACCAGCACGGCGCGCTTGGACTGGCTGTAATACCAGCCCTCGGCGGCTTCGTCGAACTTGCGGCGGTTGAGGTAGTGCTCCAGCTTCCGGTCGCCCAGGGCCACCCAGAAGGGGCTGCGGTCCTTGCGGATCATCTCGACCGTGATGGTCTCCACAAAATCGGTGTAGCTGCCCTCGGATTTGAAGGCGACCTTCACCACGCTCTCGCCGGTCATGGAGATCTCGGTTTTGCGGTAGACGCCCTTGCGGAAATCGTTGGAAACCCCGTCGTCGTCATAGAGGGTGTAGCTGCTCTCTTTGCCGGGGGCGAGAATCAGGTGAAGCGCTGTCATGTGGTCACGCTCCATGCTCATGAGCTGGTTATCCGCCATAGGGATGATCGCGCCCTCGCGAATAAAGAGCGGGATGGTCGTGAGGTCGACGGGCACCTCGATGGTCTGGCCGCCCTCATAGCAGCGGAACTTGTCGTTCCAGTCGTACCACTTGCACCCGGCGGGGAGATAGACCTTTTGGGTCTTTACGCCCGGCTCAATGACGTTTGCCACCAGAATGTCGCGGCCGTAAAGGAACTCGAAGCTCTCGTCGTAGACCTTCTCGTCGTTCTGGAACTCGTACACCAGCGCGCGCATGATGGGGGCGCCGGTCTGGTTGGCTTCGTACTCGGCGGAGTAGAGGTAGGGGGTCAGGCGGTAGCGCAGCAGGATGGCGTCGCGGATGAGCGGCGCGGAGTCGCGGAACATCCAGGGCTCGGTGACGGTGTTGTCGTTGGAGGCGGAGTGGATGGAGAAACGAGGCTGGAAGATGCCGTTCTGCACCCAGCGGACGAACAGTTCTTCGCTCGGGGCGGGACCTGCAAAGCCGCCGATATCCGCACCCTCGTTGGGCTGGCCGGAGAGGCCCATGCCGGTGATGATGGGGATGTTGTACTGCAGGCTCTTCCAACTGGTATAGTTATCGCCGCACCAGGTCTGGGCGTACTTCTGGATACCGGAGCTGCCGCTGCGACACACCACGTACGGCCGCGCGTCGGGGTTGTGTTCCTCGACGGCCTCGTTGCCAAGTCTGCACATGATGGTGCACATAAGGGGCTTGAGCTGGCCGATGGTGCCGCCCTTGCCGTCAAAGTCCACCTTCGCATCCTTGTCGAGGAGGCTGTCGTACTCACAGTTATCGTCCCAGACGGAGTCGGTGCCAACGTCGATGACGTTCTCAATGAGGTAATCCTTCCAGACGCGGCGCGCCTCGGGCTTGGTGTAGTCCCAGAAAGCGCCGTCGCCGCCCCACCAGGAGCCGACGGCATAGGTGTCGGGATTCTCGCTGTCGCGCACAAACACGCCCTTCTTGTTGAATTCATCGAACCAGGGGTGGCACAGGAGGATGCCGGGCTTGACGTTCGGTACGTTCTGGGCGCCCTTTTCGTTCATGGCGGCAAAGTAGGCGCGCGGGTCCTTGAAACGCTCGGTGTTCCAGGTGAAGACGCAGCGCTTGCCGTTTACGCTGGTGTAGCCGGAGGAAAGGTGGAAACCGTCGATGGGGAAGCCTTCCTCCTTGATGGTGTCGATGAAGTCGAGGACCGCGTCGTCACTGTCCTTCTCGAGTTCGGGGTAGTACATGCTCGAGCCCTGGTAGCCCAGCGCGCGCTTCGGCAGCAGGGCGGGGCGGCCCGTGAGCAGGGTGTAGTTATCGACGATCTTTTTGAGCGTTCCGCCGCCCAATAGGAAGAGGTCGATATCGCCGCCGTCGGCCTGCCAGTAGGTGTAGCGGGGCCAGTAGTTGGATTTCTCCTTGCCCATGTTGAACACGGACTCATAGAAGTTGTGGTAGAACAGACCCACGGCCTTTTTCGTCTCGCGGTTTAAGCGGATGTAGAAGGGGATGTGCTTATACAGGGTGTCCATGAGCTCGGGGTCGTAGCCCATGGCGTCGGTGGCGCGCTCGCGCAGGAAGGCCTTGTTCTTGTTGAGCGCCCCGGCCTTCTCGCCGAAGCCGTAAAAACAGTCGTCCTCCTGCATGCGCGAGTAGGCGGTGACGCGCCTGTTGGTGTCGAGGGTGAAGGGGGAGCCTGCAAGAGTGGAATAGAGCTCGGTGCCGTCGGCATCATAGAGGCGGATGCAGATGGGGTCCTTATCCAGCTCCAGGCGCAGAGCAGCGGATTCGAAGACGAGTGTCTTCTCCCCTTCCGTGAGCTTCGGCTCCACAGGGGTCAGCCGGGTGCGCTGACCCTCAAAGAGGGGATCGAGGCGGTCTTCCCACGCGGTGGTCATGAGGATGTAGGATTCCTCCGCCAGCTCCTTGTCGAAGGAGGCGCGCACACGCACAATTTCGTCGGTGACGAACACGATCTTGATGTCGCAGCTGTTGGTATGGATAAGCGTATAGCCGTTTTTGTTTTCAAGCCCGGTAATTTTTCTGCAAATGTCCATGAACATGCTCCTTTATGTCAGAATGAAAAAGGAAGTAAAAAGGCGGCCTGCCGCGCTGCCGGCTTAACGCGTGGGCAGGGGCAGACCGCCGCCGAATATAGTTCGGTTGAATCGGATCAGCTGTTCCAGCCCATGGCCGGGATCAGCTTGGTCCAGTAGGGCAGGCTGAGGGAAATCTGCGGGATGTAGGTGACGAGGAACAGGGCCACCACCATCGCGGCAAAGATGGGTACGATGTACTTCGTGACGCCCTCGATCTTGACCTTGGCGATGCCGCAGCCGACGAAGAGGCAGGAGCCGACCGGCGGGGTCACGGAGCCGATACCAAGGTTCATGATGAGCATGAGGCCGAAGTGCACGTCGCTCATGCCGATGCTGCGGGCGATGGGCAGGAAGATGGGTACGAAGATCAGCACCGCCGGGGTCAGGTCGAGGAACATGCCCATGACCAGCAGGAACACGTTCATGATGAGCAGGATCACATAGCGATTGTCGGACACGCCCATGATCATGTCGGAGATGGCGCCGGGGATCTTGGTACGCGCCATGACGTAGGCCATGATGGAGGAGGCCGCGATCAGGAACAGGATGGTGGCGGAGGACTTCATGGTGTCGGCCAGCAGGTTATAGAAGGTCTTGAAATCCATTTCGCGATAGATGATGGCGAGGATGCCGCAGTAAAGGCACATGACGACGCCGGCCTCGGTCGCGGTGAAAATACCGGCGAGGATGCCGCCCATGACAATGATGACGGCGAGCAGCGAGGGAATCGCGTCGACCCAGATCTTCCAGGCGGGATCGGGGTCCTTGACTTCGGACTTCTTGTAACCCTTCTTGACAGCCAGGGCGATGGCGACGACGGCAACGCAGATACCGAGGATCGCCCCGACAAAGTAGCCGCCCATGAACAGAGCCGCGACAGACACGCCGCCGGCAGTGATGGAGTAAAGGATCAACGGACCGGAGGGCGGGATGAGGATGCCGGTGGGAGCGGAGCAGATGTTGACCGCCGCGGAGTAGTTGGGATCGTAGCCCTCATCCGCCTCGAGAGGGGAGAGGATGGAGCCCATGGCGGAGGTGGCGGCTACAGAGGAGCCGGACACCGCGCCGAAGAACATGTTGGCAAGGACGTTGGTTGCGGCGAGGTAGCCGGGGATGCCGCCCACCAGCAGACGCGCCAGACGCACGAGGCGCTTGGCGATGCCGCCCTTGTTCATGATGTTGCCGCCCAGAGAGAAGAAGGGCAGCGCCAGCAGGGAGAAGCTGTCAAGGCCGGAGAAGCACTTCTGGGCAGCGGTGAAGGCAAAGCCCTGGAAGTCCGAGCGGCCGGAGGCGCAGATGGCGATGACGGAGGCGATGCCGATGCCCGCGGAGATGGGCACGCCCGCCAGCAGCATCACGAAAAAGGAGACAAACAGTACGATTGTAGCGGTTACGACCATTATTTGTTCTCTCCTTTCTTTTCGGTGTACAGGTTCACATACTTGAGAATACGGGCAAGCACGATCAGAATGCCGCAAACGGGCTCGATCATGTACAGGGTCTTCATCGGGATGTGCATGACGGAGGAGACGTTGGTCGCGGTATTGGCGAGCTTGAAGCCGCCGAAGATGAAGACGTAAACGACGAAGAACAGGATGCAGATTTCAATAAAGATGTCCAGGCAGAGCTTGAAGGGGCCTTTGGCCTTGTCGGTGATGAGGGTGAGGGCCAGATGCTCGTCGCGGTAGAAGCAGTAGGCAGAGCCGATGAAGCCCGCGATAATCAGCACGTAGCGCAGCAGCTCATCGGTAAAGGTGGAGGGGTTGCCGAGGATCCAGCGGGTGAAGATCTGCCAGGTACCGAACACAAGCAGCGTCAGCATGGCCAGCGCCATGAGAAAGCGCATGACGGTATCCAGCACTTTTTCAACTTTTTTCAAGTGCAATCATCTCCTATAATCCTTGATAAAGGGAAGCGGCTCCCACCGCCTGGGTGAAAGCCGCTCCCTGTTCCAGACAAAACAGATGTTGGAATATTGTTTACTTGATCAAATCAGCCGGCGGCCTGGATGCGCTCGACAAAGGCGTAGGTCTCGGGGGCGTCCTTCTCGAGGTTCTCGTAGATGCCCTTGACGGCGTCCTGGAAGGCGGCCTTGTCGACGTCGGTGACGTACTCGACCTTGCCCTCGACCTGGGCCTTCACGTCTTCCTCAAACTGGGCCCACAGCTCGCGGTAGTTGGCGACCATGTCGGCAGCGGTGCTGCGCATGATCTCCTGCTGCTCGGGGGTGAGGTCGTTCCAGATGTCGGTGGAGATGATGATGACGTCGGGGATCATGGTGTGCTCGTCGTAGCAGTAGTAGCCGGTGACGTCGGCGTGGTCGCGCATGGCGGTGATGTTGTTCTCAGCGCCGTCGATAACGCCCTGCTGCATGCCGGTGTAGATGTCGCCGTAGCCCATAACGGTGGCGGAGCCGCCGAAGGCGTTCATCATGTCAATGGCCATCTGGGAGTCCATGGTGCGGATCTTGAGGCCCTTGAGATCGGAGGGAGTGCGGATGGGGGTCTTTGCGGTGTAGAAGCAGCGGGTGCCGGACTCGAGCCAGGCAAGGCCGATGAAGCCGTCCTTCTCGGTCAGGTTGTAGAGATCCTGGCCGATCTCGCCGTTCATGACGTTGTAGAGGTGATCCTTGTCTTTGAAGACGTAGGGGACGGAGACGCAGTTCCAGGCGGAGTTGAAGTTTGCAAGCGTGCCGGCGGAGACCTTGGTCATCTCGAGCTGGCCGGCCTGGATCTGGGACACGCAGTCGGCCTCGGAGCCGAGGGTGCCGCCGGGCATGACGTCGATCTGGATGGCGCCGTCGGTGGCCTTGTCAACGGCTTCGGCCCAGGCGACGAGCGCGACGTTGATGGCGTGGTCCTCTGCCATGTTGTGGGCGAGGGTCAGGTAGGTGGTGCTGGCAGCGCTGGCAGTCATCGGCATCGCGGCGCACAGGGCAACGATCATGACCAGGCACATCACAGCGGCAAGAATTCTCTTCATGTTCTTTCCTCCAAAAATAAAATTTTATTTCCGTATCAGCCGGAGCTGATAGTGGATACAAAGGGAAAGCTGATAATAATATAACAGCTTTTCTCTGCCGACACAAGCGGCGAGTTCCGTACAGCATCACAAAAAGCGAATGCCGTTTTTGTATAAACTACACAAGATGGAGAAAAATATTCGCCCAACGGCCCTTGCTTTTTTATCTTCTGCGCATATAATAGCAAATAAGCAGGCAAATGCACGCCTGCAATTGTGACAGCTTAAGCGCAAATTGTGATATAAGGGGAAGGAGGAAATCTCCGTGGCCTACCATCGAGTGGAATCCGTCGTCGACCAGCATCTGACGCAGGACATGGCAAACTTCCAGCTCAGCCGCAGCCTCGTGTCCGTGGGCTATTACGTGAATGTGGAGACGCGCTCCTCCATTGCCCATTCCCATCCCTATTATGAGTTCATCCTGGTGCGCCGGGGCATCTGCGAGTACCGCTCCGGCGGCGCGCGCTTTCTGCTGCACCCGGACGAGCTGCTGCTCATCTCGCCCGGCACGGTGCACACCATGCTCTGCCCGGAGGAGTCGGAGAGCTACGAGCGGCTGATCCTCCAGGTCAACGCTGATTTTATGGCGCGGGTGCTGGATACTTACGCGCTTGACGGCAGCAGGCTTCCGCCGCTTTATATCCTGCGGGCCGAGGATGCGTGCCGCTGGGGCCTGCGAGAGCTTTTTGAGCGCGTCAACGCCTCGGCCTCCGTCCCGGACGCGGAGCTGCGGGAAAAGCTCTACCTCTGCCAGCTCGGGGAGCTGATGCTCACCATCAAGCATGTGGCCCGCGCGTCCCAGCTCGTCGCCCCCAGCGCCTCCAGCGCGTTTATCTCCGGGGTGACGGCGTATATTCTCGAGCATTTCCGGGAGCCGGAGATGAACGTCGCAGGCATCGCCCAGCAGTTCTATGTCAGCCGCGAGCATCTGTCCCGCAGCTTCAAAAGCTATACCGGCGAGAGCATCAGCCACTATATCACGGAGCTTCGCATGCAGGAATTCCGCTACGGCCTTGTGGCGGGAAAAAGCGTCCTGGACGCCTGCATGGCCGGCGGCTTCTCCGATTACTCCAGCTTTGTCAAATCCTTCCGCAAGCTCTACGGCATCACCCCCATGGAATACCGGGAGCAGCTCAAAAGCGCCATGAACCGCGCGCCCCTTACGGAGGCAGCGCGCTGAATCAAAAGGACCGCGAACCGATGTTCGCAGTCCTTTTGATTTACAGGGATATATTTAACGCAGGAGGGCTTATTTGAACAGGAAGTTCTGCGCCGCCCAGGCGTAAACAAGCTGCCAGTTTTCCCAGTCGTGGGCAGCGGGGACCTCAAGCTCCGTATACTCCACGCCCAGTCCGGTGAGGATTTCCCCAAACTGCTTGCAAGGCTCCATGCCAAAGTCCCAGGAGCCGTAGGCAATCATGATCTTTGCGTCCTTGTTGGCCTTGACCGCGGCCTGGTTCTCCTCCTTCACAAGGCCTTCGACGTTGCAGTAATTGGCGAGATCGGTGTTGGCGTAGCTCCAGATGCCGTAGTAGCCGAACACGTCTCCGTGATACATCAGGAAGTTTGAGGTCGTCGCGCCGCCCATGGACAGGCCTGCGTAAGCGCGGCCGGAGGCCTCACGGGAAACATTGAAGTGCTCTTCGACAAAGGGCATGATATAGTTGAGCTGATCGTCTTCGATCTTGGTGAAATCCCAGTCGGGCTGACCGGCGCCGCTGGTGGCAAACTCCTGATTGTTCATGCCGACGACCACGTAGTCAAGGCCCAGGTTGTCATTGATGTTGCACACAGCGCCCTCGTTGAACCAGCGCATCTCTTCGCCGTAAAGGTCACCGCCGGTGCCGTGGGAGATATAAAGGACCTTGTAGGGCTCTGCACGATTTTCGTCATAGCCCGCGGGGAGATATACGGCCAGGCCGTGGGTGGTGCCGTCAGCGCCGACATAGCCGGTAGTGAGATAGGTGCCCTTCGCGCCGGCGGAGGGGAGCTCCAGAGAACGGTCGGCCCACTGGTCGGTGTTGCTCTTCGCGGCGTTATAGGGGACATAGGCTATGCTGGACAGGTCGCGTACGCCGGTCACGCGGTTGCGCGCGGCGGGGTTGGCCGGGTCATCCAGACGGCTGACGGAGTTGCCTTCGGAGTCGGTCAGCGTGTAGTTATACACAAACGCGCCGCTGGACAGGGGGATCGAGCAGCGGAAGAGACCGTCGCCGATATCCTCCAGCGCGACATCCAGACGGGTGGCGCCGCTGCCGCCTGCGGGATACAGACCCTCGGCGTACTCCGCGGGCAGGTGACCGAAGGCGCCGTCGATGGCACCGGCAGTCTGTTCATCGTAGGAGTAAAGCTTCATGCAGTCGGAATACAGCGTGACGGAAGCAATGTCCTTCAGCCCCAGGGCCGCCGTGTCTGCCAGCTTGCTGTCATACACGAACACGGCGCTGTAACCGGTGGGAGAATCGGCATCCTCGATTACGGTGACGCCGGGGGCCTCGCTGCTGTCGGCAAAGGCGCTGGCTGCGCCGAGAGACACCAGCAGCACGAGCATGAGAATGATGGCGATGAAACTCTTTTTCATGTTTTTGCTCCTTTCAAAATCATTTTGTGTTTTGACGGACCGGAAAACGGGCAGTCCGCCATCTCTGTTATAAGAATAACAATTTTGTCGGGGAGCGTCTTAAGGTTTTGTGATGAATACTGTGCAATATGTGACAATAATCAGACCGAAAAAATAAGCTGCGCCGTCCCTTTCCAGACGGCACAGCGCAGTATTATTTTCCTTTCATGTCCTGCCAGGCCCGGCGCAGGTCGTAGATGCTCATGCTGAGGAAGGATTTTTCTGCCTGCCATTTGAGGCCGGTCTTTTCCTCCAAGAATTTTGCAAAGGCCATGAGATCCGCGGGCTTGACCGAATCCTTTTCCATCATGCACACGGAATTGCGGTTCAGAAACAGGTAGAGGTACTGCTTGTCCTCCACAAGGCGCGTGAGCTTATTATAGGGAATGTCCATACTCCCCTCGCCGGAGAGGTGAACCTTGTCCTGTCCAAAGCTGTAATTCATGTCGGGCAGCTTCGCCTTACGCTCGCTCAGCGCCCGGTCAGCCCGGACAGCGGCAGGAAAGTCCCGGCTCACCAGTAGCCATGCACCCACAAGAAGCAGCAGAGCCTTGCCCCAGGTGGGAAGCCCTGACAACACTGCGGCGACAACCAGCCCGAATCCGATGAGGGCCCGCAGGATCATGCGCGGCTTTTCATACACATAATACTGCATTTTATAGAGCTGTTCCACGGTTTTCTCTGTATGTGAGATCTTCGCACGATAGAAAGAATCTGCCATGTCCACCCTCCGTCAGGTCTGATTTTCGAGTTGTTTTGATCTTTTGATCTGTTTTATAATATATAATATATAAAAGAAAAGCTGTCAATAAGATTCAGAACCGCATCACCGCCCGTTTCGTTTCCTGTTTCTTTTATCCGAGCGTGACATCCAGAATCATCATGAGCACAAAGCCCGGCGAGAAGAAGATCGTTTCCGCATTGGAGTGCTCCCCTTCCGACATTTCCGGGATCACGATGCTGTTGCCGTAGGTATGGCCCGGGGCGGGGATCATGTGGACGCCCGGCGCAATGATCTGGCTCCGGGTAAAGTTATAATAAGGGCCGTCCGTGAAATCCACCGGCGCAATACCCGGATAAAGGCTCCGTTTCTCATTGTGAGAAAACGGGGCTAAATTCTCTCATTCATTTTTCTGCAGGTACTCCAATAGCGGAAACGGGGCCGCTTTTTCATAGATTTCTGCCAGTTCCTCCGGTGTCACGCTGTATTTTCCAAGGATCCATTCGCAGCTCAGGCAGACCATTCCAAACACATTATATATGCTCCCATCAATTATCTTCTGTGTTATCAAATATGAGTCGGAGGCAGATCATCGTTTTGAAGCGTTTATCTATTATGCCGCCTGTCAGATGAAGTTTTCCAGATTGACATGTCCATATGTTTTGCACTATTCGAGTCACACTATTTTTGAAAATATGGAAATATCCTCTAAATACAGCGGATTTACGGACATTTTTACCCGGTCTATCGTTCGAACAAGAGACGATTGGAACAGTGCGTACCGAACGCTGAATCATTTAGCCGCACATACTTGAGGAATTTTTGCATCTGTCCGCAATAATTCCTCAAGATTTTCTTGCGATCATGAGACGAATGTGGTATGCTTTCAGCGAGAGACGGGAAAAATATGTTCCAATCCGCAAAATTTTTTCGAGGTGATGCCGATGCTGATTCAGAGACAGCAGTATCTGGAGAAATTGATTAAAAAGCAGAACAATGGAAGAGTAAAGATCATTACCGGACTTCGGCGCTGCGGAAAGTCTTTTCTGCTGTTCGAACTGTATGCAAACTACTTACGGGAGCAGGGCATGGAAGAGGATCAACTCATCACTCTTGCGCTGGATGAGCTGCCCAACGCCAGATACCGCAATCCGATGGAGCTGGACAAGTTCGTCCGGGAGAGAATCCGCGATCCGAAAAAGCAGTACTATGTGATGATCGACGAGATCCAATTTGTCTCTGAGATTCAAAACCCTTATGTGGATGATCCCAAAGCGAAACTGGGCTTTATCGACGTGGTGCTCGGCCTGATGAAAATACGAAACGCGGATATCTACGTGACCGGCAGCAATTCGCAGATGCTCTCCTCGGATATCCTGACGCAGTTTCGTGACCGCGGAGATGAGATCCGGGTAACTCCGCTGTCCTTTGCGGAGTTCTTCCAGGTGTACGATGGCGACAAGCGCCATGCCTGGCGGGATTACTGCACCTACGGCGGGATGCCGCTGGTGCTTTCCATGGACAGCCATGAGGAGAAAAGCAAGTACCTGCGGGATCTGTTTGAAAAGACCTATCTGCGGGATATTGTGGAACGCCACACCATCCTGAATCAGACAGATGTTCTGGACGATCTGTTGAATATCCTGGCCTCGTCCATCGGCTCCCTGACGAACCCGAACAAGTTATCCAACACATTTGCCAGTGAAAAGCAGCTTCGGATCTCTCCGGATACCATTGACCGCTATCTGTCCTATTTTATGGACGCGTTTCTTCTGCAGCGTGCAGAGCGTTATGATGTGAAAGGAAAGAAATATATCAAGACGCCGCTGAAATACTATTTTTCTGACGTGGGTCTTCGCAACGCCCGCCTCGGATTCCGCCAGCAGGAGGAGACACATATCATGGAAAACGTCCTGTTCAACGATCTGCTGCGCCGTGGCTTTGACGTGGATGTGGGTGTGGTAGAGATCAACACGACCGAGCCGGGCGGCAAAAAGGTCCGCAAACAGCTGGAGGTCGACTTCGTTGTGAACCGGGGGACGCAGCGGTATTATATTCAATCTGCTTTGACCGTGGCTGATCCCGAGAAAAAAAGGCAGGAGACCGAATCCCTGAAGCGCATCCCGGATTCTTTTAAGAAGATTGTTGTCGTGCGGGATGATATTATCCCCTGGCACGATGAAGACGGGTTTTTATATATTGGAGTGGAACAATTCCTTCTCGAAGAAAACGCCATTGATTTGTAAAGGAGAGCTGCATCATGGCAACAGAAAGAATGTATGAGCTGGCATTTCAATACAAAGGGACAAAACTCTGGCAGCAGTTGTATGACGATGAGCTTTTTGCCGTCCAGCTTTCAGACGGGGCGATCGGCTATTGCTGCGTGATGGGCATGATCGGCGAACACAACGCACTGGCGCTCTATGCGGGTGAAGAAGGTTATAAAAGCTACTGTGCCATACGGAATGCGGATCAGGACCGCATGACAGATCAGATGATGGGCGAGCTCCTCACCTCTCAGAGCTGTCTGCAGTGCTCCTTTGAAACCAAGGATATGCTCTCCGGGGAAGAGCTGGAGGAAGTACGGCAATACGCAAGCAGCCACCAAAAACCGCTCAGGGGAAAGAACGCCTTTCCGCAGTTTACCAAATACCGTCCGGGTCGCTTCCCCTGGCACTATGATTCCGCGCTTGACGAGCAGCGGATCTGTGACGCGCTTGGGGCGGCCGCCGCATTGAAGAAGATGCTGCGTTCCTACAGCAAGGAAGAACTCGGACTCTTTTCGCTGGATGAGGAACCGGCTAAAATCCCCATGCTCGCTTTTGAAGGCGGGCGCTGGATTATGAAATATACCACGCTGCCCAATGCTGAGATCCGCTATCCGGAGCCTATGCTCACAAACGATGTGACGGCAGCCCGGATCAAAAGGAAGGCGAAAGCCGGCGTCTGGGAATGTGGAACACTGCGGCTTCCAAACGCAGTGCAGGAGGAAGAGCATGCGGATGAGGCTCCCTACTATCCGCTGGCGCTGCTTTTTATTGAGCTGGGCAATGAGCTGGTACAGGAACCCATCGTAACTGACGGCGAGGATCCGGCAGAAATGCTGAACGAATTTGCACAGCAGCTTCTTGACGGTAAGACTGTTCCCCGGACGATCCGCTGTGGGGATGAGCGCTGCTTTTCTCTCTTGAAAGACCTGTGTGCGAAAACCGGAATCCGTCTGGAAAAGACCGACGATCCCGAAGCGCTCAATGACGTGATCGTTGATCTGCTGGATCATCTTGCGGGCGAAGAGGATGCCGAGCTTGATCCGAAGGAAGTTGAGGAAATGTTTGATGTCCTGATGCAGATACCGGACAGCGAACTGCGGCAGATGCCGCAGGAGCTTGTGAACATGCTTTACAGCCTTTCAGAAGCGGGTGCGCTTCCGGATGCGCTGGACAACCGTATCCGAAAGCTGTTTCGCAGAAAGAAGTAGAAAACCGAGGGCAGGAGCTGCGGCTCCTGCCCTCGTGTGTTGACCACTATATATTGTGTTGACTGCCTATGCTACCAGCCACATGAACCGTTCCAAATTGTCTTGTCTGTATGTACGGTGGACTTTGATACGCCGAACTTTTTTGCGGCAGCGCGGACGGTAGTCCGGTTTTCGATGATATACACGGCCAGATCGCAGGCCCGCTCCTCTAAGCTTATTCGCACTCACACCACTCCCCTGCACGGCGCTCATTCGGCCGTACGTTCTCTGGGTAATGTATATGTGTGCACCGGGGCGGTTTAGCACTGCTTGAACTATGGAAGCGATTCAGGTATAATAACCGTATCAAATCTTTCGAGGTGTCAGACATGACGGACGCGAAACAGAAAAGCGCCGCAAAAGCGTTTGCGGAATACTGGAAGGACAAGGGCTATGAAAAAGGCGAAAGCCAGGCATTCTGGCTCTCGCTTTTGCGCGAGGTTTTCGGCGTGCAGGAGCCGGAGAAGCTGATCCGCTTTGAGGATCAGGTGAAGCTGGACAAAAGCACCGGTTTTATTGACGGCTTCATCGCAGATACCCATGTCATGATCGAACAGAAGAGTGCGGACAAGGGGCTGAACGCTGCCATCAAGCAGTCCGACGGCTCGCTGCTGACACCGTTTCAGCAGGCCAAACGCTATTCCGCGGAGCTCCCTTATTCCGACCGCCCGCGCTGGATCGTGACCTGCAACTTCCGGGAGTTCTACGTCTACGACATGGAAAAGCCCCACGGGGAGCCGGAGAAGATCAAGCTGTGCGATCTGGAGAAGGAATACTACCGTCTGGCCTTTCTGGTGGAGCAGGGCAACACCCATATACAGCGGGAGATGGAAATCTCCATCAAGGCGGGCGAGGTCGTTGGTCTTCTGTACGACGGGCTCTTGAAGCAGTACAAAAACCCCGAGGACCCGGAGACGCTCAAATCCCTCAACAAGCTGTGTGTGCGGCTGGTGTTCTGTCTGTACGCCGAGGACGCGGGCATCTTCGGAAAGCATCTGATGTTCCATGACTATATGGCGCAGTTTGCCGTGAAGGACATGCGCAAGGGGCTCCGGCAGTTATTCAAGGTCTTGAACCAGAAGGCGGAGGACCGGGACGAGTATCTTGCCGACGACGATCCGCTGCTCGCGGCCTTCCCCTATGTAAACGGCGGGCTCTTTGCGGACGAGGACGCCGTGATCCCGCCCTTTACGGAGGAGCTGCGCGATCTGCTGCTGCGGCGCGCGTCGGCAGACTTTGACTGGTCGGAGATCAGCCCCACCATTTTCGGCGCGGTGTTTGAGAGCACCCTGAACCCGGAGACACGGCGCTCCGGCGGCATGCACTACACCAGCATTGAGAACATCCACAAGGTCATCGACCCGCTGTTTCTGGACGGGCTGAAAAAGGAGCTGGAAGAGATACAGGCCATCGAGGTCTGGAAGACGAAGGAAAAGAGCCTGACGGCGTTTCAGAAAAAGCTTGCGTCGCTTGAATTTCTGGACCCGGCGGCGGGCAGCGGCAATTTTTTGACGGAAAGCTATCTGAGTCTTCGTCGGCTGGAGAACATCGTGATCGACGAGCTGCACCGCGGACAGATGAGCATGGACGCCGTGACCGAGCCCATTCAGGTCAGCATCGCGCAGTTTCACGGCATCGAGATCAACGACTTTGCCGTAACGGTGGCAAAGACGGCGCTGTGGATCGCGGAGAGCCAGATGATGAAGGAGACGGAAAAGATCCTGCTGCTGGATCTGGACTTTCTGCCGCTGAAAACCAACGCCAACATCGTTGAGGCCAACGCCCTGCGCCTTGATTGGGAGAGCGTGGTGGACAAGACCAGGCTGGATTACATCATGGGGAACCCGCCGTTTGTGGGGTACAGCCTGCAAAGCAAATCACAGAAAGATGATATTCTTTCCCTATATGTGGACGAGAAGGGCAAGCCCTATAAAACCGCCGGAAAAATTGACTATGTTGCAGGCTGGTATTGGAAAGCCGCAAACCTCATGCACGGGACGCAAATCCGCACGGCGCTTGTCTCCACCAACAGCATCACGCAGGGCGAGCAGGTCGCCAGTGTCTGGAAGCCGCTGTATGAGCGCTTCGGCATCCACATCGACTTTGCGCACAGAACCTTCCGCTGGGACAGTGAGGCCAGCATCAAGGCGCATGTACATTGCGTGATCGTTGGGTTTAGCTGTGGCGATTGCTTTAACGACAAAAGGCTTTTTTCCGGAGAACGAATAACGTTTGCATCGAATATCAATGCTTACTTAATTGATGCGCCAGATGTGTTTTTAGAAAGTAGAAGTAAACCTCTCTGTTGTGTCCCGCAAATGAGAAGTGGTGGAAAGCCAGTCGAAGGCGGAAACCTAATCTTCACAGAAGCTGAAAAAATAGATTTTCTAAAAAAGGAGCCAAAAGCTGAAGCTTTTATGCGAAAGTTTATGGGATCTGATGACTTCATAAACGGCAATACCAGATGGTGTCTATGGCTTTATGGCGTCTCGCCTAAAGCTATACGAGATTTACCGTTTGTATTAAAACGTGTTGAAGCAGTAAGAGACTTTCGCCTTTCCAGTGTTAAAGAAGCCACTAAAGAATTTGCAAATCGTCCAATGCAGTTCATGGAAATAAAGCAACCGGATTCAGATTTTCTTATGATTCCTGCAACATCTTCCGAAAACAGAAGATATATTCCCATTGGCTATTTAGATAAGAGCGTCGTCGCAAGTAATGCAGCATCTTTTGTTCCAAATGCTTCTCTATACATTTTTGGTATCCTTACGTCTAATGTTCATATGGCATGGATGAGAACAGTATGCGGCAGGCTTGAAATGCGTTACCGTTATTCAGTAAACATCGTCTACAACAACTTCCCATGGCCCTCCCCCACCGATGCACAAAAGGCACTAATCGAGCAGACGGCGCAGGGCATTCTGGACGCGCGGGCGCTGTACCCGGACGCAAGTCTCGCCGACCTCTACGACGAGCTGACCATGCCGCCGGAGCTTCGCAAGGCCCACCAGCAAAACGACCGCGCGGTCATGGCGGCCTACGGCTTCCCCGTCAAGGACTTTACCGAGTCCGACTGCGTGGCGGCGCTCATGCGGATGTATCAGGAGCTCAGCAAGAAGGCAGATTAATGGCAAAAGCCGGGCAGCGCTGCAAAATGCTTTAACCCTGTCATTCCGAACCAGTGACCGATGTTACTGGTGTGGGAATCCGTACTCTTTTTGTGAAGAAAACGGATTGCCGCGACCAGTTTGCGAACTGGTCTCGCAATGACAGCGCATTTTGCAGCGCTGCCCGGTCCTATGTTTTATCCGCCTGTTCTAGCCCCCGCTCATTCTCGACAGGTACTTTGCGCAGAAGGGCTTGATTTTTCCGCCATCGTACACGTGTAAAGAACAGCGGTGCAGGCGCTCGATATTGAGGTTCATGGCATCCTGAAAAGCCATGGCAGAGAGCGTGAGGCTCTGGTGCCGCAGGCGGTAGAGGAAGGTGTCAAAGTCCATCTCGTCCGAAAAGTTCCCGGCGGGCGGTGCCTCCTCCGGCGCGCGGCGCCAGTGGCGGGCCACATATTCCCGGTTGTCCTTTGCACAGCCTCGGCTGTGAGAGGAATGGGTGATGGAGCTGAGCGCTTTCAGCGCACCGTCCGGCCCGATGAGAAAGCTTGCATGAAAGCCGCACAGCGGATGGTCGCAGCGCGAGGGCATGAAGCTGTCTATGGGGATGCCCGCCTGATCGGCGATATCCGTCATGAGCATGTCGAGCGTATAGCGGTCCTTCGCTTCCGGCGCTGTGGGATAGCGGCCGAAGTAGGACACCGGCTGGAAATGAATCCCGCGCACGCCCGGGGTAAGCCGGGCGGCCAGTCTTACGATCTCACCCAGATTATCGTCGTTGACGCCTTTGACCACTGTGGGCACCAGCGTCACACCGACGCCAAGCTCCGAGCACACGCATATCGCCTCGAGTTTGGTTTCCAGCAGGTCCCGCCCCCGGAGCGTGCGGTAAATGTCGTCACGCGTGCCGTCAAACTGGAGGAACACAATGTCAAGCCCCGCGTCCCTGAGACGCTTTGCGTAAGTTCTGTCCTCCGCGAGGCGGATGCCGTTGGTGTTCACCTGCGTGTAGCTGCACCCGGCCTCTTTGGCATAGCGCACAAGCTCCGGCAGGTCGTCACGCAAAGTAGGCTCGCCGCCGGAAAACTGCAGCAGCGGCTGCCCGCACTGGCGGACGATCTCCCGGATGGCGGCCTTGCACTTCTCTATGGGCAGATCCTCTCCCGCCCCGCCGTCGGCAAAGCAGTATCGGCAGCACAGATTGCAGCGCTGTGTCACTTCCAAAAGTGCGCAGCAGGTTCCAATTTCATGTTCGCCGCATATGCCGCAGTTTTTCGGGCAGTTGAGGCCGCAGCTGGCCGGAAGCGGCTGCGTTTCCAGAAGCCACTTGTCAAAGTCCATCTGCCCCTGCCAGACCGGAACCTCAAAATATCCATGGGCCGGGCAGGTCTTTTCAAGCCAGATCTGCCCATTATCCCTTCCTGTGAGGACCGCCGGGAGGTTTTCCAGACACTCCGGGCAGACGGAGCGTGTCTTTCGTATCGTCGTTTTCATCAGTCGCCCATGGCAAGGCCCTCTTTTTTGAAGACCGTGAGCTCCAACTGATACTTGTCGGATATGCTGTTCATCGCACCCACAAGGATCTCCTCCAGCATATCCACCGGGCAGGCGGCGCTTGCGTTGAGGATCACAGCGATATCGGTGCAGGGACGCTCAAAGCGGCGCGTGACCTCGATCTCCCGCTCGGTGCCGATGAGATCCACTTTGCCGAAGTCTCCCTCCGGCTCCCAGGCCAGGAGCTTCAGATGCGGGATGAGCTGCCCGGCTTCCCTGATCCCGTCCTGCACGGCACGGGCCATGTCCAGCAGATAGGCATTGCCGTCAAAATCGTTGCAGCAGACCACGGCGCGGTACTGGATGTAGTACTCGCTGATTTTACCCATGGCGTGCTGAAACGCCTCACCCCCGTAGCCAATGTCCGGGCGGCGCATGGAGGCCTGCCCTCGGGTTAGCGCCTGGGACACTTCTTCCAGCCCCTCCCCTTCCCGCGCGCTGATGGCAATGACCTCGGCCTCGGGGTAGTGCTCCCTGAGCCACACGACATCCGCCTCGCGTCCGGCCTTGTCCAGCAGATCGCACTTGTTCAGGACGATGAGATCGGCCTCCACAAGCTGGGTGTTGTACAGGTATTCCTGATCGCCGCCCTGTCCGCTGCGCAGAAGCTCGACGGTTTTGGGCTCCACCAATACTGTGAAAGGCGCCAGCTCGAACTGGCCGGGGAATTTCTCCGCGAGCCCGTGGTAAACATGCTCCAGCGCCCCGACGCCGAAGCCGGGGATGTCCGACACTACCAGCTCGCAGCCCTCGTCGTAATAACCGTTGAGGCGGTCGGCAAGCTGCTCGTTGACATAGCATATACAGTCGTCGGTGATCTGGGACGCGCTGCAGCCGCTCAGGCGGGCAAAGCGGTCATCCGCGAGGCTCACCCCGTGGCCGAGGTCGTTGGAGATCATGGCGGCCTTGCCGTGGTGCGCCGTGTGATACTTCGTCAGGGCCATCATGGTTGTGGTCTTGCCGGAGCCGAGAAAGCCGCTGAACACCGCAAATTTTTTCATGTGGGTCTCCTCCTCGTTGTTTAAGGCTAACTATCTGTTTGGTATTAATATAGCATACTCTCGGAAAAAAGCAATTGTAAAATCATTTCCGGCGCGTTATGATAGGATTACGAAAAAGCAGGAGGGTACGTGATGAACGTCTATCAGGAGATACTGGCAAAACTGGAGGCCGGAGAGGCCGTCGCGCTGGAAACAAAGTTTCAGGGAGAATCCGGCGTGATAGCAGAGAATATGACGTGCGCGCTTGTCCCGGTCGTACCGGAG
The DNA here is from genome assembly GCA_902791215.1 of Oscillospiraceae bacterium. Lineage (GTDB taxonomy): Bacteria > Bacillota > Clostridia > Oscillospirales > Oscillospiraceae > Limivicinus. The sequence continues at coordinate 96,238 of CADAUZ010000002.1, read as the reverse complement.
GCCGACACAAAAGGGCGCCTGTGCGCAAAGGTCACGCTGCGGGAAGCGGACGGTACATTTACAGTCACAGAGCCGATGCTCCCGCAGGAGCGGCTTTTGGTGCTGGGCGGCGGGCATATCGCGCTGCATGTGGCGGAGTTTGCGGCCAAGTGCGGCTTTCACGTCATCGTCGCCGACGACCGGCCCGACTTTGCCAATCACGAGCGCTTTCCGCTGGCGGACGAGGTGATCTGCGACAGCTTTGAAAACGCGATCCGGAAGGTAAAGCTCACCCCTTATGATTACGTGGTCATCATCACCCGCGGCCACCGCCACGACGCAGACTGCCTGCGCGTACTTCTGCCAGGTGTGCGGCCCGCGTATACCGGCCTCATCGGCTCGCGGAGGCGGGTAAAGGGGCTCATGGAGATGCTCGCGGAGGAAGGGTACTCCACCGAACGCATGAAAGAAATTTGCACGCCCATCGGGCTCAACATCGGCGCGGTCACACCGCAGGAGATCGCGGTTTCCATCCTCGCCGAGCTCATCGCCTACAAGCGCCTGCCGGAGCACGCCGACGGCACACGCTGCTGCTGCGATTCGGACATGGAGCTGTCCACACTTCGTTACCTTGCGGAGAATCATGACCCGAAGGCCATCGTCACTGTGATTGAGACCAAGGGCTCCACGCCCAGAGAGGCGGGGGCCAAGATGGCAGTCAGCCCCCTGGGGCAGGTCACGGGCTCCATCGGCGGCGGCTGCAGCGAGGGCGCTGTCATCCGCGACGCGGTGCGCATCATCGGCACGGGCCGCTATATGACCGTGGACATCGACCTCACCGGCGACGTGGCGGAGTCCGACGGTATGGTCTGCGGCGGCACGATGAAGGTGCTGATTCAGGACGGGACAGAGGTATAAAGATTACCCCACCGGCTGCGCCGGTGGGGTATTGCATTACTCGTACAACAGTAAAATATTGGCCGGCGCGATCCCCAGCTCTTCCGGGAAGCTCGCGGGCCGTTTATCTTTGGGCAGCCGCCACCAGACGGGCGGGCTGTCCTTTTTCTGGTTCAGATAGCGGAACTGGAGGATGAGCTCAAAGGGCTCCTCCATCTCTTCCGCGAAGACGACAGGAAAGCGGTTTTGCTGTGCCGAAGGGCTGAAATAGTGTGCCCTCAGGCCGACGGCGCAGAGGCCCTCCTTGACCTCCTGCCTTGTCTCCATACGCACGCCCCAGTCCGGGATCTCGACCGTATGCTCATCCACGCGCCGGGCGCGAACTACGTTTTTGCAGCCGGTCAAAATCGCTGCGCGGACGCTGCCGGGGTCGGCAAAGAGTGCCTTGGTGGGCTTGACGGTCAGAAGCCGCCCCTCGTCCATGACGGCGATTGAAGAACTCATGTTGTACGCCTCAGTTCGGTCATGGGTCACCATCAGCACCTCCCGCCCGAAGCGGGCGAGCAGATCTCTGAGCTCGATTTTCAGCGCGTCGCGCAGGTGCCCGTCAAGGGCGGAGAAGGGCTCGTCGAGCAGAAGAAGCTGCGGATCGCTGACCAGGATGCGGGCCAGGGCGACGCGCTGCTGCTGCCCGCCGGAGAGCTGGTGCGGCTTGTGGTTCTCCAACCCTTCAAGCTGCATGAGGGCGATCATCTCGGAAGCCCGCCGCTCTTTTACCGCGTGGTCCTTCTCTCGGCACAGGCCGCAGAGGATGTTCTGCCGCACGGTCATATTCGGAAAAAGGGCGTAATTCTGGAATAAATAGCCCACGCGCCGTTGCTGGGGCCTGAGGTCGATGTGCTTTTCCGAATCAAACAGCACGCGCCCGTCCAGCTCGATGCGGCCTCTGTCGGGCTTTTCGATCCCGGCAATGCACTTTAAGGTCATGCTCTTGCCGCAGCCGGAAGCGCCCAGCAGGCACGTCACGCCGTTTTCCGCCGTAAAGCGCACATGAAGCGTAAACGATCCGAGCTGCTTTTGGATGTCCACAAAAAGGCTCATTTCTCCACCGCCTTTTTCTGCCGCGTCTCCAGCATGTTCACCGTCAGCAGAACCACCGTGGAGATGGCGAGGTTCACCATCACCCAGAAGAAGGCGCCGCGCTCCTCATTGGTGCGCCAGAGCTGATAGACGGTGGTGGAGATGGTGGCAGTACGGCCCGGCGTATATCCGATGAGCATGCTGGTGGCACCGTATTCTCCAAGAGCACGCGCAAAGGCCAGGACTGTTCCCGCGAGGATGCCCTGGCGGCAGGCGGGCATGCGGATGCGCCAAAAAATGTAAGTGTCGGAAAGGCCCAGGGTCTGCCCGGACCAGGCGAGGTTTTCATCGAAGCTTTCAAACGCGCCGCGAGCCGTGCGGTACATGAGCGGAAAAGCCACCACCGCCGCGGCGAGGATTCCGCCGTACCAGGTCATGACGAATTTGATGCCGTAATGCAGCAAAAATGCGCCGACCGGCCGCTTCACGCCGAAAACGAGCAGCAGGAAGTAGCCGCACACCGTAGGCGGCAGCACCATCGGCAGCGTGAGGATCACATCCAGCACGCCCTTCACAACGCGCGGCAGCCGGGCTGCGTAATAGGCGAAGAAAATGCCCGTGAAGAACACCAGCACACAGCTGATGGCGGCAATGCGCAGGGAATTGAATAAGGGATACCAGTCGATCATTTGTTTACTCCGTTCAGCACAGGTGCTCCCGCCTGCCCTCGGCATACTCCTTCCAGAGCGGGGACAGGGCGCGAAGGGATTCCACCGTGCGAGGTACGGTTTCAAGGATGTAGTCGATCTCTTTGTCGGTGTTGTATTCGCCGATGGAGAGCCGCAGAGAGCCGCGAGCCAGTTCGTAGGGGATGCCGAGGCTCAAGAGCACATGGCTCGGGTCCAGAGAACCGGAAGCACAGGCGCTGCCGGACGAGGCGCAGATGCCAGCTTTATCGAGCGCCAGCAGCAGGGTCTCCCCTTCGATGCCCTCAAAGCACATATTCACCGTACCGGGGACATGGTGGGTGATGCTGCCGTTTACACGGCTGTGAGGGATCTGGCTCAGGCCTGCAATCAGGCGGTCACGCATAGCGGTAACGCGCGCGGTGTTCTCATCCATGTTGTCACAGGATTCCTGCAGCGCCGCGGCAAGGGCCACAATGCCCGCCACGTTCTCGGTCCCGGCGCGCTTGCCGCGTTCCTGCGCTCCACCTTCCATAAAGGACTGCAGAGGGATGTTCTTGCGCACGTACAGCGCGCCAACACCTTTAGGCGCGTGGAACTTGTGGCCCGAGAGGGAGAGCAGGTCGATGTTCATCTGCGCAACATCAATCGGCAGATGCCCCGCCGCCTGTACCGCGTCGGTGTGAAAGGGGATGCCCTTTTCCCGGCACAGAGCGCCGATCTCCGCAACAGGCTGGACGGTGCCGACCTCGTTGTTGGCAAACATCACGGTGACAAGGCAGGTGTCTTCCCGGATGGCGGCAGCCACATCCTCAAGGCGCACGACACCATCGTCGTGCACATCGAGCAGCGTCACTTCAAATCCGTCCTTCTCCAGCTTTTTCAGGGTGTGGAGGATGGCGTGGTGCTCAAAGCGGGTGGAGATGATGTGCTTCTTCCCTTTTCGCACGCCGAGGCGGGCGCAGGAGTTCAGGGCCTGGTTGTCGCTCTCGGTGCCGCAGGAGGTGAAATAGATCTCCCGAGGGGAAGCAGCCCCCAGACAGGAGGCGACACGCCGGCGGGCTTTTTCCACCGCCTCGCGCGCCTCCTGCCCGAAACCATAGAGGCTCGAGGGGTTGCCGTATTTTTCCGTAAGCCATGGGAGCATGGCGTCAAGGGCGAAGCTGCTGACGCTGGTGGTCGCCGCATTGTCCGCGTAAACAAACATAGTCTTGTCCTCCTGTATCAGAAACTTCGCCCGGAATAATCTTAGGCTGCCTTGGAGAAGCCGACGCCCTCAAAGACGGCCATGGCCTCGTCGCCGGTCAGGTAGTCGAGGAAGGCCTGCGCGGCCTCGATATGGGTGCTGTTTTTCATGACGGCGGCGGGGTAGATGACCTGTCCGCACATCTCCTTGGTAGCGGTGTCCACGACCTCAAGTCCGGCGGAGAAGGCGTCGGTACCGTAGACCACGCCGCAGTCCACGCTTGCCTCCTTGACCTGGGTGGTGACCTCCTTGACATTGGAGCCGTAGGTGATGAGGCCCGCCTTGGCAAGACCTTCTTCGTTCAACTCATAATAGGCCAGGATCTTCTGGGTGTACTGGCCGACGGGCACATCGCTGTTGCCCATGGCGAAGAACACGTCACCGGCTTTCAGCAGCTCCACGAGCCGGTCAAAGGACTCGATCTTTTTCGGGTTGCCTTCGGGGACAACGAGCGCGACCTTGTTTTCCAGCAGATTGATGCGGCTGTCCGAGAGGACAAAGTCAAGGCCGTCGGGATTCAAGTCCTTGTCCTTGGCCGCGTCGAGCTGGTTCATCTGCTTCGGAGCGGCGGAGATGAACAGGTCGCAGTCCGCGCCCTCCTGGATCTGGGTCTTGAGCGTGCCGGAGGAGTCGAAGTTGTAAGTGATGGTGATGCCGGGGTTTGCGGCCTCGTACTTGTCCTTGAGCTCGGTGAGCGTCTCGGTCATGGAGGCGGCGGCGAAGACGATGAGCTCCGTCTTCTCATCCGCATGCGCGGCGGGGGCGGCGCACAGCGCCAGCACCAGAGTCAGTGCCAGCAGCAGTGCCAGGGTTTTGCTTGTTTTCATTGTTTTTCCTCCTTTTCCCGTCTTTCAGGGAAAATATTCTTGGAAGTCCTGAACCAATCGCCGCGCGCATCCTGATGGCATATTTTCCGTCTGATTTTGTCTCGAAATCTTGACATACACAAAGTATGCCTGCGATTTCTCGCCTTCATCAGGCGAAAAATCTGCTCACCAGTCCGCACACTTCGATTGATTCAGCCCTTCCATATAAACGTGGATTTACACGCTTATACCGGAAAAATGTTATATGGGTATCGGCTTAACTCCGCAAGACTCGGTATGTTATCGCAGGGGCGATTCACGAATCGCCCAGCGGTAGTAGCTGAGTCAAGTGAACGCGCCCAGGCGAATCCGAAAACCCGCCCGTGTACTGCCGGGCCGTTCGTGAACGGCCCCTACGATATACATTTTGCTTGTTTGCTGAGTGAAGCCAATACGCATAAGTGTTTATACCCCTTTTCCGAACCCGCAGTTGGGGAAGTGGCAGACGGGACAGTTGAGGCACAGGCCGCCGTGGCCGAGGCCCGCAAGCATTTCGCGGGTGATGGGGGTATCGGTCATGAGATACGGCAGCAGCAGGTCGAAGATCGTGCGCTTTGCGTACATGACGCAGCCCGGCAGGCCGCAGACCGGGCGCCCATCCGGCATGTAGGAGACGAGGAACATTGCCCCCGGCAGAACCGGAGAGCCGTAGGAGACGATATTCGCTCCGGTATTTTTGATGGCAAGGGGCGTCTTGTCATCCGGGTCCACGCTCATGCCGCCGCTGCACAGGACCATCTCGCAGCCATGATCCAGCATGTCCCGGATGGCGGCGGTGATCTTCTCGTGGTCGTCGTTCAAGACTGCGTGCTCCACTATCTCCGAGCCGCCGAATTCGCGCAGCTTGTCCACGATGACGGGGGTGAAGGTGTCCCGAATGCGGCCGTAAAAAACCTCGTTGCCGGTGGTGACAACGCCGACCTTCTTCGCTTTGAGCGGTACAAGGCGCATGAGCGGCTCGGGGCCCGCGACTTCCTTTGCCTTTTCCATGCGCGCCTTTTCGATCACAAGCGGGACGACACGGGTGCCGCAGAGCTTGTCGCCCTTCTTCACCACAAAGCCCGAGGCGCGGGTGGCGATCATCATGTCGCCCAGGGAGTTCACGGCGCGAAGCCGCTCCAAGTCGATAAGCAGCAGGCCGTCGATATCGGCAATGAGCTCGATCTTGCCCTCCTTGGGCTCCGTGGCGTGCATATTTTCGCTCATGCACAGATCGCGCAGGATTGCCGCCGCCTCATCCTCATGCAGCATGGTCTCGTCATTTTCCCAGATGTAGATGTGATCTTTGCCCACGCTGAGCAAAACCGGCACATCTTCCGGGCGGATGATATGGCCCTTGCGGAAGACCGGGCCTTTTTTCTCGTCCTTGATGATCTGGGTGATATCGTGACACAGCACATGGCCGACGGCCTCTTCGGTTTTCATGAGCTTCATAAGATTGCCTCCTATTGTAGTATTGCTTCGCCGCAAAGGCGATTGATTTCGTTCTGTATGGTCTCGGCTGTCCGCCGCCGTCTCTCATGGGCGGCAAGGGCCTCGGGTGCTTTGCATTTGGAAAGGCTTCGGTCAAAGCGCTCGGCAACGGGGACGCGCTCACTCCCCCGCACGGCCTTGTCCGCGATGTAAACAACAGCGGCCTCGTTTAGCTCCGTGGTATCCGGGTCGTGGTGCTGGCGCACGATTTCTGCAATCTTGGGGTATCCCAGCTCCTTGAGCCACACCGCGCCGAGGGCCGCGTGGTCCTTCTCCGCCCGGGCCAGATCGTGCAGCAGAGCCGCGCAGTGAATCAGCTCTGCGTTCAGCGCGATTCCCTTTCCCGCAAGCACCTCACATAGTTCGTCGGCAAGCGCGGCCACGGCCTCACAGTGGTCGATCAGGTCCCCATCCGCCCCGGCGGCTTTCAGCAGCGCCAGGCAGACGTTATCGTCCAAGTTTGGTTTACATAACTTTCCTATCTCCCGGATAGTCAAAGTCTCCCCGTCCGCTTCCAGCGTGGAAGCGGAGGTATAGCCCAGCTTTTTCCGCTGCCCGGTGATGGAGGCGATGGCGGACTTGTGGCTCACGACGGCGATGTCACCCGTGCTTTGCCGCAGACATTGCAGCAGGGCCGCCTGCATTCTTTTGCGTACAGCTTCCTCCGTCTCCGCGCCGTCCGGCAGCAGGGTCGAATCATTCTCCCGCGCGGCGTAAAGCTCCGGAAAGCGCCGCATGATCTCGGTAAAGGGCAGGCCGTCCCATGCGCCCATGCGCTGTTCCTCAAGCCCCTCGACAGCGATGGGCTCCGGGCAGAGCGGCAGGGCGGTTTCCCGGGCACGGATCAATGTGCTGCAGAACACTTTATCCGCACCTTGCAATTCTGATATAAAGGGCAGCAGCGCCGCCTGGAGCCGCCCAAGCTTTCCCAGCGGGATGTCCGTTTCGCCGCCGATGCACCAGCGCTCCCCGAGGGGGATATCCGGCATGGCATGGCGGATGAGATAAATTTTTCTCATTGCAGCTCGGCCCCGAAATATTCGTCAAAGAGCGCTGCCGCCTCCTGTCGGAGTTGGGCGGTATAGCGCGTGTAGCAGTCCAGCAGGCGGCGGCCCTTTTCGGTCAGCCTGCTCTCGCCGCCGTTGGCCCCGCCCTGGCTGCGCTCAAGAAGCGGAAACTGAAGCTGGGATTCCAGGGCGCGGATGATGTTCCAGCCGCCGGAATAGGAGATCTGCATGCGTTGACAGGCAAGGCGCACGGAACTCGTCTCATCTACCAGTTCCAGAAGCATGGCGGTCTTCTCGTCAAAGAAGGGCTTTTCCCGCGCGAGGGATACCGACAGCTCCGGGCGGATGAGGTGGGCGTTGTGGTAGCTCAGAAGCTCGGCGTAATCCGCGGGGGTATCCGCGTCATGCAGGACGCCGGGGTCTTCGACTTGCACACGTGTCATTTCCGTACCACATCGGGAAATCGCCCCCTGCAGTCCTCCATCGCCGGAGTCGGACAGGAGCGTGTCCACAAGGCTTGAGGCAATCAGCAGCGGATGCCCGGTCTTCCCCTCGCACGCGGGGCAGGCAAGCGCGGCGTCCGTCTCCATAAGCTGCCTTACCGTGAGGGCGGTGAAAAGCGGGATATCCACGGGGGTGAAGAAAATGCGGTCACACTTGTCCTTGAGGTATTCAAGCCCGATCTTGGCCGAGTCGAACATCTGGGTGCTGGCATATTCCTCATTGCGCAGGAACACGAGGCCGAGGTTTGAAAGGTGCCGCTCGAGCTGCTGCGCGTTGTAACCTGTAACCACGACGATCTTCGTCACACCTGCCTGGTGAAAGGTGGCGACGATACGCTGGGCAATGGAGATGGAGCCGATATTCAGCATGGGCTTAAAATCCCCCATGCGCGACGACATGCCCGCCGCTACAATGACCGCGCCGATCTGCACATAATCACCTTCCAGTTTATACGAATTGCAATTATTTAATCTTCGATTATTTTAAGTATACATGCAGTGTAGGAAAAAGGCAAGACTAAGTTCTTTACATTTTTATGTTTTCGTCCTAAACTGTTGCCATGGAGAGTGATACACATGAAGCTTTACATCTGGGGCACCGGCTGCGGCGCGGGCGACCTGGCAGATCACGGGCTGGATGTGTCCAAGGTCTGCGCCTTTTTGGATTCTGCGCCCGCATCTGACAGCTTTCTGGGCCGTCCGGTGCTGCGCCCGGAGGAAGTACAGAATGATGATGTTGATCTGATCCTGGTGGCCAGCCGCTATGTGGACGATATTGCACGGAAAGCGGTGGAACTTGGGGTCAACACGGAGAAGCTGATATTTCTGAAAAACAACTGGCAGCTTTGTGACCGCAACTGGGATTATACGGCAGCGGAGAAGATTCTTGATCCGTCGTATCTGGACAGCATCAGAGCTCCGCAATACGCCGTGCGCGAGCCGCTGTGGGTTTCGGAAAGCCCGCTCACGGCGCGTGATCTGGAAAACGACTATGTGCGCATGCGCACCCTCGAGGCCCTGTGCCGGGAGCTTGAGGGCCTGCCCGGCGCGGCGGCGGAGCTGGGTGTCTACCGCGGCGGCTTTGCAAGGTGCATAAACCTCCTGCTGCCGGAGCGCAAGCTCTACCTTTTTGATACCTTCGAGGGCTTTGACGCTGCAGAAGCAAAGGGTCAGGCAGCGGGCTTTGTGCAGGCCCACCGCAACACCGGGGCCGAACGTGTCCTGCGCCTTATGCCGCACCCGGAGAAGGTCATTATAAAACATGGGCTTTTCCCGGCAAGTCTCGGCGGACTTGAGGACCGCTTTGCGCTGGTGTCACTGGATGTGGATCTGGAGGAAAGCACTCTTGCCGGGCTCAGGTGGTTCTATCCGCGATTGAATCCGGGTGGATATCTCCTGCTGCACGACTATAACTCTCCGCGCCTGCCGGGTGTAAAGCGCGCCCTGCGGTGTTATGAAACCGAGCTCGGGCAGCACATTCCGGCTGTGCCTCTGTGCGACGGAAACGGCACGCTGGTCTTGTGCAAATCTGATTAAATTGGCATTATTTAGTCGTATAACTTTTTACCATTTTGTGCAATTCATCCAAAAAGCAACTCGCATTTTCTGCGAGTTGCTTTTCTTTGTAATTTGAAACCCGCATTGTCTGAGGGTTAAAATGTACTTGTAAGATTTTGAGCATCGGAGGCATTGTCATGGATGAGGAGCTGTTTGAGCTGACAGCCAGCGAGGTGACCGTGGAGATCAAGGACCCCGCCACCGGAAAGATCTATCGGCGGGAGCTGCCCATCGACTACTACGAGAATGCGAACTTTCTGCGCCTGCGGGCGGAGAACATGGACGGCAGTCTCGCCCAGCTTGTCTTCTACACCCCGCGCGGGATTGAACGCGTCAAGGACATCACCGGCAAGGGACCGGATCACGACAGGTGCGGAACGCACGATCACCATTGAGCGCAAACCTGAATAAGGTCGTAAATAAACTGGCAATATAAGAAGGAGGAGCATTATGATCAAAAAAACGCTTATCATCAACGGCGTGACCAGAAACCTCGTGCTGGACAAGGACGAGACTCTGGCAACCGTCCTGCGTGAGCACCTGCTGCTGACCGGCTGCAAGATCGGCTGCGGCGAGGGCCACTGCGGCGCCTGTAACGTCATCATGAACGGTAAGGTCACCAAGGCCTGCATCTTCAAGATGAGCAGAGTGCCCGACAATGCCGAGATCACCACCATTGAGGGCGTCGGCACCCTGACCGACATGCACCCGCTGCAGGTTGCCTGGATGGCCTACGGCTGCGCCCAGTGCGGCTTCTGCACACCCGGCTTCATCATCAGCGCCAAGGTGCTGCTGGAGAACAATCCCAACCCCACCCGCGAGGAAGTCCGCGACTGGTTCAACAAGCAGCGCAATCTCTGCCGCTGCACCGGCTACAAGCCCCTGGTTGACGCCACTATGGCCGCTGCCGCCGTCCTGCGCGGCGAGATGAGCAAGGAAGACCTCATCTTTAAACCCACCGGCGACTCCATCAAGGGCACCAAGTTCATCCGTCCCTCCGCGGCCCAGAAGGTCACCGGCACCTGGGACTTCGGCGCCGACGACGCACTCAAGATGCCCGGCTGCCTGCGCCTTGCCCTGACCCAGGCCAAGGTCTCCCACGCCAACATCAAGAACATCGACATTTCCGAAGCCGAGAAGATGCCCGGCGTCGTGAAGGTCATCACCTACAAGGACATCCTCGCCGCCGGCGGCACCAACCAGATCAACGGTCTCGTCATGCTGCCCAAGCACAACAAGACCGACGGTTTTGAGCGCCCGGTCCTCTGTTCCGACAAGATCTTCCAGTTCGGTGACGCCATCGCCATCGTGGCTGCCGACACCGAGGCCCACGCCCGCGCCGCCGCCGACGCCGTGAAGGTCGAGATCGAAGAGCTGCCCGCCTACATGAGCGCTCTGGACGCCATGGCCCCCGACGCCATTGAGATCCACCCCGGCACTCCCAACGTCTTCTATGAAACCAACTGCATCAAGGGACCCGACTTCGACTGGGATTCCATCCCCGACGAGCAGCAGGTTGAGATCGAGAGCTACTGCTCCCGTCAGCCCCACCTGCACCTCGAGCCGGACAACGGCTACGGCTACATCGATGAGGACGGCATGGTCACCGTGCACTCCAAGTCCATCGGCATCCACCTGCACATGCCCATGATCGCCGCCGGCATCGGCGTTCCGATGGAGAACCTCCGTCTGGTGCAGAACCACGCGGGCGGCACCTTCGGCTACAAGTTCTCCCCCACCAATGAGGCCCTGATCGGCGCGGCCGTCAAGATCCTCGGCAAGCCCGTCTCCCTCAACTTCAACCAGTTCCAGAACATCACCTACACCGGCAAGCGTTCCCCGGCTTTCATGCACATCAAGCTCGCAGCGGACAAGGACGGCAAGCTGCTGGCCCTTTGGGGCGACAACTATGTCGACCACGGCCCGTACTCCGAGTTCGGCGACCTGCTCACCATGCGCTTGAGCCAGTTCACCGGCGCAGGCTATGGCATAGGTTCCATCCGCAACAAGAGCCAGACCGTGTTCACCAACCACGCCTGGGGCTCTGCCTTCCGTGCCTACGGCTCCCCTCAGTCCTACATGGGCTCCGAGATCGCCATCGACTGCCTGGCCGCCAAGATGGGCATCGACCCCTTCGAGATGCGCGCCATGAACTGCTATAAGGAAGCCGAGAAGACCACCATCCCCACCGGCTACCCGCCTGAGGTCTACTGCGAGGAGGCCCTGTTCGACAAGGCAAGACCCCTGTACGAGGCCGGCAAGAAGAGAGTCGCCGAGAAGAACGCCGCCTCCGACGGCAGATACAAATACGGCATCGGCGTGGCGCTGGGCGTTTACGGCTGCGGCCTTGACGGTGTGGACTCCTCCTCAGCTTACGCTGAGCTCAACCCCGACGGCACTGTAACGATGTACGCCGCGTGGGAGGATCACGGCCAGGGCGCCGACATGGGCGTTCTCGTCTCCGCGCATGAGACCCTGCGTCAGGCAGGCATCAAGCCCGAGCAGATCCGCCTTGTCATGAACGACACCAAGATCACCCCGAACGCAGGCCCCGCGGGCGGCTCCCGCTCCCAGGTCATGAGCGGCAACGCCTGCCGTCTGGCTGCCGAGAACCTGCTGGCCGAGATGAAGAAGGACGACGGCACTTATCGCACCTATGACGAGATGATTGCCGACGGCAAGAAGACCAAGGTTGAGGGCAACTGGGTCACCACCTTCTGCGCCGACCACCCGATCGACCAGGATACTGCCCAGGGCGAGCCCTTTGCCACCTACATGTACACCATCTTCCTGCCCGAGGTCCGCGTGGACACCCAGACCGGCAAGGTCAAGGTCGAGAAGTTCACCGCGGTTGCCGACGTCGGCACCATCATGAACCGTCTGCTCGTCGAGGGCAACTTCTACGGCGGCCTTGTCCAGGGCATCGGTCTTGCGCTGACTGAGGACTTTGAGGATCTTAACAAGCACACCAGCCTTCTCAAGTGCGGCATACCGTACCCGAACGATGCCCCCGATGACATCGAGCTGCACTTCAACGAGACTTACCGTCCCAACGGCCCCTACGGTGCCGCCGGCTGCGGCGAGGCCCCGCTGGATGCCCCGCACCCCGCCATCCTCAACGCCATCTACAACGCCACCGGCGCCCGCATCACCCGCATCCCGGCCCTGCCGGAGAAGGTGCTCGAAGCGCTCAAGGCTCTGGAATAATCCGCAGGACAATGCTATAATAGGGCTGTGAAGAAAGTCTTAGCCCTCATAGAACTGCAATGAACAACGTAGGGGAGGGGCTTGCCCCTCCCGTGCGCAGTGCAGTCTCTATCTGCAAAATGTACGGCGATTTCGCACTTTCTTACGAATTCGCCGTACATTTTCAATTTCATACAGTTTACCTGCCGGGAGGGGCAAGCCCCTCCCCTACAGGATTTATTGAGACGGAGGGAGGCTGTTCCCATGGCGCAGATTCAGGAGCGCGGCTCCACACATGTTTATAAAGTCAACAAAATCTCCAAGGAAGAGATGGAGAGCATGGTGGAGCGCTGCGTGTATGAGCACCCACCGTTTTGCAGCGCGGCCTGCCCCCTGAAGCTGGACGCCCGTGCCTTTCTGGAGGCCGCGGCGGCGGGGAACTTCAAAAAGGCCCTGCAGCTTTACGAGAAAATTGCGCCCTTCCCGCTTGTCCTCGCCATGGGCTGTGAAGCACCGTGCGAGCAAAAATGCCGCATCGGGGAGATCGGCGACGCGGTACAAATCCGCGCCGTGGAAGAAGCGGTTTCCCGTTTCGGACAGGTACAGAAGCTGGGGAGCATTTTCCGCACACGGAAAAAGAAAAGCGTCGTTCTTTTCGGTTCCGGGCTCTTCGCACTGTTTCTGGCGGGAGAGATTGAGAAGAAAGCTTATCCGCTGACCGTTTTCTGCGAGGAATCCGATCTGGAAAGCTTTCTGCATACCGAGACAGGCTTTCTGGATGAGGACGCCTTCCGAGCAGAACTCAAACGCTTAAAGGGCAAGGACATTCAGTTTGCATTCGGCTGCACCATTGACCGCGCATTCTTTGAGGAAAAGCGCGCTGCTTTCGACGTGGTGTGTGCTTCCCCCGCGGTTCGGAAAAAGGTGTTCCCGGACGCTGTCAGCATCCCGGCGCTCATGTACTGCGAGAATGAAAAGCTCGTCTCCGGCCCTTACGCTGGGGTCATGGACGCGGCCTTCGGTGCGAAGAAAGCCGCGCTCACAGTGGACAGGTTGGCCCAGAATCTCGACCCGCGCAACACCCGCGGGCAGGAGGGCCCGGTGGAGAGCGCCCTGTATACCGATCTGAGCGAGGCAATGGCGCTTACGAAAACACCCGTGAGCAGCGCGGGCTACACGAAAGAAGAAGCGATTGAAGAAGCCTCACGCTGTATTCAATGCCGCTGTGAGGAATGCCTGAAGTCCTGCGCCTACCTCGCCCACTACAAAAAGCATCCGGGCCTGTTTGCCAAGGAGATCTACAACAACACCCAGATCATTATGGGCGACCACCAGCTCAACAAGCCCATGAATTCCTGCGCCCTCTGCGGCCAGTGCACGGTGGTATGCCCCAACGGAGTGGACATGGCGCGGGTCTGCCTCGACGCGCGGCGGAACATGGTATCCACCGACAAGATGCCGCTTGCGCCCCACGAATTTGCCCTGCTGGACATGCTGTTTTCCAACGACGAGGCATTTTTAAGCCGTACCCAGCCTGGCTTTGAGTCCTGCAAATACGTCTTCTTCCCCGGCTGTCAGGCCTCCGCCATCGCGCCGGAGACCGTGAAGGCCGCCTATCTTGATCTCTGCGAGCGGCTCGATGGCGGCGTGGCACTGATGCTGGGCTGCTGCGGAGCCATCGGCGATTGGGCCGGGCGCACGGAGCTGGAAGCGCAGACGAAGGAGTTTCTTGACCGGGAGCTTTCAAAGCTCGGCGACCCCATCGTGATTGCGGGATGTCCCACCTGCAAGAAAGAGCTTCAATCCCATGAGGGACTGCGAATCATCGGTATATGGGACGTGTTATTGAAAATCGGTCTGCCTGAAGGCGGGCACGGGCTTGAGCGTCCGGCGGCGCTGCACGATTCCTGCGGCGCGCGCGGGGACAAGAGTACGCAGAGCGCCATCCGGGAGCTTGCCCAAAAGCTCGACTGCACACTGGTCGACACCCCGTATTCCGGGGATCGTTCCCCCTGCTGCGGCTACGGCGGTCTCTCCGCTTACGCAAACCGCGAGGTGGCAAAGGAGCTCACAGACAAATGTCTCGAGCGTTCGGACGCGCCGTACATCTCCTACTGCATGGCCTGCCGGGACCGCTTCGCGAGAGAGGGGCGGGAGTCAAAGCACATTCTGGAGCTCATTTACGGCACCGACGCGGGCGCGCCGCCGGATATCAGTGAAAAGCGCTATAACCGCCTGACGCTCAAAAAGGAGCTCAGGTGGGAGCTCTGGCAGGAGGAGACGAAGGAAATGAAGCTGGATTATGATCTGCGCTATACCGAGGAAGCGAGGCGCATGATGGATGAGCGTATGATCCTTACCGACGACGTGATCGCCGTGATGGACGAGGTGCGCAAGACCGGGGCCTGTATCTTCGACGAGGAGAGCGGGCTGTATATCGCCTGCCGTAGGATCGGCAACGCCACCTTCTGGGTGAAGTTCAGCCGGGAAGGCGATGAAAGCTATCTTGTGCATCGGGCCTGGAGCCACAGAATGCAGGTTGTGAAACGGGAAGGATGAGAAGAAAGTGAAAATTGAAAAGTGGAAAGTGAAGATATACGATTTGCGGCGAGCTGTTTTTATCGTCGCGAAGCGACTCCTTCACTTCACTTTTCACTCTCCACTTTTCACTTTTATTTAGAGGTTAACTATGGCTGAGAAAAATTACTATACCATCGACCCTGAAGGAAAACTCAAGTGTATGAAGTGCGGCGTCCCGCTCATCAAAGGCAAGGCCAAGTTCATGTATCTCGATAACGGCTTTCCCGTGGAGCTGCCGGTCTGCCCTGTGTGCGGCTTTGTCTATGTGCCGGAGGAGCTGGCCCTGGGCAAGGTGGCCTCGGTGGAACGGGCGCTGGAGGACAAATGAACGCTCATCCGGGCGGCGAGGCGCACACCCGCCATATGCTGGAGCTTGCCGATTTGCCGAAGGGCGCAGGCATCCTCGACATGGGCGCAGGCAGCGGCGAAGCTATGCGGCTGATGCAGGCATTGGGCTATGACGCGCACGGGATCGACCTCGAACCGCGGAGCGACGAGGTGATGGAGGGTGACTTTCTGCGCCTGCCGTACCCCGACGGGCACTTTGACGCGGTGCTGAGCCAGTGCGCGTTTTTTGTCTCCGGCAATGTGTCTGGTGCTCTTCGGGAGGCGTACAGGGTTTTGAAGCCGGGCGGAACGCTCATGCTGTCCGATGTGTTCTTTGAAGCGCCTGCATCTGTTGCGGAAGCCGCAGGATTTGAGCTTTTACAGCTTGAGGACATGACGGGCACATGGCAGGAATACTATCTTGAGGCGCTTTGGCGCGAAGAGGACTGCGGCTGTGAGATCCCGCGCGGCAAGTGCGGATATTGGCTGATGATTTCGAGGAAGGTGTGACAATGGATCTATTTGACCGTGTTTTGGAGTTGAGCCGCTATGGATATTTCTGCGGCCAGATTCTGGCGATCCTGATGCTGGAGACCATCGACGAGGAGGACCCCGGCCTTGTGAAGGCTATGGGCGGGCTCAACGGCGGTGTGGGCTTTTCGCAGGGCTGCTGCGGATGCATGACCGGCGGGGCCTGCCTGATCTCTTATTTCACCGGCAAGGGCGAGGATACCGGCATGGACCACCCTGAGCACAAAAGCGCCCTGAGCGAGTTTACCGCGTGGTTTTCGGACGAGATGACCGCGGACTACGGCGGCATCGACTGCCGGGACATTACGAAGGGCAACCCTGCAAACCGTGTGGAATTCTGCCCGCAGATCATCGCCGCGACCTACGAAAAGTGCATGGAGATTTTGAGCGAGAAAGGTTTGATCTGAACCGTGGAAAAAAGCCGGATCGACAATTACATTATGAAAGCAGAGGCTCTCCCGGAGGTCAACCGGGAGAGCCTTGACGCGCTGCAGCTTGATAAGCTCAACGCGGTATTGAGGCGCGAAAAAGTGCGCGGTGGGTTTTACAAGGATCTGCCGGATCATCTGGACAGTCTCGATGGACTACAGACGCTGCCCTTTACGACAGAGGAGGACCTTGCGCAAAACGCCCCCGGTCTGCTGCTGTGCTCACAGGCGGAGATACAGCGCATTCTGTCCGATTCCACCTCCGGTACAACCGGGGCAGCAAAACGTGTATTTTACACCGAGGGTGACCTTGAGGGCACGGTGGAGCTTTTCGCGGCGGGTCTCGGAGAGCTCATCTTCCCTGGCAGCGTGACCATGATATGCTTTCCCTTTTCCGGCCCGAACGGTCTGGGTGAACTGATTGCGGAAGCGATAACGCGCCTCGGCGCGAGGCCGCTCAAGCTCGGTGCGGGTTTTACTTACAGGGAGTACGCCGCCGTCATACAGCGAGAGCAGCCCGACACCTTTGTGGGCATGCCGGTACAATTATTGAGCATCCTGCGCGTATGCGGGCGCGGAAGTCTCCGGCGGGCGCTGGTGAGCGGGGATGCCTGCTCAGAAGCAGTGCTGCGCGGGTGTGAGGAACTCCTCGGCACGCGCCTGTTTCCCCACTACGGTTCTCGGGAAATGGCGCTGGGCGGGGCGATCTGCTGCCCGGCCCATGAGGGGATGCACCTGCGGGAAAACCACGTCATCGCCGAAATCATAGATGATGCGGGTCTTCCTTTGCCGCCGGGCGAAACCGGCGAGCTTGTCATCACCACGATCGGAATGGAGGCCATGCCGCTTATTCGCTACCGCACGGGAGACTATACCCGCATCCTGCCGGAACGCTGTCCCTGCGGAAGTGAGGTTCTGCGCTTCGACACGGTTGCGCGAAAAAGCGGCCGTCGGCTTGCAGCGCTTGACGAAATGCTGTTTTCTCTGCCCTTTGTAGCCGATTATCGCGCCGAAATGTGCGGAAGCAAGCTGAAGCTTACTGTGCTTACATGCGGTGAAGGGAAGCTCCCCCCGCTGGACGCATCGCTCCATGTCCGTCCTGTCTCCCCCACGGATACCTCTTTATATTCAGGAAAAAGAACACTGCTCACCCCCTCCTGATCATTGCCCGTATGCCATTTTTCTTTTCAATACGGTGAGCGTCTTGTCAAGTGTGTATCTGATAATAGCGATGCCCGCCTTTGAGAAGTTCCTTTACGTCGCTCATGATGATTCTCCTTCAATATTGCATTCTTCATTGCTATTCTTGATTGTTGAACAATCTTGCTTTCTGATTTGATTGTACAAAATGTTTACTCGTTTGTCAACAGGGATTTTGATGTTTTTTCAGTTTTGGTTGTAATGTACATTTTCCGTCTCCTTTTTTGTGCAAAAAACGCAGGGATATCTTTCTTTTATTTCCGTTTTCCGGCAATCCCGGCCTTGCTTTTTTCCGTACCATCCATTATAATGTTTTCAGTGTTGAACATTTGTGCTTTTCAATCGTTCTAAACAAAGCGTTCAGGGGGAACTCGCCATGGCGGAAACACAGACAACGACTGTCTATAATAAAATCAAGGCTCAGATCGAGGGGGGCGAGTACTCCCCTGCCCAAAGTCTGACGGAGGCGGCGCTGGCCCAGGAGCACGGCGTCAGCCGCAACACGATCAAAAAAGCGCTGCTGATGCTGGAGAACGACGGCTATGTCACCATGGATCTCAACAAGGGCGCCAAGGTGGCAAGCTACTCCAAGACGGAGGTCATGCAGTTTCTCGAGCTGCGTGAGATGCTGGAAGGCTTTATCATTCGCCTCGCCGTCCCGGCTTTCAAGGAAGCCGAGATCAAAAAACTCGGCAAGCTGCTCGAGCAGATGAAGGCTTACAAGGAGGCGGGCGAGCTGCTGAAATACTCCCAGTGCAATCAGGAGTTTCATAAGATCATCTATGCCGCCTGCCCGAACCAGCCCGCGGTCGAAGTCACGCTCCGGCTCAAAAACCAGATGAAGAAATACAACAGCAAGACCATCCTCATCCCCGGCCGCAGCGACCACTCCCTCCAGGAGCACACGGAGATTTATGAGGCGATCCGGGATCGGGACGCCGACCGGGCCGAGACCTGTATAAAAAAACACATCCACAATGTCCGGGATGTGTTCGATCAATATTATGCACTTTTGTTTTAACGGGAGGTTATCATGAAAAAAGCAATGCTTGTATTATCTCTGTTCCTTGTTTTCGCTCTGCTTGGCAGTGCGGCCTGGGCGTCCGAAACGCAGCAGGGCTTCCCGCAGATGGGTCAGGGCGGCCCCGGCGGCGGCATGCACGGTGGTCAGGGCGGCGGCATGATGAGCGCCGCCGATCCGGAGATTCAAGCCGTGCTGGATGAAAACGCAGACAAGTTTGAGCAGTTTGTTTTTGACGATCCGGCCACCGGCATCTCTTTGGAATACAGTCTCTTTATCCCGGAAGGCTACGACGGGAGCGTTTCCTATCCCCTGCTCATGTTTATCCCGGACTCAACCGGCGCGGGCAAAACAGCCCGGCAGATTGTGGAGCAATACTATGGCGCTGCCGTGTGGGTGACGGATGAGGAACAGGCTAAACACGCCTCCTTTGTTCTGGTCCCCGCATTTTCCGAGACGGTAGTCAATGACGACTGGTCGGTTTCCAAACAGGTCGAGACAGCGGTGAACCTGATTGCAAAGCTGCGGCAGGACTATTCCATCGACGCAGACAGGCTTTACACTACGGGGCAATCCATGGGCTGCATGACCTCGCTCTATCTCAACAGCAAGTACCCCGACCTTTTCGCGGCCAGCATGTTTGTCTCCGGTCAGTGGGACATTTCCGTCCTCAAGCCGCTGGAGGAAAAGACCTTCTTCTACATCACTGCGGGCGGGGACGCAAAGGCATCCGGCGGGCAGGATGAGGTCATGGCCATGCTGGACTCCGACGGCGTTCCTTACAGCTTCGGCACATGGAGCGCGCAGAACAGCAGTGAAGAACAGGTCGAGGCAGTGAATGCGCTGCTTGCGGAAGGCCATTCCATCAATATGGTTCGCTTCGAGACCGGCACCGTCTTCAAAGAGGGCGAAAGCGGCATGGAGCACATGGCGTCCTTCAACTACGGCTACCGTCTCTCCGCTGTCCGCGACTGGCTGTTTGCGCAGTCCAAATAATGTGTTGCCATTTCCTCAAACACTGTCATGTCAATATAGTGAGGGCAGGAGCTGCGGCTCCTGCCCTCGTTTGCTTGTACACGATAAAGTTTCGTTATTATCCGTGCTCATACTATCCCCTAATAGAAACCGGACAGTCCTTCCGGCAAAATTTGCGCCATGCTTCGTTGAAGCCCTTGACCATATATCTCCATTATGCTCTGCGGGCTTCGCCTCGCCTGACACAAATTTTGTTTGGAATTCCTTGTCTGCTTTCTATCAGGGAATAGTATCAATGTTGTTCTTCTCAAGCCACGCGGTCACATTGGCCGCGAGTCCGCTGCCGCCGGAGTAGTGGACGGAGAGGCCCGCTTCCCTGCTCCTTGCGTTTGCGTAGCGGATGGCATCGAGCCAGGAGATACTATCCACCGGGAGGGTGTCTCCCGTAAAGTCGCTGGGGTTTGCACCCATCAGCCGCGTGTAGTCCGCCTGCGTGGTCTCATAGGGGTCGATATAAAAGGCAGAAACGCTGACCTCATGCTGCGTTTCGTCGTCAATACGCCAGTTTTCCGTCTCCGGGCTTCCCATGAGAAAGCGTCCGGCGGGAATCAGCACGAAGCCGTCGTTCAGCTCCGCAGGCGCTGTGCTCTGCGCCTGCGGCTCCGGGGTATAGGCAGTCTCGGCGGGCTGCGCCTCGGGGACGGTCCAGGCCGCGTCAAAGTCCAGATCGTTGTCCCCCGGAAAGGCAGCGTTGAGCGCAAGCCCGAGCACTGCCGCCGCGGCAATGCTGCCGAGGATCAGGGCCGGTTTCTTCTTCCGCTTCATGCAGAAAACAGCAAGCTCCGCCCCGAGAAAGACCCACGTGCTGAGCATCATGGCGTTTTCCAGGAAAACCAGCCAGAAGGCTTTCTCATAGTCCAGAAACGCAAAGGGCACGCGGAAGAAGAGATAGTTTGGCATCCCGTTTCTGAAAAACAGCCAGAGGCCGATCCCGCCGAGAACCGCGCCGAGGGCGCTCAGGATCGTGCGCGCCCTGTCCTTCATCCTGCCAAGCATGAGCGGGATGTGCAGACCCAGGTGAAGACCCATCAGCACAAAGCTCCAGTGACTCATGGCAAGGTGCGTCGGACGCACAAAGATAAGGCCCCGCGCCCAGTAGAGGAAGGGCACGGCGTACTCGCTCATGGACATGCCGCAGAAGGCTGTCACCAGCATGGATGCCAAAAGCAGGAGGTTGACCGCCGTCGTGACACTGCGGTAGAGATTGTACTTTCCCTTGAAAAGTGCCGCGTACCAGCGCCGGTTGAGGATTTGGTGGACGATCACAGTCAGGGTCATGAGGATGCCGGTCCACTCGTGCTTCTCTTCCCCTGTGACCTGATAGCTCATCAGGCACAGCAGGAGGATGAGCATACAGGCATCCGCGAACTTCCGCAGGCCGTCCCGTTTAAGTCCCTGTCTTTTACTCATTTGTGGCTGTCGATCCAGCTTTGCAGCTCGCTGTCGGATACGCCGGAGCTGAAGCGCGTGGAGGTGAGGAAGGTGCCGGTCCCGGCCTGCTCGCCCAGGGTCTCGCCGGTGCGGCCAGCGCCGCTGCCGCCGGAGGTGCAGAACGGAACGACCGTGATACCGGTAAAGTCATGGCTCTCCACAAAGCTGCTCATGATGCGCGGGGCCTGTCCCCACCAGATGGGGTAGCCGAGGTAGAGCGTGGTGACGCCGTTGAGGGAGATGTCTTCCGCGATCTCCGGGCGGGCGTCGGGCGTATTCTGCTCCACAGTCGCGCGGGTCGAGCGGTCATTGTAATTGAGGTCCTCCGCCGTGTAGGGCTGGGCCGGGACAAGGTCCACAAGCTCCGCGCCGGTGAGGGCCGCGATCTTCTCGCCGACACCCTTCGTGGTGCCGGTGCAGGAGAAGACGACGACCAGGATCTTGTTTTCCTGTGCGGGCTCTGCGGGTGCTTCCGCTGCAGCCGCCTGTGTGGGAGAAGCCGCCGGGGTTGCCGTCGGCGCCTGCGTGGGCGTCGGAGTTGCCTGGGCCTGCGCCGGGGTGCTGCCGCAGCCCGCGGAAAGAAATGCCAGAGAAAGGATCAAAAACAACGCGATCAGGTTTTTGATTTTCATATTTGGGTTCACTTCTTAAAGCTTGCTGTAATCCTCTTCGGAAACGGCTTCCAGCCATTCGGTGGAGGCATCTTCCCCGCTGACCTCGATGGCAAGGTGCGAAAACCAGCTGTCGGAAGCAGCGCCGTGCCAGTGCTTGACATTGGCGGGGATGTTGACCACCGTGCCCGGCGTCATCTCGACGGGCTCCTTGCCCCACTCCTGATACCAGCCGCGGCCGCCCACGCAGATGAGCATCTGCCCGCCGCCGGATGAGGCGTGATGGAGGTGCCAGTTGTTGCGGCAGCCCGGTTCAAAGGTCACGTTGAACACCGGGACCTGAGCAGTCGAAACAGGGGCCAGATAGCTCTGTCCCACGAAAAACTGCCCATAGGGGTTTGCCTCGCCGATGGGGAAAAAGATTGTGTTCCGGTAAGCGTCCTTTTCCGTCTGCGCGGGTTCTTCTTCGTTCCAGATCTCCTTGGCCTGGCGGAACACCGCCCAGCCCTTGGGCCAGCCCACATACATGGTGGCATGGGTAATGATGGCGGCGATCTCCGCTTTTGTCACGCCGTTGTTTTTCGCGTTCTGCAGGTGGTAGCCGAGGGAGGAGTCTGTGATCCCCGACGCCATCAGGGACACGACGGTGATGATGCACTTGGTCTTGATATCCAGTGCTTCTTCGTTCCACACCTCGCCGAACAGCACATCGTCGTTGAGGTGGGCGAACATCGGCGCAAACTCGCCGAGCTGCGCGCGGCCCGCGGTCTGTGTGATTTTCTTGCTCATGGTATTCTCCTTTTCATCCATCATGATATAGTCTATCAGTTGTCCAAATCCACCAGGTTATAAGTTCTGCTGCCGAGGCCGATCTCGGCGGCGTATTCCAGCGTGTGCAGGCCATCGCGGGACTCCACGCGGCGGACCAGCGATTCGTTGCCCTCCGCCTGCCACACAAGGTCAATGCAGGCCTGATCCAGCGCCACCGGGTCGGTGGAGGCGAGAATGCCGATGTCGTGGATATCCGGCTCGGCGGGGTTGCCGTCACAGTCACAGTCCACGGAAAGGCGGTTCATGACATTGATATAGACAATATGCTCTGGCCCCACATGGTCGCGCACGGCGGTCACCATCTCGCCGAGGGCCTCCAGCCAGGCGTCCTGATCGCTGTGCATGATGCTGCCGCTTGTACGGGTCCCGGCGGAGTGGACATAGACCTTGCCGCTGGGCGAGGACATGCCGATGGCGACATTCTTGATCGCGCCGCCGAAGCCCGCCATGGCGTGTCCCTTGAAGTGCGAGAGGATCAGCCAATCGGTATAATTCTCCGCGTGGCTGCCAACGATGGCGTACTCAAGACGCCTGCCGCCGGTCACGGGCCACTGCACCTCGCCCTCCTCATCCATGAGGTCGAATTCGGCAAAGGAGGTGAAGCCGTGGTCCGCCGCCACCTGCTTGTGCAGGGCGGAGCTTGCGCGGGAGCCGCCGTAGGCGGTGTTGCATTCGACGATCGTGCCGCCGACAGACTGCACCAGCGGGCCGATCAGCTCGGCACGGAGGTAGTTGCTGGCGGGCGGTTCCCCGGTGGAGACCTTGACGGCGAGCTTGCCGCTGGGTGTCCAGTTCAGGGCGTCATACACGCGCTGCAAGCCCTCGGGTGAAATGTCCGCGGTGAAATAGACCGCGGGCGCGCCCTCCTCCGCTGACGCCGCCTGCACGGACAGCGCAAGCATAAGGGACAGCACCAGCAGCAAAGCGAAAAGTCTTTTCATGCCTGGTTCCTCCTTTTGTTTGTTATCGGATTTCATCCTTTGATGATACTATAATCGTATTTGAGGGAGCTTTGCTTCCTCAAATACACCCTGAGCCGAGCATGTGAGGCCTCGCGCCGACCAAACGCGGCGTATCACGCTTCGCCGCGTGCGATAAGCGCGAGTATCTCAATTGCGAACCTTGTTCGCAATTGATCTTAGTTCATCTTCATGCAGGCGCCGAGGATGTCACCTGTCTCTAAATATTCATAAGTCGGGAACTGGAACAGCACGGGTTTGAATTTGCGGTAGTCGATCTTGTCTTTTTCGGTCAGGATGTCCTCATCCACGTAGGTTCCGGTGATGCGGCAGATGAAGTTGTCAAAGCCCTGGAGATCATAGATATCCTCCACCTCGCACTCCATCGTGACTTTGGCCTCGTCGATCATCGGTGCGCCCTTCCCGCCGAGAGTGTACGCGAAGGCTTCAGACTTGTCCGTCTTGTTGCCGCTGACGCAGCCCATTTTGTCCGCTGCCTTGAGCCAGGAGGCGTCCACCACGTTCACGGAGACGACCTTGTTTTCGCGGATACCCTTGTTGGTATAGTGCGCCTTGACCATGGAGAGCATCAGATGACTGTGCGCCATGATGCCCGCGTGGGCCACCAATGTCCAGTTCGGCTTTCCGTCCACCATCGCGCCGACAACGATCACCGGCGCCGGATACAGCGCAAGCTGCGCTCCCGTATTTTTCTTCATGTTGATACTCCCTTTCCAAATTACAATGACACGATGTCAAAACATAGTATAGCAGCGTTCTGACATCGTGTCAACTATATTTTCCACATCAAGATTATCATTATCAAAAAGAGGGCAGAAGCCGCGGCTCCTGCCCTCTTGCGTCACTTGCTATATGTTGCCCTGCCGCTCTTGCGGCCTCCCTGATAAGTCGTTCCAAATTGTTTGACTGAGGCCCGCTTTTGGGGGTCGATGCTGCTTCAGTTTTGCCTGTTCTCTGCATCCGCAGACAAGAGGGCGAGCACAGCCTCTCTCAGGTCTGTTTCCTCTTTATTCTGTAATTTCATACATGGCAACTTCGTCCGTCTCGCGATTGGCCGCGATCAGGATATCGACGCCATTATCCTTGACGAAATGCATGACATTGGCCGGCCCCCGGCCCTCATCAAGAACCGTTGCCGCGTAGCTTTGCGCCGCTTTGTCATAGCGGATCGCCATCAGGTTTTTCTTCCCCGCCCGGTGCCCTGTCACAAAGGTCGGTTTCCCCGCGAGATATGCCCCACAGATCGCATGGGAAAACGGCGCGTCCTCCGGGAGGGTCCAAACCGGAACAAAGCCGTTCTCGCTTTGATGATAAACGGAGACGCGCTCCCCATGAAAAGGTGACAGCGTACACAGTTCTTCCGCACCGTCCCCGTCCAGATCCAGCAGCAGGGCGTCGCTTGTCGGGCAATCCAGCAACTGTTCGATCTGCCACTCCCTTTCGGGTGTCTCGGGCGGCGTCATACGAAAAACGCCTTCGTCCGCAGCAATCAGTCCGGCGGGGACGCCGCAGCGCATACAGCGCGTGTAGCCGTGATTGCGGTGCAGACCATCCTTGATGACGTGAAGCTTGAGCGGGTGCTCACGCTCAAAGATGCCCAGGTCCTCCGGCAGGACCGCCGCGTACACCTTGCCGGGATAACTCCAGTCTCCCTCCGGGTGATCCTGACCGGACTTGACCGTGCAGGCAATCAGCCAGTTGACACCGTTTCGGGTGAGGATATCAAAGCGGTGGACATGCGGCAGCGGCGTCAAACAGCGCATGTTCCAGCGGCCGTCCGCCTGGGGCGTCACGACGGCAAGAGACGCATTCAGGGAATCATCCGGGGAATAGAACCTCGCCGTGGCAATAAGCTGTCCGTCCGTACCCGGCACCTGTACCATGGTCATAACCCCGCCCGGCTCGGTCCAGAGCGTATCCTTGAGCATCCCGCTCTGGTCGAAGAGGCAGCACGGGTCCGATTTTTCCGACGCGACCAGAAAATGCGGCTTCCCTTGATAATCAAGCCGGGCAATGGCGTAGCACTTGTTGAGTCTTGCAAGAACGGTTTTTCTGACTATCATCTTCCGCTTCCCTCTTTATCGGCTCATTTCCACGCCGGATTCTTCCCAGCAGTGCGTGAGAAATTCCCGTGCAATGCGCTCCTTGTGCCAGAGATTGTCCCCCTTGTGACCCAGCACCTCAATGGAAACCCAGAAGCGGCGCACGCCCTCGGGCTTGTCGAACGAGGCGGCGCGGCGGATGATCTCCGCGCCGACCTCCGGCGTCAGGAATCCTTCCGTCTGCCAGTCGGGAGCCTCGGCCGGGTCCATATGCAGATCGCCGAAGCAGGGGTGCGCGGGATCGTCGATGCAGTCGCACAGGTGGATCTGGCTCAGATACGGAGCCGCCATGTCCAGCGTGTTGAAAATCCCCAGCCCGCCGAGCTGTTCGTGAGAGCTGTCCCAGTGCAGGAAGAGATTGGGGTGAGCCTTGTGCAGGGGCTTGAACCACGACACCACCTCGTCCATGGGGCCGATCAGCGCTTTCTTGTGCGCATAGCGATCCAGGGGCTCGATGCTGCAATTCATTCCCAGAAGCGCGGTATAGTCCGCAATCCGCGCGAGCGTGTCTGCCTGGACAGCCATCGCTTCGTCATGAAATTCAACGCCCGGGTAAGGCCCGCTCGGCACGCCGAAGGTCATGTAGCCGCTCTCGGCGGCAAGGTCGGCCTGCATTTTCAGATAGCGTATCGTCTCCGCACGGCGCCGGTCACTCAGGTCGCACAGGGACATTTTCCGCTCATTGAGATAGGGGGCCGCGTAGGTGACTGCGGTCAGATCGTTGTCCCGGAGAATGCGGCGCACGGTGTCCCGGTGCTCCTTTGTGGGAAAGGTCGGCAGCTCCACATTCCGGTAGAAGTCCATCTCCGCGATCTTTCGCAGGACTTCGATCAGACGCTTTTCATCGTGCAGATACGGCATGAACATCTCCAGGATGTGCGCCGAGGGATAGAGCTTCTGCGGCATTTGTCTCTCCCCCTTGTTTCAGGTTTTCTGGCAGTCGATGATGATTTTGCAGAGGTTGGTGCCGTTGATCATCATGTTGATAGCTTTGTCAATGTCGTGCAGGGTCAGGCGATCCGTGACCATGCGGTCGAGGCCGAGCTTGCGCCAGTTGTCCTCGAGGAAGCGGACACCGTTTTCAAAGTCCTCCTGGGAGTAGAGGCGATTGCCGATGAGGGTGATCTCCTTGAAGGAGACCTTGCCGATGATAAACTGGTATGCGTCCCCGGACAGGCCCAGGGACAGCATCTTGCCGCCGCAGCGGGTCAGATCCGGCATCTGCAGGACGGCCGACGCCGCGCCAGAGGTGTCGTACACGATGTCAAAGCCGCCGCCTCCCGTAACCTTGCGCATGAGATCCATGGCATCCGTCTCAGAGGGATTGATGGTCTCGATGCCCATGGACTCCACAAACTGCCGGCGCGGCTCGTTGATCTCGGAGATGATGACGCGCCCGGCCCCGAAGGCTTTGGCGAAGATGGCGATGTAGAGGCCGACAGTTGCGCCGCCGGAGATGAAGATCTTGTCGCCCGGCTGAATCTGGCTGCGAAGCATGACGTGATAGCCCACGGCAAAGGGCTCGCCGAGGATCGCGACCTCATCGGGGATATCGTCGTCGAGAGCGCAGAGCTTATCCACGCCGACCTTGGTATACTCCGCGAAACCGCCGTCGACGTGGATGCCGAGAAGCTTGAGGTTTTCGCACACGTGGCCGAGGCCGCGGCGGCAGGCCGCACAGTGTCCGCAGGAAATGACCGGGTTCATCAGCACGCGCTGCCCCACTTTAAATGGGCCGTCATAGCCCTCGGAAAGGGAAACGATATTGCCGAGGATCTCATGACACAAAACGGTCGGCACCGTGGCTGTCATGTGCTTGCCGCGATAGACCGTCATATCCGAGCCGCACACACCGCCGTAGCGGACCTTGATGAGTGCCTCATGTTCATTCGGCACAGGCATGGGAATGTCGGTGAGCTCAAGATCGAACCAGTTTTTCAAGACTGCTGCTTTCATTGTGATCTTCCTTTCAGATTTTTTTATGCCTTCCGGTGCTTTTCCGGGCTGTTTACGATCCAGACACCGAGGCAGACCAATACCATCGCCAGAACGCAGCGCGGAATGTCCAGGATCTTTCCTTCACCCAGCAGCAGCGACGACAAAACGACGCCGAACACCGGGTTCAGGAAAGAGAAAACCATGATGCGCGATACCGGGTGCCGCTGCAGCAGCAGGGACCAGAGGGTATATGCAACGGCGGAGAGAAATCCCAGGTACAGCATCAGCGGCCAGGCCCTGGGTGAAGCCGCGTGCAGCCTTCCGCCGCACGCATATGCGACCAGTGTCATCAGCAGACCGCCGACGAGAAACTGCCACCCGCTGAGCACGACAGGGTCCTCCCGCGCGGAAAAGCGTTTGATCAGCACGGAGGAGCAGCCGTAGGAGGCCGCGGCCAGGACAAGAAAGCCTTCGCCGTCCAGGCGCACGCCGCCTCCAAGCCGTCCGTTCATGCTCACCACGACCACGCCCGCAAAGCCGATCAGACAGCCGAGCAGCTTTCGCGCCGTCAGCTTCTCCTGCCGGAAGACGAGCGCGGCGATCAGGAGGGCAAAGAAGGTACTGGTGGGGGAAATAATCGAGCCCTTGAAGCCCGGCGCATGGGACAGACCGATATAGAAGAAGGTATACTGGATCACCGTCTGCATCATGGCAAGTGTAAGGATCATGCCGCCGGAACCGCGCTTCGGCAGCAGAAGACGGCCGCGCAGCAGGCTTCCGATCAGGATGGTCAGGATGCCTGCCAGCGTGAAACGCACGCCGGCGAAGAGGATCTGACTCATCGTGTCGCTCTCAGCAATGGAAAAGAACTGATAGCCGAGCTTGATGCACGGCGCGGCGCTGCCCCAGAGCAGATTGGCCGCGATCGCGGCGGTCAGGATGCCGGGGACGGTGGAAAGAAAATCGGGTTTCGTTGCGTTGGGCTTCATGCAGTTACTCCAATAAGTTTCATAGTCTGTTTGGTTTTCAAGACAAGCGTCCCGAAGTTATCTTCGGGACGCTTTCGTTTGGGTGTTCAGGGTTATTCCTGTGCGAAGGACACATCCTCCGCGCCGGCTTTTGCCAGGGCATCCCTCTCCCGTTTGTTGATCTTCTGCTGATTGATCAGGGAGTAGATCACAACACCGACCGCAACGGCAAAGAACCCGATGGCGATGGGATAATGGATGATCTGACCGAAGTCGCCATGGTTGAGGTCCATGAAGCGGACAAAGTTCTGCTCGCACATGGGGCCGAGGATCAGGGCAAGCAGGATCGGGGACAGCGGGAATTCATACTTGTTCATAAGCCAGCCGATCACGCCGAAGGCAACGCACACACCTATATCGAACACGTTCTTGTTGATGGAGAACGCGCCGAGCAGCGAAACGACCAGAATGATCGGATAGAGCATGCGCTTTTCAAGCGACACGATCTTGGCGAAGATGCGCACGCCCGCACAGCCGACAATGAGCATGGCGAGGTTCGCAAGCATCAGGGCCGCAAAGACCTTGTAAACCGTGGGAAGCTCCGAGACATACATCATGGGTCCGGGCTGGATTCCCTTCATGATGAAGGCGCCGAGGAGGATCGCAGTGACGGAGTCGCCCGGCACGCCGAGGGACAGCAGCGGGATCATCGCGCCGCCGGAGCAGCCGTTGTTCGCGGACTCGGTAGCAGCCACACCGTTGGGGATACCGGTGCCCCACTTCTCGGGGTGTTTGGAGATGCCCTTATTGAAGGCATAGGAGACAAACACCGCGATATCGCCGCCCGCGCCGGGGATGGCGCCGATGAAGGTGCCGATGATGCCGCCGGAGAGGATATTGGGCCAGATCTGCCGGATGGTCCTGCCGTCGGGCAGGACGCGGGTGATCTTCTCGGTGGATTTGGCCTGAGCGCTCTCGCGGCCGGCGATGATGCGCTCGACACCGGCGATGACCTCCGCCACGGCAAAGAGGCCGATGAGCACGGGGATAAAGCTCAGGCCGCCCTTGAGGCTCGTCACGCCGAAGGTGAAGCGCTGCTTGGAGTAGGTCGGATCAAGGCCGATGGTGCACAGCAGCATGCCGAAGAAGGCACTGATGAGGCCCTTGGCGATGGACTTGCCGGAGATGGAGATGATGACCGACAGGCCGAAGACCGCGAGCATCAGCATCTCGGCGGAGGTAAACTTCATGGCGACCTTCGCAACCAGGGGGCTGAGGAAGGTCATGATGAGCGCGCCGATCACGCCGCCACAGAAGGAGGCGAACATCGCAACCGACAGGGCCCTGCCCGCTTCGCCCTTCTGGGCCATGGGGTAGCCGTCCAGCAGTGTCGCCGCGGCGGAGGGGGTGCCGGGAGCGTGGATCAGGATGGCGGAGATGGAACCGCCGTACATGCCGCCGCAGTAGATACCGAGCAGCAGGCCGACGGAGGGGATCAGATCCATGCCGAAGGAGAACGGGATCAAAAGGGCCACGCCCATGGTGGCCGTCATGCCGGGGATGGCGCCCAGCAGCACGCCGCCGACGGCGCCCAGCAGCGTCATGAGCAGGACGGTCGGGTCCAGGAAGACATTCGCGTAGCTGGAAAACAGTAAATTCCAATCCATACATGTCCCTCCTTAAAACTTATCGACCAGATCCCGCAGGAACTGGAGCACACCCATCGGGATATTGACCGACAGGAATTTATAAAACACCAGCCACATGCCGAGCGGTACCAGGATCGAGATCAGCAGCAGCGGCACAGGCTTTCTCAGACCGATCATCCACATTTTGCCGCCCTGCAGGCATCCAGGCAGATTTCCGGAAGCTCACCGCCGAGTGCCGGGGTGATGCCCGTAAAGTGGAACCAGTCGGCCCCGTTGAAGATTCTGTCCCAGTCGAACTCCTCCCGCCCGGCCAGCGCAATAGAGGAACCGGCGCGGTCGTAAATGACCTTGCTGCCTCGCTGGGAGGCGCCCTTCTCGCAATAGTAGACACCCAGCCGCGGGCCGCCCCGCAGGATCATGGAGGTGTCCACGCCGTAGCGCCGCAGAGCGTTGACGGCGTTTTGCCCGATCTCATGCTCCGGGACCTTGGAGACGAAAGCCGCGTCATTGCCGTAATTTGCAAGCGACACCGCGACATTGGCTTCTCCGCCCGCATAGGTCGCCTCAAAGACATCGGTCTGCAGAAAGCGCAGATAGCCGGGGGGATTGAGGCGCATCATGATCTCACCGAAGGTTATGATTTTGCTCATGCTTCATTCACCGCTTTCATAAATTCTTTTGCCAGGGCTGTAATTTTGTCCCATTGCCCTGACTGTATCCACTCTTTGTTTACAAGGTTCCCGCCGACACCGAGGCCGACGCAGCCCGCCTTCATATACTCCGCCGCATTCTTCTCGTTCACCCCGCCGACAGCCATCAGCGGAATGTGCGAAAGCGGCGCGCGCACAGCCTTGATATAAGCCGCACCCAGGACGGAGGCGGGAAAGACCTTCACCGCGTCCGCGCCCGCGTTATACGCTTCCAGGATTTCCGTCGGCGTGAGTGCACCGGGGAAAAGCCCCATGCCGAGTGCCTTGCCCATACGGATGATCTCCGGCTGGGTTGCGGGTGTGACCAGATAATGGCCGCCGGCGTTATAGGTCATACGCACCTGCTCGGGGGTAATGACAGTACCCGCGCCGACCATCAGGCGTTCGCCGAACTCCTTTTCCAGAGCCTCGATTCCCCGGGCTGTGTCATTCCATGTCTCCGGCTCACGCTGATTATAAGTCACCTCCATGAGGCCGATACCGCCCTCTTCAAACGCGTGCCCGAGCCGCAGCAGATACTCCGGCTTTAATCCGCGCAAAATGGCGATGATTTTCCGCTCTTTGATTGTTTCCAGTGGCGTCATCTTTCTCTCTCCTTCCATATAACGCTCCGGTTTTATTTTATCAGGATTTGAACATCCGTCAATGTCTAAAACTGATTTCTGTGCTGTCATTGCAAGAGGGCAGGAGCCGCGGTTCCTGCCCTCTCAGGCTTGGCTTCTGTGGATTCTGTTTGATAATCCCTGCAATTATACGATAGACCTAATCTTGAATGTCCCGAAGCATGGCGGGATAGCTTCGGTCGTGCCAGGCCTCACCCGTTTTCGTGAAGAAGCAGGCCGGGACACCGATTGTCGTAAAGCGGTGGTTTGCCACACACGCGGCGCAGTTGCCATGCCGTGGGCAATTGCGGGTGCAGGGGCAGTTGTCTGCCCCTGCTTTTTTCATGCTCTCGCTCATATGCGGGCGACACCGGACTCTCTCGCCGCCTGCATGACGGCCTTGGCAACCGCATCCTTCACCCGCGGGTCAAAGGCCTTGGGGAGGATGTAGTCGGCGCAGAGCTCCTCGTCGGAAACCAGGCCCGCAATGGCGGAGGCTGCGGCCAGCTTCATGGCGTCGTTGATGTCGCTTGCGCGCACATCCAGCGCGCCGCGGAAGATGCCGGGGAAGCAGAGCACGTTGTTGACTTGGTTCGGATAGTCGGACCGTCCGGTGGACACCACCGCCGCGCCGCCCGCCTTGGCGTCCTCGGGGAAAATCTCGGGCGTGGGATTGGCGCAGGCAAAGATGATGGCGTCGCGGTTCATGGTCTTTACCATCTCGGTGGTCACAGCGCCGGGCGCGGAGACGCCGATGAACACGTCAGCGCCCTGAATGACTTCTTTGAGACTCCCTTTGCGGAGCTTCGGATTGGTGATCTGTGCGATCTCCTGCTTGGCAGGGTTCATGTGATCGGTGCGGCCGTCCCAGATAGCGCCGCTGCGGTCGCAGAGGGTCACGTCGACAGCGCCGGCCGTGATGAGAAGCTTGGTGATGGCGGTTGCCGCCGCGCCCGCGCCGTTGAGGACGATGCGCACCTCCGGCAGCTTCTTGCCAACGAGCTTCAGGGCGTTGGTCAGGCCCGCCAGGGTGATGACGGCGGTGCCGTGCTGGTCGTCGTGGAAGATGGGAATATCGCAGCACTCCTTGAGTC
The DNA here is from genome assembly GCA_902791215.1 of Oscillospiraceae bacterium. Taxonomy (GTDB): domain Bacteria; phylum Bacillota; class Clostridia; order Oscillospirales; family Oscillospiraceae; genus Limivicinus. The sequence continues at coordinate 63,720 of CADAUZ010000002.1, read as the reverse complement.
TGCGCTCGATCTCAAAGCAGCGAGGCGCGGAGATGTCCTCGAGATTCACGCCGCCGAAGCTGCCGGCGAGCAGGCGCACAGTGTTGACGATCTCGTCCACGTCCTTGCTGCGGACGCAGAGGGGGATCGCGTCCACATCGCCGAAGGCCTTGAAGAGGACGCACTTGCCCTCCATGACGGGCATGCCCGCCTCGGGGCCGATATCGCCGAGGCCGAGGACGGCGGTGCCGTCGGTGACAACCGCGACGGTATTCCAGCGGCGCGTGAGCTCATAGCTCTTGTCCACGTCCTTCTGGATTTCGAGGCAGGGTGCGGCGACGCCGGGGGTATAGGCAAGGCTCAGAGCCTCGGCAGAGTCGACCGCGGCGCGGTTGACCATTTCCAGCTTGCCCTTCCACTCGTAATGCAGTCGAAGGGATTCTTTCGCGTAATCCATAACGTCCTCCAAATAATCAGTTTTCTTTCTGTTCAGAAATCCCCGCCTCAGGGGAAGCGGGGATTTGAATTAGCAATATATTTTACACCTTTTCGCCCATGTAGTAAAGAGTGCCGTCCGCTGTCTTGGAAAACCGGCACAGAAACTCGTCATAAGCAATCCAGCTCTCGCGGGGGTAGTTGGCGTGGGTCATGCCCGCCACGCGCCCGACGGTGAGCATGGGGACCTTCTGGGCATTGCGGAATACAAACCAGCTGATCTCACCGCAGGTGTACTGCAGGGGCTTTTCCTCAAGACCGTAGAGCTTGATGAGATTTCGGAGGTAAGCCGCGATGGGGGCAGTTACGCCGAACTCCATCTCGCCGTGCTCGCGGTCGGCCACCAGCCAGTCGCGGTCTCCGAAGAGGAACATATACGGCACAGTGGGATCGATCCGCTCGGGCAGGACCAGGTCGTGATCCGGGTCCACGAGGGCGGACCAGGGGGACACGGCGGCGAAGACATTGGGGGCATGCTCGGCCAGGGCTGAGGTCATCATGCCGCCGCTTTATGGACTTTGCAGCCGCGAACATTCCTCATCCGGGCTTTCATCTGGAGGCGGAGGAAGGCTGACTGCCCCGGCGCTGCTCAAGGGCAGGAGCTGCGGGCCGGGTATGGATGCACGTTTCATCCAGTTGTATTTTTATTATTAAGATTTATTTAATACCATTGGCTCGCGAACTGTGTTATAATACTCAAGCTGACATACAACCTGCGTTCATCCCGATGTGACGGATGTGCAGCTGTTTTGCGTTGTGCGTCAAGAACATATCAGCCCACAAATCAATGTCAAAGAAGGGAGTATCGAAAATGAAGAAAACAATCGCAATGATCCTGATGCTCTGTCTGGTGCAGGCGGCTCTGTGTGCCGGTGCATTTGCAGAAGGCGGCTATCAGATCAAGGCCGTCGATCCCGACGGCAATCCTGTTCAGGGTGTCATGGTGCAGTTCTGCTCCGCCGACCAGTGCCTGATGGGCAAGACCGGTGAAGACGGCATCGCTGCCTTTGACATGCCCGCCGGCAGCTACACGGTCCACCTGCTCAAGGTTCCCGCCGGTTACGAAAAGGACACGACCGAGTATCCCGTCCCCGCGGCCCCGGATCTCGTGGTCCTCACCGTCCGGCCCGAGGGTGCCGCAGCAGCCGAAAGCGAAGCGGCCGAGGCCGAGGCCGAAGTGATCGACGTGCCCCAGCTCGGTCTGCACTTTGAGACGCCCGAGGCTCTCCGGAACATGAAGGGTCAGTTCTCCTGGAATTATGATTTTGCAGACGAAGGCCTGCTGGTCATCTCCGTGTCTTACCTCGCCGTTTCCAAAGCCGACAACGACGCCTACAAGGCCTTCTACAAGTCTGTCATTGAAGCCTACAGCAGCAGCAAGGAGCCGCCTGTTGACTCCGACCACCCCTCCTGGGCAAGCGGCTATGACGAAGCCCCGCTTTACAATATTTATGTCATTAACGGCGGGCGCGGGGAGAACGAACTGCGCGAGCTGCTTTTGAAGAATTACGGCCTTGGTGACGAAACATTCACCGCCCTCACCGAGATTGGCTCGGACGGCGACTGCCGCTTCTTCTACAATCAGTACGCACCAGAAATAGATTCTGTCGACGAGTACAAGCCCATGATCGGCGAGTTCTATGACGAGTTTGAAACGCTCCTGAAGGACCCGGCGCCCTATCTCTCCGGCCTGAAGCTTTCGGCTCCCGAGTGGCCCAAGGTCAAAAAGGTCGGCGAAGTTCTCTCCTTCAAGACCACCGATCTTGAGGGCAATGCCGTCGACAGCGCAGAGCTCTTCTCCAAGGCCAAGGTCACCATGGTCAACTGCTGGGCGACCTGGTGCGGCCCCTGCAAGGCCGAGCTGCCCGAGCTCGGCACGATGGCCAAGGAGCTCGAGGCCCAGGGCTGCCAGCTTGTCGGCCTGTGCACGGACGCCATGGACGATGAAACCGTCGCAACCGCAAAGCAGCTCCTGAGCGATGCGGGCGCTGCCTACCTCAACCTGTGCTGCACCGATGAGATTGAAAAAGACCTCTCCCTCCAGGCCTTCCCCACCACTTTCTTTGTGGACAGCGAGGGCAAGCTGCTGGCCGTCCCCTTCGAGGGTGCCTCCCCCGAGACCTACCGCACAATGCTGGCCGACTGCCTGGCCCAGCTTGGATAATGAAAGGATAATTCTGCAAGGGCAGGAGCCGCGGCTCCTGCCCTTGTGTTGTTCCGATATGTTTTCGGTCTGACAACGCCCGCCCGCCGATCTGTGTCACGAATTTAGAGCGGATGATTCCGCGCTTACGCCCCGAGAAAAACGTCCAGGATCGTCTGCGTTTTCAGGGAATCCATATGCAAAAGGACGCCCTTTTCCTCCAGCAGCGCCGTCATCCGCTCCCGCAGGACGGAGGCGGCGGCAAGCCCCGTCACCTTGAACGACAGTTCCGTGATATAGCCGTCTTTCATCGGCCAGATTTCGACATCGGCTTCTGTTCCTTCCCAGCTTCCCTTGATCCGCCGGTATTGCAGCGGCCCGACCTTCTGTGCCTGTGCGAGCATGGCGGCACTCCATCGCTTTTCTCCCCAGTCTCTCTCTTCGTCCGGCATTGTTTTTTCAAAGAACTTGATGGCGTCGGCCGTGCTGAACTGTGACAGGCTGCGGTAGTCTTTATACTTCCCGGACACTTCCTTTTCGGCGCTCAACGTCATTTTGGAAAAGCCCCAGTCGATCTGCGCGGAATAGGCCGTATCGGAGAAAACGAAGCCGTCGGCTTCCGCCTGCGCGAGCGCGGCGCGAATGGCCGCCGCATCCTCCCCGGAAAGAGAATAGCGTTTTTTACAGGTACACTCGATCTTTTTCTTGTTTTCCTTCCAGCGTATCCGGTTTACCCAGCCCTCGTTTAAAAAGTCGCGTCCTTCGGTTTCGAGATAGATTACGTCGATCGACCGATAATCCGTCCCGGCGCCGATCAGCGCCCGGAAATCATCGGTCAGCAAGTGCTCATCCGTCAGTACCTTATCGGAATCCAGCAGAAATTTGATCTCAAAATCCACCTGACTCTCGCCCAGCGCATAGGCAGGAAACGGGACGGCACAACACAGGCAGAAAGGCAGCAGGATAAAAGCCATTGTCCGCTTTATTCTTTGGGCGACAGAGCCGTGCAGCATGTATGATCCCCCCCTCAGCTATGCAGATTATTTTATCAGGATTTGAATTTCCGTCAATGATGAAAAAATCCCACAGGCGTGATTGGCCTCTCCGGTTCTTTCCGTGCTTTCACCGGGAAAAGCCCCCGCCCGCCGGTAAGTAAGCCGGTGAGCGGGAGCTTTCTTTTTTACTGCAGATAATTTTTCACATTCAGGGTCTCGCCCGTGCGCTGTTCCTCTTCCATGACGCCGGGGACAAATTCGGTGACATAGGCTTCTCCCGAAACCGGGTCAATGTAGTAGCGGTTCAACGACCCGGTGTACGAGCGGAACACGACCACGATCTGATTCTCGTCGCTCGAGGAGAGGTCCCAATAAACCGGCGCTTCCCCTCCGTTCACGCTGTTCAACAGCTCAGGATTGGCGGCAAGGCAGTAATTTCTGACGGCGGAAACCGCCTGATCGTCTGTAATCCTGCTCTCACCCGGCCCGGCGATAACCGAGAAGGTATTCATAAAGCGGCTGATCTGCATGCTGTAAAATTCGGAATCCGTAACGAAGCAATGCGAAATGGCGACGCGGCAGCCGTCGGGCGCCGGGAACACATACACCGACTGCAGGTGATCCGCCATCTGGTTGGTGCCCTTGATGACAGACCCCTCGATATGAATGCAATTGCCGGCCCGGTCCAAGGTAATGGGTTCCGGTTTGCTCTCAAACTCGTTTGAGAGCCGGTCGGCGATGAACGCGGCCACCGTCTCGGCGTTTTCGGGATGGGATGTCACCTCAAGGTAATTCTCGGGCTGTTCGGGATCGTCATAGACGGAGATGAAGCGTTCACGATCCGGCTCGCTTTGCCGCACGAATCTTTCATAGTCGTAGTCCATCTCGAAGCCGAGCGCGTCGTTTCGGATGTGCTCATACCGGATGGTCTCCGGCATGCCCTGGAACGTCATGGTGCCTTCAAAGCGTTCGCCGTTCTGACGCTCGGTAACGGGCGGCTGGGTCGGGGTCGCGGTGGGTGCGGGCGTGCTCACGGGCTCCGTGGGCGCAGGCGTGGCCACCGGGCCGGGCTCGGCAGTCGGCTCAGCCGGTTTTACGATCTGGCCGATTTTGCCGCAGCCGCAGAGCAGCACTGTCAGCAAGGCCAGTACAAGAGCTGTGGATATCTTTGAAAAGTGTTTTCTCCTGAGCATTGTGTCGTTTCCTCCTGTAATCTGGTAATGCAGAGATTATACCCTTATCTCAGGACATTCGCAAGTGTTTCGGCACCGGGCCGTGCTGACGGGATCGATGCGCTTATTTTGCGTATCCGGTCGCAAAATCGACCACGTTGCGCAGCTCCTTCCCCGCGAGATAGGCCGCGAGGTTGCCCGCCGCGATATCGACAATGCGCTCGAAGGTCTCCGGCAGGTGGAAGAAGCCCGAGATATGCGGCGTAATGACAAGGTTTTCCAAACCCCAGAGGGGGCTGTCGGCGGGCAGCGGCTCCGCCTCGACAACGTCGACGGCCGCGGCGCTGATCTTATGCTCCTTGAGTGCCCGGTACAGCACCTCGGCCGAGACGGCATTGCCGCGCCCGCAGTTGACGAAAACGGCGCTGTCCTTCATTTTGTCAAAGCGTTCGTCCGTATACAGGTAACGGGTCTCGGCGGTATTCGGCAGCACCGACATGATAACGTCCGCACGCGGCAAAATGCTGTCAATGTCCTGTGTCAGCACGAGCTCGTCCACATAGTCCGGGCAGGCGCCGCCGCGCCGCTTGACGCCGATCACATATGCGCCCATTGCTTTGACCATGCGTGCGTAAGCCCGGCCGATGTCCCCGAGCCCGACGACCACGACGGTACTGTCGGAGAGGGACGTGACGGTGCCGCGGTCGCTCCAGTGATTTTTCAGCTGCTCGTCCCGGTACAGGTGCAGCTTCTTAATCAGCATCAGCGTCAGGGCGAAGGCGTGCTCCGAAACCGCCTTGCTGTAGGCGCCGGTTGCGTTGGTGAGCACGGTTTTCGCAGCGAGCACCCCCGGCACGATATAGGGGTCTACCCCGGCGGAAGCGGTCTGCAGCCACTCGAGGTTCTCGGACGCCCGGAGCATGTCCGGCTTCGGCTGGCCGATAATGACATTTGCCGCCTGTATCTGCTCAAAGCTCACCTCGTCGGGTCTGCTGTATGTAAAGCGGCAGCCCGCGCCTGCCGCCTCCAGCTTCTCTCTGTGCCTGGCCTCTGTGGGCAGCAGAACGAGTATATCCTTTTTCATATTCGCACACTCCTTTTTATACGTTTTTTGCCTGACTCTATTGTAGCAGGATTTCCGCGCCCGTCAATGTCCTTTGTCCGCGTTTGATAAAAAAAGGCCCCTGAAGCTGCGGCCTCAGGGGTAGGATTATAAGACAATATGGATCACGCCGTAGGTGACGAGGGTCATGATGGCGGCGGCGATACAGACGCCGATGAGGATGACCGGGACTGCCTTGGCGGTGCGGATATTCAGGAGCGCCGCGATCAGCGCGCCCGTCCAGGCGCCGGTGCCGGGAAGCGGGATCGCCACAAAAATCAGCAGGCCCCAGTGTCCGTATTTCTCCACGGTCTCGCCCTTGAGATGGGCACGGTCTTCCAGCTTTGTGAGCACCGCGTTCATGCGGGGCATGTGCATGCGCATCCAGGCAAAGATGCGCTTGATGTAGACAATGATGAACGGCACCGGGGCCATGTTGCCCAGCAGCGCAGCCATCAGGGCGAGCGGATATTCCAATCCCTGGGCGATACCGAAGGGCAAGCCGAAGCGAAGCTCCACAACGGGAAGCATGGATATAAAGAATGTCGCGCACATTTTCCCGACAACCGTGCCGGTCAACCAGTCTATCATACAGTTACTCCGTGTTTTGGCAAAGAATCTGGGATATTATAGCATGCCCGCGCCGGGGCTTCAAGAAAATTATGTGTTAAGCAGTGCCGCCGCGGCGCTGCCGGGCAGTGTGGTCTCCGAGCCGACATGCAGCTCGCAGGTGATGCCGCGCTTTTCCGTACCGTAGAGATTCAGCAGGCGCTCAAGCTCGGGGCGGTAGCAGCGGCCTTTCTGTACCAGCGAGCCCTCCGCCAGCATGCAGACCGGCTTTTCCCGTCCGCCGCCGATGAGCTCCGCCAGAGCCAGGAGGTTGACGCACATGCATCTTGCCGAGCGGTGGAACAGGGCAAGGCTCAGGGTCTGGGCAAAGCTGTGGTCGTCCTCATTGCCGCCGAGCATCTCAAAGCCCTCGCCGCAGGCCCAGGCGTCGATCACAGCGGAGTCAAACACCGGCAGGGCGCGTACCTTTTCGGCGCATTCGTCGCTCAGAAGGCCCTCGTCGGCAGCGGCGTTCAGCATCAGGTGACAGATCTCCCCCAGGTACACGCCTGCGGTCAGCTTTTCAAAATGCTTCTGGCCGGGGTTGTGGCTCTCGGCGTCCAGCATCTTGTCAAAGTCGCCGCCCTGGATACCGTCGTACTTGCCGGACTCGAGGTTAATGATCATGCCTTTGTCGCCCTCCAGGCCCAGTTTGCCGATAGCAGATACAGGCAGGGACACGCAGGTGTTGGTGCCGGTGCCGCTGACCTGGCCGATGAAGCCCGCGTACTTGGACTTGTCAAGCCCCGCCGCCATGCCCAGCAGCACCGCCACGGTGTCGTTGAGGATGACGATCTTTTTGCCGGTGATGCCGCGGCGCTCCAGCTCCGCGATCAGGGACGCGCCGATCAGCTGCCCCTCGCAGCCGTTGACCACGACCTCTTTGTCAATGGTAATGACCCGGCCGTCCCGCTCGGGGGTGATGGTCGCGGCATAGGAGAAGCAGAAGCCGATGACATCCGCCCGGTCCATGAGCGGCTCAATGGCGTCCGCGGTGAAGCGGATAAACTCCTCCCAGGTGCAGGGCGCCTCGGTGCCGGGCATGTGGCGCTTGATCATGTCCGTGACTGTATAGCCGCCGGACTGGAAACGGACAAGGGCACTGCGGAAGTTGGTGCCGCCCGCGTCGATGACCGCGGCCTGCATACCGGCCATCAGTTCTCCGTCGTTGGAGAGGTAGGTGGGGATCATGTCCATGGAGCACGCCTCGCCCGCAAGGCCGCTCTTCATCTCGGCAAGCATTCTGTAGATGCACACATCGGGATCAATGCTCTCGGGGTCCATGCCGTGTCTCGTCAGAAAATCGAGGGCTTTCTCGTTGGTCGTCATAGCTGCTTTTCCTTTCATTGGAAGACCGGCGGGTCGCTGCCGCCGGTCTTATTATATACTTTATTACTTGGTCTCTTTGACGGATTCCATCAGGCCTGCCGCAAGTCCCGCCACGCTCTGGATCTCGCTGGGAATGATGATCTTGGTGGCCTGGCCGTTGGCGGCGCTGGAGAAGGCCTCCATGGCCTTGAGCTTGATCACCGCGTCAGAGGGCGCGGCCTCGTTGATGAGGCGGATGCCTTCGGCGGTCGCGGTCTGAACCTTGAGGATGGCCTCGGCCTGGCCTTCGGCCTCCAGGATCTGCTGCTGCTTCTTGGCGTCGGCCCGCAGGATGGCGGACTCCTTCTCGCCCTCGGCCTCCAGGATGGCTGCGCGCTTTTCGCCCTCGGCGCGCAGGATGGATTCACGGCGCTCACGCTCGGCCTTCATCTGCTTCTCCATGGCGTTCTGGATCTCCTTGGGCGGCAGGATGTTCTTGAGCTCCACGCGGTTGACCTTGATGCCCCAGGGGTCGGTCGCCTCGTCCAGGATGGAGCGCATCTTGGAGTTGATGATGTCGCGGCTTGTCAGGCACTGGTCCAGCTCCAGGTCGCCGATGATGTTGCGCAGCGTGGTGGCGGAGAGGTTTTCGATAGCGAGCATGGGCTGTTCGATGCCGTAGGTGTACAGACGCGGATCGGTGATCTGGAAGTAGACAACGGTGTCGATCTGCATGGTGACGTTGTCCTTCGTAATGACGGGCTGGGGCGGGAAGTCCGCCACCTGCTCCTTGAGGGAGACCACCTTGGCAATGCGCTCCACAAAGGGGAGCTTGAAGTGGATGCCCACGTTCCAGGTCGTCTTATACGCACCCAGGAACTCGATGACGTATGCCCGCGCCTGCTGGACGATGCGGATGCAGCGCACGGCGATGAAAACGGCCACAAGAACGACGATGCCCAAAACAATCATGCTGGTATTCATGCGTGTACCTCCTCAGTTTCACGTTTTTCTTCCACAATCAGCTTGACGCCCTCAATGCGTACCGCGCGCAGGACGGTGCCCTTTTCGGCCTTGCCCTCGGGGGAGGCCATGCGGGCGGTCCAGATCTTGCCGCCCACGCTCACGGCTCCCGTGCCGCGGACGTTGTCGATGGTCTCTGTCACCACGCAGTCCTTCCCGATGGCCATGTCGGCATTTGTGGGCACGGCGCGGCCGTTTACATACTTCTTCGCAAGCGGACGCGTGAGCAGAAGGCTCACCACCGAGACCAGGAAAAACCACACAAGCTGCAGCCACAAGGGCGCGCCCAGCATGGAGGAAATCATGGCCGCCAGCGCCCCCAGGGCAAACCAGATGGACACAAGCCCCGGCGCCAAAGCCTCCACGATCAGCAGCGCGATCATCGCCCCGAGCCAGAGCGCAGTCATACTTACCGGAAAAACAGCTGTCATGATAGCTTCTCCTTTCCGCAAAACTTCTTTTATTCAACATGGATTATTATAATATGCCTCGATAAAAACCGCAAGTGGGATTGTGTGGTACATACACGAATTTCAATATTCTTAACAAAGTTTCTCTTTACTTTTTCAATGTAAAGATGTAAAGTATAATTACCAAATGCTTACATGATTACAATGACATTTTTTATATCGGAGGACAACATGAACAAACTATCCCGTAAACCCCGCAACGAGAAGATGTATGAAGCCATTCTCTCCCTGAAAACCATGGATGAGTGCATGCGCTTCTTTGACGATCTGTGCACGGTGTCGGAGCTGATGGCCATGGAGCAGCGCTATCAGGTTGCCGCCTGCCTCAACGAGGGGATGATTTATAACGACATTCTGGCCCAGACCGGTGCCTCCAGCGCCACCATCAGCCGCGTCAACCGCTCCCTCCAGTACGGCAAGGGCGGCTATGCGGTGGTATTCGAGCGCCTGCAGGAGAAGGACAAGTGAGCTGTTACGACGCCCTCGCCCCTTGGTACGACAGTCTGACAGGGGATGTGCCCTACAGCGCCATCGCGGATTTTTACGAGTCGGTTTTTTCCGCCGACGGCGGCGAGTTTCGCCTGCTGCTCGATCTGTGCTGCGGGACGGGCTCCATGACCTGGGAGCTTGCCGGGCGCGGCTATGAGATGATCGCGGCGGACCGTTCGGTCGACATGCTGATGCAGGCGCAGGCAAAGCAGGGGCCCTGCCGGGTGCCGCCCCTGTTTCTCTGCCAGGCCGCGGAAGAGCTGGATCTTTACGGCACGGTGGATGCCGCGGTCTGCTGTCTCGACGGCTTCAACTACATCTCCGCCGAAAAGCTGGCGGAGGTGTTTCGCCGCCTCCTCCTCTTTATCCGGCCCGGTGGGCTGCTGCTGTTCGACATCCGCACGCCGGATTTCCTGCGCTCTCTGGACGGGCAGATTTTTGTCGACGAGAAGGAGGACGTGCTGTGTCTGTGGCGTGCCGACTTTGACGAGGAATCAAGCGCGCTGATCTACGGCATGGATCTTTTCACGAAGCGCGGAAAGCTCTGGGAACGGAGCGAAGAGGAGCACATCGAATATGCCCACAGCCCCGAGACGCTTTTTGCCCTGCTGGAGCATGCGGGCTTTAACAACGTGCGCCCGCGCAGCGACGGCCCCCAGGGCAAGGCCGGAAGACTCTATATCATAGCAAGAAGGAACGAGAATGGATAAAATCATCAGAGCAACCGCAGCCGACGGTTTCATTAAAATGGCCGTGATCACAGCAAGAGATACCGTGGAACGGGCACGGCAGATTCACAAGCTCTCCCCCACCGCCTGCGCCGCCCTGGGGCGGACGCTGTGCGGCGCCTCCCTTTTGGGCCAGGCCATGAAGGAGGAGAAGGCCAGCCTCACCATCCGCATCAACGGCGGCGGGCCGATGGGCAGCATCGTGGCAGTGTCGGACCACGAGGGCAATGTGCGCGGTTATGTGGAAAACCCGCGCTGCGATCTGCCCCTGCGGCTGGACGGCAAGCTGGATGTGGGCGGCGCGGTCGGCCGGGACGGCATGCTCACCGTGAGCCGTGATCTCGGCATGCGTGAACCTTACATCGGTTCGGTGGAGCTTGTCAGCGGCGAGATCGCCGAGGACCTCACCGCCTATCTCACAGAGAGCGAACAGGTGCCCTCCGCCTGCGCACTGGGGGTGCTGGTAAACATCGACCGCACGATCCTCGCCGCCGGCGGCTTTGTGGTGCAGCTCATGCCCGGCGCAGACGAAGAGCTCATCGGCAAGCTGGAGGAGAACATCTTCATGATGGACCAGCTCACTACCGTTTTGAACGAGGACGGTGCCGAGGCGCTGTTTACTCAGGTGCTCAAGGGCTTTGACTGGCATACCGTGGGCGAGTACCTGGTGGAGTACCGCTGCTATTGCAGCCGGGAGCGGGTGGAGCAGGCGCTGACCGTCATTGACCCGAGCGAGCTGCAGGAGATCATCGACGACGGGAAGGACATCTCCGTGTCCTGCCAGTTCTGCGACAGGGAATACAGCTTCAGTCCTGCGGAGCTGATACAATTAAAGGCTTCACAGTCAAAAACGGATGCGGTTTGAGACCGCATCCGTTTTCTTATTTCTTGAACAGTACATAATCGCTGTTCACGGGGTAGGCCTGTACATCCTGATCTGAACCGGTCTCGGGGTCCTCCTCGCGCCACTTGATGTAGCTGAACAGCTCATGCTGGGTTAGCTCTCCGTTGCCGTCCAGATCCGCGGGCATGCCCTCGTTCGGGTCAAAAACACCCTCTGTGAGATACTTGACGAAGTAGCTGCAGTTTTCGTCATTATTGCCGTAGCCGACATAACGGTAGCGGGCGGCGGTCAACACCTGGAAATCGGGCTGGCGGAGCTCGCCTGTGTCAAAGGCCGCGTCATCGCCGAGGTAGAAGTCGTCTCCCCCATTGTCGAACTCATAGATGGGCCAGCCGTCCCACTCGTCCTCGTCATATTCACCGTAGTAGGGATCGGCGTAGTTCTCCTCCTCCGGATGCTCAAAGTCATAAACGCCAGCACCTGTGCCGCAGGCGGATAACCACACGATCTTGGTGCCCTTGATCTTCTGCAGAGCGTCACGCAGTTCCTCCTGCAGAAGTAACCCGAATTTCGTCGGCGTCTCCACCGTGCACAGCGCTCCGGCATAACGGCCGACCTTGCTGACATTGCCATGGGTAGAGATGAAGAAGAGGGAAACATCGTTATCATCCGCTTCAGAAAACGTCTCCGTGATGGCTGCGAGTATTCCATCTCGGCTCAGATCTTTGCGGCGGACATAGGAATAATAAGTTCCGTCGGGAGTCTTCACATTGTCAAGCATCACTGACAGACGCTCCACATTGCCGTAGTTGCGCGGCGCGTTCATTTTGCCGTCGAAGGTCGCCTCGCCGATGAGCAGGGCGCGGTATACCACCTCGTCCAGAGGATCAACGCAGATCTCCGCCTCGGCGCTTGTGGTGCTCCATTTGCCGAATTTGGCCGTCACACTGACATACCACTTATCCCCGGGCTTTAAACCGCCGATGTCCAGATAGTTCCTGTCTGTTTTTTCTTCTATAAGAGTCTTTTCTACACCTTCTGCGTGCAGGTACACATCATAGGTGCAGCCGGGCAGCAGCTTCCAGCTCACGTTTGCGACGTCGCTATTATAGGCGACGGGATCGAGGGTCAGCTTGGGACCTTCCTCTGTGGGTGTGACCGCCCGGACCGGTCCCCAGAATTCGTAATTCGTGTTGGGGATACGGGCCCGAACCTGTACGTACCTTGTCTGATTCAGCGGGAAATCGTACATCTGATAATCCGTTCTCCAACGGTTGCTTGCCCAGATTTTCAGATTGTCCTTAGTGTTACCATAGTATATGTCATACCGGGCGCCTTCGATGGGCAGCCAGGTCATATAGAGCGCTTGCCCGTCGAGATAGAATTCTTGCATATTAAGGCTGGTCTCATCATCCCCGGTAGTGATGGTGATAGGCTCGGAGACGATTCTCTCATCGTCGCTGTTTTCCTGCGGGATGCTGAGATAGAAGCTGTACTCCGTGTTTTTCTCCAGACCGTAGACCGTGCAGTACCGCGTGCCTTTAAAGGAGTCGATCCATGTCCATTCTCCGTCATCCGGCTTCTGTTCGTCGGGCTTCCACTGATACAGCTTATAATCAGCGTCGCTGCCCATCGAGTTCCATTCCAGATACACGGCGTCGCCGCTCAGGGCTTTGCACTTTTCTGTATCAAAGGTGATTTTGTTGCTGTAGCGGAAAATGCTTTCCAGATCGCTGGGGACAGAGCACACATCGTCCCATACGCAGGAGACGCGGAACTTGATATAGCCGTCTTCCTCCGTGTTGGTATAGCGCAGGATCGGCCCGGTCTCTCCCTCGACAACGGACCAGTACCGCTCACGCCCCCGAGTCTCCCAGATGTATGACGTAGGCTCCTTGCCAAAGACGGGATCTGCCGTTAAAGTTGCGGTCTCGCCGTAATGCAGATTTTTCTTGTCAACACTGAGATAGGGCTTGATGTAGTCATAGTCATAACCGTTATCTCGGCACCACTGCTCGGCATAGGTGCCGGGTGAGCAGACAAAGCCTGCCGTCTTGTCAAAGGCGTCAGGTGCGATGTACTTGAGTGTATTCGGCAGCCAGACCAGCTCTACCCCGGTATTCACAAAAGCGCGGGCGCCGATCGTTTCGATACCGGTTCGGACCGCATAGTTTTTCTGCATCGGTACGCCCATAAAGGCTTCGTCCCCGATCTCCTTGAGCGACTTCGGCGTCCAGACATTGGCCCAGGCCGGCGCGCTGAGGCAGAAAACCGCGATGAGCAGCAAAATCGTGAGTATGGCAGCTCTGTGTATGTGTTTCATGCAACGCGTTACCTCCTGTATGTATATTTAGTTAATTATACCATTTTTTGAAAGCTGACGCAAGAATAAATATCCCTTCAAATCCAATTGAGAAAAGCGAAAAAACTTCTTGACAAAACCGGATTAATTTAGTATTATAACTGAGCTGTGACACGGGAGCATAGCTCAGCTGGTTAGAGCACCTGCCTTACAAGCAGGGGGTCACTGGTTCGAGTCCAGTTGTTCCCACCATGCTTTCCCACTCACAGGATTTGCCTCGGTAGCTCAGTAGGTAGAGCAGCGGACTGAAAATCCGCGTGTCGCCAGTTCGACTCTGGCCTGAGGCACCATGTGCGGCTTTAGCTCATCCGGTAGAGCGCCACCTTGCCAAGGTGGAGGTAGCGAGTTCGAGCCTCGTAAGCCGCTCCAACAAAAGGATTTGCGGACGCTTCCGCGTCCGCAAATCTCATATCCGGCGCCATAGCCAAGTGGTAAGGCACGGGACTGCAAATCCCTGACCCCCGGTTCAAGTCCGGGTGGCGCCTCCAAAAAAAGACATCCGATCGGATGTCTTTTTTATTATGCGGGTTTGTCCGAAGTAATCATAAAGCAAAGCGCTTTACGCCATGAGCATGCGGATCGTCTGGCCCATCTTGAGCGCAAAAAGTCTGTGACCCCGCTCGGAAAAATGCACGCCGTCCCCGACGGTGGGGATTTGCCAGTGTGTCGTGTCCGCAAAGCAAATGCCGAGCTCCCGCGCCGCTTCGCTGTAGGCCCCGGCAAGCTCCCAGAAGGCGGGAGAAAGGTCTTTACCGTCTGTTGCGGCGGGCGGCGGGGCCGTGAGCAGCAGCGCACAGCCGAGCCTTGCCTCTTTCAGCTTTTCCAGAAAGTACCGCATATGCTCCGCGGTCTCCTCCGGTCCTGCTCCGCATAAAAGATCGTTGGTGCCGAGCATGACAATGATGAGGTCGCCCTCCCTCGCCCGGGACAGGAGCCTCAGGTCCGCTTCGATACTGCGCGGGAAGCGCGGCACGCGCCGACCGTTGAGACCGCAGTTGAGACATTCGCAGCCGAGGCTTCTGCCGAGCAGCTCAGGCCAGCGCGCATCCTCGGGCAGCCGCCCCCCAAAGGGGTCCGTCCCATCATAACCGTAGGTATTGGAGTCTCCGTAACAGAGAATTTTCATGATGCAAAACCTCTCATGTATTCTTCCCGTATGCTTCCTGTTTTGTCATTCCTTTATCATCCCCCTTTAAGGGCGGCTTCATTAAAAAAGAGCCTTTTGCCTGACGGTCAAAAGGCTCTTTATCATGGTGGAGAGTGGCGGACTCGAACCGTCGACCTTCCGCGTGTGAGGCGGACGCTCTAACCAGCTGAGCTAACCCTCCAAAAGCTTATTTATATTACCACATCCCTCCTGTGATTTCAAGAGGAACTTTTCATTTTTTCAAAAAAGCGAAAAATATTTTTCGTTTGGTGTTGACAAGGCGGGTCAAATCTGGTATATTTCTTATGCTGTTCACATAGCAATGGCGGCATAGCTCAGTTGGCCAGAGCATTCGGTTCATACCCGAAGTGTCCCCGGTTCGAATCCAGGTGCCGCTACCAATAAGGCGCAGCGCTTGCTGCGCCTTTTATATGGCCCGTTGGTCAAGTGGTTAAGACACCGCCCTTTCACGGCGGTAACATGGGTTCGAGTCCCGTACGGGTCACCAAAATAAGGAGTTCCACCATTGGTGGGGCTCCTTATTTTGTATACTCCCTTCGGGACTCGAAGGGCACGGGAGTGAATGACCTGCCGGGAGCAGGTCAGAGCCGTGCCCCGGCCCGCCCGCAGGCGGGGAGTCCCGTACGGGTCACCAAAAAAGAGTTCCACCATCGGTGGGATTCTTTTTTCTATACTCCTTTCGGGATTCGAAGGGTGGTCTCCGACACGGACTGTCCGCTTAGAAAAAGCACCGGCTGTCATGGGACAGTCGGTGCTTTTTTGTATATCAGGCTTTGGGATCAGGGCCGAACTCGTTATCGCCGCGGACGCCCTCCTGGCAGAACCAGACGATCAGGATGATCCAGCCGACAACGGGAATCAAGCTGAGGAAGTACCAGGTGCCCTTCTTGCCGATGTCATGCAGACGACGCCAGGCAACGGCAATGCCGGGAACCAGCAGCGCCAGCGATACGATGTAGGAGACATAGCTGAAGATGCTGGAACCGGTCACCTGGTAAAGCAGGCCCAGGACCAGTGAGATCACACTGGTGCAAAGTGTGAAGCTCCAGTACTCCGCACGTCTTGCGCGGCCTGTAAAAGTGGCATATTTCTCGGTTACACAACTGAGTGCATAGTTTAGTATTGTGTTAAAATCCATTTTTACTCTCCTTTATCTATATTTTGCTTTATGTGTCGAAGTCGCCGGGCTATTCCTCTGCCTCCATCATATCAAAGATGACACTGGCATCTCCAGAAAGGAGAGCGTTCAGCCTGGCTTCTTCCTCTGCCTTTTTCTCCTCCTCCTTCACGTTGCCGGAGTGGATAAGGCCGCTGTCATTAAAGACTGTGTAGTTGGTGTTGGTGTCCATATAGGTGCTGGTGCGGTCTGCGTTGTTGTAATACATGACGCCGGTGTTGTCCATATAAAAGATGTCGCCGGTCTGATCCTGATTTACATAGGCATACTCGTTTTTCGTATAGATCTCAGCACCGCAGTATGGGCAGTTGAGCAGGTCGCGCGGGACCTCCGAGCCGCAGTCCGGGCAGCGCAGCCGCTTTGATTTGGTCGTCACGGCGGTGCCGGAGCTGCTTGAGGAAGTGTCGCTGTTAGGGTCCCGGACCCGGAGACGCGCGCTGTCGGTCCTGTTCTCGCCGCGCTCATTTTTGAAGGTGCAGTAGAAGCTCCAACCGTTCATGTCGATGTTGACGTTTGTGATCGTGAGGGTGCTTTCTGCTCCACCGAGGACAGTGCAGTCCGGGAAGGTCTTGCGAAAGGTCCCCAGATCGACCTCACGACCGCTGGGCGATACCGCCGTCCACACAATGTTCGTCCAGTTGCGCGCTTCGGCGGTGAACACGGCGCTCTCTCCGATATAGTGGCCCTCAGCCTTGGGCTGCTTGATGATGGTCGGCCCTTCATTCTGCGCCGCGGCGACCGCCGCCGGTGTGGCCGAAGGGGCAGGCTCCGACGAAGCGGACGGCTTTGGTGCGGCGCTTGACAGCGGCATGGGAGTCTCAGGCGCGGGCGAACGCGTCGGCCTCGGCGTAAGGTCCGGTATGGGAGCAGGCGTCGAGGTGGCGTTCAGGACTGCGTTGGGGATCGCGTCCGCAACCTGGCCCGGCGCCGCGGAAGCCGTGGGGGCCGGGGTCGGGTCAGATGCAGTTTTCTTTATGCATGCTGAAAGCGTCAGTATCACAACAAACGCCAGCAGTATGCACAGGATTTTTTTTCTCATTGAGAATCATCCTTCAATTGTTTATGCTGTCTCTCAGAATGTGCCGCTGTCCACTATGTTTCCATCGGCATCGAAAGCTACATAGCCGCCCTCTCCGTCCGGGACAACTCTGACTCCATTGGGGAGCTGAACATATCCACTGTCATTGATGAACTCGCCGCAGTTGGGGCAGACGGCAGTATTGGCAGGAATCGTGCTGCCGCAGACCGGGCAATTAATGTAGGCCACGGCCGCGCCGTTGTTTGCGGTGTTGGTCTGAGCTTTTGCGCCGAGCACGCGCAGCGTCGCACTGTTGGTGCGGGAGGATGCGCCGTAGTTATAGAAGGTGCAGTAGAAGCTGTAGCCGGTCATGCCCTCGCTGATGTTGCCGATGGTGAGAGAGCCGGTCGTATCGCCGGTGACCGTGCAGCCGGGGAAGGCGCTGCGGAACATGTCCATATCCCCTTCCATGCCGTTGGGCGCTACCGCCGTCCATGTGATGGAGGTCCAGGTATCCGCGTTTGCGATGAACAGCGCGCTGTCACCGATGTAATGGGACTCGCCGGTCGGCTGCTTGCTGATCACGGGCGCGGGCGCCATGGGCGTGGGGGCCGGAGTAGGCGTCGGCTCGGGCGTGGGGGCCGGGGTCGGTGTGGGTGCCGGAGTGGGCGTGGGCGCCGGGGTAGGCGGCAGGGTCGGCACAGGCGTCGGAACAGGCGTCGGCGCCATGGTGGGGACGCTGGGCGCATAAGTGGGCGTCGGCATCGGTTCGGGCGTGGGGGCGGGCTTGTTGCCGCCCAGGAAGCTCGGCATCGGCAGGTTGCACGCGCTGAGACTCAGCATCAGAAGCGCTGCCAGCAAAACTGAAAAGATTCTTTTTTTCATGGATCGTTATCCTCCTCGTATGCGGTGAAGATGGGCGGTGCAAATACATGAAACCTGCCCGTCCCCGGTTTGTTTTGGGTGGAGAAATTTTTCCACGTTGATTGTACCACACTCTACCGGGTAAAAGCAATGGAAAAGAAATCTTTTCGGAAAAATGTTTACATAAAATTTTCGGGTCGCACATTTTGTGCGGCCCGTCTGTGCTCCAAACGCGTGCATACTATTTCCTGATAGAAAGCTGCCATGGCATTTCGAGCAGGAATTGCGCCAGACAAGGCGGCTTTCGCAGAGCATAATGGAGATATATGGTCAAGAAAGCCAACGCAGTATGGCACAATTCCTGCCGGAAGGACTGTCAGATTCCTATTAGGGGATAGTATCACTCCTCCACCGTTACGGTCAGCTCGCCGATGGTGTCCTCGCGGACGGTGAGCACATCACCCGGCTGAAGCCAGTCCTGCATACCTTCGGGTCTGCCGAGGATGACCCCGGAGGGTGTACCGGTTAGAATCACGTCGCCGGGCTCCAGCGTGCAGCAGCCGGACAGAAAACTCACAAGCTGCGGGATATTGTGGATCATGTCCGTGCTCCAGCCCTCCTGGCGCTGTTCGCCGTTTTTATAGCCCGTGATGTGCATGGCATCGTATTTCAGCACGTCGGCCGTCACGATGCATGGTCCCAGCGGGCAGAAGGTGTCGCAGGTTTTGCCTGGAATCCACTGGCTCGTCGCCTTTTGCAGATCACGGGCGCTGATGTCGTTTGCCAGCGTATAGCCGAAGATATACGCCTCCGCATTCTCCGGTTTCACATAGGCTGCCCGCTTGCCGATGACAACGGCGATCTCCGCTTCATAGTCGTGCTTTTGGGAGTTGCGGTTACGCCTTACGATCCCTTTGTGGGGTGCAAGCGTGTTGTTGAATTTTGCGAAAATTGTGGGTACGGCTGCAGGGTCAAAGCTGCCGCGGGTCTCCTCGATATGGGCACGGTAGTTGACACCCGCACAGAGAATCTTGGACGGGCTGTCCACCGCCGGGGCGTAGGTGATCTCATCCTCCGAAAGATAGGTCTTAGCCAGCACCTGCACCTCCTGCAAAGACGGCAGAGCGTTTTCGCGCCCCATGCGGATCGCCTCCATCATGCTCTGGGGTGCTTTGGTGTCGATCTTCATTTCCAGTTCCGTGACATCGATCACCCCCCGATCCGTCACAAGGCCGAGGTGGAGCTGACCGTTCACGAGCATGTTGATAAGTTTCATTCTGTACTCCCCTTCTCATGGAACCGGCGGCGGACTCATCATCCGCCGCCGGAGATAAAGTATTTGCCGTTATCCGATCACCTGTTCGGACATGACGCTGGCCTCCACGGCCTCCACCTTCGGGGCGTTCGCGTAGGGGGAGGGCTCGGGCATGGGCAGGGACTGCATGTAGGCATGCATGGCCTCGGCCACCTGCTTGCCGGTGGCGACCGCGTGCACGACGGTGCTCGCACCGTGGGCCACGTCGCCCGCCGCGAACACGCCGGGACGGGAGGTGTGGCCCTCTTCGTCGACGGTGATCATGCCGCTGCGCTCCTTCTCCAGGCCCTTGGTGGTATTGATGATGTTGCTGCCGAGCTCCTGGCTGACGGCGACAATCACGCCGGTGCAGGGATAGATCTTTTCAGAACCCGGAACCGGATGCAGCTTGCCCTCTTCGTCAAACTCGTTGTCGGCGAAGACAACGCCGTCGTCGAGGATCTCCACGGGGGACTTCATCATCTCAAACTCCACGCCCTCGAGCTTTGCGTAGCTGGCCTCGTAGTCGCTGGCGGCGATCTTGTCGCGGCGGTTAAAGACCGTGACATAGTGCGCGCCCTGGCGGATGGCGGTTCTGGCGCAGTCCATGGCGGAGTTGCCGGAGCCGATGACGATGACGCGCTCACCCATGTGGAAGGCCTTGGGGCTTGCCAGGTAGTTGATGGCGAAGGCCACATGGCCCAGGGTCTCGCCCTTGATATGCAGGGTCTTCGGACGCCAGAGACCGGCGCCGACAAAGATGCTCTGATAGCCGTCACGGAACAGATCGTCCAGGCTGATCGCGCCGCCGATGGTGGTGTTGGGGCGGAACTTGATGCCCTTGAGCTCCAGGTGGCGGTAGGCGATATCGTCGAGCACGGAGTCGGGGAGACGGAAGTCCGGGATGCCGTAGCGCATGACGCCGCCGATCTTGTCCTTGCTGTCAAAGATCGTGACATCATAGCCGTAGCGAGCCAGGATGATGGCGATGGTCAGACCCGAGGGGCCCGCGCCGATGATGGCGACCTTGCGCCCGTTGGACGGGGCGGGACCGGCCTTCATCTGGTTTGCATAGGTGGTGGAAATGTAGTTTTCGATGATGGAGAAATGCACCGGCACATCCTTGATACCGCGGATGCAGTGCCCCTCGCACTGCTTTTCGTGATTGCAGACGATGGAGCAGACGGTGGTGAGCGGATTGTTCTCAAAAAGCATCCAGCCCGCGTCGCTCAGCTTTCCGTCCTTCAAGAGCCGGATAACCTCCGGGATATTGGTATGGATCGGGCAGCCCTCGCGGCATCTCGGCTTTTTGCAGCCCAGACAGCGGTTGGCTTCCTCCATGACATGTAATGCCATGTTCGTTCTCCTTCTATTACAATGTTACGTACAAATCCTGTCATTCTGAGCAAAACGAAGAATCTGTCAAGATCCTTCGCTGACGCTCAGGATGACAAACAGAAGTCAAAGTGTCACTCCGTCTTTGAATATAGCGATCTCTCTTGCGCCGCGCTCTTCGGCATGGGTCTTCTTGCCGCTGGCGATCTCGAGCACGAAGTCCAGGAGCCGGTCGCCCGCGTGGTCGAGATCCTCGCCCTGGGCGACCGTACCGGCGTTAAAGTCGATCCAGTTGCCTTTCTTTTCATAGAGAGCGGTGTTCGTGGAGATTTTCACCGTGGGGGCCGGGGCGCCGAAGGGGGTGCCGCGCCCGGTGGTGAAGAGGATGATGTGGGCGCCCGCGGCGGTGAGATCCGTTGCGGAAACCAGGTCGTTGCCCGGACCGGACAGGAGGTTCAGGCCCTTCTTGCGCACAGGCTCGGCATACTCCAGCACGTCCACGATCTGGGCGCTGCCGCCCTTCTGCACGCAGCCGCAGGACTTGTCCTCCAGCGTGGTGATGCCGCCGGCCTTGTTGCCGGGGCTGGGGTTTTCATAGACCACCTGGCCGTGGCTGACAAAGTACTCCTTGAAGTTGTTGACCATGCGGACAGCCTTGTTGAACACTTCTTCATCCATGCAGCGGGAGAAGAGGATGTTCTCGGCGCCGAACATCTCGGGCACCTCGGTCAGGACCGTGGAGCCGCCGAGAGCGGTGAGACGGTCGGAGAAGCGGCCGACGGTGGGGTTGGCGGTGATGCCGCTCAGACCGTCCGAGCCGCCGCACTTCATGCCGACAACAAGCTCCGAGGCGGGGAGCTCTTCCCTCTTGAACTGGGAGGCGTATTCAGCCAGCTCTTCCAACAGTTTTGCGCCCGCTTCGAACTCGTCCTCCACCTGCTGGCAGGTCAGGAACTTGACGCGCTTATCGTCCCACTCGCCCAGTTCTTCCACGAACTGGTCATGGGTGAGGTTTTCGCAGCCGAGGCTCAGCACCAGCACGCCGCCCGCGTTGGGGTGACGCACCAGGGCTGCAAGGAGCTTGCGGGTCTGGGCATGGTCGCTGCCCATCTGGCTGCAGCCGTAGGGGTGGGCGAAGGTATAGAGACCGTCGATGCTGCCCTTGACCAGGTGCTGGTTTTCCTGCACGAGGCGTGCGGCAATGCTGTTGACGCAGCCGACGGTCGGGATGATCCAGAGTTCGTTGCGCACGGCGGCGCGGCCGTCTTCGCGGCGGTAGCCCATGAAGGTGCGGGGGCTGACTTTGGGCTTGTCATAGACCTTGTGGTCATAGGTATAATCCGCGGATTCGCTCAGGCCAGTGCGTACATTGTGTACATGGGCCCAGGCGCCTGCGGGGATGTCCGCCTTGGCAAGACCGATGGGGTTGCCGTACTTGACGACCGGCTCGCCCTCCTTGATATCGCGCAGGGCGATTTTATGGCCCCGCGCGATATCTTCGATTGCGGTCACACTGACTGTATCGAGCGTCAGCGTTTCGCCCCTGCGGAGATCCTCCAGCGCCACGGCGACGTTGTCGTCGGGGTGGATACGGATTCCTTTCATTCGAGGCATTCCTCCATGGCCTTGTACATGCCGACCTTCTCGATGTGCTCGAGGTCGGCGGCGACAGCTTCCTCAAAACCGGGCAGCTTGTTGAGCTCACCGTCCCAGAGTGCGTCATTGTTCACGACAGCGTGGGCCAGGGCCTTGGCGTCGTCGTGCTTGTGATCCTCGAAGAAGGCGAGGACCCAGGGATCGTCGCTCACTTCGTAGGCCTCGCCGTTTCTCACGCCCTGGTGGTAGAAGGCGATGAAGGCAGCGATGGAGAAGGTCAGGCACTTGGGCAGCTTGCCTTCGCGCTTGACGTACTCAGTGACGCTGGGCATGACGCGGGCTTTCCACTTGGAA
This sequence comes from Oscillospiraceae bacterium, assembly GCA_902791215.1. GTDB lineage: Bacteria > Bacillota > Clostridia > Oscillospirales > Oscillospiraceae > Limivicinus. The sequence continues at coordinate 41,195 of CADAUZ010000002.1, read as the reverse complement.
GCGGAGTTGAGCGCGATGCTCAGGAGCTGATGGTCGATGTAGGGGTTATCGAAGCGGTCGATGACGGAGGCGGCAAAGCTCTCCAGCTCGTCGCGCGGCAGGTCGAGGGTGGGGATGATCTCTTCGAACATGGCCTTGTTGAGGTAAGCGCGGATGGTGGCGTCCTGCATGCAGTCGCGCACGATGTTCTTGCCCGCCAGATACGCGCCCAGAACCATGGAGGTGTGCGCGCCGTTGAGGATGCGGACCTTGCGCTGCTTGTAGGGGGTCACGTCGTCGACGACCTGGATGGGCAGGCCCGCCTTCTCAAACGGGAACTCGTCCTTGATGGACTGGGGCCCCTCGATGACCCAGGCGGCAAAGACCTCGCCGGTGTCGATGAGCTGATCCTCGTAGCCCCACTTCTCCCACAGGGAGGGAGCCTCGGCCTTCGCGCCGCCGGTGACGATGCGGTCGACCAGGGTGGAGCAGAAGATGTTCTCGTTGTTTGCCCACTGGCAGAACTCGTCCTCGAGGCCCCAGAGCTCGATGTACTCATTGACGCAGCGCTTGAGCTCGTCGCCGTTGTGGTCAATGAGCTCGCAGGAGAGGATGATGAAGCCCTTCATGCCGGTCTTCCAGCGCTCGTAGAGCATGGCGGTAAGCTTGGCGGGGAAGCTGGAGGGAGGAGCGTCGTCCTTCTTGCAGGCGGGATCAAAGGCGATGCCGGCCTCGGTGGTGTTGGAGACGATGAAGCGCATGTCGGGATTGTGCATGCACTCGAGCATCTTGGCCCAGTCGCGCTTGGGGTCGAGGCAGCGGGAGACGCAGGAGATGACGCGGGTGCGCTCGACGGGCTTGCCGTTGTCGCGGCCGCGGAGGATCAGGGTGTAGAGCCCGTCCTGCTCCTGGAAGCGGTCGGCAGCGTCGGGATGGCCGCCGCGGGGCTGGCAGACGACAACCTTGGAATTAAAGCCGGCTTTCTCGTTCATCTGGTCGATAAAGTCTTCCACGAAGGCGCGCAGGAAGTTGCCCTCGCCAAACTGGAATATGCGCTCGGGCGCGTCCTTGAGCAGGTAGCCGTCGTAGCCCAGCTTCTCCAGGGTCTTATATGATAATCTGTCCATGATAATCTACCTCTTTCAATAAAAAATAAGGTGATCTTGAATGCAATACGACATTCATTTAAATCAGTCATTCTGAGCGAAGCGAAGAATCTTTTCTTCTCTGCTGAATTGAGGGAAAGATCCTTCGCTGACGCGAAGTCATGACGGTGCAAAGTATTGGGAATTACAGGCCGAAGTAGCGCTCGGCATTTTTGAAGCTCACGCCTTCGACGATGCGCTTGAGATACGCGTCGTTGTTGGGGTACTCGCCGTTTTCGACCCAGTTGCCGATCAGGTTGCAGAGGATGCGGCGGAAATAGTCGTGGCGGGCATAGCTCAGGAAGGAACGGGAGTCGGTCAGCATGCCGACGAAGTTGCCGAGCAGGCCGAGGTTTGCAAGCGAACGCATCTGGTTTTCCATGCCGCTCTTGGTGTCCATGAACCACCAGGCAGAGCCGAGCTGGATCTTTCCGGGGATCTCGTCGCCCTGGAAGCAGCCGCACATGGTGGCCAGCATGTCATTGTCCACGCCGTTGAGGGAGTAGAGAATGGTCTTCGGGCACTCGCCGGTCATATCGAGGGCGGAGAGGAAGCGGGCGATGTCCGCACCGCAGGTGGTCTGGGCGATCATGTCCACGCCGGTGTCGGGGCCGAGCTTGGAGTAGATGCGCTCGTTGGCGTTGCGGTAGCAGGAGTAGTGCAACTGCATGGCAATGTTAAGGCGGTGGTAGGCGCGGCCCAGGCACAGGAGGATCGCGGTCTGGTATTTCTCTGCTTCTTCCACGCTCACCTCGCCGCCCGCCATGGCCTTGGCGTAGGCAGCCTGGACTTCCTCGGCAGGCGCCGGACGGAAGGGGATGTAATCCAGGCCGTGGTCGCTTGCGCGGCAGCCGAGCTTGGCGAAGAACTCCAGGCGCTCAACGAGCGCGTCGCAGACCTCATCCACGGTCTTGAGCTCCTTCTTGCCCACGGAAGCGGCGAGCTTGCCGATGTATTCGGCGAAGCCGGGTTTATTGATATTGATGGCCTTGTCGGGGCGGAAGGAGGGGCAGACCTTGACCTTGATGGTAGGGTCGGCCGCGATCTTCTCATGCCACTCAAGGGAGTCGATGGGATCGTCGGTGGTGCCGATGAAGGCGACGTTTGCCTTCTCGATGATGCCGCGCACGGTGAGGGTGGGATCGTTCTGCAGCTTTTCGTTGCAGAAGTCCCAGGCTTCCTTGGCGGTCTCGGGGGTCAGGGGCTTGTTGAAGCCGAAGAACTGCCTGAGCTCGAGGTTGCACCAGTGGTACATGGGGTTGCCGATGGCCATCTGCAGAGCCTCGACAAACTTCAGGTAACGCTCGTAGGCGGGCTTGTCGCCGGTGACATAGTCCTCGCTCACGCCGTTGGAGCGCATGACGCGCCACTTGTAGTGGTCGCCGAAGTAGCTGCCGTCGGGGTTCCTGCCGCCGAGCCAGACTTCGACCAGGTTATTGAAGCGGCGGTTTTCGTAGATCTCGCGGGGAGAGATGTGGCAGTGGTAGTCGGACAGGGGCTGGGATGCGGCATAGTCGTGATACAGGTGCCGGGCAGTCTCGGTCTCGAGCAAAAAGTCCTTATCCATGAATTCTTTCATTTGCTCACCTCTTGATATCGTAGTCCATATTCATCAGCGCGCGAATGCTCTCGGCATCGTCGGTGATGTTGGCGTCGCCGTGGATGGTGTGCTTCAAAACAGAGCTCGCCACGGCGAAATTGACCATCTCCATGGCCTTGTAGTTATTCATCATCGCGTAAATGAGGCCGCTTGCGAACGCGTCGCCGCCGCCCACACGGTCGAGGATGTTGAAGGTGAAGAGCTTGCTTTCAAAAGTGTGGCCCTGATACCACATGTAGGCCATGAGGCTGTTTTCGCTGCCGGAGTGGGCATAGCGCACATGGCGGGCAATGCACTTGAGATTCGGCCAGCGCTGCACAAAGGCCTGGAAGATCTCGTCCTGCTGCTCATAGCTGGGCTGGAGGGGAACACCGTCCTTGAGGTCGCCCTTGGTGTGGTCCTCCTCGTCCCGCCAGAGATGGTAGGGCTCGATGCCGAAAAGCACGTCCACATAGGGCAGGCACTGGGTGCAGAAGTCGCGGGCCTCATCCCAGGTCCAGAGGCGGGAGCGGAAGTTGCCGTCAAAACTGACGGTAAGGCCCAGTTCCTTGGCTTTTTTGATGCACTCGAGTATGAAGTCCGCGCAGCTCGGAGACAGGGCGGGGGTAATGCCGCTTAAGTGCAGCCAGTCAAAGCCGCGCAGCAGCGCGTCCAGATCGACCTTGGAGAAGTCGTACTCCGTGATGGCGCTGTGCTTGCGGTCATAAATCACCTTGCTGGGGCGGATGCCGTAGCCGGTCTCCAGATAGTAGGTGCCGAGACGGTGGGTCGGGGTCTCCTCCGGGGTGGAGAGGATCACGGGCGTGCAGTGCACATCGTTGGAGCGAAGCATGCGCACGGCACTCTTGCCCAGAGAGTTATTGGGCACGACAGAAAAGAAGGTGCTGTCGATGCCCAGGTTTGCCAGGGCGAGAGCGATGTTTGCCTCGCTCCCGCCGTAGCTTGCCTCAAAGCTGGTGGCGACCCGGATCTTCTCGTAGTTCGGCGGTGTCAGGCGAAGCATGATCTCGCCGAAGGTGATAAACTTCTGCGCGGAAACTTCCGGCAGGAGAGGATTCCGGTGCTCCATATCAGCGCTTTACGCGTGCGCCGGCGCCGCCCATGATGGCTTCGACCTCATTGACGGAAGCCATGGAGGTGTCGCCCGGGGTGGTCATGGCGAGTGCGCCGTGGGCTGCGCCATAGTTGACGGCCTTCTCGGCGTCGCCGGTGGTCATGAGGCCGTAGACAAGGCCGGAGGCGAAGGAGTCGCCGCCGCCGACGCGGTCCATGATCTCCAGGCCGTTATACTCCTTGGACTGGTAGATCTCGCCGTCTGCCCAGCAGATGGCCTTCCAGTCGTTGACCGTGGCGGTCTTGACGGTGCGCAGGGTGGTGGCAACGACCTTGAAGTTGGGGTAGGTCTCGGCGGCCTTGCCGATCATCTTCTTGTAGCCGTCGATGTTGAGCTCCTTGAGGTTTGCGTCGTTGCCCTCGATCTCGAAACCGAGGCAGGCGGTGAAGTCTTCCTCGTTGCCGATCATGACGTCGACGTACTTGGCGACCTCACGGTTGACCTCGCGGGCCTTGTCCAGGCCGCCGATGGCGCTCCACATGGAGGGGCGGTAGTTGAGGTCGTAGGAAACGACGGTGCCGTACTTCTTGGCGGCCTTGCAGGCGGCGATAACGGTCTCGCAGGCCTGCTCGGACAGGGCAGCGTAGATGCCGCCGGTGTGCAGCCAGCGCACGCCCAGCTTGCCGAAGATGTACTCAAAGTCGAAGTCGGCGGGAGTGGCCTGGGAGATGGCGGTGTTGGCACGGTCGGAGCAGCCGACAGCGCCGCGGATGCCGAAGCCGCGCTCGGTGAAGTTGATGCCGTTGCGGCAGATGCGGCCGATACCGTCGGTCTTCTTCCAGTAGATGAGATCGGTGTTCACGCCGCCCTGCTCGATGAAGTCGCGCATCAGCTTGCCGACCTCGTTGTCGGCGAAGGCGGTGATGACGGCGGTATCCATGCCGAAGCACTTGTGCAGGCCGCGGATGACGTTGTACTCGCCGCCGCCTTCCCATGCGCGGAAGGAACGGGCGGTGCGGATGCGGCCCTCGCCCGGGTCCAGGCGGAGCATGACTTCGCCGAGAGATACGGCGTCAAAACGGCATTCTTCTTTCGGACGCAGATTCAGTTCCATGATAATCAATCCTCCTAAAAATATATAACAGATACTTTATAAACGATTATTTACGCGCTTCTTCGACGATCTCTCTGGACTTCTTGCACAGGTCCGTGATCTCATCCCACTTGTTGTTGTCGATGAGGTCGGCGGTGACCATGTAGCTGCCGCCGCAGGCCGCGATGACAGGTGCGGAGATGTAGTCCTTGAGGTTCTTGAGACTGATGCCGCCGGTGGGCATGACCTTGAACTGGGGGAACGGAGCGGACAGAGCCTTGATCTTGGCAAGGCCGCCGGACTGCTCGGCCGGGAAGAACTTAATAAGCTCCAGACCGAACTTGAGGGCCTGATGGTACTCGGAGGCGGTGGTGCAGCCGGGGAAGATGGGGATGTTCTTCTCCTGGGCGTAGGCGACGAGCTCCGGATCGAAGCCCGGGGTGACGATGAAGTCGCCGCCGGCTGCGATGACAGCGTCAATGTGGGCGGTGGTGGTAACGGTGCCGGCGCCGACAAGCATGTCGGGGCAGGCTTCCTTCATGAGCTTGATGGCCTTGTCAGCACCGGCCGCGCGGAAGGTGACCTCCGCCACGGGCACGCCGCCCGCGCAAAGAGCCTTTGCAAGTCCCACCGCGTCACGCTCGGGGTGGTTGAGCTTGATAACGGGTACCACGCCGATGGCGCTGATCTTTTCATTCATGGCATTCATTGGACTGTTCCTCCTCGTTTTATCGTTTGGTTTTTATGATAACAATGTTTTTTCTCAGGGGGTAAAATCAAATTGCGCGTTGAGCCAGGTCTTGCACAGCTCCACCCATTTTGACGCGGCGGGCCAGGGCGTCTCGACCTCCTGATTGCACATGGAGATCCCGTGCGCCCCGCCCGCGAACAGATGGCATTCATACGGAACGCCTGCCCGCTGCATGGCGGCCGTCAGGAGCATCGTGTTCTCCACCGGGACGGATTCATCTCCGGTGCAGTGCCAGATGAAGGTCGGCGGCATGTGCTTTGTAACCTGCTTTTCAAGGCACAAAAGCTCCATGAGTTTTTCATCCCCGCCGGTCACCCAGTCGATGGACTCGGGGTGCTTATGCTCCCCCGTTGTGATGACCGGGTAGCACAGCACCATGGCGTCCGGACGACAGTCACGGCCCAGTCCCAGGTCCTCACGCTGCCAGAGGGTGGCGAGGCTTGCGGCCAGATGTCCGCCCGCGGAAAAGCCAAGCACCGCGATGTGGTCGGGCTCAATGTGCCACTCCCCCGCTCTCTTGCGGATGATGCGCACAGCCTCGGCAAGCTCCCGCAGGGGCTTGAGGCCCGCCGCGTTTTCCTTCACCGAGTACTCGATCAGGAAGGTATGATAGCCCATGGCGGCAAAGCACAGAGCCACGGGGTCCTTCTCCCGGGGAGAGAGCCAGCGGTACGCGCCGCCCGCGCAGATGATGATCGCGGGTCTTTTTTTATGCGCGACGAGCCGATCATGGTCGTCCTGAATGTAACCTATGACCGGCGCGTCGTGTGCCTGAAAAGAGCAGATATTCATGTTTTTATCCCCCTTCCCGGCAAGTTGCGCGCTCCCCTTTACAAAATTGAAGCCCAGCGAAGCGGGTTCGATTTTGAGAGGAAGAAGGAAGGAGCGGCTGCGGAGCTTCTGCGGCTCTTTCGGAAACCGCAGAAGCGTAGCTTAGCGAGTTTCTTCTGACTCACGGTTGTTTGCCAATGTAGGCAAGGATGCCGCCGTCCACATAGAGGATGTGGCCGTTGACAAAGTTGGAGGCATCGGAAGCGAGGAAGACGGCGGGGCCCATCAGGTCCTCAGCCTCGCCCCAGCGGGCAGCGGGGGTCTTGGCAATGATGAACTGATCGAAGGGGTGACGGCTGCCGTCGGGCTGGCGCTCACGCAAGGGCGCAGTCTGGCTGGTGGCGATATAGCCGGGGCCGATGCCGTTGCACTGGATGTTGTACTGGCCGTACTCGGAGCAGATGTTGCGGGTCAGCATCTTCAGACCGCCCTTGGCGGCGGCGTAGGCGGAGACGGTCTCGCGGCCCAGCTCGCTCATCATGGAGCAGATGTTGATGATCTTGCCGTGGCCTTTTTCGATCATGCCGGGGATGACGGCCTTGGAGACGATGAAGGGGGCGTTCAGGTCGACGTCGATGACCTGGCGGAAATCCTCGGCGCTCATCTCGAGCATGGGGATGCGCTTGATAATGCCGGCGTTGTTCACAAGAATGTCGATAACGCCGACTTCTTCCTTGATCTGCGCCACGAGCGCCTTGACAGCCTCTTCGTCGCAGACATCGCAGACATAGCCGTGGGCGTCAACGCCGTTGGCCTTGTAGGTCTCCAGAGCCCGGGTCTTGGAGCCCTCACTGGAGCAGTTGAAGCAGATCGTCGCGCCGGCAGCGGCAAAGGCGTTGGCAATCGCCATGCCGATGCCATGGGACGCGCCGGTGACGAGGGCGACCTTGCCCTCAAGGGAGAATTTGTTCATCATGTCCATGTTAATCAACCTCCAATTATTATTTCAGATTCTCAGTCGGGATGTTGTCCATGTCGTCGAACTCCTGGTTCTCGCCGCCCATGGCCCAGATAAAGGTATAATTCGAGGTGCCGGCGCCGGAGTGGATCGACCAGGAGGGAGAGATGACCGCCTGTTCATTCTGCATGACGATGTGGCGGGTCTCCTGGCCCTGGCCCATCATGTGGAAGACCACCTGGTGCTCGGGCACTTCAAAATACATGTAGATCTCCATGCGCCGCTCGTGCGTGTGGGCGGGCATGGTGTTCCAGACGCTGCCGGGTTCCAGGACGGTCATGCCCATGGAGAGCTGGCAGGTCTTGAGAACGGCGGGGTGGATGAACTGGTTGATGGTGCGTTTGTTGGAGGTCTCCATCTCGCCGGTGGGGCGCTTGTTGGCGTCGGCAAGCTTCAGAAGCCGGGTCTCATAGCTGCGGTGGGCAGGGGCGGAGACCATGTAGAACTTCGCCGGGCACTTGGGATCGTCGCTTGCAAAGAGGACTTCCTTCGCGCCCATGGTGATGTACAGACAGTCCTTATAGCCGAGCTGATAGACGGTGCCGTCGACCGTGATGCTGCCCGCGCCGCCGATGTTGAAGATGCCGATCTCGCGGCGCTCAAGAAAGTAGTGGGTGCCGAAGTTTGCCCAGACGTCGATGCCCTTGTCGATGGACACGGTCTCGTTCACGGGCATGCAGCCGAGGGTGACCATGCGGTCGACATGGCTGTAGACGGCGACGACGCTGTCGGCTACATAAAGGTTTTCGATCAGGAATTCCTTTCTGAGCTCCTCGGTGGTGTAGCGCTTTACGTCATTGGGACCGGTAGAATAGCGGATGTCCATGTTTTCCTCCTCTTACTTGATGACCATCTCGGTCTCGCCGTCGAAGAGGTAGACGCTCTCGTAGGGGATCGAGAAGACGATGTTGCTGTCTACCTCGGGGGTGTCATGCGGGTCGACCTTGAGGATGGCGTTGACATTATCCATGTTGATGTAGACGTTGGTATTGTCGCCCAGCATCTCGGTCAGCTCCACGTTTGCGGGCATGACATAGGCTTCCTTGTGTTCGCCGAGCTTGATGGACTCGGGACGGAAACCGAAGACCAACTCCTTGCCCTCGTAATCGCCGAGCTTCTTGCCGAGCTTGGGGGTGAGATCGAGTTCCTTTGCGCCTACCTTGATCTTGCCGCCCTTGACCTTGGCGCGGACAAAGTTCATGGGAGGCTCGCCGATGAAGCCCGCGACAAAGACGTTGACGGGGTCAAAGTACAGCTCACGCGGGGTGCCGACCTGCTGGACATAGCCGTCCTTCATGCAGACGATTCGGTCAGCCATGGTCATGGCCTCGGTCTGGTCATGGGTGACGTAGATGGTAGTGGCACCGGTCTCGCGGTGGATCTGGGTGATCTCGGAGCGCATGGTGACACGCTGCTTGGCGTCGAGGTTGGACAGAGGCTCGTCCATGAGGAAGATGCCCACCTTGCGGATCAGCGCGCGGCCGATGGCGACACGCTGACGCTGGCCGCCGGAGAGCGCTCTCGGCAGACGATCCAGATAGTCGGTCAGACCGAGGATGCGGGCGGTGTTGCGCACCTTCTCGTCGATATAGTCATCGTCCGCGCCCTGGAGCTCCAGGCCGAAGGCGATGTTGTCATAGACGCTCATCTGGGGATAGAGCGCATAGCTCTGGAAGACCATCGCCACACCGCGCTCACGCGGGCCCTGCTCGTTGGCGCGCTTGCCGTTGATCAGAAATTCACCGTTGCTGATGTCCTCAAGACCGGCGATCATACGCAGCGTCGTCGATTTGCCGCAGCCGGAGGGGCCGACGAAGACGATAAATTCACCCTTCTCCATGTCGAGATTGAAATTGTGTACCGCGTGGTAGCCGTTCGGGTAGATCTTGTTGATGTTTTTCAGCGTTAGGTATGCCATTGTTTATCCCCCTTGATCGTATAAAATACATTGATATGGACAAAACGGATAATCTTTGCTAAAATCCTTTGCGAGAGGAGTGCTTGTATATGAATGAGATCATCTATGCAGGTAAGCACCTGATTACCTTTTCAGTCTCCCGGCACGCGCACAACAGCTGGGAGTTCATCTACTGCACCGGCGGCTCCGGCCGGATCATCTTTGACGACAGCGATATTGTCTATAAGGTCGGGGATGTGGTGCTGATCCCGCCGCTCGTGTACCATCAGAACGAGAGTGACACGGGCTTTACCAACATCCACCTGAATGTGCGCGATCCGGCGCTGAATCTCCGGCGTCCCACCATGATCCACGATGACGGCAACCACTTTATTCTGGACGCCTTCACCGCCGCCTTCTATTACTTCGGCAGCAATCCCGGCAAGCAGACCCTGCTGCTGTCGGCCTATGCCAATCTGATCGTAAGCCTCATCTCCAACTGCCTGAGCATGCCGGTGAGAAATCCCATCGTGGAGGAGATCGCCAAGAACATCATTCTCAGCTATCCGGATGAAAACTTTGAGCTCGACCAGTATCTGCGCACGCTGCCCTTCAACTACGACTACCTGCGCAAGCTCTTCAAAAGCGAGGCCGGGGTGACGCCGCACCAGTTCCTGTCAGACACGCGCCTGCAGGCCGCGGCCGAACGCCTGAGCTTTACGGAGGGGCGGCAGGTGAACATATCGGAGATCGCACACCTGTGCGGCTTTCGGGAGCCGCTGTATTTCTCCAAGATCTTTCGGAAGAAATACGGCATGTCCCCTTCCCAGTATCAGCGCAGCCAGCGGGAAAACGCTTCCGTGCCGGACGGGGAAAGCCTCAAGATCAGGCCAGACGCTTGATCTCAGTGTAGCAGAGCACGAAGGGTGCCACACCCTTGGCGTCGTTTTCGACCACGGGCTCGGAAATGTAGTATTCGTAGGAGCCGTCACGGCGGCGGTTGTCCTCCGGGCCGAGGCCCGCGACCAGGCAGATGCCGCCCAGATTCAGTTCTCCGTCCGTGAAGGACAGATATTTATCCACAATGCCGCGGAAGGTCTTCTCGCCTTTTGCGGCATATTCTTTACCCAGAATGCCGAGGCGCGCGCCCTTGAGCATGGCGTAGGCCAGCATGCTGCTGCCGCTGGTCTCAAGGTAGTTGCCCTCGCGGCCGCCCTGATCGGGCACCTGCCAGTACATGCCGGTCTCTTCATCGGCGTAGGCTGCCGCCCCCTCCATGAGCTCTTGGAAGATCTCACGCAGGCGGGTGTTGGCCTCGCCCCCGGGGATGATCTCGCAGAGGTCGGCCAGCGCGACGGCAAACCAGCCGATGCTTCTCAGCCAGAAGTTCTGCGAAAGGCCGGTCTCCCTGTCCGCCCAGAAGGCGCTGCGGCTCGCGTCATAGCCGTGGTAGCAGAGCTTTTTGTTTTCATCAAACATGTGGCGGCGGACATTCTCGATCTGGGAGAGCATGTCGCTGTAATCGCCGTCACCGAAATTTTTCTGATACAGGGCATAGAAGGGCTGGGCCATGTACAGGCCGTCCAGCCACACCTGGTTGGGGTAGATGGCCTTGTGCCAGAAGTTGCCCTCGAAGGTGCGCGGCTGCTCCCGGATCTGCTGATACAGCGTTTCGGCAGCCTTCTTGTATTTTTCTTTACCGGTCTTCGCGTACAGCGTAAAGAGGACGCGGCCTTCATTGATGTCGTCAAGGTTATACTTGGAGCGGTCATAGGTCTTGATGGAGCCGTCCTCCAGCACAAACCAGTCGATAAAGCTCTCGGCAAAGTCGAAATAGCGCTTGTCCCCGGTAATGTCGCTCATGGCGAGCAGGGCCGTGATCATGCATCCGTCGATGTAATTCCAGCTCGCGGGCTTGCCCTCACGCACGCTCTCAATATTCCAGGCCGTGCAGGATGGAGAAGACTTTTCGATCAGACTCAGGACATACGCGTCAATTTTCTCGTACATGTTCAATCCTCACTGAAGTTTTTCTGTTCCAGGGTCTCATAGTGATTGGCGATGAGCTTGTCGCCGTCGACGCCCTTGAGATGCACATTGTCAACGGAGATATGGCGCACGTTGTCGAGATACAGGCCCAGACGGCAGCGCTCCTTTGCAAAGTTCTCCATCATGGGGATGCCGGGCTTTGCGTCGGGAGAAAAGCTGATATCCACATTTTCCAGGCTCACGCTGTCGATGGGAGCCTCGGGCAGGCCGTCTATATAGCAGGCGGCGACTTCGGCGTCCGTGCAGGTGAGATTGCTGAAGCGGAAGGAGCCCATGTAGGGGGTCCTGTCGTCCACCGGCAGATGCTCACGGGACCAGACATACTCGCTCTCCCGGTCGGGATCGCAGCAGTTATACCAGAGATTGATGACGATGGGGGTCAGCACGCCCTCCATGCGGATGTTTTCAAAACTGACGCCGTCGATGCGGCAGTTCTTGCCGCGGCCTCTGCGGCTTTTGATACGAAGGCCCCTGTCCGTGCCGCGGAACCAGCACTGAGAGACCGTCAGGTCCCGCACGCCCGCGCCGATCTCACTGCCCAGCGTGATGGCTCCGTGGCCGAACTCCATGAGGCAGTTGCGGATGGTGTGGAAGGCGGCAGGCTGGTTGAACTTCTGTCCGATCTCAAACTTGCCGGACTTGATGGCGATGCAATCATCGCCCACCGTGAAGCGGCAGCCGATGATATTCACATTCGTGCAGGCCTCGGGGTCAAGCGCGTCTGTGTTGGGGCTGTGCTTCGGGGCAGAGATCAGGAGGTCATAGAAGCCCAGATCTTCGGAAAAATAGGGGTGCAGCTGCCAGGAGGCGGCGTTGCAGGCATGGATGCCGTGTACAGTCACATTTTTGCAACGATTTAAGAACAGGAGTCTCGGTCTGCCCGTCGGGAAGGTGTGGAAGCTTGTCCAGAAATCGGTGTTCTGGGCGTTGCCATCCACCGTGCCGGGACCGATGATGGTGATATTCTCAGCATACTGTCCCATGAGCAGAGCCTGGTACATGGGGACGGCGTTCCCCTCCCAGGTGCCGAAGTGCACCTCCTCCCCGCCGACCGCGTCGACAGTGCCAGGGATGATGGGGTAATCCTCACGATTTGTCCAGCCGAGGAGTGTGGCACCCTCGCAAAATTCCAGAGTGATGTGGCTCTTGAGAAACTGGGGGCGGGTCAAGTAAGTGCCCGCCGGGAAGAGCAGGCGTCCGTTTTCGGGTAGGCAGCCGATGGCGCAGCGGATGGCCTCGGTGTCATCGTGAACACCGTCGCCGACAGCGCCGAAGGCATGCACGTCGATGCAGCAGGTCTCGGCCCTGGTCCAAAATTCACATGCGGATTCAAAAGTCTCGCCGCGCACTGTGAGGCAGTATTCCGTGTCCGGCTTGAGACCGTACAGGGAGAAAACGTTGTGGTCGCATTCATATTGCTCCTCGCCGTTGAGGAGCACCGTAAACTTCTCCGGCGCATAGTAGGGCGCGCTGTTTTCAAGCTCAAAGCAGGCGCTGGAGGCACTGGAGAAGAGAAGTTTCACATTCATGGTTATCATTGCCCTTTCGCATTCTTCTTCGCATCCTGAAAAATCTGCCGCAGGGTGCGTTTCATGGTGATAAACAAGAGATCAAACGCCGTGTAGATGATGCCGAAGAGGATCGGGCCCACGCCGATCGTGAGACTGCTGCCGCGGGATGCTGCAGAAAGGGTGATGTTTAACAGGGTATAAAACATGTTCACGCAGAAAAGCAGAACAATTGCATAGAGGATATTCAGAGGAAAGGTGATGTAGCTCTTTTTGGGGAACATCATAAAGCGATCATTGTCGCCCTCGGTTTTTGCGTAGTAGCGCAGGATATTGTTGGTCAGCACATCGGTCACCACGCCGAGCGCGATGGCGAAGACCAGCATAAGGTCCAGATGTGCGCTGATGTAGGAGCTCAGGCCCCAAAGAATGAAGAAGCAGACAGACCCGGCAAACCATATTTTGATCAGGACCGCCTTCGTCCAGTCCGATAGCTTGAACTTCGAGCCGGAGCGGTATTTTTGCAGCTCCTCCTCGGAGACCTCGGGAGAATTGCTCTCGTCCGCCTCCACCAGATCGCGCACCGCGTCCGTATGAAGCTTGTAAAACTCCGTGGTGGTGCGGCTCTCCTCGGGGGCTGCGCGCCGTTTTTTGTTGCCTGCCATAGATTATCCTTTTCCCCCGTGAAGCCCCATAGCCCTGTCCGCGCAGGCGGGGCGAGGGATTTTCCCGGTATGCCGGAAAAATCCTTCACCGCCTCGCCGCTTAAGCAGACAGCGCTGTGAGGCTGTCACAGGTTACGCGTGTTGGGAATCAGTCCTCGCCGGAGATGTCAATGACACCCAGATCGCCGTTGCCTTCGACCGTGATGGAGGTATTGATCTTGCGCAGCAGCTTCGTGTAAAGCGGCATAAGCAGGACCAGCGCCACACCGATGCCCTCGATCATGATGTGGGTCTGGAGGACATTGTAGGCCTGGGCAATATAAATGGTGGAAGCATCGAGCTTGATGGGGTTCTCCGCGCGGGTCAGGGCCGTCGTAATGAGGCCGGAGTAGTAAACATCGCAGAAGATGATCACAGCGAACATCACAAACATCAGTACGACCATCGCGATGACGGGCTTCTTGCGCTTGGGGAAAGCGTTGAGGAAGCAGACCAGAGACAGCATGGAGAAGAGCATGGTGGCAAAGCCGCACAGGCCCATGCCGTTGCCCTGGATCTTGGCTGTGGTGTCGGAGATATGCGTCAGGTTCAGGGAATACTGGAAGAAGGCAATCACCAGCACGACCAGCGCAATGATGGAGGGCTGACGCTTGAGAGCGACGAAGAATCTGCGCAGAAATTCGGGCATCTGAGAGGATTTCTTCTGGGCTGCGCTCATGCTTTAGCCTCCTTTCTGATGGCAACGCCCGACTCCTTGTCAAAGAAGTGCTTGCGGGCGAAGGCGACGTTGACCTTGTCGCCGTCCTTATAATCGTACCAGCCGCGAAGCTTCGCGGAAATGCGGTTGTTGTCGCCGATGTGGCCGTGAACCAGGGTGTTCATGCCGAGGTTCTCGTTGGAGAAGACGTTGAGCGCGGTCTCGGAGCCCTCCTGCACGTCCTCGGGACGCACGCCGAGCTCGATCTCCTTGCCGGCGTAGGGAAGCAGGATGCCCTTCTCCTCCTCGCTGAGCTTGGCCTTGAAGCCGCGGCCTTCGAGGAAGCCCTCGCGCACGGTAGCGTCAAAGAAGTTCATGGGAGGCAGGCCGATGAAGCTCGCCACAAAGCGGTTGGCGGGAGCGTCATACAGCTCAAGCGGGGTGCCGACCTGCTGTACATGGCCCATCGACATGCAGACGATGCGGTCAGCCAGGGTCAAAGCCTCGGTCTGGTCGTGGGTGACGTAGAGCATGGTGGCCTGCAGGCGCTTGTGCAGCAGCAGGATCTCACGGCGCGTTGCGCCGCGCAGCTTTGCGTCGAGGTTGGAAAGGGGCTCGTCAAAGAGGAAGACCTTGGGGTTGCGGACGATGGACCGGCCCATGGCAACACGCTGGCGCTGGCCGCCGGAGAGCTGGCTGGGCTTCTTGTTGAGCTGGGTGGTAAGGCCCAGGATCTCCGCCGCCGCGAGGACCTTCTTGTGGATGACGTTGGGATTCTCCTTGCGCAGGGTCAGGGAGAATGCCATGTTTTCATAAATGGTCATGTGGCCGTACAGGGCGTAGTTCTGGAAAACCATCGCCATGTCGCGGTCCTTGGCCGGGGTCTGGGTGATGTCCTTGCCGTCGAGCAGCAGATGGCCGGCGGAGATATCCTCCAGGCCTGCGATCATGCGCAGGGTGGTGGACTTGCCGCAGCCGGAGGGACCGACCAGAACGATCAGCTCGCCGTCCTTGACGTCGAGGTTGAAGTCGAAGACCGCCTGCACGTTGTTGTCATAGATCTTGTCGACATGCTGTACATTCAGTTGTGCCATACGTTCTTCCCCTCCTTTATGCGGCCACGCCAAGGGACGCAAGGTGCGCCTTGAGCTGCTTGGAACGGGTCATGCCGACATAGGCGCCAGCGAAAAGGCAGGCTGCCGAGATGACCAGGTACAGGACGCAGCGGGTGAATTGTGCGCCGCCCATGACGGTGACAGCCTTCTCCTGGATGGTGACGGTCGCGTTGTGCGCACGCACGGGATAGATGAAGATACGGATGATCTGCCCGATGCCGAGCACTGCCATGAAATAGGCATAGCCGATCTTGTAGTTCTTGATGCCCTCGGAGCACAGGAAGGCCGCCAGGAGGAAAATCAGGTTATACAGGATCGAAGCGCCGATCAAAATATTGTAGTACCAGGATGCCACATTGGATTCGTAGATGCTGATAAAGAAGAACACGTCAAAGAGGATGGACACGATGGCGAGCGTGGAAGCGAGCGTGTTCTTGGTGTAGCGCATGCGGTCAAGCCGGATCGTTTTTTCGTCGTTCATGCCTTCGCTCCCTTCCCAGCTGCGATGAGCTGTTTCTCTTCCTTCATCAGCTGTACCTTCCAGATCGCGCAGAAGACCAGGCCCAGGGACACTAGGATCGACAGGGCAAAGATCGGATAATGCACGTCAAACCAGAAGGTGGATTCCGTGTAGTAGGTCTTCCACAGATTGGCATGCTCCATCAGTGCGGCGAAGTCGACCTGCATGAAACGGTACTTGAACAGCTGGATGTATCTGTGGGCATCCACGGCCAGGTAGATGTTTGCCGCGGCAAAGGCGCCGATGGAGATATAGTTGCCGATGTAATATCTGCGGCGGATATGCGTGTTCGTGATGAACAGCAGGCAAGCCAGCAGGATCAGGGCAATGGACCAGTGCAGGAAATAAGCGTTCCAGCCCTGCATGTTGTAATAGACAATGGAACCGGCGACGTCGGTCTGGGTCAGATCCGCGGGATTGCGCATTGTCGAGTACAACGTATCATAGAGATCGGTCATGATGCCAAGCGCGTACAGGAAAATCACCACGCTTGAGACAAGCGCCAGAAAGCAAAGGATCTTTTGCAGTGTTAACTGTTTCTTATACATGTTAGCCTCCCCGCTTCGGCTCGCGCCGTCTTACAGGGGGCGAGCCCCTGTAAGACGATGCGGCCGTGAGAATCTGCGTTCACTTGTGATCGTGGGATATCCCGATCACTTGGCGTTGTAGTAGCTGAGCAGACGGTTCCAGGCGTCGGTCTTGAGCGCCAGGTACTGCTTGCCGCCCCATTCGTCGGCGACCTTCGCGGCGGAAGCGTCGGCATTGCCCATGCCTTCCTCGGCATAGCCTGCGACGATCTCATTGACGAAGAGGTTCTCGCCGCCCTTGTTCTGGGAATATCTGCCGTTGGCGGTGAGCTGGGTGTAGGTGTTGATCATGTCGTTCTCGGCCTTGGTGGTGGGCAGAACGGTCGGGACGGACATGTACCAGGGGTTCTCAGTGACAGCGAGCTCGGGGTGCTTGATGGTGCCGAGAGCGATGGCGTTGGAGATGTAGCCTGCGCCTTCGCGGCCCACATCGGTGGTGCACTGGAATTCAAAGGCCTGGCTCTTTGCAAAGCTCAGGGTGGAGCCCAGGTACTGGCGGGCGTAGTTGGTGTAGTTGCCGCTGGCCTTCTCCCACAGCTCTGCGCGGGTGGCGTCGGCGATCTCAGGCATCTCGGTGCCGTTGAAGAGGAAGGTGACGTAGCTGCCGTCGGCATTGGTCTTGATGAAGGCATCGGGGCCGTAGCTCATGAGGATCATGCCCTTGGGAGAATACGCAAAGTCGATGAGCTTGAGGGCTGCATGCAGCTTGTCATCGTTGCCCTTGACACCGGCGGAGCTGATGCCCCAGCCGTCGGTCTTGACGGAACGCCAGGACTCGGTGAAGCGCATGTAGTGGCCGCCCTCGGTGCCGTCCTGCCAGCAGGCGACAGGAACCATAACGGCCATGTACTTCTCGCCTTCATCGAAGACGTTCTGGGAAGGATCGTTGTAAAGGGTCTGGGTCTGGTTGTAGTCATAGTGCATGAAGCCGGAGTCGTTCTCCAGGTACTGCTTGGTCTTGCCGTCGGCGGTGTTCATGAAGTTGACGGAGATGAGGCCTTCCTTGGCGATGGCGTTCATGCGCTCCATGGCCTTGTAGGACTCGGGATTCTGACGGGCGTCCTTCAGGCTGCCGTCGACATCGAAGTAGAGGTAATCCTGGCGGGACTCGAGGCCGCGGATGCCGAAGAGGTGACCGGCAAAGCGCATCATATCGACGCGGCGCTGGTTGTTGTCGTCCTCACGGGAGAAGATGCCCTGGATGGTGTCGGTGCCGTTGAGAGTCTGGGGGTTGGCGACGACGCAGCGGAGCAGCGCGACGAGCTCGTCAGCGTCCCATGCGGCGTTCTGGCCGACGAAGAGGTTGGAGCGCTCGGTGCCGTAGTAGCCGTTGTAG
Organism: Oscillospiraceae bacterium; assembly: GCA_902791215.1. Classification (GTDB taxonomy): domain Bacteria; phylum Bacillota; class Clostridia; order Oscillospirales; family Oscillospiraceae; genus Limivicinus. The sequence goes on along the minus strand of CADAUZ010000002.1, from coordinate 23,410 downwards.
GCCTTGTCGATGTACTCGCGGAGCATGTTGACAGCGGTCACGCCGTCGATGGAACCGGCCTCGTTCATCTTGGCGACGATGTTGCCGGCAGCGTCATAGTCCTTGGTGATGGTCTCGACAGCGGAACCGTCGAGCTTGACAACGTCGATCTCGACCTTGCCGGAGGTGGGCATGTAGGGCTCGTACACGGGAGCGGCGGTGTTGTTGCACTTGTCGGCAGTGAACTCGCCCTCGCCGTCGAGGAGCTTCTGGACCATGTCAACGCGCATCAGGGGCATACGCTCGATATCGTTGACACCGTCGAAGTAGGGGCTGAAATAGATGGCGCCGGTGGTGGTGTTGCCGGTGATGGAGAGGCGGACGATGGGGTTGGCCTCGAGATAGGCCTTGAAGTTGGGCATCTGGTCAAGGTAGTCGCCGATGTTCACAACAACGCCCTGCTCGCCGTACTCGGTGAGCTTGGCAGCGGTGCCGGAGACGAGGTCAACATCGCCCATGCGCTCTTTCCAGTAGTCGAACTCGTTGGCAGCGCTGTTGCCCTGATACTTGTCTTCGATCTTAATGTTGAGCTGCTTCTCGACCTCGACCCAGGTGGGCTTGAGGTCGCCGGCGTGGTAGGTCACACCGTCGGCCAGGGTAACACCCTCGCCCGCGACCTCAGCATCCATGCTCAGGCCGGTCTTGGTGGAGTTGTAGCCGGTGGCCATGCGCAGCACGGTGCCGTCGGCATAGCTCAGCTCAGCGGGGGCAGCGGCCTCGGCGGGAGCCTCGGCTGCGGGGGCTTCGGCTGCGGGAGCGGCGGGAGCCTGGGTGGCTGCCGGAGCCTGATACTGGTCAACATCGATCTTCTTGCCGCATCCTGCCATCACGGTCGTCATCATGGCGACAACAAGCAGAAGGGCTATGATTTTGCTGGTGTTTTTCATTGAAATCCTCCTATAAATTAATTCACTTATTCAATACCGGACTACCGGTGTGTTCACAGGGAATTACTCCTTCACGCCGCCGACGTTGGTGCCCTTGGCGAAGTACTTCTGGATGAAGGGGTAGATGATAAGAATGGGAACGATGGAGCAGACGATCAGCGCGTAGATGACGGAGTCGGAGGCGTAGGGCTGGTTCCAGCCGGCCATGGCCTCGGCGTCGGTGAACTCCTCCAGTCTCAGACGGATGAAGACCTGCAGTGGGTGCTCGTTGGAGTTGGAGATCATCTGGCGGGCCCAGAAGTAGCCGTTCCAACGGGAGATGCCGAAGAACAGGGCGACGGTGGCGATGGTGGATTTGCACATGGGCAGGTACACCTTGGTCAGCACCTGGAACTCACTGGCGCCGTCAACGATGGCGGCCTCCTCGATCTCGCTGGGCACGCCTTCAAAGGCGTTGCGCAGGAGGATGATGTTCATGGCGGCCATGCCCATCGCGATAACGACAAGCCACTTGTCGTCCGTAATGCCGACGGCGTTGAAGACCTGCTTGGTGTCCAGATAGTTCAGGTACTGCGGTACGATACCGGCTGCAAACCACATGGTGAACACGAGGAAGAAGTTGAAGAATTTGCGGAACAGCAGACGCTTCTTGGACAGCGCGTAAGCGCCGAGGATGGAGTAGAACAGCGCCCAGATCGTGCCGTAGAAGGTGATGAACAGGGTGTTCGAGTAGGCATTCCAGAACATGTTGTCGCTGAACATGCGCCTGAAGGCGTCGAACTGGATGTCCTTCGGGAAGAGGACGATCTGTCCGTAGTCAACGGCGGTGCGGCCGCTGATGGCGGCGGAGATCGCGTACACGAAGGGATAGAGGCACGCGAGGGCGAAAATGGTGAGCAGCGTGTAGCTGATGATCTTAAAGATCAGCTCGGAAGCTTCAAGTTTTCTTTTCATCGCTGTCTCCTCCTTTTAGTAGAGCGAAACATCCGACGCCTTGCGTGCGATGGTGTTGGCGCCGATGACGAGCAGCATGCCGACCACGTTGTTCATCATCTCGGCGGCGGAGGCGATGCCCTTGGCAGCGCCGGCAAGGCCGTAGCGCTGGGCAAAGGTGGAAACCACGTCGGCAGTGACATAGGTGTTGGTGTTGTACAGCAGCAGCACCTTCTCATAGCCGATGTTCAGCAGGGAGCCGATACGGGTGATGAGCATGATGACGATGGTGGACAGGATGCTGGGCAGAACCACGTAGCGCATCTGGGCCCATTTGCCGGCACCGTCGATCTGGGCGGCCTCGTAGCTGGTGGGCGAGATAGCGATGATGGCGGCAAAGAAGACGATGCTGTCATAGCCCGCGCTCTCCCAGATACCGGAGATGATGTAGATGGGGCGGAAGAACTGGGGATTATTGAGCATACCGGACTTTGCCACGTCCTGCGAGATCCAGCCGAGCTTTGCAAGGACCTGGGACACGATGCCCATGCCGCTTGTCAGGGAGCCCTGCTTGACAAGCATCACGACCAGAGAGGTCATAACGACCGTGGACATGAATTTCGGCAGGTAGGTCAGGACCTGATAGACGCTTCGGGCGATGTTGGACTTGATCTCGTTGAAGAACAGGGCCAGGATGATGGGCATCGGGAAACCGAAGCACAGACCGTAGAAGCTGAGGATAAAGGTGTTGCGCATGGCGCGCCAGAACTCGGCGGACAGATCGTCGCCGCCGACGAGCAGACGCTTGAAGTACGAGAAGCCGGAGAACAGCTGCTGGGATACGGGAAGAACCTCGTCCGAGACCTTGAAGCAGCCAAGCAGCTCATACATGGGGAAGTAGCGCCAGAACAGAAATACCAGGAGCATGGGGATCAGCATGAGATACAGCCGCCAATCCTTGAGGATCGAACGCCCGACGTGTAGCCAGTAGTGTTTTTCCACGTCGTCGCGGACGGCTTGCTCCGGGCTTTCACGGTATAAGCCCGAGGCTTCGTCGTAGATGAGAAAATCTGCTGCTTTTGATTTCATCAAAATCCTCCTTTTTCCTCTTCCGTGTTGTGGATTCGCAGAAGATAATGCCTTTGATTTTCAAAGATTCCGTCCAGCCGCCGGGCGACCCAGAGGATCAGTCCGGTGAACAGGAGGGAAAGTGCATCCGTTGTAAAGAAGCCGAGACAGGTCTGAAACTCCGTCCCCAGGACGAAGGCGACGAGCGCGCGGCCGAGCTGCATCAGCAGCAGCGTGCACACACCGAACAGCACGCTCAGAAACGGGTCAAGGCGAATGCGCTCCCCGCCCAGGTATTTGAGGGGCAGGAGCATGGCGAGAGAAAAGAGATTGCCCGCGCAGTAGATCAAAAGCTGCTTTGCGCTGCCGTGGGAGGCAAGGCAGAAAACCGCGCCGCCCAGCACCGCGTGGATAGCAGCCCAGGGGCCCCAGCGCATGAGTACAATGGCCGTGACCGCCCCGACGACGGACACGGTATAGAGCTGATCGGGAAACCACCAGGTCGCGGCCTTCACGATCATGGTCTCCGTAATGCACAGAAGCGCCGCAAACATGGCAAGATCGATGGCGCGATATTGTTGAAAGCTGAACTGACGCTTCATGTCATCTGTATCCTGTAGTTTGTTTTTTCCGTATTAGATAGAGCCGATTCGATATTTCAAAGCCATTTTAACAGTTTTTCTCCGCCTTCGACATGTCTAAACGGGAGTTGTTGTATGGTTAAAACGGGTGCGTTTTTCAAAACTCGTTGCCGTCTCGATTTTGCGTGCTATAATCGGCACAACCCGATTTTTGAAAGTCGGCGTATAATTATAATAGTAGGAGCAATCCTTATGAGAGAATATCTTGTCCGTCCCGGGGACGACGTGCAGGCGGTGCTTGACCGCGCGGAGCCCGGGTCACATATCTGTTTTGAGGACGGTGTGTACCGGCAGAAGCTCATGCTTAGAACGCCGGGTCTCCGGCTTGAGGGCGAGGGCGCGGAGAATACCGTGCTTCTCTGGGGCGATTACGCCAAAAAGCTTGACAGTCAGGGGCGCGAGTACAACACTTTCCGCACCTGGACGCTGGCCGTGTGTGCCGACGATGTTGAGATGCGAAATCTCTCTGTTGTCAACGACGCGCTGGACCCCGGCATCAAAGGCCAGGAGGTGGCGCTGAGCGTTTACGGGGACCGTTTCTCGATGACCGACTGCACGCTCCGCTCCACGCAGGACACGCTGTTTCTCGGGCCGCTGCCGCCGGATCTCATCGAGCGCTACGACGGTTTTCTGCCGGACGAGCTGCGTGCTGACCGTCTGCTCTCCCAGAGTTTCCGGCGCTGCCGGATCGAGGGCTCGGTCGATTTCATCTTCGGCTGCGGCGCCGCGTTCTTTGAAGACTGTGAGATCGTCTCCGTCTTCGACGGGCGCGATCACGGGTATGTGGCGGCTCCCGCCCATTCCCTCTCCCAGACGGAGGGCTTCACCTTCCGCCGCTGTGACTTCACGCGCGAGGCCGGTGTGGCGGACGGGACGATCTTTCTCGCCCGGCCCTGGCGGGATTACGGCCTGTGCCGCTTTGAGGACTGTCGCTATGACCGGCACATCCGTGCCGAGGGCTTTAATCCCTGGCGGGACAGCGGGCGCGACAAAACAGCCCGGTTCTTTGAAACCCCGACAGTCCCGGGCCGCGTCAACTGGTGCAACCCTCAGGCGGAGGCGTAAGCGTTCTCGAGAAACTCCCTCGCCTGCACGGCATTGTCGTTGCTGGTGTTTTCCAGGCTCGCCTGGATAAAGGGCTTTCTGGCCTTTAAGAAACGCATGATCTCCGTGTAGTCCATCTCACCCGTCCCGGCGGCGACGCTGACAAGCTTGCCGTCGGAGCACACATAGTCCTTGAGATGCACCATGGCAATATCATCGCAAAGAAGATCCATCGCGTCTCCCAGAACCGTATCTCTATGGTCCAGATTCTCCAAGGCCAGCAGGTTCACCGGGTCAAAGATGATGCGCAGATTGGGGCTCTTCATCCCGCGCAGCACGATCATTGCCCGGTCCGCGTCATAGACGATGTGGTTCCACACCGGCTCAACGGCGATGATCGCGCCGAATTTCTCTGCACACTCAACCACCGGCTCCAGATTCCACATGAAGGTGCGCAGCGCCTCGGCGCTGTGGGTGTTGGCGTCAAGCTTATAAGCGGCGTTGGGTGCGCCGGTCTCCGTGCCGACCATACCGATCCCGGCCTGGGAGGCGACGCGCAGGCTCCCGAAATAGCGGGTCTGAAACTCCTTCACCTTCTGCGGGTCCGGGTGGGCCAGGTTCAGATAGCAGCCCAGCACCGCCACATCCAGCTGTTCACGCTGAAACACACGGCGCACATGCGCTGCCAGCCCTTCGGTCAGGGCAGCGTTATCGAAGGTGAAGCCGGGAATGCATTTGGAAAGTGCCAGGTGCACGCAGGAAAATCCTTCTTCCCGTGCCTTCTGCGCGCGCTTTTCAAGCGTCTGCTCCGATTCCGGCAGCGACGCGTTCACATCGTGGAGACGAATACCAAGCTGCATATTTCAGTCTCTCCCCTTGCATATTCTGTGAAATTTTTCGTCATTTTGTTATAATTTTATGTCAACTACAGTCCGTTCTTTTTTGTATAGTTTACAATTTTTAAGCTGCAACTACTACAGATAATTCACGACAGTTTTAATTTTTTTACAGTTTTTCCAACAGTACAGACTATACACCGGTGGGAAACTTTCCCCGGTTTTGTGTTGGGTTGAACTAGTCGGAGCAGGATTACGGAGGCAGAAGATGAAAAACGAAATTCGCACAAGCACCAGTGAGATCACCCGTGTCCACGTGGACCGGCGCACCAGGGACGCGGGCTATCTGATGGGCTCGCATCACTGTCACCCCTATTATGAGCTGTCATACATCGAACACGGCTCCTGCCGCTTCTTTATTGAGGACACGATGTACGATCTGCATGACGGGGATTTTCTGCTGATTCCGCCCCACATGTTCCATTACACGCGTTATCTCTTCGGCTCCTGCCTGCGCTGCGGGATCTACTTCCGCTATGAGGATCTGGGGGAGGAGCTTCTGTCTTTCCTGCCGGGGGAAAAGGACTTTTTCTCCCAGCTGCGGGTCTTCCAGGCGCCCTCCGCCTGCCGTCGGGAGCTTGCCGGACTCATTGCCCGCATGTCCGCCGAGGAGGAGAGCTTTGACGAGCGCTCGCCCCTGATGCTCAGGCTCCGGCTGCGGGAGCTGCTGCTGCAGTGCAGCCGGGTGTGCGTGTATCTCGCAGAGAGTCCCGCCAGCATCCATACCACCGACCGGCAGGTCCTGCAGGCCGCCCGCTTCATCAACGAGCATTTCCGCCAGCCCATCAGCTCCGGCGACATCGCCGCCGCCGCGGGCTTCAGCCCCAACTACCTCAGCCGCAAATTCCGTGAGGCGGCGGGGATCGGCGTACACGATTACCTGGTCTTCATCCGCCTTCGCAACGCCGCCTTTGAGCTTTTGTCCACCGATGACAGTGTCACGGACATCGCCCTCAGAAACGGCTTTTCCGACAGCAACTACTTCAAGGACGTTTTTAAAAAGAAATACAGCATGACTCCCCGGGAATACCGGAAAACGCGCTGAACGGAGTGAGGACATGGCAGTCAAAGCAGAGCTGAACAGCCGTGACAAGCGCTTTCTCGACATGAGCTTGAACGCGCCCATGTGGAAGGTCGTGCTCTATGTGGGTACGCCGCTTGCCCTGTACCAGGGGCTTGCGGCCCTCTTCACGATTTTGGACACGCTGATGGCCTCGCATATCAGCAAAGAATCCGTCTCGGCTGTAGCCTATCTGTCACAGCTCAGGCTGATGCTGTCCTCGGTGGGCGGCGGTCTTGCCGTCGGTGCCGGGATCCAGATCAGCCGCGCCTACGGCGAGGGCGACTTCCTTCTGGTACGAAAGCGCGTCAGCACGCTCTACGCCGCCAGCCTCAGCGTCGGCCTTCTGATGCTGGCGGTGATCCTCCCCTTCACCGGCGGCTTTCTGCGCCTGGCCGGGACGCCTCCGGAGCTGATCGCCGTGGGGCGGCAGTACTTTATCGTGCAGCTTTTCGTCATGGTGGTGAACTTCCTCAACGAGGTCTACATCGCCGTGGAGCGCGCACGCGGCAACGCCCGGCGGATTTTCCTGCTGAACATCGCCGTCATTGTCGTCAAGCTCTCCCTGACGGCACTGTTCGTCTATGTGCTGGAAAGCGGGCTTGTCATGATCGCGGTGGCCTCGCTCCTCTCAGAGCTGACCATGTTTGCCTTTGCCGTGCGCTTCAGTCTCATTGGGGACAGCGCCTTCAGCTTCTCGCCGAAGGCGGTCAGCTTCCGTGAGCGCCGCGTGCTGGAGCCGATGGTCCGGCAGTCTGTGCCGGTAATCGCGGAAAAAGCGCTGTTCGCCTTCGGCAAAACCATCGTCAATTCCATGTGTACGGTCTATGGGGCGCTGATGGTGGGCGCGATGGGCGTGTCAAACAACCTCGGCGCCATCACCACCAATCCGCAGAACGGCTACCAGCAGGGCAGCTCCGCCATCATCAGCCAGAACTACGGCGCGGGAAGATTCCGGCGCGTGCTGGATGCCTTCTATGCAACCGCAGTGATCAACATACTGCTCGGCGCGCTGATCTCGGGGCTGGAGCTGTGGCAGCTGCGATTCCTGTCCGGCCTGTTTGACGGCGGGAGCGAGGACTTTCGCAGAATGATCGCGCTGGTCTACCGCTATGAGGCACTGGGCGCGGTACCGCTGGGCTTCAACGCGGCGGTAATGGCGCTCCTGTACGGGCTCGGCAAGACGCAGCTCACCCTGGTACTGAATTTTTCCCGCGTGTTTGTGTTCCGCATCCCTGTTTTCTGGTTCTTGCAGCATTGCACCAATTTCGGCCAGGCCAGCGTCGGCATCGTCATGATGGTCAGCAACATCTCCGTCACGCTTGCCGCCGGTGTGACCGCGCTTGTCGTCATTCGCCGCTTCAAGCGGGAGCACGCGATTTCCTGAATATTTTCTTTTTCAGCTTGTTGCAATCCTTCCTTATGTTTGCTACAATAATACAGATCAAGAAGGAAGGGAGGCGCCGCCCGTGTATTCAGCAGATTATCTGTCGCGTTACCCGTTTTTCCGGGATGTTCTGCAAACCGTACCGCTCAATGTCATGCACGATGCGTTGACCGGGCTGGTTGCGCGTTCCTACATTCTTCGCTTTATTCAGTCCCTTATCCATGACGAGACCCCTTTCTCCCTCATCATCATTGATCTTGATAACTTCAAGAGCATCAACGACAACTACGGCCACCGCACCGGGGACGCGATGCTCGAGAGCGTGGCCGCGGACCTCACCCGTTTTGTGGGAGAGGCCGGCGTAGCCGGGCGCTTCGGCGGGGATGAGTTTCTGATCGTCTACTTCGGCAGCACCGATTATGACGGGATGCACGACTTTTTCGACGCGATGTACGCCGAGGGCGGCGTCTTCCGCAAGAACCTCCGCGTGGCGGGCAAGGTCATTTTCTCCACCGCTACGGTCGGCTGCGCGATCTATCCCAAGGACGCCGACAGCTTTGACGGGCTCTTTGCCCTGTCGGACAAAACGCTCTACCGCGGCAAATCCAAGGGGCGCAATTGCTTTATCATCTATGTGCCCGAAAAGCACGCCCACCTGGAGATCCCAAAGCTTGCCCAGCGCAGCCTCTATGACACCTTCGCCCGCATGGCCGAGGGCTTTGACAAGGGCGGAGACGTGTCGGAAAAGCTGCGTCTCGCCTTTCTCTCTGTGCAGGACAACATGCGCATGCAGCGGCTGTTTCTCATTGACAGCGGCATGCAGCTCATTGACCCCGAAAGCGGCGTGCTCGGGCACGTTGAGTCGCCGGAGGCGCTGATGCGAAACGGGCTTTACGTCTGCCACACCTTTGAAGAGCTGAAGCAGTCCTGTCCCGCCCTCACGAAGGCGCTGAGCAGTATGTATTTTGAATCCGTGATGCTGACCCAGGTAGCGCGTCCGGGACGGGCATTCGGGTATCTGGCCTTCTGTCCCGAGGTGCGCACCATGCATATCTGGCAGGAGAGCGAGTGCGCTGCCGCCTTCTTCCTGGCCCGCATGCTGGCCGTCTATCTGGAGCAGCATGAAATGTGACAACACAACACACGTACAAGGAAAGCCGCGTCCCGATCTGGGACGCGGCTTTCGTTATATCTCAGCACGCATATGCACCACCTGCAAACGGCAGGGAAAACCCCTTCCACCGCTGAAGCGGTCCCCTCCCCCAGACGCCGCAAGCGGCTGGGGGAGGCAAGGTTTTTACTTCTTGTTCTCGCTGAAGGTCTTCTTGGCTTCTTCCCAACCGGCCAGGAGGGACTTGTAGCTTGCCTGAGCGAAGTCGGCCAGCTCTGCGCTTGCAGCGTCAGCGATGGCGGCCAGCTTGTCGGTGGCATCCTTCAGGGCAGTCTTGGCGGCGTCGACCATGGCCTCAGCCTCATCCTCGGCAGCCTTGATTTCCTTGGCGGCAGCTTCCTCAGCTTCCTTCTCCTCCTTGATTGCAGCCTGCGCGGCGGCGAGGCGGGCGATGGGAACGCGGAAGGGGCTGCAGGACACGTAGTCCAGACCGGCCTTGTGGAAGAACTCGACAGAGCTGGGATCGCCGCCGTGTTCGCCGCAGACACCGAGGTGCAGGTCGGGACGAACGGAGCGGCCCAGTGTCGCGGCCATCTTCACCAGCTTGCCGACACCCTTCTGGTCGATGCGGGCAAAGGGATCGCTCTCGTAGATCTTGGCGTCGTAGTAGGAGCCGAGGAACTTGCCGGCGTCGTCGCGGCTGAAGCCGAAGGTCATCTGGGTCAGGTCGTTGGTGCCGAAGGAGAAGAACTCGGCCTCTTCGGCGATCTCATCGGCGGTCAGCGCGGCGCGCGGGATCTCGATCATGGTGCCGACCAGATACTTCATGTCGGAGCCGGCGGCCTGGATGAGCTCGTCCGCGGCCTTGACGACCACGTCCTTGACGTACTTGAGCTCCTTGACCTCGCCGATCAGCGGGATCATGATCTCAGGCTGCATCTTCCACTCGGGGTGACGCGCCTGGACAGCCAGCGCGGCCTTGATGACAGCGCGGGTCTGCATCTCGGCGATCTCGGGATAGGTGACGGCCAGACGGCAGCCGCGGTGGCCCATCATGGGGTTGAACTCGTGGAGGGAGCTGATGATATTCTTGATTTCCTCGACGCTCTTGCCCTGGGTCTCGGCCAGAGCCTTGATGTCCTCTTCCTCGGTGGGAACGAACTCGTGGAGAGGCGGGTCGAGGTAGCGGATAGTGACAGGATAGCCCTGCATGGCCTCGTAGATGCCCTCGAAGTCGCCCTGCTGCATGGGCTCGAGCTTGGCAAGCGCGGCAACGCGCTCTTCCTTGGTGTCGGAGCAGATCATCTCGCGCAGAGCGGCGATGCGGTCGCCCTCGAAGAACATGTGCTCGGTACGGGTCAGGCCGATGCCCTGGGCGCCCAGCTCGACAGCCTTGGCGGCGTCACGCGGGGTGTCGGCATTGGTGCGGACCTGCAGACGGCGGTACTTGTCGGCCCAGGCCATGATGCGACCGAACTCGCCGGCGATGGAGGCGTCGACCGTGGGGATGAGGCCATCGTAGATATTGCCGGTGGAGCCGTCGATAGAGAGGAAGTCGCCCTCGTGGAAGGTCTTGCCCGCCAGCTCGAACTTCTTGTTCTCCTCGTCCATCTTGATCTCGCCGCAGCCGGAGACACAGCACTTGCCCATGCCGCGGGCAACGACGGCCGCGTGGCTGGTCATGCCGCCGCGCACGGTCAGGATGCCCTGAGCGGCAGCCATGCCCTCGATATCCTCGGGGCTGGTCTCGAGACGAACCAGGACGACCTTTTCCTTCCTGGCAGCCCAGGCCTTGGCGTCTTCCGCGGAGAAGACGATCTTGCCGCAGGCAGCGCCGGGGGATGCGCCCAGGCCCTTGCCGATGGGTGTGGCGGCCTTGAGGGCCTTCGCGTCAAACTGGGGATGGAGCAGGGTGTCGAGGTTGCGCGGCTCGATCATCAGGACGGCCTGCTTCTCGTCGATCATGCCCTCGTCCACGAGGTCGCAGGCGATCTTGAGAGCGGCCTGTGCGGTGCGCTTGCCGTTGCGGCACTGGAGCATGTAGAGCTTGCCGTTCTCGACGGTGAACTCCATGTCCTGCATGTCGCGGTAGTGATCCTCAAGCAGGGCGCAGACCTTGACGAACTGCTCGTAAGCTTCAGGGAACTTCTCTTCCATCTGGGAGATGGGCATCGGGGTGCGCACACCTGCCACGACGTCCTCGCCCTGAGCGTTGGTCAGGAACTCACCCATGAGCTTCTTCTCGCCGGTGGCGGGGTCGCGGGTGAAGGCGACACCGGTGCCGGAGTTTTCATTGAGGTTGCCGAAGACCATCGGCATGACGTTGACGGCAGTGCCCCAGGAGTAGGGGATGTCGTTCTGCTGACGGTAGTAGTTGGCGCGGGGGTTGTCCCAGGAGCGGAAGACGGCGCGGATGGCCTCCTTGAGCTGGACAACGGGATCGGAGGGGAAGTCCTCGCCGATCTGCTTTTTGTACTCGGCCTTGAACTGCTCGGCCAGCTCCTTGAGATCGGCAGCGGTGAGCTCAACGTCGAAGGTGACGCCCTTGCGCTCCTTCATCTGGTCGATCAGCTGCTCAAAGTACTTCTTGCCGACTTCCATGACGACGTCGGAGAACATCTGGATAAAGCGGCGGTAGGAGTCGTAGACAAAGCGCTCGAACTTGGGATCGGGGTTGCCGGCGATCATGGCGGCGACAACATCGTCGTTCAGGCCGAGGTTCAGAATGGTATCCATCATACCGGGCATGGAGGCGCGGGCGCCGGAACGCACGGAGACCAGAAGGGGGTTCTTGAGGTCGCCGAACTTTTTGCCGTTGATCTGCTCCATGATCTCGACGTTCTTCATGATCTCTGCCATGATGTCGTCGTTGATCTGGCGGCCGTCCTCGTAGTACTGGGTGCAGGCCTCGGTGGTGATGGTGAAGCCCTGGGGGACGGGCAGGCCGATGTTGCTCATCTCAGCGAGGTTTGCGCCCTTGCCGCCGAGCAGCTCACGCATGTTTGCATTGCCTTCGGAGAAGAGATACACGTACTTTTTGCTCATGCTGTCTTTCCTTTCCTTTGTACAAAATAATATTAAAAAATAGAGTGGTGTTCCGTCTTTATAGCTTACCACATTCCATGTGGTTTTCGCAATACCTTTTCGCCGGAAATCTGCATTTTTGTTGTTAAAAAATTTGCTTTTATATCCTATTCGCCCGCTGCGTTCAGGCTTTCGGCAATGTGAAGGAAGTCGGCGGTACTCAGGACCTCGCCCCGGATACGGGTATCGAAGCCGAGGGCCGTGAGCGCTCCCTCGATCTGTTCCTTTGTCACTCCCGCCACCTGGGAGGAGACCGCGTTGACCAGGGTCTTGCGGCGCTGGTTGAAGGCCGCGCGCACAAGCTTGAACATCATGTCCACGTCCTCCGGGTCCCGGACTTCCACCGGCGGGGACTTGCGGCGCGTCAGGCGGATAACCGAGCTTGTCACCTTCGGCTGGGGCACAAAACAGGACGGCGGCACATCGAATAAGAGTTCCGTCTCCATATACCACTGTACGAAAATGCCAAAGGCTCCGTAGTCGGCGGTGCCGGGCCCGGCACAGATGCGGCGCGCCACCTCGCGCTGGATCATGACGGTGACAGTCTCGAAGCACCCGGCTTCGATGAGGGCGGTCAGCACCGGCGATGTGATATTGTATGGCAGATTTGCGCATACCGCGTGGCGCATGCCGGGCTGATGCTCTTCCATGAGCGCGGGCAGATCCTGCTTGAGGACATTGCCGTATACCACTTCCACGTTCTCACAGTCGGCAAGGGTTTCGGCAAGGATGGGCTTGAGCGCTTTGTCCAGCTCCACGCACAGGACCTTGCCCGCGCGTTTGGAAAGCTCCCAGGTCAGGCAGCCCACGCCGGGGCCGATCTCGAGAACGCCGGTTTCCTCGTCCAACATGGCCGAAGCGGCGATATCCTCCGGCACCCAGGCGGCGGTCAGGAAGTTCTGCCCCATGGATTTGGAGAAGCGGAACTTGTGCCGGGCAAGCAGGGCGCGGATTTCATTGTAGTCTGTTAAATTCATTTTTTATCCTTCAAGATTTTTTCAAATGCCTGGCGGTGGGGATCGTGTCCCGGCTCGGACTCCACCAGGATGTTGCCGCGATAGCGGTAGCCGCTCTCCCGCAGGAGGTTCTGCATGGGCTTGTTTTTCTTGTGGGTGTCCACGCGGATGCACTTGAGGCCGTAGGCTCTCGCCTGCTCCTCGGCACAGCGGATCAGGGTCTGGGAGATGCCGCTGCCGCGGTACTCCTTCGCCGCCGCCGCCCGGTGCAGTACACAGTAGGGAATGTCCGCCGACCACTTGCCGTCGGTGATAGCGGCATAGCCCGGCTCGGGCAGAGGGCTCAGCACGAAGAAGGCGGGGATGTCCGCGCCGTGGGTCAGGACAAAGCACTGGCCCAGGCGGATGTCCTCCTCGAAGCGGGCAGCGTCGGGGTAGGGGCCCTGCCACTGGTCGACATGGTAGCGTTTCAGGCTCTCCCGCGCGTCCTGCACGATCTCCAGAATGCGGGGTATGTCCCCGGCCTCGGCGGGGCGGTAGGTCACAGGCTCGGTGAGCCTCTTTCTCCCCTGTTCCTTTTCCAGCTCCCGCAGGAGCTTTCTGTCCTCGTCGGTCTCGGGTTCAAAAGCGGCGAACATGTCGGGCCGCTTGTCACGCGTGCGCTCCAGCTGCTTTTTGCGCCGCCAGTGTTCGATGCGGGCGTGGTCACCGTTCAATAAAATCTCCGGCACGGCGCGGCCTTCCCAGATCTCCGGGCGGGTATACTGGGGGTACTCGAGCAGCCCGTCCCAGTGGCTCTCGCCGGTGTAGCACTGCTCGTCGGCAAGGACGCCGGGCACCAGGCGGCACACCGAGTCCGCCACCGCCATGGCCGCGATCTCCCCGCCGGTGAGCACAAAGTCGCCGAGGGAGATTTCCTCGTCCACGCACTCTTCGATAAAGCGCTCGTCCACACCCTCATAGTGGCCGCAGACCAGCACCAGGTGGTCATAGTCCCGGTTGAGGCGCTTCGCGGTCTCCTGGGTGTAGGGCTTGCCCTGGGGGGACATGTAGATTACGCGGGAGCGCAGGCCCCCGGCGCTCTCCATCACATGGTCAAGGCATGATTTGAGCGGCTGGGCCATCATCACGCAGCCGAAGCCGCCGCCGTAGGGGTAGTCATCCACCTGCTTCTGTTTGTTCTCGGTGAAGTCCCGGATCTGGACACAGTTGATGTCCACGATCCCCTTCTTGGCCGCCCTGCCGATGATGCTCTCATGCAGCACGGCATTGACGGTATCCGGGAAAAGGGTCAGGATGTCGATTCTCATGTCACATGCCCTCGATCAGGTGAACGGTGATAAGCCCCGCGTCTGCGTCGGTCTTTTTGATAAACTCCGGCACGGCGGGGATCAGGTGCTCCGTCTCCCCTTTTACCACGTAGATATTGGAGGCGGGAGTCTCCATGACCTCGGTCAAGGTGCCTACTTCCGCGCCGTTTTCATCGACGACCTTTGCGCCGATGATGTCCTGCAGGAAGAAGGCGCCGCGCGGCAAGGCCGCGTCCTCACGGCGCACGGAGACATTTTTGCCCTTGAGGCGCATGGCGGCGTTCACGTCGTCGATACTCTCGAGCCGCGCGATCACGAAGCCCTTGTGCGTTTTCGCCCCCAGCACCTTCATCTCCTCGCCGGAATCGAGCACAAGGCGCTTGAAGCTTTTGAAAAACTGCGGCGAATCCAGCCACACCTCGATCTTGACCTCGCCCTGTACCCCGTGGGTATTGACGATGCGCCCGGCCTCGATCAGCGCTTTTTTCTCCATGGTCTTCCTCCCGTGACATTTTCTGTATGTAACAATTTATTATACCACAGCAGGGCCGGTTTGCAAACAGATATGTTTGTTTAAAAACAAAACAGAGCGCCTGACCGCTCTGTTAGTTTAAGGAGTTATTCAAATGTTCTTTGCTGCTTGCGAGTATAGAATAACAGAAAGATATTTCAGAGATAATATCATATTTGTTTCGTCTTTGTAAAATCAAAAAAATATTTCCCCCGACGTGTGCCGGGGGAAACGGAAGATCAGTCCATAATCTCAACTGATACTTTTTTGCCCTTTCTCTGGGCGACGGCCCGCATGAGGATGCGGATCTGCTTGACGATCCTCCCCTGCCGGCCGATGACCTTGCCCATGTCGCCGTCGGCGACGCGAACCTCGTACACGATCTCGCCGTCGGCTTTGCGCTCGGTCACAGAAACCTGGTCGGGATTGTCGACCAGATTCTGCACGATATAGGTCAAAAGCTCTTTCATGCGGTCATGAACTCCTTAAATTAGGCCTCGACTTTCTTGAGCAGGCCGCGTACGGTATCGGTGGGCTGAGCGCCGTTCGAGATCCAGTACTTTGCGCGCTCCATATCGACCTTGATCTTCTCGCCGTCAGCCATCGGATCGTACAGGCCGATCTCCTCGATGAAGCGGCCGTCACGCGGGCTGCGGGAATCCGCAACGACGATGCGGTAGTAAGGTGCCTTCTTGGCGCCCATTCTGCGAAGTCTGATTTTAACCATGTATATTCACCTCCATAGTTTTTTCAAATATCTATTACAAAGCGCTGTGCGCTGAGTAATCCTTAGAACCCGGGGAAGCCGCCGAAGAGACCGCCGCCTCCGCCCATGCGGCCCATCTTCTTTTGCAGCTTCTTCATGTTCTTGCCGGTCAGCTGCCTGGTCATCTGCTGCATAGCCTCAAACTGCTTGAGCAGGCGGTTGACATCCACCACCGTGGTGCCCGAGCCCGCGGCCACGCGCTTTTTGCGGCTGGAGTTAAGGATCGCGGGGTTTTCCCGCTCGGCCTTTGTCATGGACAGGATGATGGCCTCCTGGCGGGCCATGGCCCTGTCGTCGAGCTTGACGCCCTTGAGAGCCTTGGAATCCACGCCCGGCAGCATGCTCAGCACGCTCTCCAGGTCGCCCATGTTTTTCAGCTGGTTCATCTGGTCCAGGTAGTCGCTGAGCGTGAAGCGGTTTGCCCGCAGTCTCTCGGCGGCCTCCAGGGCCTTCTTCTCGTCAAAGCTCTGCTGCGCCTTCTCGATGAGCGTCAGCATGTCGCCCATGCCGAGGATACGCGAGGCCATGCGGTCGGGGTAGAAGGGCTCGATCATGTCGAGTTTCTCGCCCACGCCGATGAACTTGATGGGCTTGCCGGTGGCCGCCGTGATGGACAGGGCCGCGCCGCCTCTCGCGTCGCCGTCAAGCTTTGTGAGCATGACGCCTGTCACGTCCAGCGCTTCGTCGAAGGCAGTAGCCGCGCTCACCGCGTCCTGGCCGGTCATGGCGTCGACCACAAGCAGGATCTCGGCGGGCTCTGCGGCAGCCTTGATGTTCTTGAGCTCGTCCATGAGCGCCTCGTCGATGTGCAGGCGTCCGGCGGTGTCGAGGAAGACCAGGTCGTTGCCGTGCTTTTTGGCGTGCTCGATGGCGGCCTTGGCGATATCGACCGGGTTCGTGGTGCCCATCTGGAAGACGGGGATATCGAGCTGCGCGCCCACGGTCTCCAGCTGCTTGATAGCGGCGGGACGGTAGATATCACAGGCGGCGAGCAGCGGGCGCTTGCCCTGCTTGCGCATATAGGCGGCGAGCTTTGCACCGTTGGTGGTCTTGCCCGCGCCCTGCAGGCCGACCAGCATCACGACGCTCGGAGACTTGGAGCTGATGTTGAGCTTGCGGTTTTCGCTGCCCATGAGGGTGCACAGCTCGTCGTTGACGATCTTGATGACCATCTGCGCAGGGTTCAGGGCCTCCAGCACGTCCGAGCCGACGGCCTTGGCGGTGACGGACTTGGTAAAGTCGCGCACGACCTTATAGCTCACGTCCGCCTCAAGCAGAGCCATGCGCACCTCGCGCATTGCCTCCTTGACATCGTTCTCGGTCAGTCTGCCCTTGCCGCGCAGCTTCTTGAACGCCTCATTCAGTTTATCGGATAAGCTTTCAAACGCCATCGTTCATTCCTCAAGCCGGTCGATCTCGCGTATGATCTGAAGCGCGAGTCCCTTTGCGCTGCCTTCGGTCAGTTCCCCGATCTGCTCCGCCTGTTTATGGATGGCTTCAAGAGCACGTCTCGTGCCCTCAAAGCGGCGGATCAGGCCGGTCTTTTCCTCGATCTCCTTCATGGAGGCCTCCGCACGGCGGATGTTGTCCCACACGCCCTGGCGCGAGATGCCGAGCTGATCGGCGATCTCAGACAGGGACAGGTCCTCGTTGTAATGCAGATCGAAGCACTCTCTCTGCTTGTCCGTCAGCAGCTCCCCGTAGAAATCCAGCAGCATGCTCTGGGTCCATCTGCTCTCCTCCACGGTGCGCGCCTCCCTGTCAAGTATCGAAGCTTAACAGAGTATACGCCTCCGATTATATTCTGTCAAGTATTTTTTCTTGTCAGTCCTGTTTTTTCAGATGGGTTTCGAAAAAAGCGCTTTGCTGTATACGGGTATCATGGCATGCGCTAAGTATGCCTTACTTTTTTTCATCAATGTAAAAACGCAAAACGCAAAAATAACAAAATAATGCTTGCAAAACCTATTTATTATGGGGTAATATGTTGTCAGAATGGGCAATTGTTTTGTAAGCGGCAGGACTTTGATGGTATTTTTGGAGGTGCTTGCAATGTTCAAACGCATTCAGTATACCTTTGCTTTTTTCCTTTGTCTGACAATGCTCATCTGCCTGCTCCCGGCGGCTTACGCCGATGGGCTTTCGGATTTGCAGGACGCCATCGCAGGCGGTGCGGGGAGCTATACGCTCACGGAAAGCCTGACTATCCCGGCGGGGCTGGAGCTTGGGGAGATACAGACAACACTCATCGTGCCGAACGGCATCACCCTGACGATCGCAGGCGGTGATTCAGGCTCTGGCAGACGCGAGCTGAGTGTCGGGGATCTGGACATCCAGAGCGGCGGCAGCGTTGTAATTGAAAACAATGCGCTGCTGGAGGTCTCGGGCGACCTGACACTGAACGGGCAGCTCACGATCGGCGAGCATTCCGAGCTCTATATCACCGATCAGGACGAAGCGCTGGTATATTCCTCCAACATCATCCGGCAGAGCGATTTCTCCCATATCGTCGTCCACTACTACCCGGATGACGAGGATGAGCTCCCCTGCATGTTCGATGGAGAGACAGGCCTCTTCTACGGGGCGAAGAATCTGCCCGACTATGCCCACGGCAATATCCATGTGCGCTTTGACTGGGAGATGGGCAGCGATTTCAAGTCCGGGAAGACCGACTTTCATTTTCACGCCCCTGTGACGATCGGCAAGTCGTCGAGTTCTTCTCTTGGCAATCTGTACGTCGACGGCCCGCTCACAGTCGAGGGTACACTCAGCGTGGGCAATCTGCACGCGTGGAGCGGCAGTGAGCTGGTCTTCGCCCAAGAGAGCAGCGTCACCGTCAGCAAGAGCTTTGATCTGCAGGGCAGCCTCTGGGTACCCGATACTATAAAACTTTCAGATTTATGTCTGGACCCGGGCAAGCTGGCCGTCCTGTCTTATGATGACGGCGGCTGCCTGTATGTGAACGCGGGCGCCGGTTCGGAACTCAGGAACGCGTTTCTTGAGGCCTGTGATCAGCTCTATGCCGAACCGGCAACCTTTGTCATCCCCGAGGGGAATATCATCAACCTGCTGTACACGTCCGTCAATATTCCCGGCAATCTCACCGTGTTCGCTATCGGCT
Organism: Oscillospiraceae bacterium; assembly: GCA_902791215.1. Lineage (GTDB taxonomy): Bacteria > Bacillota > Clostridia > Oscillospirales > Oscillospiraceae > Limivicinus. The sequence continues at coordinate 4,596 of CADAUZ010000002.1, read as the reverse complement.
CCGGTTTCCGCATTTCTGACGCGCCATTCAGCGTTGAAGGAGAACTGATCTGCTCGAGCTTCACCATGATGACCCGGGAGGGCACCGACAGTGTGTCTCTGATGATACCCGGGTCTATGTATGTGGAGCGGAATTTCCAGCTCGGCAGCAACTGCCGCCTCAAGCTCGATGGTGAGCTGAGCGTGGAGCACGACGCCTTTGACCCCAACGCGCTGGTTCATGGGGAGAATTTCTTCCCCGGTCAGAACTCGCTGCTGGACGTCTCCTTCAACATGCTGAACGAGCAGGCCGTACTGGACGAGCTCAACGCGCAGGTCCAGCCCTTCGGCAACTTCCGCCGCAGCATCTGGGTACACTTCCCGTGGACGCTGACGAACGATGTGACCGTGCCCGCGCAGGTGCGCCTGTGTGTGCCTTACGGTAAGGGCTATGAGGGTTCTCTGCTCATCCCCGCGGACAAGTCGCTCACTATCCCCGCAGGAAGCGAGCTGTACGCCCGCGGCGCCGGACCCGAGACGCAGCAGGCTGTGGTCGAGGTTCGGGGCGAAATCGTGAACAACGGCAGCATCGTGCTTGACTGGGGCGACACGCTGGGCGACATCGCTCTTGTCGGCAGCGGCAGCATCAGCGGCAGCGGCAGCATCATCCGGGACGGCCGGCCCTATGACCTGGTCGAAGAGCAGGCGCTCTACGCGAAACTCACCGCGGCCTGTGCCGTCAGCTATAACAAGCCGACGGAGTATGAAATTGAGGGCACGCACGTCTTTACTATCCGCGACAATCTCACCATCCCTGCGAACCTGAGCGTCTCCGCAATTGATTCCACTTTTGAGGTAACCTCCTCCGGCTATTTCACCATTGCAGGCGGCGGCGAGCTGATTGCCGGCAGCCTGGAATCCTTCGGCAGCACGGCCGTTATCGGCTCCCTACATCTGGAGCGGGACTGCCGCATTTTGGAAAATCCCGTTGTCCTCAACGGAGAACTCGTTATGACGCTCGACGCGTGGGTCAATCTGATGGAGTTTATCAATGCGCCGAATCCGGACGCAGTTGCGGAGAGATTCAGCTTTGGCGACGACTCCCTGCTGGACATCCGGGTTGAGCCGAATGAGGAGAGCATTTCGGACAGCCTGGACTTCCCAATGTTCCACATTCCGCATATCCGGGAGACCTACTGTGTGACCTTCCTCTGGGAGTTGGATCGTGATCGTGAGCTACAGCAGGATACGCGCCTGCTCTTCCATTACGACGGCGATGCCACCGGCATGCTCATCATCCCCGAGGGCATGACACTCACCATTCCGGAGGGCAGCGAGCTCATGGTCCGCAGCGCAGGCCTTAACGGCGAGGCTGCTGTGCTTGTCATGGGTGTGCTGATCAACAACGGCAGCATAGATCTGACGGAAGCTTCCGATCTGGCACTGGTCAACGGCGGCGTATACAGCGGCGGCGGTACTGTCCGAGCCGCGGGTGCGCCCTGCGTGATCCGAAACGATCCTGCGAACGCGGACATCAGGCTCCCCGTCGGCCTTGAGACGCTTGAATCCGAGGCCCTGGCGGACGGCGATTTCTTCTCAGTCTATATCCCGGCCGGGACAGCGTCGATCGCCACCGACGCCTTTGGGGACAAAGAAGCGCTGATCGTCTACGGCGTACCCGGGAGCGAGGCGGAAAGCTTCGCGCACAGCAAGTCGTTCCTCTTTGCACCCGTTGCGTAACACATATAATAAAAACGGGCGTGCTGCAAAATAATAGTTTTTCGCGAAAACAAACCATTATGAGCGTAGGGGAGGGGCTTGGGCCGACACCAATAAGAGAGTTTTATTGAAAAAAATTGGGTAACTGCCTGTAAGGATTGGTAAGGCGTAGATTTGATACGTACAATTCTTAAATGGAGAGATAACTCATGAAAACAAACAAAACTCTTTTTGAACAAATCGGCGGAACCTATACTCAGGTTGGCGACTTTTTGCTCCCTGATCTTTTAGCTGAAGAATGCGAACCCATTGGGAAGTATGGCAGGATACGCAAACGTTATCTGAAAGAGCAGCGCCCGATCCTGTTCAACACAATGCTTCTTTCCGGCAAACTGTTCCAGCACCTGAGCGAGATTGACTGCGCCTGCAAAGAATGGATAGAACTGCTCACTCGGCAGATGACCCAGCAGGAGGGTGCAACCGAAGCACTCAAAGCGGCAGATCAAATGGAGTGGGTGCAGCGAATGAACAGCATCCATAACCGTGCGGAAGAGATCGTGTTAAACGAACTCGTCTATTGCTGAGGGGGTGCTGAGAGTGCAGGTTCTTGAAGACCTCTATATGGGTGACATCCATCCCAGCGAGCGCAGTTTCAAAAAAGGCAGCCAGTATGCCAAGGCATTAAACGATACCGTGAAAGCCTGTGACGCTCTGATCGGCACACTCACAGAGAAGCAAAAAGAGCAGTTTGAAGCCTACATGACCGCTCAGCGCGAGGTCAATGTTCTGACCGATTGTGAAACCTTCTGTTATGCGTTCAGGCTCGGCGCAAAGATCATGATGGATGTGCTGGTGGACAGCACGATGAAAGAAATCTAATATCAACACGAAGTCAGGGACAGCAAGGCAACACTTCTGTCCCTGACTTCTTTCGTTTTTCCCCTTGTTGGGCAAATCAGGCAATAGGAAACAGACAATCCAACAAAGGAGCGGTTTTGAATGCGCCAATCGCTCCAGAGCAGGATTCCAGAAAATGGGTTTTTATTCCGGCCATTTTACAGTGTTTTCAACGACTTATATCAGCCAATAGTTATGAAAATCAGAGTAAAAAAACAGCCTTCTTGTGCGCCGCTGCAAAAAAACCTTCTGAAAAAGACGTACTGTGTAAAATTTGATGTTGAATTTTAGCGAGGTTTTGAACGATGTGGCTGTCGGGGCACCCGTATTTCTGACGAAAAATGGGCGAGGCCGCTATGCGATCGTGGATATTCACGACTACGAAAAATCGCAGGCGACACTCAAGCTGCTGAGTGAACTGGAGAAAGGCCGTATTTCTGGTGAGACAGAGGGGTGGCTGAGCCCGGAGGAAGTGAGGGCGCATTTCCGTGCAAGAGCAAAAGAAGGCTAAACTCCACTATTCTATGAAAGCCCGCCGGGATTTGGACGCAATAGACGCAATATGGGATTACTACATTGATGAGTATCAGAATGCGGATACTGCCGTCAAGGTGATTGATGCAATTACAGCGGACATTGATCAGCTTGCGGATTTCCCGGAGCTGGGCCCATCGCTGTCTTCCATTGCCGATGTGGACGCAGGCTATCGCTTTCTCGTTACGGGCAACTATTTGAGCTTTTATCGTATCGACGGCATTGACATCAGCATTGACAGGATCCTGTATGGACGGAGTGATTATCTCAGCGTACTGATCGAAGGCATGTTTGAAAAACCATAGGCTGCAACAGCTTTATTACATCCTTATGTGAAGCAGGCGTACAGAAATCCTTGATGAAGGTTTTTCTGTGCGCCTGTTTGCATGTTTGGTAACTCGCCCGCCTTGATCTCGGCCACGCTGACCGATGCGGCGTGCATTGTCGCGTCACCGCGGGTTACCTTCAAAGCAAGGTCTGTTATTTGTATTTTACCTTTCTCTCATATTTTCACTCCAGGAGGTATTAAGCCTACCCTGTTGAAGCTGTACCATATGATTCAGGCTGAAGAAGCCGCTGAGCTGAATACTCCGGGCTTTTTCCGTACTGCACACTTGATCCATATCATCGCCTCCCATACCAGCATATGAGCGACAGTACACAGATTTTCTTTTGATTGTAGAAATGCGTTTCACGGTGCATTAAGCGACGTAGCCCGCGCTCTCAAGCAGTACTGGTCAAGGAGGTGTTGAAAGGCAAAAACAGACGGCGGGGCAACCTGAACACGTGAAAGCGTCTCTCGCGCGTGGATCGAAATATAAAACGAAAAAACTACGCTTTTTCTGAATGACAGTTTTCCTTCTGTAATAGCATTTTCCTTGCTGTTCTTTCTGGGGAACAGTAAAAAAGATAGACAATAATTGTTCTTACATGTATAATAATGATGCAGTCCTTATGCCGTTGTAAGGCAAAGGAGGGCAGCAGGGCGCCGCGATGAGAGGCCATGATATGTGTCTGACTATGCCTGGATCCTGCGGTTTGATCCCGGTAAAAGGAATCCGGGACAAGATACGGCTTCGTGCCGTTGCGGGCTTTGGCAGACAGAGAATCGAAAAATAGAAATCATACCGGCGGCCGGCGGCTACATCATTACGGAAGCCGACGGCTTTTCCGCACGTGCCGATAAAGCAGAAAAGAAAAAGCAGGTGAAAACTGTGGCAGATAATAAAACACGCTTTACACAGGCTGTCTGGCAGATCACGCAGGAACTGCAGAACGCCGGGGAACTGGATGATGCCCTCTCGGCAAGCCTGGAGATCATCATTCAGACGATGAGCAGCGAGGCAGGGACGATCTGGCTGCTGGACCCGGACAGCAACCGCCTGTTTCCGCTCTTCAATCACGGCCCTGTGGACATCAGCGGCATCACCATTGAAAACGGGCAGGGCATCGCGGGTTCCGTGGTGCA
>CADAUZ010000001.1 GCA_902791215.1 Oscillospiraceae bacterium | reverse complement strand
CTGATCGTGTGCTTTCTATTATTCTTGTTTACGGTCTGGCCGATCATCCTATGGTTCTGGCGACGAATCTCAGCACCGACACCAAGAATCTTGCCATTGCCGCTATGCGGCATTACTTTTCCCGTTGGAGAATTGAGGAATATTTCCGCTGCAAAAAGCAGATGTTTGACTTTGAAAACTTTCGGGTACGCTCTCTGCCCGCCATCAATTCCCTGAACTTCTTTTTGCCAAACGGATTGACGATGGAACGAAGAAGTTTTATAATGAAGTTAGTAATTGCTAACTCAAAACCAATGTCTTAATCAGAATCCCAATGGGATACGGAAACGAAGCGAGAGTAAGAGAAAGGTAAAGTAATGAGACTCTGATAATAACACGAAGAACGGAGAGAAAAAAGCTGTGAAATACGTCGGAATATATTGGTCGCTGTTTGCGCCTATGATCAAAAAGAGTATCCGCACACGATTTGACACGTCTCTGGCGGAACGGTCGATTCGGGAAGGAAAAAAGGAATACAAAAGGCTTTTATCCGATGCGGACGATCTCGGCCCCGGAAATCCCATGGCGATGAACGCGTACTTTGCTTACGTATTCGCCGCGGCCTGGCTGGGAAGCGGCAGGAAGATCTCACCGGAGGAGATGGCGCTTGTCATGACGGATGTTCTGGAATCGAAACTTCTTCGGACCGTGTTCGGCATGACCGACTTAAACAGGCAGCCGAAGAAATGGTACCGGGATATGAAAAAGTACGAGGCCTGGTTTGACAAACACGGAAAGGACTATCCGGTCAACTGGAATGTACATTTCGATGAATCCCGGCACCAGGACGGAAGCTTTTACTACTTTACGCGCTGCCCGATCTGTGAATTCTGCGAGAGGGAAGGCATTGCGGAGCTGATGCCGGCCCTGTGCGCGACGGATGAGGTCATGTTCCGCCTGCAGCACGGAAAGCTTTTTCGGGAACACACGATCGCAAACGGAGAAGGCATTTGCGATTATTGGGTAGTTGGAGATCAAGTAAAGGGTGCAAAATGAAAGCATATGGACCGAAGCAGCTGGCGGCCGTCAGCCGCTATCAGAATTACTTCCCAAGTCTTCTGCCATAGATCCGGGAGGACATCTGCGCCCGCATAAACGAGCTCATCGAGGAAGAGAAGGAATATTGCGGCAAAGATGATTGTAAAGAAGACCTCCTTAAACAGGCAAAAGAATAATAGAAATGAGGGGAGATGAAACATCATGCTTTTAACGATTTTTCTGGCAATCGTATTCTGCGCTGCGATCACGCTTCTGCTGATATCGGCTGTGGCTTTCGTTCAGTATGATGGTACAAATAAGTGGTTTTTCTCGTCAGCCCCGAAGGAAGCGCTGGAACTCTTAAAACCCAGAAATAAGGAACTGTTCTGCGGCGCCCGGACCATGGGATGGGTGCTGATGATCCTGAGTGTCATGATTATACTGGGCGTGGGCGTGATTGCCGTCTGGGACGGTTTTCGGAGCGGTTTTTCTTTTTCGCAGTTCTTCCTGCGCTTTCTATTGATCTTTACGATCTACAAAGCCTACGACATGATCTTCTTTGACTGGTTTCTGCTGTGCCGCTTCCGTTTCTTCCAGTATTATTACCCCGAGGTGGCACCCGTGTACAATGGCAGAAAATACGGGTATAACCTGAAAAGCCAGCTACTGAAGCTGCTGGTGATCTTTCCGGCGGTCTCTGCGCTGGCGGCCCGGATCTGCACCTTGTTCTGAAAAGCGGTTTTCCAACAGGAAAATAAAGACTTCCGTTGCATGGAGGATCGAACTGAACAGCACCCCATTTGTTAGACGGTTTGGTATACTGCTGACGAATGGGGGTGTTGCTTTTTACCTACTGTTCGTATATAATAATCTGCGATTCAATCCGAAGCGGCGGAGGGCTGTTTCGGCGCAGTCTGCAAGATGCACGATCAGAACCTGGAGGAGATCTTTTATGGAAAACACATGGTCCTGGGACAATACCGCTGTTGACTATACGCTTCTTGAAAAAGTGAATCCCGTGTTCAATACAGCCAAGATGACGCTGTTTCAGTTGGCCGCAAACGGCGACCGGAACGCGGCGGCACTGGCGAAAAGCATGGGCCTTACACTGGAGGCAACGCAAAACAGTGCCAACACGAAAGCGTCGCCGGAACAGGTGCTGGGCGGCACGATCATGCTGGAATGCCGTTACCGCACGATGGCATGTCTGGCGGAGGAATCCGGCTGTACGCTGGCGGATATGCCCTGCGGCTATACGCCGCGGGCGATCGAATTTGCAAGGAAAGGCTTACCCTATTACGGCCTCGATCTTCCGGCGGTCATTCGGGAAGCGTCGGAGAAAATCCGCGCGCTGATCCCGGAGGAGCAGAGGGAGCTTGCCCACTTCCGGGAGGTGGACGCGACCAACTATGCCTCGCTGGAAAAAGCGCTCGAAGACATCAACGGCCCGGTCTGTATCACCACCGAAGGCCTGCTGATGTACTTTACCGATTCTGAGGCCGGGGCGCTTTGCGACAATATCCGCCGTATCCTGGAGAAGAAGGGCGGCTGTTGGTACTTGGCTGACATCGAATGTTCGCTGCAGTATATTATCGTCATGCGCGCGCTGGTGGGTGATCGCTTCATGGAAATCATGAAGAATGCGACACAGCAGACGAAGGACAAGTCCGACGTAGAGATCGGAAAGAACGCGCTGATTGCCTCTCCTGCGGATATGGAGGGCAGTATCGGGAAAGCGATGGCTTTTCTTGCAAAGCACGGTTTGAAGGCTGAGCGTGTGAATGTCGGCGAAAACATGCCGAAGCTGGATTCCCTGGACAGGGTTACCCCTGAGCAGGCCGCCGCGGTATGCGAGGGCATGAAGCATTGCGCTTTCTGGAAAATCACCCCAAGCGGGGCGGCGGTAGCGCTTCCTTCCACGGAAACAAAGGGATTTCACGCCGATGCCTCCATGCAGTCAGGCACGCTGTCACTGGCACTGACGGGGCGGCTTGATACGATCACCGCGCCGAGCCTGCTGTCTTTCTTTGAAAAGACGAAGGCAGAGCAGGCACTGGAGGCCGTGGAAGTGGATTGCAGCCGCCTCGAATACATTTCCTCTGCCGGTCTGCGCGTGCTGCTGCTCATGCACAAGGCCTGCACGGGAGGGGTTTCGCTTTACGGGGAAACCGAGACCGTGAGAGAAATTCTGGAACAGACCGGCTTTGATTCCATTTTTCACTGATATGTCAAGTCTTCGCTGCTCATGAAGATCAAGCTGCGATGCGTAAGGAGACATCTGCATGAAATACAGCCTCAATACATTCAGACTATATAAGGACGAATCCATCTTCTCCATGATTATCCGTCTTCGCGTCGTGATGAAGGAAAAGGTGGACGTGGAAAAGCTCAAGTCCGCCGTGAATATCGCAATAAAGCGATATCCCTATTTTGCCGTCAGGGTCGGCCTGGATGAAGACGGCGGATATGTTCTCGAACCGAACGCGGAGGAAGTTGTTATCCTTGGCAAAACATGGCATCTTCCCAAGCTGGGAAGCCGTGCCGTGAACGAACATCTGCTGTTTGTGCAGTGTGAAGGCCGGGAGATTAACTTCTACATCAGCCATGCCCTGTGCGGCGGCAGAGGCGCACAGCCCTGGGTCATGACAACTGTGTACCAGTACATCATAGAGAAATATCATGTTGTGCCGAACGCCCCGGCGATACGCAAGCCGGACAGCCCGCTGCTTCCGGGTGAGGCAGAGGAGCCGACAATTGAGATGCTGGGCACGGAGCAGCCGATCTTCCGCTACAACAGCAAGAAGCCTGCAATTCTGGGAATGGATTATCTCAACGGCATGTATAACCCGTTTAAGAGAAAGCCCAATTTTCGGGTCTATACATTTACCCAGAAGGATATCCTGTCCTTTGTCAAGAATAACGACTCCAGCGTAGCCTCCTTCTTCCTTGTTGTGACGGCAAAGGCGCTGGACAAGGTGCTCCCGGAGAAGATCCGCGTCATCGGCGGAGAGACGGCGCATAACCCTATGGCAAGTCTCGGCATGCCGCACAGCCATATTGATCTGCTCAGCCATGTCCATTTGGACTATACGCGCGAGCAGTTACAATGGGATATGGAGAAGCTCGGGACCATGACAAGAGGGCAGATCGCCCTCCAGACCGATCCCAGTGTCAGCTTTGCGGAACTGAAAAAAGAATTCTGCTTCCTTGAAGAGCTGGAAACGATCCACGGGCAGAAACAAAAGCTGACATATTTCAAGAAGCATGATCCTTATCAAGGGAAAGACGCCCGGCACGGAACCTTTATTTCCAACTATACAGGCTGGATGGACTGGGGCGAAGTCGCGGATTATGTGGATTCCTTTGTGTTCATCGTGGAAGGCCATGTGCTGCTCGAAGTATCCTCTGTGGGAGACAGGATTTTCCTCAGCTTCATGCAGCTTCTGGATGAGAAGAAATATACGGATGCCTTTGAAGCTGTCCTGACGGAACTCGGGATACCGTTTCAATCTGAGGGGCCGTTTCCGAAAAGGCTTACAAAGCATGAACTGCCGAGAGAGAAAACGCCTTGTGTTTGTTGGCGCAGGAAAACAGCAACCTGATGGTCATATTCCGGGAGGAGAACGGACAATGCGTAAGCTGAGCACCAGCTTCATGGTGTGCTGTGAGATGCGTGTGCGTATTGTCATACCCATTTGAGTTCTCCCATGAATTTGTAAATCCCTGTCGGGGTCAAATGAGCAAAGTGAAAATTGCATCCCCCTGGTGGGCTTCCGCAAAGAACTGATTTCTGCTATGCTTTCATCAGATCAGATGCTTGATGATTGCCGGGAGTTCCCTCATCCCAACGTGCTTTTACACCTCTCCGCGCGTACGGCAATCAAAGATCTCTCTTGCTGAGACCCTCCGCGCCGGTCACGCGGAGGGTCAGTTCTTCCTGTGGCTCCGGTCCGTTTTGTTTTCAACACCGGGACTTGAAAAATAATCATTCATACAGTACAATAGTAAGCGATGGCTAACACGATCTTTCGCTCATCCTCCGGCGGTTTCGGAAGGAGCCGCGTGCTGTGACTACCGCCTGCAGTATGATGTGAGCAAAAAATGAATATGACTAAGGTGCGCCGGCAATGAATCGTTTGCGGTCCCCTGAATCTGCATCTTATCTACGATAATAAGATGAAAATTGAATTATGCAGCTTGACAAGTGACCTTTCGCTCACTATAATGAGTGAACGAAAGGTCACTTACTGCGCGTGGAGGTACTGATGGCAAACGATACGAAAGAGAGAATCCTTGCCGCTGCGCTGGAGATGTTTTCACAAAACGGCTATGCAGGCACAAACATCCGTGAATTGAGCGCATCGCTCGGGCTTGTGAAGTCCGGGGTCTATAAACACTATGAGAGCAAGGAAGCAATTTGGAACGCGTTGTTGGATCAAATGATCGCCTACTATGGGGAACACTTTGGCTCGGCGGAGCACTTGCCGCCTGTGCCGGATTCGCCGGAGGGGCTGGTGGACATGACCATGCGAATGGTGAACTTCACTGTCCGCGACGAAAGGATCATCATGACACGCAAGGTGCTGACGCTGGAACAGTACCGGGATGTACGTGCGCGGGAGCTTGCAACCAAGCACTTCCTCACCGGACTGACCGACATGTTCACGCATGTATTCACCGGCATGATGGACAAAGGACTTCTCCACCGGGACGATCCCAAGATGCTGGCCTTCGCCTATACCGCGCCGATCTCTGCCCTGATTCACCTTTGTGACCGGGAGCCGGAGAAGACAGAGGAAGCGATCAGGCAAGTCGAGGCATTCAGTCATCATTTCATCCAAACATACGGAGCAGATGATTGAGGCAACACCGCACAATACGCCTGCGGCATCTTCCGGAAAATTTGCGCCCTGATTTCGTCACTTTTTCTTGATATACACAAAGTATGCCTGCGAAAAAGGGCCATCATCTGAACGCAAATTTTCTCGGAATCTACTCTTGCCGCATTGTGCGGTGCTGCATTATGGTATTGTATATAGCTGCTTTGGCTCGCAATGTGGGTACATACTATCGACAGCAACCGTGATTGACCTGGCTCTGTTCCAGATCGGCGTTTTCTTCTGCGGTCGAAGGCCTATTTTGCAGCGCGCCCTTCATCGTTTTTATACCCGCAAATCCCTCTGTATTCAAGCAAATACCTTGACTTTATTTCGGTAGTGTGTTAAAATGCGCAGGACTTTTAATAAAGCAGGTGATACCATGCTGTGCTCCAACATCACACGAAACGCAGACGGCGCGCTGCTCTTTGCCGGGCAGTCCGTCTCCGCCCTGGCCGACCGCTACGGCACGCCCCTCTACCTCATGGACGAGGCGCGCATACGCCAAAACTGCCGCATGTATAAGGCCGCCTTCCGCGCAGCCTTCGGCGACAAAGCCATGCCGCTCTTTGCAAGTAAGGCTTGTTCCTTCAAGCAGATGTACCGCATCATGGCCGAGGAGGGGATGGGCGTCGACTGCGTCTCCTGCGGCGAGATCCATACCGCCCTGGAGGCGGGCTTCCCGGCGGAGCGCATCTGGTTCCACGGCGACGGCAAGACCGACGCGGATATCCGCTACGCCCTCGACCACGGCGTCGGCGGCTTCGTGGTGGACGGGCTCGAGGAACTCGAGGCCCTGAATCGCGAGGCGGGAGCGCGCGGGGTGCGGCAGAAGATCCTCCTGCGCGTCACGCCCGGCATCGACCCGCACACCTATGAGGCGGTGAACACCGGGCGCGTGGACGTGAAGTTCGGCGTCCCCATCGGCACGGGCCAGGCGCTGGAATTTGTCCGCGCCGCCCTGAACACGCCCAACGTGGAGCTCGAGGGCCTGCACTGCCATGTCGGCTCCATGGTCTTCGACGAGTCTGTCTTTGAGGACACCGCCGATCTGATGCTGGCCTTCATGCGGGAGCTCAAGGAGAAGCTCGGCTATGTGACGGGCACCTTGGACCTCGGCGGCGGCTACGGTGTGCGCTATACGGACAGCGACAAACAGGCGGATATCCCCGCCCGGATCGCGGCCCTGGCGCAGCACATCCGCGCGAGGGCTGCGGAGGCGGGCCTGCCTGTGCCGTTCATCCTCATGGAGCCGGGGCGCAGTATCGCGGCCGACGCGGGGATGACCGTCTACACGGTCAGCGCCGTCAAGCACATTCCGGGCTTCAAGAACCACGTGATCGTGGACGGCGGCATGACCGATAACCCCCGCTATTGCCTGTACCGCGCAAGATACACCGTCCTGCACGCCCTGGACAGGGGAGGGGAGACAGCGGTCTTTGACCTGGCGGGCCGCTGCTGCGAAAGCGGCGACATCCTCCAGCCCGCGGTCAGCCTGCCCGCCGACGTTAAGCGCGGCGACCGGGTCTGCGTCTGCACCACCGGGGCGTATAATTATTCGATGGCCTCGAACTACAACCGCCTGGGCCGCCCGCCGGTGGTCATGCTCCGCGGCGGCGAGAGCTATATCGCCGTCCGCCGCGAGGGCTTCGACGAGATCTGCGGGTTGGATGTGTAAAGAAACTTGCCTCCCCCAGCCGCTTGCGGCGGTATGGGGGAGCCAAGAAACAAGCCGGAAGGACCCCTTCGTCTTTGCCGTTTCGCGACAAAGCCACCTCCCTTGCAGGGGAGGCCAAAGGAGAAACCATCATGCACACAAAGCAGGAGCTGCGCCGCGCGTTCAAGGCCCGCGGCGCGGCTTTGACATCGGAATACCGCGCCGCAGCCGACCGCGCCATCCGTGACGCGGTGCTGCAAAGCGAAGCCTGGCGCGTGTCCCGGAACGTTTTTCTCTACGTCAGCATGTGGGCCGAGCCCGACACCCGCGCCCTGATCGACGCGGCGCTCAAGGCCGGGAAAAGCGTCTATGTGCCGCTGTGCTGCCCGGAGCGGGTGATGAAGGCCGTGCGCATCCGGAGCCTTGAAGAGCTGCGTCCCGGTACCCACGGCATCCCTGAGCCGCCCGCGGACGGCGAAGCGGCGGAGCCGGGGGCGCTCGACCTTGCGGTGGTACCCTGCATCACAGCAGCAAAGGACGGCGCGCGCTTGGGCCACGGCGCGGGCTATTACGACCGCTTCCTGCACCGACAAGCCTGCCCGACGCTGTGCCTGTGCTACGGGAAAATGCTGGCCGACGCCCTGCCGATGGACGCGCACGATATATGGATGGATTTCGTCGTGACCGAGGCTGGCATCACGGCGCATTCGCCCGGCTCTTCGGTATTGAAATCGTGAGGATCAGTGAATCCTCCGTCTCCTCGCGGTGCACGCCCGCGGCGATGCCGCCCTGCTTCATCAGGTCCAGCGAGCGGTTGAGACTGTTGAGGAACACCCGCACGTCCTTCAAAATGAGCGTGCGCCTGGGCTCCGGCTTTTCCGGCTCTTCGGCGGGGGAGGAGAGCAGTGCCTCTATGTATTCCTCCGTCGCCGCCACGGTCAGGGCGTTTGTCGCGATGTACTCGAGGGCCATGCGCTGGGCGTTCGGGTCCGTGAGCCTGAGCAGCGCCCGGCCGTGCCGCTCGCTCAGACCGTAGCTGCGGAGGTTTTCCAGCACGTCCCGCGGCAGCTTCAAAAGACGCAGCTTGTTCGCCACCGCCGACTGGGATTTTCCGATGCGCTTTGCCGCCTCCTCCTGGCTCATGCCAAACATGCGGATGAGGCGGCTTAGCCCCACGGCTTCTTCGATAAAGTCCAGGTCCCGGCGCTGGAGGTTTTCGATCAGCGCGATGAGGCTCGCGTCCTCCATGTTCACATCCAGCAGGATGCACGGCACCTCCTCCAGCCCCGCGAGCCTGGCAGCCCGCAATCGCCGCTCACCGGCCACCAGCTCATACTTCCCGCCCCGGCAGCGCACGGTCAAAGGATTCAGAATGCCGTAGCTGCGAATACTCTGACTCAGCTCCTCGAGGGATTTTTCGTCAAACAGCTTACGCGGCTGCACGGGGTTGGGCGCGATGTCCTCCGCCGGCAGCCAGACAATATTTCCCCGCCGGACTCCCGGCCGGGTACGTGTCGCCTGCAATAGAATTACCTCCTATATTGTGGTTTGATACGCACAGCATATACCGGATATTGTGAAAAAGCGGGCGAAAGCGCATAGCGGCCCGCAATTTTTTATCGGGAAATTTGCTCTTGCATACAGCTTGAAAATCCGTTATAGTAATATAGCCATTTTGCAATACTATCGAATCAGGAGAAAAAGACACATGCTCAATTCCATCGACAACGTAGTCAATGCCGTCAGCGGCATACTGTACAAGCCTTACGTGGTGCCGCTGATCCTGGTCCTGGCGGGCCTTTATTTCACCTTCCGCCTGAAATTCTTGCAGTTCCGCCTGTTTGCGGAGTCCATCCGCGTCGTGAAGGAAAAGCCCGTGAACCTCGGCGCGACCTCCTCCTTCGGCGCGCTCATGGTCTCGACGGCCTCACGCGTCGGCACCGGCAACATCATGGGTGTCTCGACGGCTATCTGCCTCGGCGGCGCGGGCGCGATCTTCTGGATGTGGATCACGGCGATCCTCGGCGGTGCCTCCGCGTTTGTGGAGTCCACCCTCGCCCAGATCTACAAGAAGCGCGACAGCGAGGGCCACAGCTACGGCGGCCCCTCCTACTACATGGAGCAGGGCCTGGGCCAGCGCTGGCTGGGCGTGATCTTCGCCATTGTCCTGATCCTCACCTACGTGGTGGGCTACAACATGCTCGCGGCCTACAACACCCAGAGCACCTTCGAGGGCTTCAGCTTCTATAAGCAGACGTTTCAGGTCGCCGGTCTCACGGTGAATATGCCGATGATCGTCGGCGGCGTTCTCGCGGTGCTGTTTGGCATCTGCGTCCTCGGCGGCGGAAAAAGACTCACCAAGGTCACCGAGATCCTCGTGCCCGTGATGGGCGTGCTGTACGTGATCGTCTCCCTCATTGTGATCTTTACGCATATCTCCAGCTTCGGCGCGGTGTTCAAAAACATTTTCCGGTCCGCTTTTGACTTCAAGGCCATCTTCGGCGGCTTCACCGGCTCCTGCGTCATGTGGGGCATCAAGCGCGGCCTGTACTCCAACGAGGCCGGTATGGGCTCGGCCCCCAACGCGGCGGCCGCGGCCGACGTGAGCCACCCGGCAAAGCAGGGCCTTGTCCAAATGCTCTCCGTCTTCATCGACACCCTGCTCATCTGCTCCGCCACCGCCTTCCTCTGCCTCTTCTCCGGCGTGGAGCCCACCGCTGAGGCCGCGGGCGCTGCCTATGTCCAGGCCTGCACCGGCGCTGCCCTCGGCAGCTTCGGCCCGGTCTTCATCGCGGTGGCCGTCTGCCTCTTCGCCTTCACCACCCTCCTCGGCAACTACTACTACACCGAGGGCTGCCTGCGCTTCATCATGAAGAAGGAGCCGGGCAAGGTCTTCATGGTCATCTACCGCCTGTGCGCCACCGCCCTGGTCTTTGCGGGCGCGGTCATCTCCGCGGGCCTCGCGTGGGACACTGCCGACCTCCTGCAGGCCCTCATGGTCATCATTAACATCCCCGTCATCATCCTCCTTGCCAAGCCCGCCATCGCCGCCCTGCGCGACTACGAGTGGCAGCGCCGCAAGGGCAAGCTGCCCGCCTATCGCGCCAATGCCAACGGCGTCAAGGGCACCGACTACTGGCAGGACGACCAGTACGTGCTGAGATAACGAAAAAGCGAAATACCCGACACCGCATAATTATAATATCTGGAGGTAGAACATGAGCGTTACATCGAATCTGAGAAAGTACCTCAAGAGCAATCCCGAGATTGCAAAGTTCCTGATGCCGGGCACAAAGAACGAGATCCTTCTGGACCTGAACGGGGACGGAAAGATGGACTTTGCGTTTATGGACACCACGGGCAACGGAATGCCCGAGACCTTCGCCCTCGACAAGACCGGCAGCGGTGAGCTGAATCTATATTACTACGACTCCGACGGAAACGGAAAGGCCGATACCGTTCTGTATTATCCCGACGGTCAGGATGTGCCCACCTTTTCCAGAATCTCCAAGGAGAGTGAGGAGAGGATCGAGAAGGCGCTTGGCGGTATGCGCGCGGCCATGAAGTCGAACGATGCCGAGGAGATCAAGAAGTGCCTCTTCGGAATCAGGGATCACATCGACGAGGCTGCCAAAACCTTCGGCAAGACCGGCACCCTCGCCAGAATGCGGGCCAAGATGAAAGAGGACCCGGAGATGGCAAAGCTCCTGTGCCAGTCCCCGAAAAACGAGATGTTCTTTGACCTGAACGAGGACGGGATCGCGGACTTTGCCCTGATCGACTCTAACCATGACGGCGAGATCGACACCATGGGCATGGATCTTACCGGCGACGGTGAGTTTAATCTATATCTGAACGACAGCGACGGCAACGGGATCACGGACAATGTGACGTATTACAGACCCGGCGATGAGGAGGCCGCTCTGGGATCGACAAGTGCCCAATTGGAAGAGGCCCTTCGCCCCGCGACGATGAAGCTTCTGGTCAGCCTGCGTTCGGAATTCAGCGCAAAGAACCTGATCAAGACACTCAAGGGCTTCCGAAAGGATGCGCTTTCCGCGCTGGAGACCATCGGAGAGTAAGCGGGGCAGTACGACAGGAACGTTCTGCGAGAATGAAAAAGCCTCCGGCCCGCGAAAAGCGGACCGGAGGTTTTGTAATGCGATATAGATTCAAATCCCCGCACAGGATACAGAAAAGCAGCCCGGGATGGGGCGAAGGCGGAATACCGGCAGTGCGGGGGATTTGCTTGCATCCCGTCCCTTTTGGGGACGGGATAAAGGAATGTACCAGTCTGAGGACTGGTACATACAGCCGCCCTCGGCGGCTGCGAGGATGATTCAAATCCCCGCACATTCGTTTTATCAGGCTTGACATTTTTCGCCTGAATGAGTAATATAGGGGAGGTCAAATTATGTAAATTGATATATGTCAATTTTCCTATGTCAATCCTACAGTGAGCGAGGTGGGCCGCGCCATGAACAGAATACGCTTTGCCGCGCTGCTGCTGGCGCTGACCCTGCTTCTGGGCCTGTTGCCCGCTTCCGCCTTTGCGGAAGGGGAGTACGGCGACGGGCTTGTCAGTCTGCGCTTTACGGCGGGCGGCACGGCGCGCGTCATGCTCCTGGACGCCGATGGCAGCCCCGTCCTGCCCCTGAGCGAGGACGGCTCCTATCTGCTCGCGCCCGGCAACTACAGCTATTATGCGGTCGATGTTACAAGCGGGGAGCTTCTCATCCCGGTGACGGTGCTTCCGCTGACAGGCTCCGAGGGCAGCGTGGAGATCCCCCTGGGCGCCGCGTCTGACGCGCCCGCCTTCCTCACGCAGCCGGAGCCCGAACAGGAGGCCGGGCCCGAGCAGGAGCCGCAGGAGCCCACGCCCATGCCGGTGGTTTTCCGCTGCGAGCAGGCCATCGACTTTGCGGGCCTCACGGTCACAGACTCAGACGGCGCGGTCATGCAGCCCTGGATGGACATGCTGACCGGCGTGATCCTCTTTGACAGCTACCTGCTCCCGCCGGGAGCGTACAGCTACTGGTACCACGACCCCGCTGGCGCGATAGCCGATCAGCAGGGGAGCTTTGCCGTTACCGCCGACGGCATGCAGACGGTGGAGCTTGCGCTCAGCGACGGCACGGTCGGCGGCTGCTTCTCGGCCACCGCCGTCAATCCCTACTACGCCGACCTTATTTCCCCGGATTATATCCCGACTCCCTCCGTCAGCCCCGAGGAGAGCCTCGCAAGGCTGCGGGCGGAGGTGTTCTCTGATCCCTCGCAGCGCCTGAACGGCGTGTTCTATGCCGGCACCGACGGCGAGAGCGTCTCGGGCGGCTCGCCCGTCACCTACGAAACCCCCGAGGCCGCGGGCGCCGCGCTCAAGCGCGCGCTCATCCAGCGCCAGCAGGAGATCTCCATCCGTGTCAAGACCCACATCAAGCCCACCGAGAAGATCTGGTGGGACATGTGCTGGATGATCTACCAGGAGGCCATCCGCCACACCGGCGCGCCCACCGAGGGCGACTACCTGCGCTATGAGTACGGCGGCGTCAACTGCAACGGCTCCGCCGCGGGGTCGGACGAGAAGGCGGAATATTACTATCAGTTTATCTACTCGCCGCTGTACTTCACCACCCTCGCCCAGGAGGCGGAGCTGGACAGCCGCGTGGCCACCATCCTCCAGAGCCTCCAGCTTTCCGGCAAGACCGACGAGCAGAAGATCCGCGCCCTGTATCGGTATCTCACCGAACACGTGAGCTTTGAGCAGGCCCGCGACACCCTGAACTTCACCGCCTACAGCGCCCTTGTAAACGGCAAGGCCGCCTGCCAGGGCTTCTCCGTGGCTTTCTACCGCCTGTGCCTGGAGCTGGGCGTGGACGCGCGCGTCGTGACCAGCAAAGAGATGGGCCACGCATGGAACATCGCCAAGGCCGACGGCAGCCGCTACTACGCCCTGGACGCCACCTGGGACGCGGGCAAGGGGCCGGAGGCGTGGCAGTACTATCTGCGCGGCAGAGAGAACTGGAAAGCAAAACACACGCTCGGCGACGAGTTTGACGACGGCCGCTTCGCAGGCTACAGCTTCCCAGACGAGGATTACGGCAGCACCTCCAGCACGGTCATCAACTCGATCTCCCTGCTCTTTGACGGTCTGCTTCGCATCAAGTACTACTTTGTCCTGCCCGAAAGCCTGATCGCGGAACAGGGCAGCAGCATCTGCTTTGCCCGCGGCGGCGAGGTCTTCCAGCAAACGGCCCTGTCCGAGGGCAAGCGCGAGGGGGCCTATACCTGCTTCTACTGCGCCGTCAGCGCCGATCAGATCGACACCCCCGTCCAGGCGCGCATCCGGCGTGCCGACGGCAGCTACGAGATCATCAGCGCCTCCAACGGCAAGACCTACCCCAACGGCTTTTTCTTCTCGCCCATGGAATACGCCCGCCAGATGAAGACCTCGGCCTCCACCGCCGCCATGCGGGGGCTGGCCCAGGCCCTGGAGGACTACGGCATCGCGGCGCAGAACTATTTCAAAAAGCGCGGCGACACCCTGCGCGATGAGGTTCTGGCCGTGCGCGCATCCGACCTCGACGCCTGGACCATCCGGGCCGAGGGGCAGCGGCCGGAGGGCTTCCGGGATGCATCGGTCTCCGTCGTGTTCGAAGCCGACAACAGCCTGCGCGTCTATCTGCGCTTTCTGAACGGCTATGCGCCGGACAGCTACCGCTTTCAGGTCGACGGGCAGAGCGCCCGGCTTACCGCAAAGGGCGACGGCACCTATTATCTGAGCGTGGAAAACATCGCCGCCGACGCGCTGGACACACCCCACCGCTTCACCGTCAGCGACGGGAGCAATACCTACACGATCACGGTCAGCGTCCTCGGCTACTGCAAGACCGCCATCGAGCGCGGCGGCGAGGCGATGGCGAACCTGAGCAAAGCATTATACTTATATAACCGCGCGGCGGAACGATATTTCGGAGCTTGAACGAAAGGGGAGAGCGCATCATGGAAAAAAAGAACAGGGCTGCAAAGCTCATCAATGTGGCGCTGGGCCTCATGCTGATCGTCACGGTGATCCTCTTCTCGCCGGTGTTCGGCTTCGCGGGAGGCTTTTCCAGCCCCGAGCAGCGGCAGTCGACCTCCATGCCCATGTCGGGCGCCGCGCCGCAGAGCGCCGTGCAGGCGCCTGTCGGGGCCACGCCCAGACCCACCGCCATGCCGACCCCGACGCCGGTGGTGCTGCCGTCGGCGCCGCCCGCGCCGAGCCCCACTCCGGTCCCAACACCGAAGCCCGTCGCGGTCCAGCAGCCGGTGCAGCAGGCCGCCCAGCCGGTGCAGCAGGCCCAGCCGCAGAGCTGGCAGCCGGAGGAATGGGCAGGCGAGGAGGGCTACGAGGGCTATGAGGAGGACGGAGAGGCCGAAGCCGCGCCCCAGGAGCCGCAGAGCTACGAGGGTCTGGGCGAGCAGGCCGAAAACGGCGTGATCTCCACCGGCAACGTCGATATCGTCATCAATACCGATATGGGCGGCGGCAGCGACACGGGCGGCGATACTGGCAGCGGCGACACCACAGCTCCCCAGGAGCCGGTAAGCGAGCCCGTCGTCGAATACACAGACCCCGTACAGTCCGACACCAGTGAGGGCGAAGCCTTTATGATCGGGTAACACGGGGATACAAACACAAGAAAGCTGTGAAAAAAGTCCCTTGTCGGGAATTCGGGAAAATGAATATCGTAGGGGCCGACGCCCTCGGCGGCCCGCGCGGTACAGATTCAAACAAAACAAAAATCCCCGGCGAAAACGTACAATGTTACGGATTCGCCGGGGATAAATGCGTTTATTGAGCTTTTACTGTCGGGCCGCCGGGGGCGTCGGCCCCTACACTGGCAATCAGGTTTTTCTCGGCTCCTGTTGTCTTGCGCCTGTTTATGCTTTGATCCTGCACACGAAGCAGTGCCACTCCTCCTCGGAGCGGTGGCCGAGGATCTCAAGGCCGTTTGCTTTGAGCGCGTCGGCGGTCTCAGGCCAGCGGTTCTCGATGATGCCGGAGCAGATGAAAATGCCGTCCTTGCTCATGAACTGCTGCACAATGGCGGAAAGCGGGATGATCACATCCGCCACGATGTTGGCAAGCACCAGCTCATAACCGCTGCCGATGCGCGCGCGCAGACTCGCGTCGCCCAGAATGTCTCCCGCCCAGGCCGTCATGCGCTCGGGGCCGATGCCGTTGAGGGCGGCGTTGTGCATCACCACGTCCGGGGCCTTGGGGTCGATGTCCACGCCGAGACAGCTGTCGCAGCCCAGCAGCAGCGCTCCGATGCCGAGGATGCCGCTGCCGCAGCCGAGGTCCAGCACCCGCTTGCCGGGCGCCGCGTACTGCTCCAGCGCGGCCAGGCACATGCGCGTGGTGGCGTGGCTGCCGGTGCCGAAGATGAGGCCCGGGTCGAGGACAAGGGGAACGCGCCCGTCGGCGGGGGTCTCCTCCCATTCCGGCACCACCACAAGCTTCTCGCCAACCTCGATGGGCTTGTAGTACTCGCGCCAGTTGTTCTCCCAGTCGCTGTCCTCCACGAACGCGGTAGAGAGCTCCGGGAAGGCGTCGCGGAATTTTTTCAGCACCTTAAGCCCCTCGCCGTCGTCGGTGAGGTAGCACTTGATGCGGCTGACGCCGAGGAACTTATTCTCCAGCTCCTCGTCCACATAGTCCCAGTACTGTCGGTTGTGCTCGAAGAAGTTTTTGAAATCTTCCTCGTTTTCGATCACAAAGCCGCCCGCGCCCAGCGCCGCAAGCTGCTCGCAGCGCGCGTCGATCTCGTCGGCGGGGGTGTTTACGGTCACTTCGATGTATCGCATTGTTTTCCTCCGTAATAAATAGTTTCAAACATACTCCACGGGAACCCCTCCGGCGGCGGAGAACTGAAGCGCAGCGCCTCGCCCGTTTTGGGGTGGTGAAAGCCCAGCAGATGGGAAAAGAGCGCGATGCCGCAGTCCCGGCGGGGGCTGCCGTATTTGGCGTCGCCCAGGAGCGGATGGCGGCGGGAGGCAAGCTGCACACGGATCTGGTGGCTGCGCCCGGTGTGCAGGCGCACGGCCAGCAGGGAACAGTCCCCGTGCGTCCCGAGCACCCGGTAATCCAGCACCGCTTCCTTTACGCCCGCGCGCGGTCTCCGGACGACGAAGCTCTTGTTGTTCGCCCGGTCGTGAAACAGCAGGTCGCGCAGCTCGGCGGCGTCCGCCTCCATCGTCCCGTGCACCACGGCGAGGTATTCCTTCTCAAAGCCGCCGGCCGCGAGCGCACGGCTGAGCGCGGCGGCCGTGCGGCGGTCGAGGGCATAGACCATCACGCCGCCCACGTCCCGGTCGAGCCGGTGCACGCACAGCGCCTCCCGCGCGCCGGTCTGCCCCTGAATGAGCGCGGGCATCCCGGTCTCGGAATCGACCCCGGCGGGCTTGACGCAGACGACGAGGGAAGTATCCTTATATAAAATAGGTAAGTCCATGGCGTCACCTCAAAGCAAGTCTACCATCAGGCGGGAAAAAATACAAGAGGGAGCCAGGAGGGCGGTGAATGTCCTCAGTCCGCGCAGTAAATTTTTGAAAACCCAGAGAAAAACCGGGAACAAAGCGCGGCTTTGTGCGTCTTATAGTCATACGATGGGGCGGATTACGGCCCCGGCAGCCCGTTTTTTGATCGCGGCGCCCGATACGCGAAAGCCCGAAAAGCCTTGAAAATCAACGGTTTTGAGCTGATTGCGGGAACAGATGTAACGAATTTGAAATTTCTTGAAAATTTTTTGTTTTTAGGGCTTGCATTTTAGAACGAGTTGTTGTAATATTATAGCCGAATCGTAATACTTTTTTAATCTTTTGAAAGCACGCGATTCGGGCAGCTGATGATCGGTAGACGTATCGGACGTTATCTGCCGCAGCAAAATCCAACGCAGTAATCATTTTACCCGAAAGGGTAGGTATTAGGGGGAGCAACTATGAAGAAACGGATCATTAGTATGCTGCTTACGGTATTGATGGTCATGTCCCTGTTTTCAGGGCTGACGGTCACTGCCGACGCAGCCAACTACAATGGCGCCAACGTCATCGAGTATACGATGGCGCAGGGCGACTTTGTCCTGAGGATCTGCCAGCGTCTGGGGTTGAATTACTACACCTGCAAGAACGCGATCATGATCCTCAACAACATCACGGACGGCCAGTGGAACAAGCTGACCGTCGGCAGAACGCTGCGTCTGCCCGCAAGCGATTATGACGCGCTGCTGATCTCCAACGGCGCCGGCACCAGCGTGTATAACTCCGGTGCCGCCTCCACCACGGCGACCACCAGCAACGTCACCGGCACTGCCACTGTCGGCAATGCCACCGTGTTCAACACCGCGGCCACCGTCGCGGCAGCGAGCTCCGACACGCTTGCCTACTACCTGGTGCCCTACACCATGTCCTACGGCGAGACCGTCTCCGGCGTGTGCAACGCGCTGGGCGTCAACTTCTCCATCTTTTCCCCGTTCATCAAGCAGGTGAACAACATCTCCAACTGGAACAGGGTCAGAGCAGGGGACACCCTCATCATCCCGACGCCGGTTGCCCCGTCTGTCGGCACCACCTGCTACGGTGTCATGGAGCATATCGTCGCAGGCAGTGACACGGCCTACGGCATCGTGAGCTCCAAGGGCGTCAACTATAACGCCAACGAGCGTCTGCTCAAGGTCCTCAACCAGACCGATAACCTCGCGGCGATCAAGGCCGGCGGCAAGTTCTTCTACCCCGTGCCTCTGACGGTCTCCGTGCCCGGCACCGGCAACCCCGGCGCCACCTCCACCACGACGACGACCACCACCGTCACCGACGGCAACGGCACGACCACCACGAGCACGACCACCACTGCCAAGCTCTATAAGCTTTCCAGCGGCATGGCTGCCTCCGACGGCCAGATGCTCTTCTACGTGGACAACAAGGCCGTTACCGCGGCTCCCGCCGGCGCGAAGGTCACCATCGTGACCCAGGCCAATTCCGGCAAGGCCATCCAGAGACTGACCGTCAAGCACGCCAACGGCACCGCCGATCTCCTGCTTGCGGGCGACGCCTTTGTGATGCCGAGCTGCGACGTGCGTGTCGACGCCGTCATCAAGAACGGCCATGACATCAATATCGCTGCCAACTACAGCGGCAAGGCCACGGCCTCCGTCGGCGGCGTGTCCGTCCAGGCTGCGGTCAAGGGCGCGACGGTCGTCATCAAGAGCACCGATCCCAACTATGAGATCTCCTCTGTCTACGCGACCTACAAGAAGATGATCTCTTCCTCCACGAAGATCCAGCTCACGGTGAGCGCCTCCAAGGCCTTCATCATGCCTGACGCGGATGTGGACGTGGAAGTCGTTCTCAAGCCCGTCTCGACCTACGCCTTCTATGTCAACGATCCTGCCAACGGCAGCTTCTACCTCCAGGTCGACGGCAGCCCCGTTACCCGTGCCGCCAAGGGCGCGCAGGTCACTGTCGTTGCCAAGCCTGACACCGGCTACGAGCCTCTGAAAATGTCTGTGAAGAACCACCTCACCGGCGCCGCGGTCAACGTGTTCAGCAACACCTTCACCATGCCCGCCTTCGATGTGGATGTCGAGGTCGAGTTCACCGGTAAGGGCAACAACATCCTGGTCATGCCCTCTCAGTTCGGCAATGTCTATGCCTTTGACAGCAAGAGCATCACCGATGCCAGCCAGTTCATCACCGAAGCCGAGACCGGCAAAGAGATCTACCTGGTTGCCATCAACGAGGACGGTGCTGCACCTGTCGGCCTCGTGGACGGCGGCACCAGCCCCAACAGCAAGATCAGCTATGACGTGGTCCGCAACAGCGACGGCCTCAAGGTCAAGGTCACCAAGGGCGGCGATAACTGGGCAATGACTGTAGACGGTACGAACACCACCTCCAGTTACTATCACTTCACCATGCCCAAGGGCGGCGTCACCGTCACCCCGGTCATCACCAGCTCGACGGCTTCTGAAATCTACGCCAAGTTCTTCGTGAACAATACGCCGATGGCAGCCGGCAGCTACAACGACTGCAGCTTCTCCATCACCTGGAACGGCAAGACCTCCGAGTTCACGGAGACTCTTCAGCAGATTTCCAAGATAAAGGCTATCAAGAGCGCCATCCCCGCAGGCGAATACCTGGATCTGCGCTACGACAGCGCCGAGGGTGTCTCCTTCGTGAAGTTCAGAATCACCGACGGTAAGACCAATCCTACCGTGTTTGAGGAAGCGACCAACGAGGCCAACCGCTACGGTTACTTCAAGATGCCTGCGGCTCCCATCGAAATCGAAGCCTACTTCGAGACCGGCAAGGCCGCTCTCGGCCCCGCCGTCATCACCGGTGTCGGCACCGTAACCTACCGCAACGCGGCAAACACTCTCTCCATCAACAGCTGCGACCCCGGCGAGACAGTGCTTATCAGCGTTGTGCCCGGCAACGGCTTCAGCTTTGATTACCAGAAGTACGCGGATAGGCTCATTGTCACCCGCAGGGACAACGGCGCACGCGTTACGATCAATCCCGCGAATGTGGTGCCCGCTCAGGGAATCTATGTCTACTCCTTTACGATGCCCGCAAGCGGCGTTGATGTCCAGGCAATCTTCGACGCCAAGCCCTTCGTCATCACCATGCGCTGCGTGGATGAGACTGGCAAATCTCTGACCGGCCTGGGCCTGTGGCAGGTTGCCGTCAACATGCAGCCCGGCGTTGTGGACAACGATCCCACCAAGACCGAAACCAAGTTCACGGTCGCCTATGAGGATTATGTCACGGTCGCCATGACCGAGGCCGGCTGGTCCAAGTACGACATGGTCTCCTTCCGTGTGGACGGCCAGCAGTACACCGCCGATTCCCTCAACTTCTTCTACAACTTCCAGATGATCGAAGATCGCGCGAAGGATCTCGAGATCGTCGCGGTGCTAAGACCCAGAGTGGCCAACGTGCCCTCCCCGCACAGACTTCTCGCGACCTACCTGCCCACCATGGGTGATGTGGAGTTCTTCCTCTTCGAGGGCAACCCTGTCACCGGCGGCGACAAGGGCACCGGCTATGCCAGCAACATCGACGGCGTCAACTACTATGCCGTGATGGGCAAGGACGCCAAGGGCAACAACATCATCACCAACGCAAGATACACCAGCTATGCTCTCGCGGGCGACTACGTGGCCGTCATGGTCAACGCCAACGACAGCCACTACACCGCAAGCGCCAATGATATCGTCATCAGCCCGATCCAGGGCGATGCCGACCGCCTCGTGGTCAACGGGCCCGTGCCTGTCGCGTCCATCGACGGCGATACCAACAACGGCAACGGCTTCATGCTCTACTACTTCAGAATGCCCGACAGCGATCTGAACATCTCTGTCAACTTCAAGAGCCAGAAGTATGCGATGACGGTCGATGTGCGTGACCAGGCCGGCAACAAGATCGGCGGCATGATCGACCTCTACGTCGAGACCTCCGTCTTCAGCGATGTGGCGGCTGACAGGACCTTCGGCGACATCAGCTTCAACCAGCTTGTCACCATCATGCCCTCCACCCGCGCCCGCTCCGAGAACATGATCGTCTCCAAGGTCGACGTGAAGACCGACCCCGGCGCCCAGTCCGTGTACTACTACGACTACAGCGCCACCGGCACCGGCACCGCCACCGGCAGCGGCCCTGTCTTCTACATGCCGGCAAGCAATGTCACGGTCTACATCACCGTTGACACCTTCACACCCGTCAACGTCATCAACCTCCAGCACATGCTCGAAGGCGGCTCCCTCGTGATCCGCTCCGGCCCGGCCATGACCGATCCCGTGCTGCTCACGGTTTCCGGCAACAGACAGGTCAGCCTGAATGTCACGGAGTTCAGCGTGGGCGACGATATCTACGTCTTCGAGGTTCCCGACGCAGGCAAGGCCCACCTCGGCAAGGGCGATCTGGGCATCACCAACAACGGCATTGTCTACACGGTTGCCAACTGGTACGCTGAGGCGGGCGACGGCACCAACATCTGGAAGGTCAAGGTCCCGGCAGGCATGATGGTATTCACCGCGACCTGGGGCGATCCCGAGGAAGCACCCGGCGCAGACAATCTGATCTACGCGCCCGCCTCCAGCATCATCGGCGGTACTCTCCAGTTCTATCTGGAGCAGGACACTGTGGATTATCCTGATTTGACCAAACCCGCAACCGAGTACAGGACCGACAAGTACCTCTACATCCTGGCTACCAACACTGTTGAAAACAAGAAGCCTTCCGAAGAGGATATCGTGGTTCTTGACAGCGATTACAAGCGCGTTCCTGTGAAGGAAAGCAAGAACGCTTCGCTTCAGGCCACCGCAGGCACGAACAGCAAGTGGTTCTACCTTGACAAGAACCTCACTGAGGGCGGCATCGCCGTCAGCGCTGAATTCACCGCGCCGGGCAAGTCCATCACCTTCACACTGGCAGCCGGCAGCCCCGCCGCTTCCCTCAACCTCGGCTCCAGAGCGGAACCACTTACCGCCGGCAACGACGTTACGCTCACCCTCAATGCCCGCGACAGAATCACGATCTCTTCCGGCGATAGCACTTACAACATGGTTGAGGTCAAGTCTCAGCACTACAACACCACCCTCACCGAGAGCACAGTGACCTACATTGCCCCGGATGCCATCGACACAGTTACAGTCAGAGTGTTCAGCGGCAACCCCGCAGTCACCCTCCGCACGGATAAGGATTACGGCAGCATTATGCTGACCAGGCAGAATGCGAGCAAGAATCCGACCGTTCAGGAGACCAGCTTCAAGGCTGGCGATAAGGACATCTACTTCTTCATTGATGAGGTGCCCGGCTACGTGGTCGATCAAGTGAAGGTCATTGAGACGATCAGCGGTGTTGAGCATGCCGCAACCGCGAACGGAAACGGCATCTACTCCATCACCGGCATTACCGGCACCGGAATCCCGGACGGCGGCATCGTGATCGGCGCGACCTACAAGGCCAAGACCATAAACGTCACGCTTAAGGTTACGAATGCGGATGGTACCGCTTATGCAAACAAGGCAAACATCAATGTCGACGGCACGCTCTACTCTGATTTCGAGAACTACACAACCGTTCAGGTCGAGTACGGCAAGACCATCACGGTTACTGCCGGTACGGACAGCAAGTTTGCGAGCGACG
This sequence comes from Oscillospiraceae bacterium, assembly GCA_902791215.1. Taxonomy (GTDB): domain Bacteria; phylum Bacillota; class Clostridia; order Oscillospirales; family Oscillospiraceae; genus Limivicinus. Next base: position 230,631 of record CADAUZ010000001.1, on the reverse strand, counting down.
GTCTGGTTTCCGTCAACTTCGGTGAAAAGGCTGTGACCAAGAACACCAGCACGACCAGAACCTACAAGGTTCCCACCGGCGACGATACGCTGGAAATCCGTCTTGACGCCACAACCCCGTAAACTCCGCTATTTCCCCTATATCTCCCCCCAGAGCGGCAGGGCCGCTTGGCCCTGTCGCTCATTTGGAGGAAGAACGAGATAAACACAAAACCCGGCAGCCAAGAGGCTGCCGGGTTTCGTGCGTTTCACGCAGCGATCCAATCCCTGCCATTCTGAGGAACGAAGTGACAAAAAATCCTTCGCTTACGCGAAGCCATGACACGCAGGACTGAATTGTTATATCGTCTCTATGGGAACGAGTAAAGTGCGGCACAGGAGACGGCACTTCTACAGATCATTGACGCCCGGTGCAAGCTCCGGGTCATGGCTGCATAATACGGCAGCGCATCCCGGGTCGGCGGCCATCTCCGCGATCCATTTCAGCGATTTCAGCTGCCATTCCCGCGCAAAGCCGAAGCCGGGCGTGATGCTCTCCTGCCAGTTGCGGGGAGAGTAAGCCGCATCGGCAGCCAGAAGAACAAAGCGTCCGCCGCTGCGAACGATGATCGCCGCCTGTCCGTCGGTGTGTCCGGGGACATTGACCAACCGGATGCTTTCATCCCCAAACAGGTCGATGGCCCAGCGGTTCGGCCCCAGCGGAGAGCCGCGATAATAGAGCCTTTCGATGGGCTGATCGTGCCACAGGCTCCAGGGCTGCCGGGTCTTGTAGACCGTGCGGCAGGACCAGAAGTACTCATCTTCCGGCAGAATGATGCGCTTTGCTTTGTTCACATGCCTCAGCCCCGCCACATGATCGGCATCCAGATGCGTGAGCAGTACGCAGTCCAGATCCTCCGGGCGGATGCCCATGGCCGCGAGCTGCTCATGGATCGCCATGCCCTCGGGAAGATACGGGTGAAAAAGAGCGGCGAGATGCGGCGGCAGGACCTTTCTGACCGCCTGCGGATCATAGACGCCCCGGGGACTTATCTCCCGGCACCAGCCGGTATCCACAAGGATCAGCCCCTTGGGGTGCTCGATCAGAAAGGCGCAGACAGGCAGCGTGATCCGATTTTTGTCCGGCGCGGTCAACTGCCGCGCTGTATTTTTCAAATCAATGCTGTTGCCGTAAGGCACGCTCTCCGATACCCGGATATATCCGCAGTGCAGAACGTGGATCTTCATTCGATCACCTCACGAATAGAATTCCCGTTTGACCGGTGCTCTTACGGCACTTTGCCCCGTTCGTCCTTCTCAAAGACCACATCCGTAACGGCCGAGCCGATCAGCATGTGGGGATTTCGTTCCGGGTCTATCCAGGAGTCCACCTTCGATTCCGGCAGGATAAACGGCATCCTGTCATGGATGAAGGCGATGGATTCGCCCGGCTCGCGCGTAAGAATGACAAAATGGGGGAAGTTATTCTCCAGGCGGTAAAGCCCGCAAAGCCAGGTGAGCTCGCCGCCTTTGGGCATGATGGCGTATTTGTCCCCGGCCCTGGACTTGCCGGACGGTGTGGGCACATGCTCCCACTCGTAGTACCAGGAGGCCGGGATCACACAGCGGTGGGCTGCCCAGGACTCCCGGAAGCTGGCCTTTTCCGCCGCGGTCTCGACACGGGCGTTGGCAATGGTGCGGCTGATGCCGGGAACATGAAAGCCCCAGACCATCGGGAAAACGCTCTTCTCGCCGGACTTGCTGGTGGCGATGACCGGCACCAGGGAATCCGGGAACACCTCGCCCTCGGTGATCAGCGGTTTGGCCACTTTCTCGATACTGGCCCGGTACAGCCCGGAGCGCTGCGCCGCTTCCACGATCGGGCGCAGCTCGGGCGACATCTCCATATAATAGCGGCAGCACATTTCAGGAATCCTCCTGTATCACGATCTCGGCAAGCTCGGAAAACTCGATCGTCCTGTCACCGATCAAAAGCGACTTTGTGAGGATGGGATCGACCTTCCAGACTGTGCCGGTACAGCGCTCATAGCTTCCCCCGCGGCCGTAAGCTTCATGGTTTTCATCCGCACAGGGGACAAAGAAAGTCACCGTCGCGGTGACGCGGTTTTCTTTCGCCGTGCGGAGATTCTTTGTCAGTGCATGGAGCCTTGCAAGCGCCGTTTCCAGCGCCTCCTGCTCCTCGTCGCTGAGCTCCCGTTTCTCCACATAGCGCTGGACCTTCTCGTCGATTGCCTCCTCGAAGCCTTTCAGCGCGGCAAAAGGGGAGAAGATCTTGGCCCGCTGGCTCAAAAGCATCTTCGGATGCTTCAGCGAAAAATCGTCACAGCGGCCGTGCTTGGGACGCCCGCGGGAAAGAGCGGAGCGGTATTCATTTTCCAATATATCCATAACAAAAAGATTTACGCGCGGTGCCCGCCGATTTGGGTGTTTCGCTCGATGGCGGTGGCGCCTTCCCGATAGTTCAAGCCCTTCAACAGGGAGTTTGCGCCGTACTTTTTCCGTACCTCGAGCATGGCGCCTTCCAGCTTCCGCTCCTTTTGGACAGCGTCATAATCCGAAAACAGGTCCAGCTGATAGGCGCTGTTGTCAAGCTGCACATCCTCGGCACAGATCCCGAGGCGGCGGAAGAGCAGCGCGTGATCGGTCTTCTTATCGAAGGAATCGAGCACCGCCGGTAAAATCATGCTCAGCGCGTTGGTGCGTGTGCGCAGCCTGACGGTGCCGCCGGAGTGACAGGGGTGCAGACGCCCGTAAAAGTCCAGCTTGACAGGCCCAGCGTACAGGGGATGCGTCTCCAGACTCTTGTAGTCATACGAGACCCACCAGGTAAGCGCGGGTGTCGTCAGATTCTTTGAGAAGAGATCCGCGCACAGAAGCTCCAGCATCTCCTGAAATACGACGCGGGCCTCGTCACAGCGATAGGGGCGGGGGAGTACCTGCCCGTTGGAAAGACTGTTGGCGTTGGTCTTATAGGACTTGATATCCTCCATCGTGACCGGTTCAATGCCCCAGGCGTGGTCGATGAGGATCTCACCGTCGATGCCGAAGCTGCGGTAGAAGAATTCCTCGTCCTTCACGGAGCGGAGGGCAATGTCGCCCATGCAGGTAAGATGCGCGTCCATCAGGCGCTTCGCCTTTCCGGGACCGAGACCCCAGAAATCTGTCAGCGGCGTGTGTTTCCAGAGAAGTTCACAATAGGATCGTTCATCCAGCTCCGCGATGCGTACCCCGTCCTTGTCGGCGGGGGATTTTTTCGCCACAATGTCCATGGCGACCTTGGCGAGATATAAATTCGTGCCGATGCCGACGGTGGCCGTGATGCCGGTGCGCTCCAGCACCTCCCGGATCATGGTCCGCGCCATGACATGGGCGGGGCTTACATGCTGGCGTTCAGCCTCTTTTTCAAAGCGGTAGAGATAGCGCGTGCAGTCGATAAAGGCCTCGTCGATGCTGTAGACGTGGATATCCTCCGGCGCGACATAGTGCAGGTAGATCGAGAAAATGAGCGCGGAGATCCGCTCGTACTCCGCCATGCGGGGCGGGGCGATATAAAACTGCGTTCTGGTGCGGTGTTTGGCGTCGTAGAGACGTACGGCCTGCTTTGCCTCAAAGAGCCGGGGGCGGGACGGCACGCCGATCGCCTTGAGGGCGGGGGAGACCGCAAGACAGATCGTCTGATCCGAGCGCGTCTCGTCGGCCACCAGCAGCCGGGCCTTGAGCGGATCGAGGCCGCGCGCCACACATTCGACAGAGGCGTAGTAGGACTTGAGATCAATGCAGATACAGCTGCGCGTGTCCATTCCGGCCTCCTTTCGCGCTTCACACGCGGGCAAAATTGCGCAGTGTCAGATAGGCCTCCACATCTTCCTTCGATGGGATGTCCTTCTGCGAGACGATGCCGACCACGCGCCCGATCAGATACACGGACTGATCCTCGCCGAAGCGCAGGACATCGTATTTCTTGTTCAGCGAGTGCAGTCCGTCCTTCTCGTAGCGCTTGATATAGGTCTCGTTCCCGACGATGAAGGCGCCGATTTCCCCGTAGTGCAGCACGCTCCCGCCGGAGAGCTTTTCCACCAGCACCATATCCCCGGTGTGGTAGTCCGGCTCCATGCTGTCGCCGTTTACGTTGAACACATAGTCCGAGCGTCTGACCTCCGGGGAGGCATAGAGGTAGTACGGCTCGGCGTCCTGCTCAAACTCGGTCGGATCTGCGGCGCCGGCGGCAAGGGAGCGGGAGAAGAACAGCAGCTTCTTCATCTCCGGCTGCGCGGCGGCGGACTGGACAAACTGCAATGTTTCAACCGCCTTGTCGATGGCGTACTGATGTCCCGGACTGAGCCTGCGATACCCGTCCACAAGCGTCTGCTCGCGCGATGTGAGAGAATCCGCAGGTGCAGCTATCCCGTAAAGATCATACAGCGAGATATGCAGGGCCTCACAGATGGCCGGGATCAGGTTCAGATCGGGCCGGGACCGGCCGCATTCCCAGTTGCTGACGGCGTTGAAGGTCACACCGATCTGCTTAGCCAGGGCTTTCTGCTCCATCCCCAGCTTTTCCCGGTAAAATTTGATACGACTGCAAATCACGGCGGGCAGGGCCTTTTCCAGCGTCTTCCCGCTGTTCAAATCTACGACGATGCTTCCCGGCACAGTCGGTGTCTCTATCTTACGTCGTGCCATATAATGACCTCCTTGCGGTGGGCGTTATCTTTGGTTTACGTAAATCATAACACACAAAGCTGCGAAAGTAAATAGTTTAAAATCACAAAATAATAAAACACGGATTTGTTTAAGGCAATACCGCATAATTCGGCGAGAGCGAATCCCGAGAAGTTTTTCGCAGGAATACTTTGTGTATTTCAAGAAAAAGTGACGAAGTCAGAGCACATTTTTTCCGGGAGGCGCCGAAGACGGATTGTGCGGTGTTGCCTTAATATCTTTTCCGCAGACAAAAGAGAGCCGGCAGAGTCATTTGCAGGTTTGAAAAAATAATATGGGTTTCGGCTTCACTCAGCAAACTGTCAAAGTGCCCGTTTCGCAGGGGGCGATCCACCCATAAAAGAAAAATATCAACTGCAAATACATCCGCTTTTTGCGGGCGGGTGTATTTTCAATTGACAAATTAGCAAATGCTAACTATAATTCGCTTAGACAAAGCCACCGAAAGACACGGAAAGGAGATTCGGGTAAAGAAAATGATGTCGGTAAAATATGAAATTCTGAAAAAACTGGTACGGACCATGGGGATGAAGAAGCGCTGGACGGCGAAAAGCGCGGATGAGCTTCTGGCATACAAACGCAAACAGAACGCAAAAAACAGGATTCCAAATCTGCATGACAGGGACATCCTTGTCACCCGCATGGAGATCATGGGCTTTCCCGTGCTGCGCATGACGCACAGGCAGAAGACCGACAGGGCCAATCTTTTCCTGATCGGCGGCATGGTCAGCCCGCCGCGGCCCGCGTCGATCAAAAAGGCGCTGCGCTTTGCAAAGGAGACCGGGCTTGACCTGTTTGTCCCGTACTATCCGCTCTGTACGGACTATCCGCTGACAAAGGCCTATGCGATGATCCACGAGACCTACCGTGTGATGCTTCGCACGTATAAGGCGGAAAACATCTCCGTTCTCGGGACATCCTCAGGCGGAAACCTTGCGCTGGGCATGGTGCCGTATATCAACGACGGACACGGCGATACCCCGATGCCGGGCTATATCATGGCGATCTCGCCCGGGACCTGTGTGGAGACGGACGAGGAATGGCAGCGCATGCTGGAGCTGGATAAAAAGGACGTTTTGATCCCGGCGCAGTATATGAAGACCGCTGTGGAGATCATGCGCCACGGGGATGCCGGAGTCCCGGATTATATGATCTGGCTGCAAAAGGCGGATTTCACAAACTGCCCCAAAGTCACGTTCATCTATGGCAGCGACGAGACCCTCTACGCCTGCGCGCCGTCCTTTGAAAAGGCAATGCGGAAATACGGCGTGGATTATGAGATGATCGTCGGGGAAGGCATGTTTCACTGCTACCCGGTTTTCCCGCTGTGCCGGGAAGCCAAAGAGGGCTGGGATCTGATGATCCGCAAAATGAAAGAAAAGACATAAGCTGGGGAAATCAGGATCATTTCATTGATTACCGCCTGATCGGCCGGGAGATCAACATGCTTAAGAATGTAAGGAGCCTGACCTTCCGCCTTTTCACGGAGAAGGAAGGCGCCCAGAATCACTGCAATGTGGGCAACGGTGAAATCGTTCTCGACACGATCTGCAATTGGATCGAGAGCATTGACAAAGAGACGGGTAAAATATGAAGTGTTTTATTTGATTGATCTTTCTTCAGCTGCGCGTTCCGAGCCGCCTGTTGTGAAGAAATGTTCCGAAGGAATTGAATTTCCCGAAAAGTTGTGCTATGATAACTGATATTAGCGGAGGCTAATCACAACAGATATTCAGGAGGATATGAGAATGAAAACGACAGGAAAGCTTGCACTGTTTGTAGGCGGCACTCTGTTTGGATCTTACGGCTTCAAAATCCTGGGCAGCCGCGACGCGAAGAGGTTCTATACCCACACCACCGCGGCGGTGCTCAGATGCAGGGATCAGGTCATGCGCGATGTGGAAACCGTGCAGGAAAACTGTTCGGACATCCTGGCCGACGCAAAGGCGATCAATGAGGCCAGAGCCGCGCAGCAGGAGAAATCCTATATTGAGGATGCGGCAAAAGCCTGATGAGATTTCAGATTCTGCATGAAAGCCGGGGGCGCGTGCGTCTTCGGGCTGTCCAGCCGTCCATGAGCATGGAGCAGGCGGATCTGCTGGAGGCGTGGCTGACGGCCCTGCCCGGCGTGGAGCATGTGACGGTACACGAGCGCGTCTGCGGCGTCATCATTGTTTACCACAGCGAGCGTCAGGCGCTATATCAAAGCCTCGCGGCTTTCTCCTATGCGCTTGCCGAGGAGGAGACGCATATCCTCAGCCGCAACAGCCGCGCCATCAACCGGGAATACAAGGAAAAGCTGGTCTTTCGCGTGGTGCGCCACTATCTCAAAAAGCTGTTCCTGCCGATGCCGGCGCGTCAGGTGATCACAACCTGCATGGCCGTCCCGCGCATCTGGAAGGCGGGAAAGGTTCTGCTGAGCGGGAGGCTTACCGTGGATGTGCTCGACGGCGTGGCCATCGGCGTATCGCTTTTGACAGGCGACCACTCCACGGCGGGCTCGGTGCGCTTCCTGCTGAGTCTCGGCGAAACGCTGGACGAGTGGACGCACAAGAAATCCGTGGACGATCTGGCAAAGAGCATGTCCCTGCAGGTAGAGCATGTCTGGCTCAGGTCAGAGGACGGTTCACAGGTCCTCGTGCCGCTGGATCAGGTGAAGGCGGGGGACAGGATCATCGTCCACACCGGGCATGTGCTGCCCATGGACGGGGTCCTCGTAGAGGGCGACGTGATGCTCAATCAGGCGTCCCTCACGGGCGAGTCCGTCCCGGTCGCCAAACACCCGGGCGCCGCGGTCTACGCCGGGAGCGTCGTGGAGGAGGGCAACTGTGTCCTGCGCGTGACCGGCTCCGTCGGAGAAAACCGCTATGACCGCATCGTGCGCATGATCGAGGAGTCCGAGCGCCTCAAATCCGGGGCGGAGAGCCGCGCCTACGACCTGGCGGACAAGCTGGTGCCCTGGTGCCTCGGGGGAAGCCTCCTGACCTGGGTGCTCACCCGCGACACGGCGCGGGCCGTATCGGTGCTGATGGTGGACTTCTCCTGTGCCCTGAAGCTCTCCATGCCGCTGAGCGTCCTGTCCGCCATGCGGGAGGCGGGGCGGCACAAGATCACGGTCAAGGGCGGCAAATTCCTCGAAAAGCTCAGCCAGGCCGACACCGTCATCTTCGACAAGACCGGCACGCTTACCAACGCCTGCCCCACGGTGTCGCAGGTCGTGGCCTTCAACGGCGGGGACGAGCGCGAAATGCTGCGCGTGGCCGCCTGCCTGGAGGAGCATTTTCCCCATTCGGTTGCCAACGCCGTGGTGAGAGCGGCGCAGGAGCGCGGGCTTGACCACCGGGAGATGCACAGTGAGCCCGAGTATGTCGTTGCCCACGGCATTGCCACTCGGATCGGGGACAAGCGGGCCGTCATCGGCAGCCGCCACTTCGTCTTTGAGGATGAGGGCGTTACCATCCGACCGGAGGATCAGGCCGCGTTTGACGCGTTGGACCCCGGCTGTTCGTGGCTGTATCTCGCCATCGGCGGGGTGCTGTCGGCAGCCATCGGCATTCTCGACCCGCTTCGTCCGGAGGCGGGGGAGATCGTGGAGCTGCTGCATGAGGCCGGGATCAGCAAGACCGTCATGCTCACCGGCGACAGCCGCAATACCGCGGCCGCCATCGCCGAAAAGCTCAGGATCGACGACTATCACGCGGAGGTCCTGCCGGAGGATAAGGCGCAGTACATAAAGGACGAACAGGCTCGGGGCCGCACCGTCGTCATGATCGGCGACGGCATAAACGACGCCCCGGCGCTCTCGCTTGCCGATGTGGGCATCGCCATCGGCAGCGGCGCAACCATTGCCCGCGAGGTGGCGGATATCACCATCGCGGCGGAGGACCTGCGGGAGCTGGTGCTGCTGCGCAGGCTCTCCGAGAAGCTGATGCAGCGCATCGCGCGCAACTACCGCTTTGTCATGAGCTTCAACGGCGCGCTCATCCTCTTTGGCGCGCTCGGCCTGCTCCCGCCCGCAACATCGGCCCTGCTGCACAACGGCTCGACCCTGCTTCTGAGCATGGACTGCCTGACCGATCTGCTGCCGGAATAAAACCGCGCCGCCGAAAAGGACAACTGCGTGCGAGAGCAAACATACGTTTTCACAAGAGAGCAGCAAACTGATACTTGACAAAAGGCAGTGTGTTGCATATAATATGGCAGAAGTTAGCAAGAGCTAACAAACCGACGACCGCATGGACGCAGTGAGTACCGTCCATGCGATCGCTGTATTCTGGGGGAAGTTAGCTTTTCTAACCATTTTTGCAAAGCAAGGTTAGCAAAAACTAACCCAAGTGAAAGAAGGATCATCATGTCAAAGCTGAAAAGGCTTTTATGCATGGAGATGCAGAAGTATCTGGCCGACAAGTGCACCCGCGAGGAGCTGGCGCAGGCCATCCAGAGCTACTGGGCCAACGTGACCCCCGTTCAGCACTAATACTATCCCTTGATAGAAATCTTTAAGTCTTCCCGGCAAAATTTGCGCCATACTGCGTTGAAGCCCTTGACCATATATCTCCATTATGCTCTGCGGGCTTCGCCTTGTCTGGCACAAATTTTCCTCGGGAATCCAATAAAGCTTCTTATCAAGGAATAGTATAATAGTTACCCTCCAAGATCATCCTGTCTCAGTGAGATCGTAAAAAACAGAAACGCAAAACCGGGCATCTTTGGTGCCCGGTTTTGCGCTTTTCATTTGTCATGCCGGATCAATGCCGGGGCAGCAGCCCCATGTGGAGCTTTGCGAGCGTGAGAACGTTTTGCATGAGCATGGCCCGCGTCATCGGGCCGACGCCTCCGGGCACGGGCGTGATGTGGGAGCTGATCTCCTTTACCTCGTCGAAGCACACATCACCCGTAAACGTCCCGGTGATGGGATCGCGGTTCATGCCGACATCAATAACGACAGCCCCGCGCTTCACCATGTCTGCGGTGATGAGCCCTGCTTGTCCCGCCTCAACGACCAGGATATCCGCCTGCCGTGTCATTTCGGCGAGATCCTTCGTGTGCGTGTGGCAGAAGATCACGGTGCCGTGACGCTGCAGCAGGAGCAGCCCCATGGGCTTTCCGACAATATCGCTTCGCCCGACCATGACACAGGTTTTGCCGTCCACCGGAATGTGATAGAAATCCAGCATTTCGGCGATCCCGGCGGGCGTGCACGGCCAGATCACGGGGTCCCCGTGAACCATTTGCCCCACATTGAGCGGGTGCAGAGCGTCTGCGTCCTTCTCGGGAGCAATGGCCTCCAGGATGCGGCGCTCATCAATGGATTCCGGAAGCGGCAGCTGGACCATAACGCCGTCGATGGCGGCGTCGGCGTTGAGCGTGGCGATGACAGCGAGCAGCTCCTCTTCCGAGCATGAGGCGGGAAGATCGATGCGCCGCGACAGAAAACCGCATTCATCACAATCTCTGGCTTTGTTGCTCACATAAAGCTGGGAAGCGGGGTCCTCTCCGACAAGGATAACGGCAATGCCCGGTTTGCGCGGCAGTTTTGCGGCTTCTTCCCGGATATTCCGGCGGATTGACGCGGCGAGAGCTTTCCCGTCAAGAATCGTGGACATTTCAAATCTCCCTTCTGTTGTATACCCACAGTTTTCAACACACATGCTGTATAGCATATCCAGTATAACACGAATCCTGCGTGATTGCCATAGGGATATCTGCACGATTGCTCCCCGGGAAAATCATTGAAATAGTATGGGACCTGCCGCAGCCTGACCGACCGCGCGTGCATCCGCCGTTTTTGCGGGCGGGTGTTTTTTACGATTGACAAATTAGCGTAAGCTAACTATAATTTGCATAGACAAAGACAACCGAAAACACAAAAAGATCATGCACATACCGGCAGCGTGCGGGGCATGCGCGTCATGCCGTTTACGGCGCTTTTCGGCACAGAGATACGAGGAGGGATAAGCATGTCAAGACATGATGAGATACGGGAATCCTACAAGACGCTCGGCAATATCGGCGGGGTCTACGACGGGATCGTCACGCGCTCGACGCCTCTGGGCAAGCTGATGGACAGTCTGATCTGGGGCCTGGACGCGTCCCTTGCGGCCAAATGGCTCGACGACGCCCTGGCCCCGATCCCGACGGATTTCTCCGGGAGCCTGCTGGAGGTCCCGGTGGGGACCGGCGTACTGACGATGCCGGTCTATCGAAAGCTGCCAAACGCGGAAATCACCTGCCTGGATTACTCCGCCGATATGATGGAAAACGCGAAAAAGCGCGCGGACGCGCTCGGCGTTTCCAACGTGGCCTTTGTGCAGGGGGATGTGGGCGCGCTGCCCTTTCAGGATGAGAGCTTTGATATCGTCCTGTCCCTCAACGGGTTTCACGCCTTCCCGGACAAGGACGCGGCCTTTCGCGAGACCGCAAGGGTGCTGAAAAAGGGCGGTGTCTTCTGCGGCTGCTTCTACATAAAAGAAGAATTCCGGCGCACGGACTGGTTTGTGAAGCAGCTGTATGTGCCGAAGGGCTTCTTCACGCCGCCCTTTGAGACAAAAGCGGGTCTGGAATCCAGACTCAAAGAGCTCTACACCGAGGTCAGCGTCCACACGGTCCGGGCGGAGGGAATATTCAGGTGCAGAAAATGAAAGAAAGGACAGAGAACATGAAAGCGGATTACAAAAACTGGATGCCGAAGGGCATGGTGCACGCGGCGGCGGCCGGTGCGGCGGGATGCCTGGGCCTTGCCGCCCTGTGCAAGGGAACGAAGCTTATCAAAAATGAGACCGTCAAAAACGCGGCGGCGGGCGTCCTGCTTCTGGGCGGCGCTGCTGCGGGCGGCGCCGCGCTTTGGATGGAGGGGCTGTACCGCGCCTTTCGGCGGTGCAAGATCCGTTACAGTCCCAGATGATAGCGGAAAAGGAGCCGCCGCAATGGACTGAGACCGGATTGGACACTCTCTGTCAACGCGTTGAGGGCGTCCAGAGACCGTTTCAGCTCCTCGTCGCTGATGCTGTGGGGGCTGAAGCTTGCTTTCTCCGCCGCGGTCAGGACCGCCTCGGGCATCTCGCCGCCGAAGCGGAGCACCCGCTGTGCCTCGCGGTATTGATAGATCGCGCGGAGCCTCCCGTCCGGTTCGGAGAGCCGACGGCGGCGCCTGTTTTGCACATACAGATACCGCCCGACCGCGGCAAGCACGGCGGCGGTCAGCACTCCCAGAACGGTCAGGAGCGTTCTGTGCTTGCGGAAAAAGCCGCGTTTTTCTTCACCCGTGCCGTCATGTCCATCTTCCGGTTTTGGCGTTTCGGTATTGGCCGGGCCTTGTTCATGCTCCCCGTTCTCCGCGCCGTTTTCGGAATCCTGGATGCCTTCACCCTGCGGCTGCGTCGTTTCGGCAGGACCGGTCCCGCCGCCGTCAGGAGAGGCTTCCATGCGCGTGTCGCTACTGCCGGACTCCTGCGTTTCGGGAACGGAAGACTGATCCGCGCCGTCATCGGTCTGCACACTTTCGGGGAGGGAGGGATCGCTGCCGCCGTCCTCCGACGAGCCTGCGCCGTAGGTGACCTCCACCGGAATCCAGCCAACGCCGTCCCGCCAGACCTCGACCCAGGCGTGGGCGTCCGCGGCGCGCACGATGGTCTCGGAACCAGCGCGGGCCGTGACCAGAAAGCCCTCGCAGACTCTGGCCGGGATGCCGAGCGCTCTGTAAAGGCAGCAGGCGGCCGTGGCATAATGGATGCAGTAGCCGCGCCTCGCGTTCTGGAGGAAGTAGAGCGCATAGTCGTCGTCCGGGTAGGGGTCGACGCCCAAATCGTAGATGCTGCCCCGGCAGACATACTCAACGACCTCGGCTAGGATGCTGCCGTCTGCGGCGTTCAGCCCGTTTTTCTGGGCGAGTCCGGTCAGCGCGGCACGTGTGCTTTCGGGAAGCCTTGTATAATATTCGCGTGCGAAGGAGCGGTACTGCAGCTCCTCCCACTGCAGGCTCTCCGGCAGCGGCCCGAAGCTCCCGCCTGTGAGCAGGAGGCACTGACCGGTGTAGGCGCTTTTGCCTTCGGCGGGGACCGCAATGTCACCGGAAGGCGCGGTGAGCGTGAAATAGGGGAGATACAGCGTATCGTACGCCCGGTCCGCGCTGATCGCAAAGTCGCAGATAAGCACGGAGCCGGAGCCGGAGGCAGCCGCCGACGATACGGCGCAGGCGGCGTAATTGAGCGCCTGGAAATCTCTGCGCTCCTCAGCCTTGCTCCAGCCGGTGCCCGTGTAGGAGCCGAGACTTCGCCCGCGCAGATACAGCGTGCCGTCCGCGCTGCCGCGGAATGTGAAAACCTCGTGCGCTCTGGCGGAAAAATCGTAGGGTCGGGACAGGTCCAGCGTGTCCTGCCCCTGATCCCAGCCGCTGAGCGCGTCGCTCTGATACCCGGGCACCTGAAACAGCTGCGGCATTTTCGGCATATTTTCCCATACAGACGAGAAAGAGCCGCGCAGCTGCTCCAGACGCTGCGACAGCATGAGCGCCTTGTTCTCCGGCACATAGTTCGATGGGCTGTTGAAGTAAAGAGAGACACCCAGCACCGCAAGGCAGGGGAGCAGGGTCAGCAGGACCGCGCGGCCCGCCGCGCTGCTTGGGCGATAGCCGTCGCCGCCGATGATGAGCTCCGCCCAGAAAAGGCACAGCCCCAGCAGCGGAAACGCCGGGGGATTCCTGTTCACGGCAAGGCACAGGGCAACAATGGGCAGGGTCAGCAGGAGACTAAGGCTTATGCGGACGCTCTCGCCGGACAGGACCATGGCGAGGTAGACGACCGCGATAAACAGGATCAGGATCAGCGCGAGCGTGTGGCTGCCTGCCGAGGGCTGAAAAGCGGTCCCACTGCTCTCGCTCCAGAAGCCGCCGGGCCAGTACGAGCGGACAGCCAGCAGGATATCCAGCAGCTCCCCGGACAGGTCTTCCTTGCTGTAGCGGATCAGATACCACAGTACGCCCACGGCAGCGGATACGCAGGGGATGAAGCAGCGGCGGAGAAAGACCGCCGCCCACATCAGCACACAAAGCAGCGCAAGCCAGGCGTAAGCCCTGGGCGCGACAGTAAGATGAAAGCTTTCCTGTATGAGCCGCAGCAGGCACTCTGAGCACAGCAACATCAAAAACAGGTTCGCCGCGCGATTGAGCCATCTGTTCATAGAGCATCCACCTCACAGCCGCGCACCCGGAACACACAGCGCGCAGTGTACATATCGAAGGCACAGGGCGGGCGCATCGGCGCGGACAGCAGCGAGATCAGGGCGGCGTCCGACTCGCTTTCGTTTCCCACCGGGTACAGGCTGTCGGCGACGATGAAATGGGGCTCTTCCCGCCGCAGAAGCTCCAAGGAGAGCCAGCGCAGAACGGCAAGGCCCTCGTCGCTTGCGCCCGGCTCGGCCAGCACCAGAAACACGTCGCAGTTTTCGGGGGTAAGGGCTTCCCGCACGATCAGGCTGTCGGTCTTGGAGGAGAGCTTCCAGTGAATGCTGTTCGGCAGATCCCCCGGACGGTAGTCCCGGAGCTCGTGCTCTTCGGCGAAACCGCCGCCGTATTTCGGCTTGAGGATGCGAACGGCATCGAGGGCAGCGTCAAGATCCACCCGGGCCTCCTGCGCCTCGGGCAGCACCGCGCATGTAAGCTCGGTATCAAAGCTGCGCCGGATGACAAACAGGCCAAGCAGGTCCTGGAGCTCGCAGCGCGTGACGCGGCAGCTCACGACACCGCATTCCTCCGTGGGCAGCGGCAGCGCGAGCCGGGCGGACGAGAGGCTGCGAAGACGATAACTCTCATGGGTCACTTTTTCGGTGTAGCGGTTGCACAGCGCAAGCTGAACCGTCACCGCGTGCACCGGAAGAAGCCGCTCATCGGTGAAGCGGAGCGTGTATTCCGCTTTTGTCCCGCGTACCACGCGGCCCGGTCCCTCAAATTGAATTTTGAGGCCCAGCATGGACGGCAGACTCAGGAGGAACAGCACGGGGGGCAGTGCGGCGACACAGGCGAAAAGCCACGGACCCGGCCAGGCGTTATACCATACCCGGAAAAGCCAGGCCGCGCCGACGAGCACTGCCCAGAGAACGATACGAAGCATCGGCATATCAGCGGATGGAGGGGGCCTTCACCCCGGAGAAGATTTCCTGCAAAGCAGATGCGCGGCTGTACGGATCGGGCAGATCGGGAGACCACAGCAGGCGGTGCTCGATGCAGTCTGAGAAAATGAATTTCACATCCCTCGGCAGCACATAATCCCGGCCCTGGAGCCAGGCCGCGGCCTTGCTCAGAGCGGTGAGGGCCAGGGAAGCCCGGGGGCTTGCGCCCTGCGTGATGCGGCTGTCGCGGCGCGTGGCCTCGCACAGGCGGACGATATAGTCGAGCAGCTCGTCCTTGACGAAAACACCCTCGGCTTCCCTACGTATCGCGATCAGCTCCTCCCGGCTCATCACCTGATGGACCGCGGCGGTGGAGACGCCCCGCTGCCTGCGGCGCAGCATCTCGATCTCGTCGTCGTGCGCCGGATAGCCCATCGAAAGGCGCAGCATGAAGCGGTCCATCTGGGAATCCGGCAGCATCTGGGTGCCCCTGGCCCCGCTGGGGTTCTGGGTGGCGATCACGATGAAGGGCTGGGGGACGGAGTAGGTCTGGTTGTCCACCGTGACCTGGCCCTCCTCCATGGCCTGCAGAAGGGCGGACTGCGTGCGCGAGGTGGCGCGGTTGAGCTCGTCGGCGATGAAGAGGTTGCAGAGCACCGCGCCCTTCTGATAGCGCATTTCGGAAGTGTTTTTGTCAAAGATGGAATAGCCGGTGATATCCGACGGGAGCACATCCGGCGTAAACTGCACGCGATTGTAGTCCAGCCCCAGCGCCCTTGAAAGCGAGACCGCGAGCGTGGTTTTGCCCACACCGGGGATGTCCTCCATGAGGATATGCCCGCCGGCCAGGAGAGCCAGCAGGACCTTGACAAGGACCTCGTCCTTGCCGACGATAACGCCGCCGACCTCGCGGATGACGGACTGGATGCGCGCGATAGAATCAGACTCGTTCATGGGCTCGTGTTCCTGTTCCTGTAAAATATAATGGGTGTTTATAATGGGTGTTTTGCGCCCATTATAGCATGTTGATCGCGCCGTGTCCACTGCGCCCGGAAAGAGCGAAAGCATCGGGCGTGACAGCGGGGGAGACAGCGGAGATGCTTTCCTTTTCGGTCCGGCAGCGCGTGGGGACGTAACAGCCGCGGCACACATGATTGTTGGTTTTCCGGTCGCGGATCATGTACACGCCGGAATCGAACAGGACCACATACTCCTTTTCAACCGGCTTTTTCAAATCCCCCGGCTTTGCGCCGATGATCTGCAGGACGCGCTCCCCCCGAGTTTTGAAAATTAATGGAGCTGCAGCGTCATTTTGCTGCAGCTCCATCTTGATATCTTCTGTTTCTTAATCGCGGTGCATGGGGACCTGTTCTGCATTCATGAGCTTGAGGTTTTCGTGTACGCCTCGGGCATCCGCGCGGCCGATCATGGCGTCGCGGTCTTTTTTCAGCTCTGTCAGGCCCTTCTGGCGTGACGGACCGCTGACGCAGCCGCCCTCACAGATCATGCCCTCCATGAAGTTTTCGGGCAGTCTGCCGAGCTTCATGAGCGTGAGGGCGTTCTTGCATTCGAGAGCGCCGTTGCAGACCTTGACGGCGATGTTGGAGGCGTCGACATTCTGCTCCTTGAGACACTGCATCACAGCGGCGGTGACACCGGCGCTGTTGCCGAAGCGCTTGCCGTAGCTCGAACCCTGCTGGGTGTAGTCTGCCGCAGGCTCCAGCTCGATATCCTTGCCGCGCAGCATTTCCACGGCCTCGTCAAAGGTGAGCACATAGTCCGCGTTTCCGCTGATGCTGATGTCCAGGGCCTCGCTCTTCTTGGCCTGGCAGGGCCCGATGAAGACGGTGACAGCGTCCGGCTCCTGCTCCTTGATCATGCGGGAGACCGCGCACATGGGGCTGACGGTGGTGGAGATGTTGCCGCTGAGCGTCGGGAAGTGCTTGCGGATCATGTTCACAAAGGCGGGGCAGCAGGAGGTGGTTTTCTTCTCTCCCTGGGCGTAGGCCTCGGCCCACTCGTCCGCTTCCGCCGCCGCGGTCAGATCGCCGCCGAGGGCGACCTCGATCATGTCGGCAAAGCCGGCTTTTTTCAGCGCCTCGCGCCAGGAATCCGGGGTGATGTCGGGGCCGAACTGACCTTCCACGGCCGGGGCGACCATGGCGTAGACCTTCCGCCCGGCGCGGATCATCTGAATGACGTCCACGAGGAAGGTCTTGGCGCCCAGCGCGCCGAAGGGGCAGGCGTGGATGCAGTGGCCGCACTGGATGCATTTGGTCTCGTCGATCTGGCACAGGCCGGTTTCTTCGTCCATGGTGATCGCGCCGACCGGGCAGGCCTGCTTGCAGGGGCGGACCTGGTGGACAATGACCTGGTAGGGGCAGTTCTTGGCGCACATGCCGCACTCCCGGCACTTCTGGGGGTCGATATGGGCGCGGATTCTTCCGTGGTCGCGCACGATCGAAACAGCGCCGAAGCGGCAGGACTCATAGCAGGCATGGCCGAGACAGCCGTGACAGTTGTCTGTCACGGAATAGGAGGAGATCGCGCAGTCGTCACAGGCCGCGGGGATCACCTGGACGATGTTGGGCGAGTCGGTCTTCCCGGGACACAGGCCGCGTACCAGACGGACGCGCTGGCGGATGATCTCGCGCTCGCGGTAGATGCAACACCGAAACTGGGGAAGCGGTCCGGGGATAATCTCCTCCGGAAGGAGCTCCTTTTTGCTCTCCAGCTCTCCGTTCCAGGTGAGCCGCGCTACTTCACGAAATATTTTCTTGGTGATGTCGCTGGTGGTTCTGTCGTTTGTAACCATTCTTTCTCCCTCTTCTGTCCGGCGGTGCCTTCTGCGGGACTGCCGGCTGACTGTGATTGTATGTTTCCGACGACTGTGTCCGGGAAGCTTCAGCTCACGCGGCTGAGGATCTCGTTGTTGAAAAATTCCTCCGTCGTCTCCGGACGGACCGAGTACACCGTGTCGTCGATGACGACGCAGACCGCGTACTGACAGTTGCCGGTGCAGAAGGAGCCGTTCAGCAGGACCTTGCCCTCCAGCTCGTGCTCCTTCACCAGCTCTTTCAGCTTTGCGATAACTTCTCTGGAACCCTTCAAGTGGCAGGCGCTGCCTACACAGATCGAAACATTGACCATTTCAACCATCCTTCCGTTTTCTTGTTTTTATGTTTTGGGATTGTGTGCAATAAAAGAGCGATAAGCTCTGCGTTACTGTCGTCCTTTGCCGCGAAATCGGTATGTCGACGCTTTGCCGAATGAAGCCGATATGCACTTTTTATTATATCATAATTGGGAAGCACTGAAAAGATATAAAATGATCTTTCTCCTGCGGGATTCCTCATTCCCGATAAAGGTCACCTCTAAAAACTCCTGCCCGGCGCTGCGCCGGAGCTTTTGCCCCAGCTTCTCGTGCAAAAAACTTGAAATCCACAACATCTACCGGGACGACTTCCGCCTGCGCGCCTTTAGCTTCGGCGAGGGCGAAAAGGCATTGTGCATCGTGGGCAGTTCCCGGGGCAACGAATACCAGCAGATCTTTACGTGTTCCCGCGTGCTGCAGCGTCTGAAGAAGCTGGAGGCGGAGGGGCGTTTTGAGGAGAACAGGCAGGTCATGGTGATCCCCACGCTCAACCCCGCCTCCATGAATATCGGAAAGCGCTTCTGGAGCATCGACAACACCGATATCAACCGCAAGTTTCCCGGTTACGCGCTGGGCGAGACCACCCAGCGCATCGCGGCCGCAGTGTTCGAGGTCGTCAATAAATACCCCATCGGCATGCCGGAATCATTTCATCCTGTCGTTTTGGGGGTGCGCCGCAGTACAGGCGCACTTGATGCCCCGCTGGGGAAATGAATCCCTGGTGGGGCTTTTTTGCACCCCTGCCCATCATCGGAGCATCAGCCGACGGATAGAAGTTAATATCGGTAATTATAAATTTTTCTGAATATTCAGTCTGCTTTTCTTGAAAAGTTTCCCGGCGCGGGTTACAATAATGCCAATCCCGGCTCATTGGAGGAATGCATATGGCAGAAGCAAATATTCAAAGGCTTGTCCGGCGCGCCCTGGCGCTGTGCCTGACATTCGCGCTGACGGCGGGGCTTGCGCTCCCGGCCTTTGCCGAGAACGGCGACACGTCGGCGCCCGCCCCCATTCAGCAGAGCTATGAGATCGAGGGCGTCACGTACTACAACACGAATTCGGCGAATTTTGACAATCCGGTCTATTATCTCACCGATCTTCTCAACGCCAAAATGCCGGAGTTCGGCAACCGTTCCATGGCGGACATGTGGCTGGAGATCGGCTTCGGGATGCTGTGCGCAGACCGCTCCAGCACACCGGACAAGTATTTCGAGTACGTGGACAAGAGTCTCACAAGTTCCCAGAGAAACTATGAGATACCGTATCCGGACGACAGCGGCAACCATCATGAATTTCGGGTAGAGTCCACGGACGCCGTATATGCCGCGAATTTCAAGCAGGCTTTGAATAAGCTCTTTCCCGGAGCCGTCTACGACAGGATCGATGCCCTGAAGCCTTATACCTCCGAGGCTGACGGCACGGCGGATCGGGACGTTGTCGCCGCCCGTCTGGGCGTCCTCGATGCAAACCCGCCTGAGGTTGACTGCGATTTGGTCGTTTATGCCTACTTCACGGATTTCAGCGCGGTCGTACTGACGCCGGACGCCAACGGGAAGGACAACTATGTCCCCGTCACGATTTCAGATACCGGGAGCATCACCGACAAGTCCTTCGCCTCCGATGTGAAGAACCTGACCTCTGCCCAGGTGACCGCTACCCAAAGTCTCTCCACCGCATGGAGCAACACCGTCACGAGCCAGGTGAACGGCTCTGAGAGCTACACCTTCGGCACGTCCCTCACGGTCGGCACGGAGGTCGGATTTGAGGGCGTCTTCAAGGCCAAGGTAGAGGGTACCATCTCCCAGTCGGACGCCTTCAGCAAGGGCTGGTCCCAGGGGGAGAGCGTCTCCAAGTCCGACACCGTTTCCGAGTCTGTCTCCGTCACGCTGCCGCCGTATACCAATGTGGTGCTCAACCAGGGCCACACCGATACGGTGATCGAGACGCGCTACAACTGCCCGATCGGCATTCGCTACAAGGTCATCCTCTGTGCCTGTGAAGAAGGCGCGAGCCGCTCGGAAGCATTCAAAGCGAGCTTCGAGCCCGACGCAAGGGCGGATCTCTACACCCGCGCCATCAAAAATGCCGCTGCGGACATCGAAGAGGACAAGGGCGCTCTGCACAAGGGCATCCACTGGCTGAAGGTCCTGCCCGTCCATGATACGCAGAAGCTGGTGGAGCTCGCCGCGACTCACGCCCCCATCGCCCCTGTGGGCGCGACCTTCCTGCAGAAGCTGAACACCGCTTATACCGAGGTGAAGTCCATCGCCCCGCTTGAGCCGCTGCGCGTCATCAAGATCCAGCCCCCGAACGTGAGCTTTATCGACACCGAGGAGCTCAGCTATCAGAATCTCAACTATCTCCGGGCGGAGATGAAGGTGGGGGATTCCTCCTATACCAATTATCTCCAGCTGGAGGGTCTGAACGTCTATGATTCGCCCTACTACGGCTTCAGCCCCCGCCAGGGGCACTGGATCGTCGTGCACCCGGACGGCTCGGAATGGACGGGCAGTGACGCGCCCGTTGTCCTCACCAAAGACGCGGCCTCCGGCTACACGCGCTATACTGCGGTCAGGACCGGCACCTGCTTCCTCAAATATATCATTGACGAGGATGTCTATACTACCGTTACGGACGCGGATAAATATACCAAAAACGCAGACCTTCTTGCCACCGCCGCGCTGGAGATCACCGTCTCCGGACAGAAGTCCTACACAAACCCCCAAGGCATCGTGACAGTCAGCGGCAGCTACGTCGGCGCGGTGGGCAATGAGCCCGAGAACCTGGAGCGTGACGGCGGTCTTCGCGTCATGCTTACGGACATGTCCGGCGTGGAGCTGGATCTGCCCTGGTTCTGGCAGAAGCAGGAGCTGGACAGCCGGGGCATCCGGGTCAATGACAGAAACGAGTTCAGCTTTACGAAGCCGGGCGACTACCACGTACGCGCGGTTTGCGACGAGCTGGGCGCGGTCTCCGACTGGATCACGATCCACGCCCATAATTACAGCTATACCGCCGACGCCGCGACGCTCAACGCCGTCTGCTCCGAGGGCGACAGCAGCGGTGCCTTCACCATTCTGCCCCCGGCGAAGACCGCCTATAACGACGGCCTCAGCCCGGAGGCCACGGTCACCGGCTCCGTCCCCGGCGTGAACACCATCGCCGTTACCTATTCCCACAACGGCACAGTACTGTCAAGCGCACCCACGGACGCAGGCGAATACACCGCGTCCATCACCCTTGGCGGTGTGACGGCGGAGCAGAGCTACACCATACGGGGCAATTACGTGACCAAAGCGCCCACCGCAAGGGATCTCACCTATAACGCCGAGAACCAGCAGCTTGTCCTGCCCGGCAGCGCGGAGAGCGTCATGTATTACGCCCTCGGCGGCGAAGCTGCCGCGCCCGCCGACGCGGACTTCTCCGCCGCGATCCCTGAGGCGGTCAACGCGGGAACGTACCATGTGTGGTTCAGAGCCGTCGATCCGCTCGGTGTTTATCCGCCGTCCGCGTCCATCGGCCCGGTCAGCGTGACCGTCAAAAAAGCGAGCGGCAAAGTTCCCCCCGCCCCCAAAGCCGCCGCAGTGGATGCAGCGAGTATCACACTGGAGACTGTGGACGGCTGCGAATACGGGATTGAGCATCGGATTTCTTTGTCTGAAGGGAATATCCTCCGCTACTTTGCGTGGCAGGACAGCCCGGTCTTCACGAACCTCGCTGAGGATCACAGCTTTACCTTCGCCCAGCGCTATAAGGAATCGGATAACTACGAGCCGTCCGGGGCAAGTGAGCACCTCAGTATCAGCACCCTCCGGGCCGGCGAGGACCCGCAGATCCTTTCCGATCCCGGAGCGAAGGAGAGCCTGAGCTGCACCGGAAAGGCCCAGACGCTCATCATGGATGGCGGCAAGGTTCACAACGGCTTCATGCAGTTTGCCCTCGGTGAGAGCGACGACACTGCCCCCGGCGATGAGAGCTTCAGCGCGGCCTGGCCCACAGGTACACACGTGGGCAGCTATTATGTCTGGTATCGCGGCGTCGGCCCGACGGGCACCGCTCCCACCGCGGCCAAATGCCTGACCGTCAAGATCGTCCAGGGGACGCCCCAAATCCTGTTAGGCAAGACAGATCTGCCTTATACCGGCAGGGCACAGTCCCTTGTGCCTGACGCCCAGGTACACCCGGCGGGCTCTTTCACCGTGTACTACAGCCTCGGAGATACCGAAAACGAGCTGCTCGCGCCCCCGATGGCCACAGACCCCGGCGTCTATGAGGTCTACTACCGTATCGAGAGCAACTCCCCGGATTTTGTTTCCGTTCCCTATGGCGAGCCTTTGACGGTCAGGATCCTGCGGGATCTGTCCGGCATGGCGGTGCACATCGAGGGATGGACCTTCGGCGACGAGCCGAACGCCCCTTCCGTCAGCGGAAACGTGTATGATCTGCCTGTCAGCTATTCTTACATCGAAATGGGTGCCTCCCGTGACACGGCTGTCACGGAGCCGCCCACAGAGGCCGGAGAGTATACCGTGATCGCCACGATCTATGACGATCAGGGCAATGGATATTTCGCCCTCAGCGCGGACTTTTCCGTCGCCAAAAAGCTTCCGGTCCCCGGCGAGGATTTCGAGCTTATGCCCCTGAGCCCCGCCTATAACGGCGCGTATCAGCCCCTTCTCAGCCTCAGCGCCGGGGATAGCGGCCTGAAACTCTGGTACAGCTTTGATAAGCGCAACACCCTCGCGGGTGTGCCGAAAAAGCGCGACGCGGGCAGCTATGAGATCTGGTATAAGGTCACCGGCGGCAAAAACTACCTGGATCGAAACGAGTGGCTTGGCCCTGTCACCGCGTCCATTCTGCCCGCCTCCATCGCCGGGACCGATCTCAAGCTTGACGGCACCCTCGGCCTTCGGTTTTACGTGCTGGCCGACAGCAAGGCTCTCGACGGGGCGTACATGGAATTTGCGCTCCACGGCAAAAGCGAGCGGATTCCCGCCGCCGAGGCGGAGCAGAGCGGGTCTTATCTGGTCTTCACCTGCCCCGTGCGCTCCATCGAGATGGCGGAGCCCGTTTCCGCAAGCTTCCACTGCGGCGGTACGACTGCAGAAGCGGCCTGTTCCATCAAACAGTACCTGGAGAACCTGCGCTCCAACGGCTTCACAGAAAATGCACTGCTGGAGGCCATTGAAAATTACGGCCACTATGTGCAGCCCTACATGGCCCGCCTGCACGGTCTCAGCTTCGGCGAGGGCGGCGACTATGCCGCCATGCCCGCCGCCTCGTCCATTACGCCGCTCACGGAGCTTTCGGATTATCAGCTTGCCTACGGCCCGGAGGGCTATGACAAGGAGCTGGTGAAGTCCATGCACTATAATCTGACACTGGATTCCGCCACGACCCTGAACGTCCGCCTCAGCTTCAAGAGCGCCCCCGGCACCGTCACCGCCGCGGTGGACGGCGTAGAATGCCACGTGACCGACAAGGGCAATCTGACCTATGAAATCGAGATTCCCAACATTGCGGCCAATAACCTGGGCTATGCCTGGCAGGTGCAGTTCATGGCGGACGGAAGGACGGTCTATGACGCGAACATGTCGGCCCTGTCCTATGTCAACACCGTTCTCACCGCGGGGCAGGGCTACGAGGACGAAAATCTCGCCCTCACCGCGCTCTATGACTTCTGCGCCGCCGCCAGGGCTTACAATCCCTGAGGAGGAAACAAGCATGGAAAACTATGAAGCACCAAAAATGGAAATCATTGTTTTTGAGAACGAGGACCTGATCATCACCAGCGGCTGCGGGGGTTCCAGTACGAGCACCGTGAATACTTGCGAGCTGAATGGCTGATAAGCGGAGGGATCAATGAACATGAAAAAAAGCTTATTTCTTCTGATCCTCGCGCTTTTCCTGAGTCTGGGCGTTCCCGCCTGGGCCGAGGAGGGCATTGAAGTTGTCCTTGAGGACGGGGTCAGCGTCGTCGCGGTGGACGTGGGTGCCTATGTCCCGGCGGACTTTTTCGGGAAGGCGGACTTCGTCCTCCCGTCCTCTCTCATCACCATTGAGGACAGCGCCTTTGAGGGTATCGGCGCGGAGAAAGTGGATGTCTCCGGGAGCGTCAGCAGCATCGGCGCGCGGGCCTTTGCCGACTGCCCGAACCTCACGGCCATCCGCATTCCCGCCACTGTGGACACAATCCACGACACCGCCTTCGAGGGCAGCGACGGCGTCACCATCTACGGCGAAGCCTTCAGCGAGGCCGCGCGCCACGCCGAAGCAAACGGCATCCCCTTCACCGAGCTCAGCGGCGGAGCGGACTATTACATCACCGGGCCCGAGCCACCGGTCATTCTGCCCTTCGTCCCGCTGACGTAACGAATAAAAAAACAGGACCGGGATTGATACTTACTGTCACTCCCGGTCCTGCTACCGTTTTTGTTTCCGTGCTTATCCCTGGATTCCTTACGATAATAGGGAGCGCCGCAGTCCGTACACCACAATTTGCCTGTTAGCAGGTTGGCGTGGTTGCAGATGCCTTGTCTGCCCTTAACGTCGTCGCTCCGCCGTCGGAGGACGGAGTTTGCTTTTTCCCATAACTCTTCTGATGATGCAGGAAAACAAAGTACGGAAGATATGAGATATGGAGAAAAGACATGATCATTGACATTTCACAAGAAGTTTTCTCTTGTAATGTATTTCCGGGAGACCCCGCGCCGGTGCGAAATATCCTTTCGTCCATGGAGAATGGGGCGGTATGCAATCTGACAGCTTTCTCCATGTGCGCCCACAACGGAACCCATGTCGATGCGCCATTCCACTTTGTTCAGGGTGGCAAGACCATTGATCAAATCCCTTTGGACTATTTTGTCGGGCCTTGCTGGGTTTCAAGACATGATGGCCCGGTCACAGGGGAGGATGCGGCAGTTATTTTAAACGAAGCACGTAAAACGGATGCTGAGAAGCGTATTCTGATCGCCGGTAAAGCGACAGTGACAGAGGAAGCAGCCACGGTATTCGCCCATCACGGTATTTGGCTTATAGGAAATGAAAGCCAGACGCTTGGTCCGGAGGATGCGCCGAAACGTGTGCATGAAATCCTTCTTGGCTGTGGGGCTGTACTGCTGGAGGGAATTGTACTCACAGACGCGGCCGAGGGAATGTATATGCTGCATGCCGCGCCGCTCAATCTTGGAGGCAGCGACGGCGCGCCCTGCCGAGCATATTTGATGAGGTAAGATATTGAAAAATGATGAATGTGTCGTTTTTTAAGCTCGAAATATTTATCCCGGAGACACATCTTGGCGCGCTGCAAGCTGCACTGTATGAGGTTGACGCCGGGCATATCGGCAACTACGATTGCTGCCTTTCCTGCAGCCGGGTGATGAGCACGTGGCGGCCGCTGGCCGGAACTGAGCCTTATATAGGTAAAGAGAACGCGATAAGCTGTGAACCGGAAATGAAAGTTGAGGTCACAATCAGGGCAGAGAGACTGCCGGAAACGATGGCAGCAATCAAGCGCGTTCATCCGTATGAGGAACCGGTTGTCAACGTCATTCCGCTGTGGGGGACAAGCTTTCAATGAAACGACCGTTATTGAAAGTGTGTTTTGAAAGATAATACTTTAAGGTTACATAATAAGAACGAATTGTAAACAATTTCGGGTTCACAATTTCTTAATTGAATTGCAGCCGGCAAAGGAGTACAATCCGCGGAGCGAAGGAGGGAAGCCTCATGAAAAGAATTGTTATACTGGCTCTTGCAGCCGCTTTGCTTATTTCCGCCTGCGGGAAAGAGGCGCCCGAGCCCCAGACAGTCACTGTCACGCTCAAATCCAATCCTACGACAGGCTATAGCTGGCAAGTATCACAGACAGAAGAACTATTTCAAGTCGACAGAAGCTATGTGCAAAACGAACATGCGGAAGGAATGGTCGGCGTAGGAGGAAATGAAACCTTCACATTTATACCGCTGAAAGCGGGAAGAACAGAAGTTACACTGACATATGCCAGACCGTGGGAGGGCGGCGAACAGGCTGATCAGGTCGTGTATGTTTTCGAGATTGATAATGATTTGCAGGTAAAAATGATCAACGGATACAGCACTGGTGTTGACGAGCCGATTCCGGCACCTACGCCCAGTATAAAATGAAGATCCTGATCCCCAAGCAAAGATTGAGGGATCAGGATCTTCTGTTAGTCAAACACTTTCGGGCGTGTTTACAGGACGATTACAGTCTCGTCGAGGAGACCCATGTTTTCTTCTCCTGTTATGTAATGTTAAGGCAACACCGCACAATCCGCCATCCATATTGCTCATACTTGAGTTCCACATGGGAAAGGAAGGCGAGCTGGAGATCCGTCCCGGCGGAACCGATTTCTTTGGGGATGCCCGTGAGAAGCTGCTTGCAGATGTGTGTGAGGCCGATCTCGAGAAGGTCAGGGAGGCAACCGGGAAAGCAAACCTGACGCGGTGGGCCGACCAGAAGGAGCCTGTCACCATCCTGTTTTCCAGGCAGACAGCCGGAGGGCCTGTGCCGTATTCCCTGCAAACCATAAAAACCCGGGGAAGCGACGATCATCACATTGTCGTGGGTGTGAGGCCGGAATAAAATTGAAAATGCGAGTAGTCCGCTGGATTTTTCTCCGTTTTGCCTTTTCGTGCCCGGTTTTCTGCCGATCTCTTTGGTGTTTTTTCCGTGCTTGACAAGTCCGGGGCCCGGTGATATATTACATGCATCAAACATATACCGCTTTAAAATGGCGAAGAAGAGAAGAGTAATCCGCCCAACCCCTCACCAGAGAGTCCCGGGAGCTGAAAAGGGACAGGCAGAAGGCGGATGAACATGGTCTCGGAGTCGCGGGCGTGAGGGAGACCAAGCGTCCGACGGATGCCCCCGTTACAGGGCAGGCGCGTGATGGCGCGCCGCAGAAGGCAGCGTTTTCTCGCTGTGAAGCAAGGTGGTACCACGAGATTATATCCCGTCCTTACAGTTGTAAGGACGGGTTTTTGTTTTGTTGGAGAGCGTAAGAATATGATCGAAATCAAGGAACTGTACAAATCCTTTGACACGGCGGGCACGACCGTTCACGCGGTGGAAAACGTATCCCTCGACATCGAGGCCGGGGACGTATACGGCATCGTGGGCTATTCCGGCGCGGGCAAGAGCACGCTGGTGCGCTGCATCAATCTTCTCGAGCGGCCCGATTCCGGCAGCATCCGCGTGGAGGGCTTCGGCACCATCCGCTGCGCACGCGGCAGCGCCTTCTGTACCCCCGAGGGCGGTGCGGAGCAGCCCCTCAGTGAAAAACAGCTCAAGACCCTGCGGCGGGACATGGGCATGATCTTCCAGCACTTTAACCTCCTGGATCGCAGCACTGTCTTTGACAATATCGCCTATCCCCTCAAGCACAGCGGCAGGAGCCGGGCGGAGATCAAGGCCCGGGTGCTGGAGCTTCTAGATCTGGTGGAGCTCAGGGACAAGATCAACGCCTACCCCTCGCAGCTCTCCGGTGGACAGAAGCAGCGCGTCGCCATTGCGCGGGCGCTTGCCAACAACCCCCGCATCCTTTTGTCGGACGAGGCCACCTCCGCTCTGGACCCGGACGCCACCGAGTCGATCCTGCGGCTTTTGCAGGACCTCAACCGGAAGCTGAACCTCACCATTGTGCTCATCACCCATGAAATGGCCGTGGTGAAGGCCATCTGCGGCAAGGTGGCGGTGATGGAAAACGGCCGCGTGGTGGAGCAGGGCAATGTATACGATGTATTCTCCGAGCCGCAGGCCAATATTACCCGCAAATTTGTGGACAGTTCCTCCGGCCTCGGGCGCATCAACAAGCTTATCGACCAGCACGCGAACGTACTCAGCGGCGGCGGTACCCTTATCCGCCTGACCTACAACAAGGACTGCGTGGGCGAATCCCTGATTTCCGAGGTTTCCCGCCGCTTCGGCGTGAATATGAACATTCTGCTGGGCTCGCTCGAGCTTTTGCAGGGCAGTCCTCTGGGCGGCCTGATCGTTCTGGTAGAGGGCAGCATGGACGCGCGGCGCGAGGCCATCGCGTTTCTGTGCGAACATAACGTGATTGTGGAGGTGATCGAGCATGGCTGAATGGCTGGCGAGTATCATGCCCAATGTGGTGGACTACGGCGGCAAGTTCTGGTCGAGCTGTCAGGCAACGATGCAGATGTTCCTCATAGCGGGCGGCTTTACCCTGGTTTTCGGCAGTATCTTCGGGGTCCTGCTGACGGTGACGAAAAAGGGCGGCATCGCAGAAAACCGTTTCCTCTACGTCCTGGTGAACACCGTGACCAACGTCTTCCGTTCCATTCCCTTTGTGATCCTGCTCATCTTCCTCATTCCGCTGACCCGCGCCATCGTCGGTACGGCCATCGGCGTCAAGGGCGCGATCGTGCCGCTGGTCTTCGGGGCGGTGCCCTTCTTCACGCGCCAGGTGGAGGCGGCGCTTGCAAACGTGAGCCCCGGCAAGGTGGAGGCCGCAGCCTCTATGGGCAGCGGCAAGCTTGGCATCATCTTCCGGGTCTATCTGCATGAGGCAGTGCCCGATCTCATCCGCGCCGTCACCATCACCGCCATCAGCCTCATAGGGCTGACCACCATGGCGGGTGCCGTGGGTGCCGGCGGCATCGGCAGCTTTGCCATCAACTACGGGCAGAACCTGCACCATCAGGATATCGTGAACGTGTGTGTCGTGGTGCTGCTGCTCTTCGTGTCTGTCATCCAGGGCCTTGGCAACTACCTCTCCCGCCGTACAACAAATCGCAGTCTGTTTCAGCATAAAGTTGAAACCAAATAAATTGTAAGCATAAACCGTCCCCGAAAAAATGAAAGGAGAATACACCATGTCCAAGAATTTCATCAAGCTTCTGAGCACCCTGCTGCTCGTCGCGCTCTTCGCGTCCCTCGTCCCCTCGGCCTTTGCAGCCAACGACATCCTCATCGGCATTCCCGACGACGCCACCAACGGCGGCCGCGCCATCAAGCTGCTGGAATCCGTCGGTCTCATCGAAGTCGACTCCGCCGCGGGCTGGACGCCTGAGCTGAAGGATGTCACCAAGTATCTCTACAACGTTGAGATCATGCCCACCCAGGCCAACACTCTGCCCGCGACCCTGGACGACTTCGGCGCGTCTACCATCAACGGCACCTATGCCATCCCCACGGGTCTGGTCCCCTCCAAGGACGGCCTTGCCATCGAGTCCCAGGCCAGCGCTACCACCGAGGACGGCAACCCCTTCGTCAATGTCGTTGTGGCCCGCACCGCCGACAAGGACAACGAGCTTTACAAGACCATCCAGACCGCCTTCCAGAGCGATATCGTGGGCCAGTACCTGATCGCCAAGTACAGCGAGGCCTTCATCCCCGCCTTTGACTACAAGGATACCGACAAGTCCAACGATGAGCTCCTTGCCCTCATCGACGGCTACAAGGCCGACAAGGCCGACAAGACCGTCGTCAAGGTCGGCGTCTGCGGCGCCTCCAACGACCATTGGAAGGCCGTGCAGTACGTACTGGATCAGAACAACGCCAACATCTACATTGAGCTGGTGGAATTTGACGCCTACAACCTGCCAAACGAGGCCCTCAACAGCGGCGACATTGACCTCAACTCCTTCCAGCACAAGGCCTACCTCGCCAAGGAGGTCGAGTCCCAGGGCTATGAGATCGAAACCATCTTTGACACCCTCATGGCTCCCCTGACCCTCTACTCCAAGCAGTTTGACTCCGTTGACGCCCTCAAGGCTGCCGCCGGCGAAAAGTAATCTCATTCGAACACAATAACGGGAGGGGCGTAAAGCCCCTCTCTGTTTTGCTCAGAAAGGACAACACCATGACCGAAACACAACAGTATCTATATGACCAGGTGCTCAAGGATCACGACTGCGTTGTCTCTCTCCGCCGCTGGTTCCATCAGCATCCGGAGCTTGCGAAGGAGGAGTTTGAGACCCAGAAAACCATCGAGCAGGAGCTTGAAAAGCTGGGGATTGCCCACCGGCGCGTCGCGGGCACCGGCGTCTGTGCCGTGATCGAAGGTACCGCCCCGGCAGGGGGCGAAAAGCGATGCATCGTGCTGCGGGCCGATATCGACGCTCTGCCCGTCACGCAGGAAAACGCCCCCGCATATAAAAGCCTCACCCCCGGAAAAATGCACGCCTGCGGCCATGACGGGCACAACGCTTCCCTCATCGGGGCGGCACGGGTTTTAAGCGCGAACCGGGATCGCTTCTCTGGCAAGGTCATTTTCACCTGGCAGCCGGGGGAAGAGATCGGCTATGGCGGGCGGCTGATCGTGGACAGCGGCGTTATCGACGAGGCCGGGCGAAGCTTTGGCGTACACATGGCGCCGAACGTGCCGGTGGGCTCGGTGGTGCTGATGCCCGGGCCGAATAACGCGAGCGTGGACTGGTTTCGCATCCGTATCCACGGCCTCGGCGCCCATGTCTCCACGCCCGAGCAGGGGGTGGACGCGGCCTATATCGCAAGCCAGATCGTGGTCGCTGCGCAAGCCCTCATCACCCGGCGCACAAGCCCCATGGACAATGTGCTCATCGGCATTGGAAAGATCACGGCGGGCACAGCCTACAACATCGTCGCCCAGGAGGCGGAGCTGGAGGGCACCATCCGCGTCATGACCCCGGAGCTGCGCAAGGCCACAAAGGCACGGCTGGAAGCCCTGGCAAAGCAGATGGCAGCGCTCTACGGCGGCACAGCGGAAGTGGAATGGGCAGATTTTACCTCCCCGCTCATCAACGATGCCCAGGCTGCCGCGGAGGCACAGCAGACCGCCGCCGCCCTCTTTGGCAAGGAGCATGTGATCACCTCCCGTCTACCCTCTCTCGGCGGGGACGATTTTGCCGAATACATTCTGCGCGTGCCCGGCGTATATGCCTACATCGGTTCGGCCAATCCCGCCAACCCCGACACTTGCGTTGCCCAGCACAATTCCCACTTTGACATTGACGAGCAAGCCCTCACCGTGGCGACGGCTCTCTACACCTGCTATGCGGCGGACTACCTGAACGGCGAAATATAATACCCCCCGAAGGGCAATGTCATTACCGTTTTCAACAGGATCATAAAAAAATACAATAATTATTTATCTGAGTTTTCTATTTGCTCTCAAGCTGCTCTCTAGCAATAATTGTACGCAAATAGTGAAATGGTGAAGAAATCGAATAATTGAAATGTGTATCACGGTGAAACGCATTTTGGGCAACAAAAAAGGCCGCTTTCACGATCTGCATGGAACGTGGAAACGGCCTTTCGGTAGGGGAGGATACCTGAATGGCGGCGGAAGCTGCCAGCATCATCCCAATATTTGATTTTTGTTACAAAAAAGGCTTGATTTCCTAAGAAATCAAGCCTTTCATAATGCGTCTGGTGGAGATAAGCGGGATCGAACCGCTGACCTCTTGAATGCCATTCAAGCGCTCTCCCAGCTGAGCTATACCCCCGTAGGAGACGCATTATTATTGAATTATAAGGGTTCTTGCTTTAAGTAGCTCTCTCAAACAGGGGGGCTGGTAAAAAACGCTGTGCGCTCCCAGCTGAGCTATACCCCCGTGAGCAAGATGGATATTAACAGAAAGCAGAGGAAATGTCAAGCGTTTTTTTCAAAAATTTTGAGATTTCAAGAAAAAATTTCCAATAAGGCCCGGCGGTGCCCGGCTCCTGTCTCGGGATAAGCCTGCTTTTTTGCGTAGCGTGTACCGGAAAACAGGAGAGTTTTGCGTTTTCATTTGACGCCCGCCGACGAATCCTGTATAGTATTGCCATCCGGGCCTGGAAGAGGGGAGGGGACTGCGTGCATTTTGTGGAGGCAAAAGCGCTTCTGTCGCGCTGGAACGGAATGAACCTGTACCGCGGGTGCGCGCACGGCTGCGTCTACTGCGACAGCCGCAGTACCTGCTATCAATTTACCCACCCCTTTGAGGATATCGAGGTCAAGCGCAACGCGCCCGAGCTTTTGGAGGACACCCTGAAAAGACGGCGCAAACGCGCGGTGATCTCCACCGGCTCCATGAGCGACCCCTACCAGCCCTGCGAAAAAGAACTGAGGCTCACGCGCCGCTGTCTGGAAATCATCGAGCGCCACAATTTCGGGGCCTCGGTGATCACAAAGTCCGATCTGGTCCTGCGGGATCTTGACCTCTTCAAAAGCATCAACCGCAGCGCAAAGAGCGTGCTGCAGATGACGCTCACGGTGGCAGACGATACCCTCAGCAGGCTCCTGGAGCCGAACGTCTGCACGACAGCAAGGCGCTACGAGGTCCTAAAGGAATTTCAGCGGCAGGGGATTCCTGCTGTTGTTTGGATGACGCCGATCCTGCCTTTCCTGACGGACACGGAGGAGAACATCCGCCGCATCCTGGATTACTGCTTTGACGCGGATGTAAAGGGGATCGTATGCTACGGCGCCGGGGTCACGCTCCGGGAAGGGGACCGGGAGTATTACTACCGCGCCCTTGACCGGCATTTCCCGGGCCTGAGCGACGAATATCGCCGCCGCTACGGAAACGCCTACGAGGTCAACAGCCCGCACAGCACGGCCCTCATGCGCCTGTTCCATGACGCGTGCGAAAGGCGCGGCGTGCTGCACGATCCGGAGGAATGCTTCCGCTATATTGCGGAGCTGACCGAAAAAAAGGAGCAGCTTTCCCTGTTCGATTACTAAAAATCAGAGGTATTGTCTATGGTTTCTCTGCTGCTGCCCATCATCTATCTGGCCTTTATCAGTCTCGGCCTGCCGGACGCACTGCTCGGCTCCGCCTGGCCGGTCATGCACCGGGAGCTTCAGGTCCCGCTTTCATGGTCGGGCGGCGTGTTCATGATTATCTCCGTCGGCACCATCATCTCAAGCCTCCTCAGCGACCGCCTGACCCGCCGTCTCGGCGCCGGAAGGGTGACGGCTATCAGCGTGGCGATGACCTGCGCGGCGCTCTTCGGCTTTTCCCTCAGCCGCTCCTACCTGGCCCTGTGCCTCTGGGCCGTGCCCTACGGTCTCGGCGCGGGCGGGGTGGACGCGGCGCTCAATAACTACGTGGCATTGCACTATGCAAGCCGCCACATGAGCTGGCTGCACTGCATGTGGGGGATCGGCGCGACGCTGGGGCCGTATATCATGGGTGCGGCGCTCTCCGGAGGCCGCGGGTGGAGCATGGGCTACCGCGTCATCGGCCTTTTGCAGCTTGCGCTCACCGCGGCGCTGGTCCTTAGCCTGCCGCTGTGGAAATCTCCCGACAGCAACAGGGGAGGGGCGGAGAGCGCGCGGGCTCTGTCCCTGCCCGAGGTCGTGGCCCTGCCGGGGGCAAAGGCGGTCATGCTCTGCTTTTTCTGCTACTGCGCCCTCGAGCAGACCGTGGGCCTCTGGGCCAGCAGCTATCTCGTCACGGTGCGCTCGGTGGACGCGGTGACCGCTGCCCGCTACGGCAGCCTCTTCTATATCGGCATCACGGTCGGACGGGCCTTGAGCGGCTTTATCACCATGCGCCTGAACGATTCACAGATGGTACGGCTGGGGCAGGGAATCCTGATTCTTGGCATTGTGCTGGTGTTCCTGCCGCTTGCAAACGGCTTTGCTCTGGCGGGGCTTATCATCATCGGCCTCGGCTGCGCCCCGGTCTATCCGAGTCTCATCCACGCCACCCCGGCACACTTCGGGGCCGGGCGCTCCCAGGCCATCATCGGCGTGCAGATGGCAAGCGCCTATGTGGGCACGTCGCTGATGCCGCCGCTGTTTGGCTGGAGCGCAGCCCACACTTCGCTTCGCCTGTTCCCGGTCTATCTGACTATACTGCTGGTCTTCATGATCGTATCGCATGAAAGACTGTGTAAAATTGCACATCAAAGGATTCAATCGAAATAAACATGGGAAAACACAAAAAAGAAAAGACGCGTCTGCTCACCCGGCAGCAGATCATCAAAAAATATCATATCACGAAAAAACAGATACAGGAGTATTTCCCAAAACCGGAGATCATCAAGGTACGCGGGCGGGGCGGCTCCTGGTGGACGATGGAGGGCTGGACCGAGGAGGCGGCGGAGCAGGCCGTACAGCACCCGGAGATCCGGCAGATCATCCGCGAGAGGGAGGAAAAGGAGCTGCGCGAGAGGCAGTTTCGTGAGATCACCGCGCTCTATGAGTCCTTTTCGCCCGAATCGTATATCGAGCGGGCACGGAAGCTCAAGCGTATTTTCATCCTCCATGTCGGTCCGACCAACAGCGGCAAGACCTATGACGCCATCGAGGACCTGAAAAAGCACACGCCGGGGGCCTACCTCGGGCCGCTGCGCCTGCTTGCGCTGGAGATGTTCGACAAGCTCAACGACGCGGGCGTCCCTTGCAGCATGCTGACAGGGGA
This sequence comes from Oscillospiraceae bacterium, assembly GCA_902791215.1. Classification (GTDB taxonomy): domain Bacteria; phylum Bacillota; class Clostridia; order Oscillospirales; family Oscillospiraceae; genus Limivicinus. The sequence goes on along the minus strand of CADAUZ010000001.1, from coordinate 196,272 downwards.
GGAGTCCATCCCTGTCGAGGGGGCGGAGGTCATCTCCTCCACCATTGAGCTTTGCAACTTCAACACCCACTACAAGACCGCCGTCATCGACGAGGCGCAGCTCATCGCGGACCGGGACCGGGGCTCTGCCTGGCTCAAGGCGATCTGCCTTGTGGACGCCGAGGCGGTGCATATCTGCATGGCGCCGGAGGCTCTGCCCTATATCGAGCGGCTGATTACGAGCTTCGGCGATCCCTACAACGTGGTGCAGCACCGGCGCCTCGCGCCGCTGCGCTATGCGGGACAGTGCCGGGGCTACAGTGACTTCCGGCCGGACGACGCCATTATATGCTTTTCACGCAAAAACGTCCTCTCCACCGCCGCGATCCTGGAAAAGCAGGGCTTCCACGCGAGCGTTATTTACGGCGCGCTGCCCCCGGAGGCAAGGCGCAACGAGGTCAGAAAGTACCTCTCGGGCGAGAATAACATCGTCGTCGCAACCGACGCCATCGGCCTCGGCATCTCGCTGCCCATCAAGCGCGTGATCTTTGCCGAGACCCAGAAGTTTGACGGCAGGGAGTTTCGCCCCCTTACCACGGCGGAAATCAACCAGATCGGAGGCCGGGCCGGGCGCTACGGGTTGCACGAATACGGCGAAGTTTTGGCAATCGGCGGAGACAATCTCATTGGCGACAAACTCGGTCAGCGCGTCCGGGCCATCAAGCAGGCCTGCATCGGCTTTCCGCGGGAGGTGCTTGCCTCCGAATACCCTATGGACCTGCTGCTTCTGGCCTGGGACAAGATGCCCAGGGAATCGGAGTTTGTGCGCGAGAGCATGCAGGACGCCCGCATCCTGCTCAAGCACCTGCGCAAAAAGATCACCCCGGAAAACCGGGAGCAGGTCTATGACCTCATCACCTGCCCGGTGGACACCCGCGCGGAGGAGCTGGTCATTTACTGGGCCCGCTGCGCCGAGGCGATCCTGAAAAACAGACGCGTCCCGGCACCTTACTTCGGCGACGAGACGCTCCAGGACTGCGAGCTCCAATATAAAGCCTACGATATCCGCCACCAGCTTCTGCGAAGGATCGGCCAGGAGGACGACTGCACCGCTGAGCGCAAGGCTATCTGCGAAAAAATCGCGGAGCTGATGAAGGTCAGCAAGGATGAGTATATCCGCCGCTGCCGCTCCTGCGGAAAGGAGCTGCCCATCGGCGCGGTGTACAACTACTGTGACCGCTGCCACGCCATGCGTGTCTTCGGCGACTACGGGTATTAAAACAGCAGGGACCGATCATCTATCGGCCCCTGCAATTACGTCAGAACGTATTCAGCTTTCCTCTTCGGTCATTTCGGCGACGATCGCGGCAAGGTCCATCTCGCCAAAATGGCCGACCTTTTCCGGATACTTTTTCTTATAAGCAAGAATGATGTTGCGCAGCATGGTCTGCTGTACGATCTCTCCTTCACCGGTCAGAAGGCAGAACAGCTCCCGGTTGTTCATTTCCCGCAGCGTTTTCACGGCGATCATCTCCTAAACAGTATTGTCCGATTCGGGACGGAAAAAGTCCCGTGCTTTGCCGGGGAACATTCTACCATAGAGGGGGGCAAAACTGCAATCCCATTCTGCGCTTTTATCCCAAAATCCACAGGAAGAAAAAGACAGAACACATGAATAATTTGCAAACTCAGCGCCCGGCCTCTACCAAACGAGGCAAAGTTGTGCTATGATTACTCAGTATTGCAATCAACTCAAATCCTCTCACGGGATGGAAAAACCATCCCGTTCGGGAAAAAACAAAATCGGAGCCCAGCGAAGCGGGTCCGATTTTGGAAGGAAGAAGGAGACTGCGGATATGGAGTTTTCGCGGCATTTACGGAAACCGCGGAAACGGAATGGAGCAGGCTTCTTCTGACGCTGGCACCCACGAGAGGATTCGCATGCATCGTTCACCGCTGAGGCGGTGAACGATAAAGGTATTCGCCGGTGTGCGCACCGGCTCATGCACAGGCCCCCGGCCTGCACGATGATTATTCGAATCCTCTCACGGGATGGAAAAAGCCATCCCGGATGGGATGGCTTTTTCCATGGCACCCACGAGAGGATTCGAACCTCCGACCCCTCGCTTAGGAGGCGAGTGCTCTATCCTGCTGAGCTACGTGGGCTTATTTTAAGCTTTAGAATTATACAGCAGAATGCAACTGTTGTCAACTGCGGTTTTGTTAAGTAGAAGGGATATCCATGCTCAAACTCTGCCAGATCCGAAAAGACTATGAAGCCGGCGATTCCGTCGTCCATGCGCTCAAGGGCGTGGACCTGGAGTTTCGGGAGAATGAATTTGTCGCCATCCTCGGCCACTCCGGCTGCGGCAAGACCACGCTCCTGAACATCATCGGCGGCCTTGACCACTATACCTCCGGCGATCTCATCATCAACAACAAATCCACCAAGCGCTTCACCGATGCCGATTGGGACTCCTACCGCAACCACTCCATCGGCTTCGTCTTCCAGTCCTATAACCTCATCCCGCACCAGACGGTGCTGTCGAACGTGGAGCTTGCGCTGACGCTGTCTGGTGTCGGTTCGGGCGAGCGGCGGCAGCGGGCGACGGAGGCACTGCAGAAGGTGGGCCTGGGGGACCAGATCCAAAAGAAGCCCAGCCAAATGTCCGGCGGCCAGATGCAGCGCGTGGCCATCGCCCGCGCCCTGGTCAACAACCCTGACATCATCCTGGCCGACGAGCCCACCGGCGCACTGGACACCGAAACCTCCGTACAGATCATGGATCTTCTCAAGGAGATCTCCAAGGACAAGCTCATCATCATGGTCACCCACAACCCCGAGCTTGCCATGGACTACGCAAGCCGCATCATCCGCCTCAAGGACGGCGTGATCGTGGACGACAGCGACCCCTACGACTCCGGCACCGGCGACACGGCCGAGTCCGTGAAGACCGCCCGCAAGGACAAGACCTCCATGAGCTTCTTTACGGCCCTGGCCCTGTCCACCAACAATCTCATGACCAAAAAGGCGCGCACCATCCTCACAGCCTTTGCCGGCAGCATCGGCATCATCGGCATCGCCCTCATCATGTCGCTATCCAATGGCATCCAGAACTATATCGACAAGATGCAGAAGGACACGCTCTCGAGCTACCCTATCACCATCCAGGCCGAGACCGTGGACATGACGAGCATGATGGCCTCGCTCATGGGCGTGCAGGCCGAGGCGGAGGAGAACCAGCACGAAAAGGATGCGGTCTATTCCAGCACCATCCTCTATGACATGATGAACTCCATGGTCTCGGCGGAAAAGCAGACAAACAACCTTAAGGCCTTCAAGCAGTTTATCGAAAGCGGCAAGACGGATATCAACAATTATATCAGCTCCATCCAGTACTCCTACGACATGGACATGAACATCTACGCCGAGGACAGCGACGGCAACATCGTCAAGACCGACGTGACGGAGCTGATGCAGCGGGCCATGAGCGCCACCTTCGGCGGCGACTACAGCACCTATTTCTCCACCTTCGGCGCGGCCTACAACACCATGAACGCCTGGCAGGAGATGCTGCCCGGCGATAACGGCGAGATCATCAATCCGCTGATCAAGGAGCAGAATGACCTGATCTACGGCAGATGGCCGGAGCGGTATGACGAGGTTGTGCTGGTGGTGGACAAGAACAACGAGGTCTCGGACCTCGTGCTCTACGCCCTCGGCCTCAAGTCCAGCAGCAATCTCTCGGAGGATATGGAGACCTTCATCAATCAGGAGAACCTGAACACCGAGAAGGAGAGCTGGAGCTACGAGCAGGTCTGCGACATGGTCTTCCGCTACATCTACCCGGCGGACGAGTTCCAGTACAGCGAGGAGGACGAGAAGTACATCAACGTCGCCGACGGGGACATCGGCCTGCCGACGCTGTTTACGAACGGTCTTCCCATCCGCATCGTCGGCATTGTCCGCCCGAACGGGGAGGCCATGTCCTCCGTGATGAGTACCGGCTCGGTGGGCTATACCCACAAGCTGGTGGAGTACGTGGTGAGCGAGGCGGAGAAGAAGGACCTCGTCAGACGACAGCTTGCAGACCCAGACACCGATGTGCTGACCGGCCTGCCCTTCCTCGACGAAAACGACGAGGCCATGAGCAAATCGCGCAAGATCGAGGCGGCGAAGGACTATATCCGCGACGCCGACGAGAAAAAGCTCGGGGAGCTCTATGTGGAGTTCATGAGCGTCCCGGAGGACAGCTACATCGACGAACAGCTTGACGAACAGCTCAAGGACACCACCCGCAAGGATATCGAGGACATGGTGCTGAAATATTATCCGGGCTACGCCTCTTTCCTCAAGGAGATGGACGACGACACGCTCTTTGAGTACATGCGCGGCATGATCTCCCAGCAGGTCAAGGAGCAGTACGCCATCCAGATGCGCAACATGTACGCCTACCTCTCCGACAGCGAGCTTGCCCGGGACTTTGAGCTTCTCTCTCTGGAGGACGACGACTACCTCTGGCTCTACGACAACGCCATGCCGCCCACTTACTCCGAGAGCACCCTGCGCAAAAATCTGAAGCAGCTCGGCTATGTGGACCTCGAAAACCCCAGCGTCATCAACATCTACGCCTCAAGCTTCGAGAACAAGGACGCAGTTGCCAAGGCCATCATGAATTATAACGACACCGTGCCCGAGGAGGATCAGATCGAGTATACGGACATCGTGGCCATGCTCATGAGCTCCATCACGAAGATCATCAACGTGATAAGCTATGTGCTCATCGCCTTTGTGGCCATCTCCCTGGTGGTCTCCTCCATCATGATCGGCATTATCACCTATATCAGCGTTCTCGAGCGCACCAAGGAGATCGGCATCCTGCGCGCCATCGGCGCTTCAAAGCGAGATGTCTCCCGTGTGTTCAATGCCGAGGCCTTCATTATCGGCCTTTTCGCGGGATTAATCGGCATCGGCATCACGCTGCTCATCAATATTCCGGTCAACCTTATCATCGCCGAGCACCCATCCCTCACGGGCCTGCGCTCCACGCTGCCGCTCGTCGGCGGGGTCGGGCTTGTGCTGGTGAGCGTGACGCTGACCTTCATCGCGGGCCTGATCCCCTCCGGCATCGCCGCCAAGAAGGACCCGGTGGAGGCCCTGCGAAACGAATAAGGCAAGGACTCCCGGCCTCTGACCGGGAGCCTTTTTTCAAAGATGCTTTCGCCGCATTTTAAAACCTTTACTTTTTCCCGTTCAGCGGATATAATATAGCGTCAAGAATTATATGGAAATTAAGGATGTTTGTTATGCCGGATTATAAAAAAGAAATCGAAAGGCGCAGAACCTTCGCCATCATCTCCCACCCAGACGCGGGCAAAACCACGCTGACCGAAAAGCTCCTGCTCTACGGCGGGGCGATCCAGCTGGCGGGCTCCGTCAAAGGCAAGGCCACCGCGCGCCACGCCGTCTCCGACTGGATGGAGCTGGAAAAGCAGCGCGGCATCTCCATCACCTCCTCCGTCATGCAGTTTGAGTACGAGGGATACTGCATCAATATCCTCGACACCCCGGGCCACCAGGACTTCTCCGAGGACACCTACCGCACCCTCATGGCGGCGGACTCCGCCGTCATGGTCATTGACGCCGCCAAGGGCATCGAGCCGCAGACCAGAAAGCTTTTCAAGATCTGCGCCATGCGCCACATCCCCATCTTCACCTTTATCAACAAGCTCGACCGCGAGGCCAGAAGCCCTTACGATCTCATGCAGGAGCTGGAGACGGAGTTCGGCATCGGGACCTATCCCATGAACTGGCCCATCGGCTGCGGCCAGGATTTCAAGGGCGTCTATGACCGCGAGCGCCGCGAGATCCTCGCCTTCAACGAGTTCCACCGCGGCCAGAGCAAAATAAGAGCCATCGAGTGTAAGCTGGACGAGACCGAGAAGCTCGACGAGCTCATCGGCCATCGTCTGCGCGAGCAGCTTGCCGACGACATTGAACTCCTGGACGGCGCGGGCTACGAGTTTGATATTGAAGAAGTCCGCAAGGGGAGACTCAGCCCCGTGTTCTTCGGCTCAGCCCTCAATAACTTCGGCGTGGAGCCGTTTCTGGAGTCCTTCCTGAAAATGACCATGCCGCCCCTGCCGCGCATTTCCCAGGACGATATCGTCGATCCCATGGACGAGCGCTTCTCCGCCTTCGTCTTCAAAATCCAGGCCAACATGAACAAGGCCCACCGCGACCGCATCGCCTTCATGCGCATCTGCTCGGGCCGCTTTGAGCGGGATAAAGAGTATTTCCATGTCCAGGCGGGCAAGGCCCTCCGGCTTGCCCAGCCCCAGCAGCTCATGGCCCAGGACCGCGCCATCATCGACGAGGCCTACGCCGGTGACATCATCGGCGTCTTCGATCCCGGCATCTTCTCCATCGGCGACACCATCTGCGAGAAAAACATGAACGTCTGCTTCGAGGGCATCCCAACCTTCGCGCCGGAGCACTTTGCCGGCGTGGAGCGCGTGGACACCATGAAGCGCAAGCAGTTTGAAAAGGGCATCATGCAGATCGCCCAGGAGGGCGCCATCCAGATCTTCCACGAGCCGTATACCGGCGTGGAGGAGGTCATCGTGGGCGTCGTGGGCGTGCTGCAGTTTGAGGTGCTGGAATACCGCCTGCGCACGGAGTACGGGGTGGAGATCCGCCGCCGCTCCATGCCCTATGAGCTGGTGCGCTGGGTGGAGAACGACGACATCCGCATCCCGGACCTGAATCTCACCAGCGACACCAAATGGGTGCAGGACTTCAAGGGCAACAACCTCCTGCTCTTCACCTCAGACTGGTGCGTCAACTGGGCCCTGCAGAAAAACGAGGGCCTCATACTCAGAGAATTTAACCGCGACTGAGAAAGGAGCAAGCATGGCGGAAGGAATCAAGATCGAGATCTTCAAGCTGAAAAATGCCGACGAGCTGACCAAAGCCCTCACTGATCCGGAAGCGCGCATCGACACCGGCAGCGCCGCCGCCATGAACGCGGCCCTTGCCATGGCGCTGTTGGAGCGGGCGGCGGGGCACACCGTGAAGGCCCTGCCCGGAAATGAGCGCGCGGACTACATTTTCCGCAACGCCGAGATCCTCAGAACCTACATGGTCCACCTCATAGACGAGGATGTGAAATCCCGCGGACCACTGCGCAAAGCCCTCCTGGAGGGAGACGAGCGCAGGATCGAGGCCACGCGCCAGCCCGCCGTCGCCATCCCCGGCGAGGTCATCAACATGATGAGCCAGGCGCTGGAGCTGGGCGCGGAGCTTGCCGGGTCCTGTCCCAAGGACGCCCTGCATTACCTCGGCGAGAGCGCGGAGTTTTCCCTCTCTGCCATCCGCGCCGCCCGCCTGTTTATCCTAGACATGTCCGACAAGTGCTCGGACGACACCTACCGCTATATTGTCCGCCGGGAAAACGAGATCACGCTCAAGGCCTGCGAGGAAAGTGCGGCCAGAGTGATCGCGGCGGCGGAAGCGGCCGTATAAAGGAGGCACAGAGCATGGAAGCCAACATTGCCAAACTGAAAGAGTGGATAGACGGAAGCGACAACATCGTCTTCTTCGGCGGCGCGGGCGTCAGCACCGAGAGCGGCATCCCCGACTTTCGCAGTGTGGACGGCCTGTACAACCAAAAGTGGAAATACCCGCCCGAGACGATCCTGAGCCATACCTTTTTTGAACGCTATCCCGAGGAGTACTACCGTTTCCACCGGGAAAAGCTGGTCATCGACGGGGTGAAGCCCAACCGCTGCCACCTCCGCCTTGCCGAGCTTGAGCGGGAGGGAAAGCTTCGCGCCGTTGTCACCCAGAACATCGACGGCCTGCACCAGGCGGCGGGGAGCAAAAACGTCCTCGAGCTGCACGGCAGCATCCTCAGAGCCTACTGCTCCCGCTGCCGCAAAAGCTTTGACGCGGATCTCATGAACCACGGCACGGGCGTGCCGCGCTGCGGCTGCGGCGGGGTCATCCGCCCGGACATCGTTTTATACGAGGAGGCGCTGGACCAGGATGTGATGCGCGCCGCCATACAGTACATCCGCAATGCCGATGTGCTCATCGTGGGCGGCACCTCCCTCAAGGTCTATCCCGCGGCGGGCCTCATCAACTACTACCGCGGCGACAAGCTGGTGCTCATCACCCGCTCCAGCACTCCCGCCGAGGCTGACCTTGTCATCCACGGCAAAATCGGAGAGGTCTTTTCGCAGGTATAAGCCATCGTGCGCAGTGCCGATGTATGTAAATCAAGCATCCTGCGCATAATCACTTGTGTTCCTGCAAGCTTCGGAAACAAAATCCGTCCTCCGAACGTCAAAAAAGAGGCCCCGCAGGGGGCCCCTCCGTCTGACTCAGCAGCAGCCGCAGTCGTTGTTGCAGCCGCAGTTGTTGTTGCAGCCACAGTTATTGCAGCCGCAGTTGTTGCCGCAGCAGCCGCCGCTGTAACCGCCGTTGCAGCCGCCGAAGAGGATGATGATCAGGATGATGAGCCAGAGGTTATTATTGCCGTTGTTGCAAGAATTACAGAACATAGTGATTCCCTTTCTCCGCACCAAAGCAGTCGACGCACCCTCCCGCCGTGCGGTGGACGGCAGGGCTTTCTCCCTATGTTGGGCCAGGCGTTTCGGGCGTCCGGCTCATGCCATCCTATGACGCCCGGCGGCTTTGTGCTACAAGGAGTATACCATGCCAGACGAACTGGATAAGATCAACGAAATATTCCGCATCCACGACGAGAAGAAGCGCCCGGAGGACCAAAGCGAGCGGAAGAAGACCCGGCAGACAAACGCCCGGCGAAACCCCATCAAGGCCATGGACGAGCTGCTGATCGACTCCTCGGGCCGCGAGACCAGAAACTACACCGGCGACGCCGAGTCCGAGCGCGACTACCGCCCCGTGCGCCAGAGCCATGAATACCACTCGGGCTGCCTCGGGGGACTGATGTACTTTACGTTCATCGTCTGCGTCAGCGTCGTGCTGGCCTGCCTTGCCTGGATGGCGACGAGCGATATGCTCGCCCTCAACAAGGACGACTTTACCGCTGTCGTCACGCTGCCGAGCAATATCTTCCAGTCGGAGACCGTGGACAAGATCGACGAAAACGGCGTCAAGGTCGGCACCAAGCGCGTCACCCACGCGGACATGGACTACGTGGCGGACGTGCTCAAGGACGCGGGACTCATTGAATACAAGTGGCTTTTCAATCTCTTCTGCAAAATTTCCACCGCCGACACCAAGGTAAGCCCCGGCGAATATGAGCTGCGCTCCACCTTCGACTACCGCGCCCTGATCCAGAATATGCGCGCGGGCTCGTCCTCCACAGTCACAGTGATGGTGACGATCCCCGAGGGCTTCAAGATGCACCAGATCTTCATGCGCCTGGAGGAAAACGGCGTCTGCAGCTACAACGATCTCATGGAGGACGCCGCTTCCACCGAGTATAATTACGACTTCCTGGACCTGACGGAAGGGGAGGGCGCCTACCGCCTCGAGGGCTTCCTGTTCCCGGACACCTACGAGTTCTATGTGGGCATGCAGGGCTCGAGCGCCATCAACAAGCTGCTCGACAACTTCCACCGCCGCATCACCGACGAGATGTACCAGCGTGCCGAGGAAATCGGCATGAACATGTACGATGTGCTCAAGGTCGCCTCCCTCATCGAAAAGGAGGCCGGCAACGACGACGAGCGGCCCTATATCGCCTCCGTCATCTATAACCGCCTCAACGCGGGCATCGTGCTCGGCATCGACGCCTCGGTCCTTTACCCTTACAACGATCACGAAGGCGCGCCCACCATGCAGATGCTCGAGAAGGACGACCCCTATAACACCCGTGTTCACGACGGCCTGCCGCCCACGCCCATCTGCAGCCCGGGCCTTAACTCCATCTACGCGGCCCTCTATCCCGAGAGCACCAGCTACTACTTCTACGCCCTGGACGCCGAGGCCGGCGTGCACCGATTCTTTACAAACGATACGGAGTTTAATAACTTTGTTGCTTCACAAAATTATGCGCAATGATCTTGAGCTGCTCGCCCCTGCCGGGGACTGGGAGCGGCTTGAGATGGCGCTGCGCTACGGCGCGGACGCCGTGTACCTGGCGGGCAAGGAATTCGGCCTCAGGGCCGCCGCCGGAAATTTCGATAACGAGGAACTGGTCAGGGCCATCGAGCTTGCCCACGGCATGGGGAAAAAGGTCTATGTGACCTGCAACACGCTGCCGCGGGAGGAGGAGCTCAACCGCCTGCCGGGCTACCTCGCCTTCCTGAACGAGGCGGGGCCGGACGCACTCATCATCGCCGATCTCGGCGTGCTGGCCCTGGCCAAGCGCTTTGCGCCCAAAATCGCCCTGCATGTCAGTACTCAGCTCGGCGTGGTCAACAGCGCCACCGCAACCGTCCTGCACGCCATGGGCGCGGACACGGTGGTGCTGGCAAGAGAGCTGCCGTTGAACGAAATCAGGCGTATCCGGGCCAACACTCCGTCGGAGCTGCGGCTGGAGGCTTTTGTCCACGGCGCGATGTGCGTGTCCTTCTCCGGGCGCTGCCTCCTGTCCAATTATATGACCGGGCGCGACGGCAACCGGGGCGAGTGCGCGCAGCCCTGCCGCTGGAAGTACAGCCTCATGGAGGAAAAGCGCCCCGGCCAGTACTTCGAGATCGAGGAGGACGGCGGGACGTACATCCTCAACTCCAACGATCTGTGCATGATTGAGCATCTGCAGGATCTCATGGAGGCGGGGGTTTCCAGCTTCAAGATCGAGGGGCGCATGAAGTCCGCCTACTACGCCGCCGTCGTCACCAACGCCTACCGCCACGCGCTCGACGCCGTAGCCTGCGGGGACCCGGTGCCGGAGGTATGGGTGAAGGAGACCGGGATGGTCAGCCATCGTCCCTACTGCACGGGCTTCTACCTCGGCGGCGAGCCGGGGCAGTGCTATGAGGGAACATACGAAACCGGCGCGGACATCGTGGCGGTGGTGGAAAGTTGCGACGAAGACGGCAACGCTGTCGTCACCCAGCGCAACAAATTCCTCTCCGGCGACGAGCTGGAGCTTCTGACTCCTGCGGACGAGCCCATCCGCTTTGTCGTATCGGAGATGACAGACGCGGAAGGGGAGTCCATCCCCGACGCCCGCCACCCGATGATGGAGGTACATCTGCGGCTCCCCAAAGCAGCCCCGAAGCTGTCGATCCTGAGAAAAAGAAGGTAAGGCTTGACAAATCGGGTTTGAATGAGTAAAATGCAACTCGATATTGTTACTGGCTGTGACGGAACGAGTCGGTGCAGGATTCCACAGAGAGGGGCCGCATGCTGAAAGGCCCTGTGTCCAAACCCGACAGCCACTCCTGAGCCTTTCCGGGATAACCGGAACGTCTGCTCACGTTAAGGGCGCTTGAGATACGGCCTGAGCCGTAATCAGGGTGGTACCGCGAATTTGCCTTCGCCCCTGTATTTGGGGCGGAGGTTTTATTTTTTGTTAACACATTTTGGAGGATATACACTATGGAAAAATTCGGTGTAAATCAGCTTCGGGAAATGTTCCTGAGCTTCTTTGAGACCAAGGGCCACCTGCGGCTTCCGAGCTTTTCGCTCATCCCGCAGAACGACGCCTCTCTTCTCATCATCAACTCCGGCATGGCGCCCATGAAGCCCTACTTCAAGGGCGAGCAGGAGCCGCCCCGCCGCCGCGTCTGCACCTGTCAGAAGTGCATCCGCACCGGCGACATCGAGAACATCGGCAAGACCGCCCGCCACGGCACCTATTTTGAGATGCTGGGCAACTTCTCCTTCGGCGACTACTTCAAGAAGGAAGCCATTGCCTGGTGCTGGGAATTCCTGACCTCTCCCGACTGGGTCGGCATCGACCCCAACCGCCTCTATCCCTCCATCTACGTTGACGACGATGAGGCCTTCGAAATCTGGAACAAGGACATCGGCATTGCGCCCGAGCGCATTTTCCGCTTCGGCAAGGAGGATAACTTCTGGGAACACGGCGCGGGTCCCTGCGGCCCCTGCTCCGAGGTCTACTATGACCGCGGCCCGGAGTACGGCTGCGGCAAGCCCGACTGCACCGTCGGCTGCGACTGCGACCGCTACATGGAGGTCTGGAACAACGTCTTCTCCCAGTTTGATAACGACGGCAACAACAACTACACCGAGCTCAAGCAGAAGAATATCGACACCGGCATGGGTCTTGAACGTCTGGCCGTTGTATGTCAGGGCGTGGACTCCCTCTTCGATGTCGATACCGTCATGAACATCACCCACAAGGTGAGCGAGCTGACGGGCGCCTTCTACGGCCAGAGCCACAAGAAGGACGTGTCCCTTCGCGTCATCACTGACCACATCCGCTCCGCCACCTTCATGATCTGCGACGGCATCCTGCCCTCCAACGAAGGCCGCGGCTATGTGCTGCGCCGTCTTCTGCGCCGCGCCGCCCGCCACGGCAAGCTCCTCGGCGTCAACGAGCCCTTCCTCTACAAAGTCATCGACACCGTCATCCACGAAAACGAGTGCCAGTACCCCGAGCTTCGCGAGAAGCAGGAGTACATCACGCGCGTGGTCAAGACCGAGGAGGAAAACTTCGCCCGCACCATTGATGCCGGCATGAAGATCTTCGGCGAGCTTCTTGAGGCTCACAAGGCAAAGGGCGAGACCATCTTCTCCGGCGCCGACGCCTTCAAGCTCTACGATACCTACGGCTTCCCCATCGACCTTACCATCGAGATGTGCGAGGACGAGGGCATGAGCGTAGATGAGGACGGCTTCAAGGCCTTCATGGAGGAGCAGCGCGTGCGCGCCCGCAAGGCCAGAGAGGCCCTGGGCGATCTCGGCTGGGCCGGCATCGAGTTCGGCAAGAGCATTCCCGACACCAAATTCGTCGGCTACGACCGGAAGGAGACCGAGGCGACCGTCCTGGCCCTCGTCTCCGAGGACGAGCTGCAGCAGGAGCTGGGCGCGGGTGCCGAGGGCATTATCGTCCTCGATCAGACCGTGCTTTACGCCGAGATGGGCGGCCAGGTCGCCGACCACGGCAGGATCGTCTGCGGCGACAGCGTCTTTGAGGTCAACAACGTACAGAAGAACAAGGGCGGCAAGTACATGCACTATGGTGTGGTCAAGTCAGGTGAATTTGCCGTCGGCGACAAGGTGAAGGCCAGCTACTGCGAAAAGCGCCGCCAGGCCATCGGCCGCGCCCACAGCGCGACCCACCTTCTGCACAAAGCCCTGCGCGAGGTTCTGGGCGATCATGTACACCAGGCTGGCTCCCTGGTCGAGCCTGACTTCCTCCGCTTTGACTTTACACACTTTTCCGCCGTCACCACCGAGCAGCTCAAGGAGGTCGAGCGCATCGTCAACGACGCCATCCTCACGGGCTACGGCATCAGCGTGAAGGAAATGCCCATCGACGAGGCACGTAAGTCCGGCGCGACCGCCCTCTTCGGCGAGAAATACGGCGATGTGGTGCGCGTTGTCAACATGGGTGACTGGAGCATTGAGCTCTGCGGCGGCACGCATCTGGACAACACCGCCAAGGCGGGCGCCTTCCACATCATTTCCGAGGGCTCCGTCGCCTCCGGTGTACGCCGCATCGAGGCCAGCACGGGCCTTGAGACGATGAAGGTCCTCAACCGTGACCTCGAGGAACTCTCCACCCTCGCCGCCATGTACAAGACCAGCCCCGCTGACCTCAAGCAGAAGCTGGGGCAGCAGGCAAACGAGCTCAAGGAGGCAAAGCGCCTCATTGAGCAGTACAAGGCCAAGGAATCCGCGGGCGGTGCCGACGAGATGCTCAGAAACGGCAAGGACGTGGGCGGACTCACGGTCGTGACCTGCTCCAAGGACGGCTGCGACGCCAACACGCTGCGCAAGCTGGGCGACGTGCTGCGCGACAAGTGCAGCAGCGTGGTCGCGGTCATCGCCTCCGTAAACGGCGACAAGATCACCTTCCAGTGCGTCTGCGGCAAGGACGCCGTGGCAAAGGGCGTCAAGGCCGGGGACATCATCCGCTCCATCACCGCCATTGCAGGCGGCAAGGGCGGCGGCAAGCCCGACTCCGCCATGGGCGGCGGCAACGACGTGAGCAAGCTCAACGAGGCGCTGAACGCAGTCGAGGGGCTTGTCAGCGATAAAATCTGACAGGAGGAAAGAAGAATGGACGACTGCCTGTTCTGCAAAATTATTGCCGGGGAAATCCCCAGCACCAAGGTATACGAGGATGAATATGTCTACGCCTTCCGGGACATCAACCCCCAGGCCCCCGTTCATGTCCTGGTGGTGCCCAAGGAGCACATCGCCTGCGCCGACGAGGTAAACGAGAGCAACAGCATCTGGGTCGCCAGATGCTATGAAGCCATTGCGAAGATCGCCAAGGCCGAGGGCCTGACAAACGGCTACCGCGTTATCAACAACTGCGGCGAGGACGGCGGCCAGACCGTCATGCACCTGCATTTCCACCTTCTCGGCGGCACCTGGCTCGGCATGAATATTATCTGAACAGACAAAAACGATAGGGCCGGTACAGCATACCGGCCCTGTTTTGTATGGGGTGAAGCCTATGCGAAAGCTGGCGACGGCAGCGCTGTCCTTTTCCGCCGCGGTTTTCCTGGCAAACTATATCCTGCCCGCGCGGCTTGTTTTGGCGGCGGCGCTTATGTGCGCGCTGCTGTCGGTCGCGCTGGGACTTGCGCGCCGAAAATGGCTCCGCCCGGCGATGATCGCGCTGCTGTTTTTCTCACTTGGCCTGCTGGAATACAGCGCCTTCACCCGCCTGACGATCGACCGGGCGCGTGAATACGCCGGCGAGACGCGTGAGGTGCGCGGGACGGTACTCGACTACCCGGACAATTACGGCGACTACGCGAGACTGCGCATCCGGATAAGCTCGGACGATCTGCCGCACTTCAAGGCCATCGTCTATGATAACAAGCTGAAGCTCACCGACGCCGAGCCCGGCGACACCGTCTCCTTTACGGCAAAGCTCAGCCCCGCCGGCACGCTCTACGGCAAGCCCTATGATAATTATAATGTAAACGGCTTCTATCTGCGCATGAGCATCAAAAGCGGCGAGCAGCTTCAAAAGGGCGGTTTTTCCCTGCGCGCGCTTCCGGTGCGCCTGCACCGCTTTCTGTGTGCGCATGTGGACAGCATCTTTCCCGCGGACACCCGCGCCTTTGTCAAAGCCCTCATGCTCGGAGACAAGCAGGATTTCTATAACGACGATGCCCTCTATGTCGCCATGAGCCGCTCGGGACTCATGCATGTGGTGGCGGTGTCGGGCCTGCATGTCTCCTTCTTGGTGGGCCTGCTCGCCTTTCTGCTGGGAAACGGCAGGCGCAGCGCCATCGGGAGCATCGTACTGATCTGGTGCTTTGTCCTCGTCACGGGCGGCAGCGCCTCCGCCGTGCGCGCGGCCTTCATGCAGACGCTTCTGCTGCTCGCGCCGATTTTGCGGCGGGAGAATGATCCGGTCACCTCGCTCTCAACCGTGCTTGCGCTGCTGCTCGCGGCTTCACCTCTGGCGGCGCGGAGTGTGAGCCTGCAGATGAGCTTTGCCGCCATGGCGGGCATCCTCTGCTTTGGGGAAAAGCTCTATGCGCGCTTTCTGCGCAATCTCCCGGATAAGCTCAACTGCCGGGCTGTGCGATATGTGCTGGGCGTCATGGCAAGCACCCTGAGCGTCATGGTCTTCACCGTACCCCTCACGGCGCTGCACTTTTCCTATGTGCCCCTTCTCAGCATCCTGAGCAACATCGCCTGCCTTTGGGCGGTGAGCCTGTGCTTCTGCCTTGCCTGGGCAGCCTGCGCCCTGTCGGTGATCCCGGCACTCGGAACGGGGGCGGCGTGGCTCTGCGCCTGGGTCGTGCGGTACATCCTGCTTGTGGCGGGTGCTGTCGCGCGTATGCCCTATGCGGTGCTGTATCTGCGCAATCGCGGGACCTTTTTCTGGATGCTCTTCGGTTACGCGATGCTGCTGCTCGGCTTTCTGCTGCGCGGAAAGCGTGTGCTGCGGTTGCTCCTGCCGCTGGGCCTTTCGGTTTCGCTGCTTGTGGGGATCATTCTGAGTACCGAGCGCTATTACCGGGAAAACGACTGCGTCACGGTCCTGGACGTGGGGCAGGGCCAGTGCATCACCGCCTTTGCCGGGGACGTGACCGCCGTCATCGACTGCGGCAACACCGGCACCATCGACGAAGCCGGGGCCGTAGCGGGGGAGTACCTTCTCAGCTGCGGGCGGCGCAATGTGGATTTCCTGATCCTCACCCATCTGCACACCGACCACGCCGACGGCGCGGTGCGGCTCATGGAGATGCTGCCGGTGAATACCCTGATTCTCCCGGCAGACGAAGAGGACAGCGCCCTGCATGACAAAATCCTCGCCTGCGCCGAAAGGCACGGGACAAGGGTGGAGAAGCTGGATGGAAATGCCCGTGTCAGCTGCGGAAGACTGGATGCGCAAATCTATAAGCTCAGTGACGAGGGCGATTTGAACGAGCGCTGCCTCATAGTCGATCTCGCCGTCGGAGACAGAAAACTGCTTGTAACGGCGGACTCGCCGAAAGAGCAGGAGAGAAAGCTCACAGAGCAGGCAGCGCTGGAAGATACGGATATCCTCATCGTCGGGCACCACGGCTCGAAGGACGCAAGCTCCGAGGAGCTTTTAGGCGAGGTCGGCGGGGGCGTTGCGGTCATCAGCGTAGGTTACAACAACTACGGCCAGCCCGCGCCGGAGACGCTTGCGGCGCTGGAAAAACACGGCTATCAGGTACGGCGCACCGATGAGGACGGCACGGTGGAGATCGTTTGGGAGAGGGAACATGGCTAAGAAATCGGCAAAGGACGAGCAATTCAATTATGCCGCCGAGCTTCGCACGCTCAAGGAGCACGGGCCGGAGCGGCTGTATCTTCTCTGGGGGCCGGAGGACTATCTGCGCGAGCAGTACCTGACCCAGCTTAAAAAGAAATGCCTCCCCGAGGGGGAGGACGATTTCAGCTACAAGCGCCTCGACGGCCCGGCCCTGGACCCGCTCAGACTCCAGCAGGCCCTCGACGCCATGCCTTTTATGACCGAGCGCAGCTTTATCGAGCTGCGGGACGTGGACATCAATAAGCTCTCGGACGCGGAGGCCTGCGCAAAGCTCATCTCCGACATTCCCGACTACTGCACGGTGGCCTTCGTCCAGAACGCACAGTTTGAGCCGGACGGGCGCCTGCGCTTTGTCAAGACCCTGCGCGCGGAAGGGCGAGAGCTCAAATTCACCCAGCAGTCCCAGGGGATGCTCACAGACTGGATCGCCCGCCGCTTTGCCGCCGCCGGAAAGAAGGTCGAGCTCAATGCTGCCCAGCGCCTCATCTTCATCAGCGGCGACCTCATGAGCAGGCTCATCCCCGAGATCGAAAAGATCGCCGCCTACGCCAAAGGCGACGTGGTCACTCAGGCGGACGTGGAGGCGGTGGCCAACCACATCCCGGAAGCGGTGGTCTTCGAGATGACGGAGTTCATGTCCCAAAAAAAAATCAACTCCGCCCTCAGCGTCCTGTCGGAGCTGCTGGCGGACAAAAACAACGAGCCCATCATGATGCTCGCGGTCCTGGGGCGACAGATGCGGCAGCTCTACGCCGCGCGCCTCGCACTGGACAAAAACCTCGGCACCAAATACGTGATGGAGGTCTGCGCCATGAAGTATGACTACATCGCCTCCAAGCTCATAAGCGCCGCCCGGGGCTTTACGCTGCCGCAGCTCAAGCGCGCGGTGGAGCTTTGCACTGAGACGGACTACCGCATGAAGAGCAGCGGGGCAGATCCCCGGGAGCTTTTGAAGGAAGCGGTGCTGCGCATCGCGGCGGGAGAGACCCATGCGGAAGGTTAAGGAGGTCATTGTGGTCGAGGGCCGCTATGACAAAAACACCCTCAGCCAGGTCGTGGACGCGGTCATTCTGGAGACCTCGGGCTTCGGCATCTTCAACGACGCAGCCAAACGCCGCCTGCTCAAAACCATGGCGGAGCAGCGCGGGCTGATCGTGCTTACAGACTCCGACGGCGCGGGCTTCCTGATCCGAAACCACATCCGCGGCTGTGTCGACCCGAAGCTTGTCAAGCACGCTTACATCCCCGATATCTGCGGCAAGGAGCGCCGCAAGGCAAAGACCTCAAAGGAGGGAAAGCTCGGCGTGGAGGGCATGCGGCCCGAGGTGCTGCTGGACGCGCTCGAGCGCGCCGGGGCCACCTTTGACGACAGCCCCAATGATGCACGCCCTGAACGGATCACGAAGGCCGATCTCTACGCCCGCGGTCTCAGCGGGGGGACAGGCAGCGCGGAGAAGCGACGGCAATTGTTAAAGCGGCTGGATCTGCCCGAGCGCATGAGCGCGGACGCCATGCTGGATGTGCTCAACGCCCTTATGGACCGGGAAGCCTTTTATCACTTGGAGGTCTGAATATCCTCGATCAGGACCGAGAAAAGCACCCCGACGAGAAGCAGGGCCTCGCCGATCTCATACAGACTCATGGCGGTCATGTACTGCCGGTAGCCATCCATCATGCTCCCGCCCCAGCTGAGCAGCAGCACGAACGCGCAGACGAGAACAAAGGCCGTGAGCTTGACGGATGTAATGAATATGTACCAGGCATCCGGACACATGGAGAGCATTCTTTGGACGGTTTTTCTCAGCTTCATGCGATCACCTCACCGCCATTGTAGCCGCCGTACGCACTTTTTCAAGGCACAGTTTTTGGCAATCCGGGGACGGAATTACAAAAGAGACTCTTGTCATCCCTATGCGGATGTGTTAAAATATTTCAGCAGAATCATTCATCGTATAAGGAGAGAACACAACATGTCCGGACATTCCAAATGGCATAATATACAGAAAACCAAGGGCGCGGCCGACGCCAAGCGCGCACAGGCCTTCACCAAGATCGCCCGTGAAATGATCGTTGCGGTCAAGGAGGGCGGCGGCGGTGATCCGCGCTCGAACTCCAAGCTCGCCACCGTCATTGCCAAGGCCAAGGCTGCCAACATGCCCAATGACAATATCAAGCGCACCATCGACAAGGCCCTCGGCGCGGGCAATACCGAAAACTACGAGAAGATCACCTACGAAGGCTACGGCCCCCAGGGCGTCGCGGTCATCGTCGAGACCATGACCGACAACCGCAACCGCACCGCCGGTGAGATGCGCCACTACTTCGACAAGTACGGCGGAAACATGGGCGCTGCCAACTGCGTGTCCTGGTCCTTCGACCGCAAGGGCGTCATCGTTATCGACAACGAGGACGAGGAGCTGGACGAGGACACCGTCATGATGGACGCGCTGGACGCGGGCGCCGCCGACTTTGAAAACGAAGGCGACGAGACCATGACCGTCTACACCACCGAGGACGATCTTGCCGCCGTGGCCGACGCCCTGACCGCGAAGGGCTATAAGCTCCTGAGTGCCCAGGTGGAGATGCTGCCTCAGAACGGCTACATCAAGCTCACGAATGAGGACGACATCAAGAACATGCAGAAGATGCTCGACATGTTCGAGGATAACGACGACGTGCAGAACGTCTGGCACAACTGGGAAGACGCGGAGTAAGCGCGCTTCCCCTTCAGGTAAACAGCTTGAAACCTCCTGCTGCCTTCCGCATCGGGAGGTTTTTTGTAGTGTGAAGGAATGCCGGAAATGACGGGAGAGACCGGACTGAGCCCTGTTCGGAGCGCGTTGACGGATATGATCCCGGCCTTCCATATTGAGGAAAGGAGCGAATATTTGCATATGACGCATCGATTTCTGCCAAATGAAAGCCGACAGATCGGAAAAACGATACTGAACGTGATCGTGCTCGCTTTTGCGCTCGCTGTGCTGCTTTCCGGTTTCGCTGCGGGCAGGGCAGCGGCGGACGAACAGAACTTGCCCTATGCCGACCGGTATATAGACCTGCACCTGCATCTGGACGGCGCGATCACTCTGGATATTGCAAAGCAGCTTGCCGCACTTCAGGGGTTCACGCTGCCCGATGCTCCCGACGAAGAGCTGGAAAAGTATCTGACAGTACCGGACGACTGTGAAAGCCTGAATGATTTTCTGAAATGCTTCGAACTGCCGGGCTATCTGTTACAGACGCCGGAGGGCCTGCGCGAGGCAGTGCACCTTGTCGCGGATAATATCAGGAACCAGGGGGTACTTTATGCGGAGATCCGCTTTGCGCCCCAGTTTCACACAAAAAGCGGCATGACCCAGGAGGA
This sequence comes from Oscillospiraceae bacterium, assembly GCA_902791215.1. GTDB lineage: Bacteria > Bacillota > Clostridia > Oscillospirales > Oscillospiraceae > Limivicinus. The sequence continues at coordinate 176,025 of CADAUZ010000001.1, read as the reverse complement.
GGCTGTACAAGCTGCGCTTGAGGGACTGAAGGAAACGGAACTGAAAGCCAATCTGATCCTCTGCTGCATGCGCGGTGAGGGGAACGAGGCGCAAAATGAGGAAACGCTTGCCCTTGCAAAGAAATATCTGGTTGAAGACGGCGGCGTCGTGGCAATGGATCTGGCCGGTGCCGAGGCGCTTTATCCAACGGAGAACTATCGTGAGCTGTTTGCAAAGGCAAAGGAACTCGGCGTCCCCTTCACTATGCACGCCGGTGAAGCGTCTGGCCCTGAGAGCGTAAGGCTCGCCATCGAATACGGCGCGAGCAGGATCGGTCACGGCGTGCGTATTTTTGAAGACCCGGAGCTCATTGCCCTGGTGAGAGAGAAGGGGATCGCGCTGGAGATGTGCCCGACGAGCAACCGGCAGACACACGCAGTCGAGGATATGGCGGACTACCCGTTTATGCAGTTTCTGGAGGACGGTATCAGGGTTACGCTCAATACAGACGACATGGGCATTGAAGGGACCACGCTGGCAAAGGAGTTCCGCTACATGGAAGAGACTTTCGCGCTCAGCCCGGAGCAGGAACGGATCGTGCTGGCTAACGCGGTCGACGCCGCTTTCACCACGGATGAGGTCAAGGACTGGCTGAGAGAGCAGCTTGGGCTCCCGAAGGGCATGGTCATTGAGCTTTTGGAAGATACCCTGCCGGAGGCGTCCTGAGACACAGCATCCGTGGATGCCGGCGCTTGTGTAGAGATGTTCATAGAGACAAAAAAGAGTTGCTATTTTGTCGGGTCTGAACTATAATGCTTATATGATGGCTAAACGCCGTAAGGCATTCCGCCGAGCCGTTTTACGGCTCAGCGCCGCAGAAGCGCTGCGGCGCCATGTAATCATTATAATGAATCCAAGCGAAACGGCTGCATGAAGCTCACCAATGAAGACGATATCAAGAACGTGCAGAACGTCTGGCACAACTGGGAGGATGCGGAGCAATCCGATTTCAAACCGTTTTGCCGGCAGTTGATATTACGGAGGGATCAACATGAAATCTACCGGTATGGTTAGAAAAGTTGACGAGCTCGGGCGCATCGTTCTGCCCATCGAGATGCGCAGAACACTTGGCATCAGCGAAAGAGACCCTGTTGAAATCTGCACAGAGGCGGACAGCATTATTTTGCGCAAGTATCAGGCGGCGTGTGTTTTCTGCAATTCCTCAAAGAATGTGCTGAGCTTTGAGGGCAAGAACATCTGTGCCGACTGTCTCAAAGACATCAAGTCAAATCTGTGAAGCAAAAAAGGCTGCTGCCGGATTCATTCCGGCAGCAGCTGTTTGTTTTAAAGGATCACGCCACGGGGACCGTGAAGCGCAGGGACGTGTTGTCGATGACAAAGCTGTAGTTGAAGTTGGAGAACGCTGAGGGCAGGGTGGGATCAAGCTCGTAGTCCTCGTCCAGGAAGGCGCGGTAGGGGTCCCAGGCGGTAATGACCAGTTGGAGCCTGTGGTCCGGCGCTACAGTGTAGGCCGTGGGCAGCATGTAGAAGGTGTAGTCGTAGAACCTTCCGGCTTCCAGATCGGCGGAGCTGCCGTATTCGCTGGAATCATAGCCGCGGCCCGGGTTGCAAAGATCGGTCCAGCCGAAGGTGACGCATTTGCTGGGTGTGCTGCTCTGGACAAATTCCAGGATATCCGATTCCTCCAGGCCGCCGCCGGGCTCAAAGCTGTCCACGGTCCTGACCGGCAGCTTTTTCGATAGCCGGTCCTTGGTCATGTAGGCCTTGAAGGGTGTGCCGTCCTCTTTGTAGTCCACCAGGACCGCCGTCACCATGAGACCGTCCTTGTCGGTCACGGGGGTGGACATCTTTACATGCACCTCAGGAACGCCGATGATGGTGGTTCCCGCGGGGATATCGAGCTGGTAGACACCGGCATAGGGCTCCTCAAGCGTGGCGTAATACAGCTCCTGACCCTTGAGGCCCGCAAGCTCCGGGCTCTCGCCGTTGAGAAAGTCTGTGGCATAGGCGGCCAGCCCCTCGGTATTGACAGCGGTGGTCAGTGTCGCGGCGAGGGAGGGCATTTCCCGGGAAGCAAAGCCGCGCCAGGCGTCGTAGCTTGCATAGCTGCCGTCGAGATTCGACTGCACCGAGACGGCGGGCATGTTCTCAATACCGTTGTCCACGCCATAGAGCCAGTGGGACAGCCACTTGTTCATAAGCTCCTGCCAGAGCTCGCCGTTGACCATTTTGCCGTCGAGGGTGTTGTGCCCGTCCTGGTGCAGAACGAGCTTTGCGGGCATGCCCGCCTTCGCGAAGGCCTGCATCATGAGATCGGCCTGCTTGGTGGTGACGTTGAAGTCGTTGAGTCCCTGGACAACCAGTGCCGAGCAGTTGATCTTCTCATAATCGCCGGAGTAGTCGGACGAGGCCCAGATGGGGGCATAATCGCCGTTGGTGGCATCCTGGTCCTGGGCAATCTGCCACAGCCAGGAGCCGTAATCCTCATTGGGGACGGTCCAATCGTTGTCCAGGAAGGTGCCGCCGCAGTTGTAGGCGGAGAGCATGTCGGCGAAGTTGACATCAAAGCGGATGGGTACGCCCTGAGAGTTGGTGTAGTCGTACCAGCTGGCAATGCCTGCGAAGGGGATGATGGTTTTCAGGCCCTTGACGCCGGTGGTGGCGACCTCAAAGGGCAGCGTCCCGCCATAGGAGCAGCCCGTCATGGCCACATTGCCGTTGGACCAGTCGGCCTTGATCTCGATGCAGTGGGTCTTGTCGGTGTAGGCGACGCGGTCGCCCGTCAGCCATTCCACCACACATTTGTGGCTGTCGCGCTCCAGGTCCGTGCCGCAAAGCTCATAGCCCTCCGAGCCGTAGGTGCCGATCCCGCAGGCGAGCACCACCGCAAAACCGCGCACGAGATAATAGTCATAATCCGCGAGATTGAAATAGCCGCTGTCCCCACTGTAAGGAACGGTATAGTTCCAGTCCTTCCGGGGCTTGGCGGCAAGGGCGGCCTCCATGGCGGAGCATGTTCCGGCGGCGCTGCGCTTCTCGCCGGGCTGATAGAGGCGCTCGTAGTCAAAGCCGGTATCCACGTACATGGCATAGGCGCCATCGGCGTACTCCTCGCACATCCCGGCACTGTAAGGAGTGGGGTCATAGATCGTCGCGGCCTTGTATCTGCCCTCGGCAGCAAGGCGCGGGACCTGCACCATGACCTTCACAAGATCTGCCAGCCCGTCGTTGTCGGTGTCGTGGTCCGTCTCCACATAGACGCAGTAGCGCAGGATCTCGCTGTCAGCGTTTGAATAGTCGGCGGCGCGGGGATCGGAGTACTGCAAAATGGGCTGCATCATGCCATCCTCCACGACGAGCACGGCGTCCTCCGCAAAAGCGGGCGCGGCAAGCTGCAAAACCATCACCAGCGCAAGAGCCAGAACGAGCAGGGGGGTCCGAAGCTGTTTCGTGTGCATTTGTGAAGCCTCCAAATGTAAGAGAATAAACATATAAGAAAAGAGCAAGCAGCGACATGGCGCCGCTGCTTGCTCTGTCAGCCTTTCAGAACATCAGGACTGTTTGCTGCCGGAGCGTTTTCGATTGCTGTGGCCGCGGCTGCGGCGGCGTGACTGGGAGGCCTTTGTCTTGTAGAAGCTGACCATATCCTCGTCTGCCTCATAGACCAGGCGGTTTGCGAGCCAGGAGCTGTCCTCCTTGCTCTTGCGGAACTTGGCGCGCACAAGAAAGCTGCCGTGCTCGGCGCAGGAGTAAATGTTCATATAGCGCTGGTCACCCTGATTGATCCACTTGAGCGCGCCCGTCTCCTGACCGCAGACCGGACAGGGCAGCGCGGACAGACGCTCGTCGGCAAAGGCCTCGGCCTTGGACTTGAAGCCGTCGAACACGTCGTGGCTGATGGTGTCGGGCCCTTCGCTTTCCATGGGGGGCTTGTAGTTCGGCATGCGCATTGCGAGGATGTGGGCCGCCTCATCGTACATGCGCAGGCCCTCCGCCATATCGAGGCGGGAGGCGACGACAGCGGTATTGTACGCGTCGCCGAGGGCGTCGTGGGCTACCCTGGTCTGCTCGATCTCAAAATGCTCCATGGCGCTGGCGAGGGACTTCTGATTCTTGTCCCCCCCGGTCTGGAGATTGTAAATGAGCTGGAGGTTGACCCAGCCGGCGATCCAGTCCCAGTCCAGATCGTGGATGATGATATTCTGTTCCATGATGCGCTGGTCGTCGCAGCCCCAGGTGATAAAGGTCACATCGTCCCCGCACCAGGCGCGAAACTGCTCCATCGCGTCGGGGAAGGAGTGACCGTGGCTCAGGCGCTCCTTGTCAAAGCCGGTGATCTTCTTGACCTTGTAGTGCATACGGCGAAAGTACACGGGCTTTACGTCAATGGTAAACTCCTCGCCGGGCTTCATGTCCTCGGTGAGCTTGACCGCGCCGATCTCAATGATTTCGCCGCCGAGATGGATCGGCAGCTTATTAAATACGGAGGATTTGGAACTCATCGCCTGATTCCATTCCAGATCCACCACCACGTAATTCATAGCAATTATCCTTTGACTGTAATAGTTTTAAACAAGCTCAATTATTATAACATATCTTTTCTCTGTATGCACTACTTTTTTAAAACAAATTCTTTTGCCATGCCGGGACGACTATGCTATACTGTATAAGTTGAGAGGAGATGAGCGGATCTTGAAGACGATGACACTCAAAAAAGCGGCGGAGTGCTGCGGCGGGACACTGAAAAACTGCAAGGATGCAAGCCTTGGCATCAGCCGCGCCGTGATCGACAGCCGCGCCGTTGAGCCGGGCGACCTGTTCGTGGCCTACCGCGGCGAGAAGACGGACGGACACCGCTATATTGAAAGCGCGCTGGAAAAGGGCGCGGTCTGCGCCCTGGCGGAGTACCTGCCCGAAGGGGTGGAGGGGCCTGTCCTGCTGACGGACAATGTGCAGAAGGCCCTGGAGGCGATCTGCACTGCCTACCGCGAGAGCCTGCAGATCCCTGTTGTCGGCATCACCGGCAGCGTGGGCAAGACCACCGCCAAGGAGATGGTCGCGGCGGTACTTTCCCAGCGCTATAATACCCTCAGGACCGAGGGCAACCACAACAATCAGATCGGCGTGCCCATGACCGTCTCCCGCATCGAGCCCGAGCACGAGGCCGCCGTAGTGGAAATGGGCATCTCCGGCTTCGGGGAGATGACGGAGCTTGCCGCCGTTGCAAAGCCGACGGTGGCGGTGTTCACGGTGATCGGCCGGGCGCACCTGGGATTTCTCCACGATCTCGACGGCGTCTTTCGCGCCAAGACCGAAATGCTGGCCTTTCTGCCGCCGGACGGCACAGTCGTCGCCAACGGTGACGACGCCCTGCTCAGCAAAATTTCATGCCCCCAGCGCGTGCTGCTCTACGGCACGGGCGAAAACTGCGACGTGCGCGCGGACGAGATCGAGCTTCTGCCCGAAGGCCGCACATGTTGCCGCATCCGGTATGAAGACCGGGTGATCCACGCCGATGTCCCGGCCTTCGGGCGACAGATGGTCTATGCTGCGCTGGAGGGCGCGGCGGTCGGCATCGTCCTGGGCCTCAGCGACAAGGAAATTGAGAAGGGCATCGCGTCGTATAAGACCGTGGGGCGACGCAATGCCGTCGTCGACACCGGCTTTGTCACGCTGGTGGACGACTGCTACAACGCAAACCCCGAATCCATGCGCTGCGCGGTGGACTCCCTTTCAGCCTGCACCGGTCGGCGGGTCTGTCTGCTGGCCGACATGCTGGAGCTGGGTGAGGACTCGCCGAAGCTGCACCTGGAGCTCGGCCGCTACGCCGCCGAAAAGGGCATCGACCTTGTGGCCGCCTGCGGAGAGCTGGGCAAAAACATCGCTGAAGGAGCAGGGGAGAGGGGACAGTGGTTTGCCTCTCGCGATGCTATGATCGAGGCCTTGCCGACGCTCCTTAAAAAAGGCGACCGCGTGCTCGTCAAGGCGTCCCTTGGCATGCACATGGAGCATGTGGCCGAGGCTGTCAAGGCTCTCAAAAGCGTATGAGGGACATGACGATGGACACACAGCCCGTGGTGCTGCTGGATCTCGACAACACGATCCTGGACTTTAACCATGCCGAGCGCGTCGCCCTGGGCCGCGCCTTCGCGGAGCTCGGCCTTGAAATGAACGATGACATTGCCGCCCGCTATCACCAGATCAACATACGCCACTGGGAGATGCTGGAGGACGGCATCCTCACCCGCGCACAGGTGCTGGTGCAGCGCTACGAGACGCTGTACCGCGAACTCGGATTCGAGGGCGACGCCGTACAGACCCAGACCCTCTATGAACACTATCTTGCCGAGGGGCACTGGTTCATGCCCGGAGCGGAGGAGCTACTGGAGGCGCTGCACGGAAAATACCGTCTCTTCATCGCCTCCAACGGCGTCCAGCGAGTCCAGGACGGACGCATTGCCAGCGCGGGTATTGCCCCGTATTTTGAGAAGATCTTCATCTCCGAGCATATGGAGGCCAACAAGCCGGACGCGCGCTTCTTTGAGCAGTGCTTCCGGGAGATCCCGGATTTCAGGCGGGAACGGGCCATCATCCTCGGCGACAGCCTCAGCTCCGACATCCGGGGAGGGATCAATGCCGGGATCATGACCTGCTGGTTCAATCCGAAGGGGAAAGAGAACGCCGGTCCCGTCTTCCCAGACTACGAAATCAGCAAGCTTGACGAATTTGAAAGCCTGCTGAAACAAATTTTTGACTAAAACATACAAAAACCGACAGCCCTTTTCGTTGATTTGTTCCCTTGTTTTTCAACAGTCAGATGCTATAATTCTATCCATCAGATAGATAACAGCGTTTGTGTCTGCGGAGCGTTGAGCTGCTCGACGCTCCGTTTTGCATTTGGGGGCCGACATGGAACTGAGCTTTCATTTCTTCCGGGAACTGAATCTTTGGTCGATGATGCTGCGGATCGTGCTGGCAATGCTGATGGGCGGCGTGATCGGGCTGGAGCGCGAGCGAAAGGGCCGTGCCGCGGGCTTTCGTACCTATATGCTGGTCGCCCTGGGCGCGGCGGTGACGGTGATTTTGAGCCAGTATCTCGATCAGATGCTCAACTCCTTTATGAAGGATGCGTACGATGTGGTCAAGCGCCGGACGGATGTGGTGAGACTTGGCACGCGCGTCATCAGCGGCGTGGGCTTTCTCGCTGCCGGGACTATTATCGTCACCGGCAAGCAGGAGGTCACGGGCCTGACCACCGCAGCGGGCCTCTGGGCCTCGGCCTGCATGGGCCTTGCGGTGGGCGCGGGCTTTATCGAGTGTGTGCTTGTGAGCTTTCTTCTCATCGTGCTGAGCATCAGCGTTCTGCCTGCCATTGAGACCCTGATCCTCAACCGTTCCCGCAACATGATGCTTTACGTCGAGACAGAAAACATCCTGCAGCTTTCCGCCATCATCAACTATATCAAGCGCGAGGATATCCGCATCTACTCCCTGGAGATCAACCGCGACAAACCAAACTCCTTTGATGGCGTGTCGGCGGTGCTGGATATGCGCCTGCCCATCCATCTTTATCACGCCGAGCTTGTGGCGGCTCTGTCCACCCTGAACGGCGTAGTGAGCATAGATGAAGTCTGAGGAGGTGCGAAGATGCTGCATTGCTTTGATTTCATCCGGGAAATGAACATGCTGGCGATCACCGCGCGGCTGGTGCTGGCGGTACTTTGCGGCGGGATCATCGGCCTCGAGCGCGAGGTGCGCCGCCGCTCCGCCGGTTTTCGCACGCACATCCTCATCTGCATGGGCTCGGCCATCACGATCCTCACAAACCTATATCTCTACCAGGTCATGCACCTGTACACGGACATCTCCCGTATGGGCGCCCAGGTCATCGCGGGCGTGAGCTTCGTGGGCGCGGGCACGATCATCGTCACCCGCAGCAACCGCGTCAAGGGCCTGACCACGGCGGCGGGTCTCTGGACGGCGTCGATCATCGGCCTTGCCTGCGGCGCGGGCTATGCCGAGTGCGCGATCTTCGCTACGCTGATGGTCATGTTTGCGGAGCTCGTGCTCATCCGCATCGAGTACCGCTTTGTCAAGCGCAGCAGTGAGGTAAACCTTTATGTGGAGTACAGTCTGCCCTCCACGGTACAGCGCCTCGTGCGCGTACTGCGTATGGAGAAGATCCCCATGAACGACATGGAGGTCAACCGTATGGCGGAGGCGGACGGCAGCTTCCGTTACAGCGCGATCCTGACCATCCTGCTCAGCCGCCAGGATCTGGAGCAGAAGATCATCCGGGAGTTTGAAGAGACGGAAGGTGTGCTGGCGGTGGAAAAACTTTAATCAAAAAGTGAAAAGTGGAAAGTGAAAAGTGGAGAGTGAAGCACACTTAGAATATAGACGCAAACAAAAAGCCTCCGGCAATCTTAGCCGAAGGCTTTTAATCATTTCCGTGTAACCAGCAGGACGTTGCTTGCGATCGTGGTGCTGGCGTGCTTTACGTAATCCTCAAACTCCCGGCGGCGCAGATAGTAGCAGCGGCCCCAGGAGGAGATACGCAGCCATTCGCAGTCGAGCCCCGTGACCGTGAAGTAGTGGGCTTTTGCCCTGGACGCCGGGACATAGCCGCCGGTCGGGGTCTGTGCGTAAAAGCGCACGCGCTTGTCGCCCCAGATAAAAGGAAAATTCGGACCCACCGACATAATGACCGGGATGTCCGCGCCGAGCATCTCTTCGATCCGCTCCCATAGCCTGCCCGGCGCTATGCACCAGCGGGCTGTGTAGGGCATGCCGTGACGGCGGAAAAAGAGCTGCATGCCCGCCATGAGCATGACGCCGTTGATGCCCGCGTAGGGGATCATAGGAAACTCCCGGCGGCTCAGGTCCCGCAGCAGGGCGTCGTAAACCGGCAGGGGAACAGGCTCATCGGTGAGCAGGCCCGCGAAATAGTCCACCGCCCCGTGACTGTGCCAGCGCGTGAGATAAAGCAGCAGGTCCGCCGCCGCGACGACCCCGCAGCCGCAGCGGCGGAGCATGGCGTCGCGGGAGAGCTGTTGCCCGCCGCCATAGCTTTTGCCATGGGGCAGGGCAATACTGATATAAGGATGCTGTATAGAAAGCATGTCGATCACCGCTAAAGATTATACCCGAACCGGCCCGGCACTTCAACCGAAAAAAGCGCAGCCTTAATCATCCTCCTAAAGGGCAAAGAGATTCTAAGCGGCAAGCCGCCAAGAATCTCTAATGTTCGCGCAAGCGAAGGATCTTTCCATATTTCATGCGGGAATATAAGATTCTTCGCTTCGCTCAGAATGACAGGGCAAGGAAACGAAAAGAGAACAAAAAAGGGTGCCGATGTGGCACCCTTTAAGAATTATATGATTACTTTGCCAGGACCTTTTTGAGCTTGGCATAGCGGGGCAGGGAATCGACGCGCGGGAGCTCGGGCTCGCCCTGAATGAGGGGCAGCACGTAGTCGATGAACTCCTGCTTGAGGCCGTTGCCGTTTTCGTTGATCCACTCCAGCGGGACCTTCTTCTCGTAGTTTGCAACGGAAGACAGGGGCAGCAGCACGTACTTGCAGTGGTACTTGCCGTCGATCATCTCGCGCTCGAAGGCGACCATCTTGCCGGACACGCCGTTGACCGCGTTCCTGACAGCTTCCATACCGGCGGTGCAGGCTTCCTCCACATCGGTGGCGGAGGCCAGGTGCGCGCCGCAGCGCTGCAGCAGGCTCAGCTCGATGCCGCGGACCTTGGCGCCGGTGTGGGCCTTGATGATCTCGGCGAGCATGGTGGCAAGGCCGCCCAGCTGGGCATGGCCGAAGCCGTCGGTCGCGGAGGTCTTGGCCTCGGACACGAAGCTGCCATCGGCATAATGGATGCCCTCGGACACGGCGATGAAGCACTTGCCGGTTTCCTTATAAATACGCACCACGTCAGCCAGGAACTTGTCCATGTCGAAGTCGAGCTCGGGCAGGTAGATGAGGTCGGGGCCGGAGCCGTAGGCGGTGGCAAGGGCGGCGCTGGCGGCGAGCCAGCCGGCGTGACGGCCCATGATCTCCACGACGGTGATCATGCCGCTGTCGTAGACGCGGGCGTCCTTGTTGATCTCCATGCAGGAGGTGGCAATGTACTTGGCGGCGCTGGCAAAGCCGGGGCAGTGGTCGGTGCCGAAGAGGTCGTTGTCGATGGTCTTGGGAACGCCCATCACGTGGCAGGCGTAGCCGACGGATTCCATGTAGCGGCTGATCTTGTTGCAGGTGTCCATGGAATCGTTGCCGCCGTTATAGAAAAAGTAACGGACATTGTACTTCTTGAAGATCTCGAGGATGCGCTTGTAATCGGTGTCGTCGACCTCGGGGTCGGCGATTTTGTAGCGGCAGGAGCCGAGCTCGGAAGACGGGGTGTGAAGCAGCAGCTTGAGCTCTTCGGGGTCCTCCTCGTCCATGACGAAGAGCTTGTCATCCAGAACGCCCTTGATGCCGTGGTTGGCACCGTAGACCTTGGTGATCTCCTCAGCGTCGAGGGCGGCGCGGATCACGCCGTAGGCGCTGGCGTTGATGACCGCGGTGGGGCCGCCGGACTGACCGAAGATGCAGGAGCCGATTAACTTCTCTGACATTTTTATTCCTCCAGTTACTTAAAAAATATTTTGTTTTTGTAGAAAGTCCATATTGATTATGCGCTGGAATGAGGATATAATATTAACGAAAATTTGTAAATGTGCTTTTTGTACAAATTTTTAGAAAAACAAAGGAGATTTTGTATTATGCCTCTCGTAACAACCAAGGAAATGTTTGCGAAAGCCTACAACGGCGGTTACGCCGTCGGCGCCTTCAACGTCAACAACATGGAAATCGTCCAGGGCATCACCGAAGCTGCCGGCGAGCTCAAGAGCCCCGTTATCCTTCAGGTGTCCAAGGGCGCCCGCGCCTACGCAAACCACACCTACCTCGTAAAGCTGGTCGAGGCTGCCGTCATCGAGAATCCCGAGATCCCCATCGCCCTGCACCTGGACCACGGCGACACTTTCGAGCTGTGCAAATCCTGCATCGACGGCGGCTTTACCTCCGTCATGATCGACGCCTCCTCCAAGCCCTTTGACGAGAACATCGCCCTGACCCGCCAGGTCGTTGAGTACGCCCATGATCACGGCGTCGTCGTCGAGGCCGAGCTCGGCACCCTCGCCGGTGTTGAGGATGAGGTCTCCGTCGAGCATGGCCACGAGAGCTACACCCGCCCCGAAGAGGTTGAGGAGTTCGTCTCCCGTACCGGCTGCGACTCCCTGGCCATCGCCATCGGCACCTCCCACGGCGCATACAAGTTCAAGGCTTCCCAGTGCACCCGCAACGCCGACGGCATCCTGGTCCCGCCTCCCCTCCGTTTCGACGTGCTGCATGAGTGCATCAAGCGTCTGCCCGGCTTCCCCATCGTTCTGCACGGCTCCTCCTCCGTTCCCCAGGAGTTTGTCAAGATGGTCAACCAGTACGGCGGCAACATGCCCGACGCAATCGGCATCCCCGAGGATCAGCTGCGCGAGGCCGCAAAGCTGGCAGTCTGCAAGATCAACATCGACTCCGATATCCGTCTGGCCATGACCGGCAACATCCGTAAGTACTTTGCCGAGCATCCCGATCACTTCGATCCCCGCCAGTACCTCAAGCCCGCGCGTCAGGCAGTGAAGGATATGGTCGCCCACAAGATCGTCCACGTTCTGGGCTCCGACGGCAAGGCCTGATCATCTGAGATCGTCAGGGAGGTGGCAGAATGCCCCAGAAACATGTAAAACAGACGCCGCCAAAGATAGATACGGCAAAGCTTTCCGCCACACTGAACAATTCTCTGGTTATCAGACTCGTCATCGCCTGTGTGATCTTCGCACTGTCGCTGATCATCGACATGCCGGACTTCGCTCATATCCTGCTTTTGGTGCTGGCCTCGGTGCTGGCCGGATATGACATCCTCATGAATGCGGTCGAGGCGGTCGAGAGCGGTGACTATACGGCAACGCCACTGATCGTGGGTGTGACGGCGGTGCTGGCCTTCTTCATCGGCTTCGGCGTCGAGGGCGCGGCACTTGTCCTGCTGTATCAGATCGGCATGCTGCTGCTCAAATACACGCGGGAACATACCCGGAAGGCAGCGCTGGACCTTGTCCAGGATCAGGACGCCGGGGTCATCGCACATATGCGTGAGCTCATCAACGATGACGAGAAGACTGCCATGTCCATCCGGCAGGTGATGAGCAGCAGCGCGGGACTAATCCTGAAAATCGCGATGCTGTTGGCCGTGGTCTACGCCATTGTCATGCCCATCGTCACCAGCATGAGCTTTTCGATCTCCATCCACCGCGCGCTGGTCATGATGCTTGCGGCGACGCCCGCTTCTGTCGTGGTGTCCTTCCCGCTGGCCGCGGCCGTAGGCCTGTGCCAGAGCGCAAGGCACGGCATCGTGTTCGGGAGCGCTTCTCCGCTTGAGGCCATGGCCGACGTGTCCGCCGCGGTGTTTGATAAAAACGGCATCTTCGCCGAGGAGTGCCCCCGTATCATCGCCATGCACTCCGACGTGCTGGACTACGACACCTTCCTCAATTTCGTGGCCCATGCCGTGTACTATTCCGAGCAGCCCGTCGCCAACGCCATCTCCGCCGTCTACGACCACGACTACAAGCTGGACGTGATTAAAGACTTCCGTGAGATCCCCGGCTACGGGATGGAGCTTTCCATCGACGGCATCGACGTCACCTTCGCCACGAGACCGCTGCTGGAAGAGCGCGGCATCCAGGTTGACGATCCCCCCACGGAAACCGGCACTGCCTATTACATGGTCGTGGCCGGCAGGACGATGGGCAAGGTGGTCATCTCCTCCGATGTGAACCAGGATCTCGAGGGACTGGTGCCCGATCTGAAGAAGGTGGGCGTGTCCCGCTGCGTCCTGCTCAGCGACGACAGCAAGGAGGCTGGCCAGGAGCTTGCCGAGATGCTGAACTTCTCGGAAATGTACGCCCAGTGCGATACGGAGAAGAAGCTGCGCATCATCAGCGACATCGCCCGCAAGACCAAGGGCGCGGTGCTCTTTGTCTACGCTAACGGCATCGAGGCGCACAGCGACGCGGCCATTGACATCCGTGTCAACAGCCGCGCCAAGTATGCCGACGCGATCTCCCATCCCGACGCGGTCGGCAACCTGCCGATGGCCAAGGGCATCTCCGCGCGCATGCGGGAAATCTGTGTGGAAAACGCGCTGTTCGTCTTTATCATCAAGGCGTTCCTGATTTTCCTCAGCATCATTGGGTACTGCAATCTCTGGCTTGCGGTGGTCATCGACTTTGCCGCCGCCATTGCGTCGGTGCTCAATACCATCCGCATCACGAGCGAATCCCTGCGCAGCAGTCTGCGCTACAAAATGGGCAAATAAAAATTGAGATGGCCGCCGAAAGGCGGCCATCTTTTGTTCTTTATGATTCATTTACCGCAGCCGTGCTGCTCGACAAGCGTCGTTTTGCGATGACGGCAAAAATCAGGACCGACCCGAAGTGCAAAATGATTTCGGTCGCAAGTGCGATGACGAAGGCGGGAGAGCCGGGCTTGCCCGCGTTGTCGCCCATGATCGTGTAAGGGATCATGACAGGCAGCAAGCCGAGCACCGAGCCCAGGAGAAAACGCCCGAAGCGGTAGTTTGCAGCCCCCATGTACACGCTGCCGACCTGAATGGGGAGCCCCACCGTGCGCAGCAGGATCGCCACCGCGAGGCTGCCGCCCTTTTGATCATCCGCAAAAACACGCAGCTTGGGATATTTGCGGCAAAGCGTCTCAATGACGGGCGGGCCCCAGGCTCTGCCGAGAAAATAGGTAGGCGTCACAGTGATCATGATGCCCACGGTATTGAGAAGCAGAGCCGCCGGCAGGGGAAACATGATCCCGGAGGCGGCATAAAGGACGCCGGAATGCATGAGAAAATCCACGCTTTTAAGCGCGAAAAGCCCCAGCATCACAAGACAGGAGAGAAAGGGATTATCCGGCTTGTAATTTGCAAGCTCCTTGGCAGTAAACCCGCCGTGATGCCGGGAGAAAATGAAAATCACCGTTCCCCACGCACACAGCAGAAACAGCCCCCAGAGGAGCTTTTGCTTTTTTCCGAACTGATAAGGTTTCATACAGCCTCCGCTGCACGCCCGTCAGATATCCCAAGGCGGCACAAATATCACTATACTACAAAAAAACCAATATGGAAAGTGCTTTATGCAAAAAAAGATGACCTGATCCCAACGATGCAGATCATCTTTTGTTTTACCGCGTGCCGTCCGCTGATTGCGAAAACGCTATTGCTTTTCACAAACAATTATGATAGATTATTATAGATTGAATATAAAATATGACAGGTTTCGTCGCGCTGCGGTGTGCGTACGAGGCGGATTGTTACAGTACAGAGACGGGGGGAGCCGTAAGGTGCTTCAAAAAAACAGGCGTTTTAAGGTATTCCTCAATATGCTGCTGGAGGCGGGCATCATCTTTACCTCCTATCATGTTGCTGTCTATATTCGCTTTACCGTGCTCAACGGCGTGTGGAACCCCATTATCGAGGACGCCGCGACGGAGCTGCTGATCCTTCTGCACAGCCTATGCACCGTCGTGCTGTTTTACCTGTTCCATTTATATATCCCGGTACACCAGCTGAGACTGTTTAAGGAACTGTCAAAGCTCATCCTGCTCAGTCTGTTTTCGGTGCTGATCCTTGGAAGCGTACTGTATGTGATGCGCTTTGAGGAGTTTTCACGACTGACACTGGTGATTTTCGTTGTGTTTTTCTCCTGCGTTCTGTGCATCAAACGCGCCCTCTGGCATCACATCGCGGCCCGGCGCTACGCAAAGGGGATCGGGATGGAGCGCGTGATCCTCATCGGCAGCGGCAAGCTTGCGGAGGAGTATTATCAGGACCTGGGGGAATACCCGCAGTTTGGACGCAGGGTAATCGGCTATATCGGCGCGGACCCCGATGCGGGACTTGGGGAATACCTGGGTGGGCTTGAGCGGATCGAGGAGATCCTGGAGAAGGTCCCCAGCGAGGAAGCGGTGGTGGCCCTGGAGCCTGAGGAGACCGAACATATTCAGGCAGTGCTCAATGCCGCGGGAAAAGAGGGGCTTCGAGTCTCAATGATCCCGTTTTACCGCGCGTATTTCCCGAGCCACCCGACCATCGAGACCATGGGGCGCTCGGTGCTGATCGACCTGCGGGCGACCCCGCTTGACAACAATGCGCTCGCAGCACTCAAACGCGTGTTCGACATCATATGCTCGGCGCTGCTGCTGGTCTTGCTCTGCCCGCTGCTGCTGGTCATCGGCGCGATCGTCAAGCTCGACAGCCCCGGCCCGGTATTTTTCCGGCAGGCGAGGGTCGGGCTCAACAAAAAGGAATTTACCATGCTGAAGTTTCGCAGCATGCGCGTCAACAGCGAATCCGACACCGCCTGGAGCCGCAGCACGGACCCGCGCCGAACCCGCTTCGGCAGCTTTATCCGAAAATACAGCATTGATGAGCTGCCGCAGCTCATCAACGTTCTGATGGGCGACATGAGTCTTGTCGGTCCCCGGCCTGAGATCCCCTTCTACACCCAGCAGTTCAAGGAATCTGTGCCGCTGTACCTTGTGCGCCAGCAGGTGCGCCCGGGCATGACCGGATGGGCACAGATCCACGGTCTTCGGGGCGACACGTCCATCGAGACGCGCGTCAAATACGATATCTGGTACATCGAAAACTGGAGTCCCGCGCTGGATCTGCGCATACTGTGGAAAACGGCGCTTGGCGGCTTTATCAACACGGAAGAGCTGCGCACGGAGGTGAAGGTTTCGTAAGTATGGAAGCAAACACGATTGCCGTGATGGCAGCTTGTCACAGACCGTATCCGCTGCCGTGCGACGGCTGCCATATCCCGGTTGAAGTGGGCGCAGCGCTGCACACGAAGCCGATCCCGGGCTTCACGCCGGACAATACCGGGGAGAACATTTCCGTGAAGAACGCGCATTACTGTGAACTGACAGCGCTCTACTGGGGATGGAAGAACCTGGAGGCCGCCTATATCGGCCTTGTGCACTACCGCCGCTGGTTTGGGGCGGGAAGACCGCTCAGGATCGCGGGGCGGGCAGATTTTGAAAAGGCCCTGCTGAAAGCCCCGGTGATTCTGCCTTCCCCCCGGCGCTACTGGATCGAGACCAACTACTCCCAATACATCCACGCCCACCACGAGCAGGATCTGACGGTCACGCGCACGCTTCTGGCGGAGCGCTGCCCGGCGTACCTTGCGGCCTACGACCGGCAGATGAAGCGCCGCGGCGGCCACCGCTTCAACATGCTCGTCATGCGCCGCGATCTGCTCGATGCCTACTGCACATGGCTGTTTGACATCCTCTTTGCGCTGGAGGAGCGGCTTGACATCTCGGACTATGACGCCTACAACGCGCGCGTCTTCGGCTTCATCGCCGAGAGGCTTCTGGACGTGTGGATCGAAACGAACCGCGTGCCTTATACCGAGATGCCCGTAAAGAACACCGAAAGCCAGCACTGGCTCAGGAAGGGCACCAGCTTTGTGCTGCGGAAGATCGGGGTGAGGGTGAGATGATCAGTATCATTATCCCCGCCTACAATGCCGAAAAAACGATCTGCCGCTGCCTGGAATCTGCACTGGACCAGGAGGCGGAAATTATCCTGGCCGACGACGGTTCCACGGACGCTACACTGCGGCTGGCTGAGAAATACGCAGATCGGATCCGAATCCTGCAGCTGCCGCACGGCGGCGTATCTGCCGCCCGCAACGCAGGGCTTGACGCAGCGCGCGGCGAGTGGGTCATGTTTCTGGATTCGGACGACGCCCTGTTGCCGAGTGCGCTGGACAGGCTGCGGCCCTCTATGACCGA
Organism: Oscillospiraceae bacterium; assembly: GCA_902791215.1. Lineage (GTDB taxonomy): Bacteria > Bacillota > Clostridia > Oscillospirales > Oscillospiraceae > Limivicinus. The sequence continues at coordinate 159,112 of CADAUZ010000001.1, read as the reverse complement.
CGATGTGGACGCGGTCTGCGGCACGATCTGTCGTGGAAACAAAACGCCCCGGCTGCGCGGCAGGGAGGCGATCTGTCTGACCGGGCATGCGCTGATGGACTATGTGCTGACCGATCCGACAAACCGCCTGACCATCCATGCCTGGGCCTTTCGGCCCCGGCCTGGCATGCCGCGCTTCGACCCGGCGCTCCGCCTTGGGGAGGACAGCGATTGGGTGCTGCGGACTCTGTATACAGTCCGGAAAGCGGCCTTTGTCTCCGTGCCGGTCTATCGCTACACGGTGTCGGGGGATTCTACCGTACATAGCTGGCGGGAGGAGCAGGGCCGGGATTATCTGACCATGCTCGAGAAGCTCAGCCGGAGTCCGGCCGGAAAGGAAAAGAACTGGCCGCTGTTTGTGCTGACGAACTATCTGCTCATCTTGACGCATGTGGTGTTTCACCCGGCGAATCCGAACGACAGGAAGCGTTGCTTTCAGGCTGTGCGGGAGCTGAGAGAAAACCCGCTGATTGCCGATGCCTTTAACCGTGCCGACCTGCGTCAGCTCGGCGGGGCAAAGCACGTCGTGCTTACGTGCCTGAAGCGGGGATGGATTGCTCCGGCATATGTTGCGATCAGGATGCGACAGTATCAAAACAGGAAAGCGGTGGTGTAGTTTTGGAAAAGAATCCTGTTTCGGCAAACCGGCAGTCGAAGGACATGCTGGTGTCCGTAATTGTGCCGGTGTACAACGTGGCGCCTTATCTGTATGAGTGCCTGGAAAGCGTCTGTTCACAGACTTATAAAAACCTGGAAGTCATCTTGATTGACGACGGCTCAAAAGACGAAAGCGGAGAGATCTGCGACAAATGGTGCGAAAAAGATCCACGCATCCGTGTGATCCACCAGCAGAACACAGGTGTTTCCTGCGCGCGCAACGCCGGTCTGAACATTTGCACCGGGGACCTGATCACCTTCGTCGATTCGGACGACTGGCTGGATCTGCGGATGATCGAAAAGTTGGTGCAATGCATGCGCGATAATGGCGCAGACGCCGCCATGTGTGGCTATGTGGACTATTCTTACGGTGCACCCGTTGAAAAGGGTCTCTTCCCGGTTCCGCCGTGTGACTTCACAGACACGGTCTATCAGATGATGCGCCGCAACGGGTATCACACTACCCCGTGGGCTAAGCTTTTCCGGCGGGCACTAGTGTTCAAGGAGGGAAGCCCAGTCTGCTTTGACTCTGCGCTTGCTTTTGGGGAAGACGAGGTGTGGCTTCTGAAAGTTCTGCAGAGATGTGAATGCACGGCCTTTCTGCCGCAGGCGCTTTACTTCTGGCGCCCGCGAGCGGGAAGCGTGTCCAGACCCGCCATTTTAACAGAAAAGCAGATGAGTATCTTTGAAGCCAAAAAGCAATCCCTGCGCATGCTGCCCGACGATGCTGCCATACGAATGCTTGCAAGGGGGCGGATATATAACGACTGCTTCTATCTGAAAGTACTGGCCTATTGTACTGGAAATGTCACCGCGTTCAAAACTGTAAGCCAGAAGCTCCAGCCCATGTGGAGAGATTGGATACGATCTAACGATTTGATTTTTCTGCGCAAATGTAAAGTCCTGATGATGAATATGGAAATGCTGTTGCATATGCCAGCGGCGCTTGTTCGTTGGACAAATACACGGACGCATTGAAGTAAGAAAAACAATTATGAACGAACTCAATTTACGGATGGAGTGTTCCCATGAAAACAGAAAAAAAACACCTTACCGCAGATAATCATATTACAATTAAGCCAGCATTTTCCTGGGGAACAGACGCTATTGTTTTTTGCGCGAATGATTATTATTGTCCCTATTTATCAGTGATGCTGTACTCCGTTATAGCGCACGCATCCCCCAACCGTAATTACGATATCATCGTACTGAACAGGGACATTACACCAAAAAATCAGTATATCTTGCAGCAAATGGGTGCTGGAAGAAATAACATTTCTATCCGCTTTCTCAATGTCAGTTCGTTGATTCGCGGCTATTCTTTGTATACAGGTGGGAAAAAGGAGTTTACCGTCGATACTTATCTGAGACTGCTGATTCCCGATTTGCTTGACAGTGCCTATCACAAAGCCCTGTATCTGGACTCTGATATGCTTGCGCTGACAGACGTAGGCGAACTTCTCGACACAAATCTTGACGGATATCTTTTGGCATCCTCCCGTGACATGTGTGGGCTTGCATGTTACTACGATCCGCGTGATGAAAGAAAGCGGTATCGTGACAGTGTTCTGCATTTGAGCCAGCCCAATGATTATTTTATTGCCGGTATGCTGGTTCTTAATCTTGATGCGTTTCGCCGGAATTATACAATGGAAGAACTGCTTCGTCTTGCCGCTTCAAGGAACTGGCTGCAGCACGATCAGGATGTCCTGAATCTGATCTGCGACGGGGGAAAAGCCAAAATCCTCCACGCAAGCTGGGATGTGATGAAGCCATATCGTCCGGATCTGCTGCCCGAGCCCTACAGAGTTGAGCTCGAGGAATCCCTGAAAGATCCGAAAATCATCCACTTCGGGGGCAACGAAAAGCCCTGGAGGAATCTGGACAGTCCCTGGATGGATCTGTTCTGGGATACTGCAGTAAAAACACCCTACTACAAAGAGATGATCTATCGCAATCTACAGCATGATGACCCGGAAAGCAAAAACAATGAACTGATTTTTCGCATCAACAACGGTGAAATCTGGTTTCGTGACATGGTCAAGTTCAACATTGCATGGGTTCGATTTAAAGTGAAAAGCAAATTACAGGCAAGGAGTAATCTATAAATAGAAAAACGGTAGGCACCCCCTCAGGGATTGAAGAAGCCAGTAACTCTGTCCCGATTGTTTTCTCCGCAAATGACAAGTATGCGCCTTATGCCGGAGTTGCCATCCAGTCCGTTATTTCCAATGCTAGTCCCCACAATCTATACCTAATCTATGTTCTGCATACCTCTATTTCCGCAGAGCATATTGAAGCATTGGAATACATGTCAACAGAGAACGTCACAGTCCAGTGCCTGAATATCGAGCGTTTGACGCGCAGTATTCAAACGCCGCTTCCAACAACGGGTTATATTACAAAGGAAACATATTATCGCTTCCTGATCCCGGAGATCGAAGTATTCAAAGCCTATCCCTATGTGATTTATCTCGACTGCGATCTGATTGTAAATACCGACATAGCCGAGATCGTTCCTCAAAGCCTGGAGGACTATCTGATTGCCGGGGTTCACGATTACAGCATGATGGAAGACCGGCAGCGGAACCGGTTGAAAAGAGATTTGCAGGTATACGCAGAACAATATGTAAATGCCGGTATTCTGCTTATCAACATCCCCCGATGGGGTCAGGAAAACATCTCTCAAAAATACTTTGATTTTCTGAAAAATACATCTCCGGAAAAACTTTTGTATATGGATCAGGATATTATCAACGCCATATGCAGAGGTAGGATCCTTTACCTGGATGTATCGTGGAATTACAGCTGGTACTGGCTTTACGGCGATAATGAGACCGTCAGGCGATGCAAACCGATCACAGACAGAGTCGGTGAGAATTTTAATATCCTGCATTTTGCTGCACCGTTTAAGCCTTGGTCATCCTTTGAGTACCCGCATGCTCGTTATTTCTGGAAATATGCCGGTCAATCCCCTTTTCTTGAAGAGATTATAAAAACAAATTTATGCAGCAAGGCTGAATTGGAGAGTAATTTGCCCTACATTCGCATTGGCCATGCGATCACCTGGGCACCGCGCAAGGTCCGCGGCGGTGTCCAGTGCCTCCGCGACCACGGGGCGGGCTACACCGTCCGCCGGACACTGTACCACATGGGGCTGTGGAAGGACGAGGAAGCCACCAAGGAGCTATAAAATCGTCCGAGTCCGGGGCTGAACTGCGGATGATGCTCGGAACGTTTTGGGAATGCTGCGTGAGAAATACAATGGAAAGAAAGACAAAGAAAACTGGATGAAATATGGCTTACTGATGTATAAAAATACAGATAACATTGGTGATGACATTCAAAGCTATGCGGCAAAGCGATTTTTGCCTCGCATTGATACGGTGATCGACCGCGAAAGTCTGGACAGCTTTCGTCTTGAGGGCGGGCGGACGGAACCGATATCTGTTATCATGAATGCCTGGTACATGCATAAGAAATACAATTGGCCTCCCTCCGGTCTGATAAACCCGTTATTTATCTCCATGCATGTTTCCGCACACGATTTAAATAGAATCGGTGATCGCTTCCTGGACGGGCTGGGCGGCGAATATCTTCGCCAGTTTGAGCCCATCGGCGCGCGTGATGAATCGACCCTGTCTCTGCTTGAAAAGAAAGGGATCCGGGCTTATTTTTCCGGCTGCCTTACTTTGACACTTTCTCTGCCCGATACGCTCGAGAAAAGTGATGAGGTCATTTTGACAGACGTTGATCCTACGATTGCCGCTGCGTTGAAAAAGCAGTTTCCCGGTGAGAACTGGCAGTCTGTTACCCATTGTGTGGATCCCGCGGCGATCTGCACCTTGACACCGGATGAACGGCTTGACGCGGTTGAAGTGCTGCTTCATCGGTATCAGCGGGCCAAATGTGTGATCACGCAGCGCCTGCATTGTGCCCTGCCCTGTCTCGCGCTTGGGACGCCTGTGCTTCTGCTGTACGAAGAATGGGGTCTTGACAGAATGAGCAGTTTTATCCCTCTTCTCAACAGTATGCCGGTCAGTCAGGCAGCAAACGGCCGTTGCCGGTATAATATTTCATCTCCGCCGGCTAATCCCACGGAATACCTGAAGTATCGTCATGCACTGGAAGAGAGATGCTGTGCGTTTATCCGTGAAGCGGAAGTAAAAACAGATTATCCGCCCTCTTATCCGGCTGAAGAAATCCTGGCCTGGCAAAAGGATTTGATGAGCGCTTCTTTAAATACCATGGTTCGGGAGAGAGAACGGAACGCCGATTACGCCCGCAGCCTGGAACGGGAGAGAGAACGGAACGCCGATAACGCCCGCAGCCTGGAACGGGAGAGAGAACGGAACGCCGATTACGCCCGCAGCCTGGAACGGGAGCTCGCTTCCATCAAGAGTTCGGTCTCCTTCCGCGTTGGCCGAGCGATTACCTGGTTACCGCGCAAAGTCCGCGGCGGCGTGCGCTGCCTCCGCGACCACGGGGCGGGCTACACCGTCCGCCGCACGTTGTACCACATGGGCCTCTGGGAGGATGAGGAAACGCCCAGAGGGTCAGAGAATCGCCCGAAGCTGGTCAAGCACGCTGAACGCATTCTTCATCCGAAGAAAGGTAAATAACACCACAGGCTGAACACAACCCGTATTCAGCCTGTGCGTCCCTGTTTATTTCAGCAGGCGCGGGTAATCCGTCCTGCCATTTACAATGCGGTAGATGACAACCTCGCCGTCGATGACCTTGTAGACGGCCACATAGGTGTCGGTCAGCACCAGCTTGCGGAAGCCCTCCTGCGCCAGCAGCGGGTCCGGGTGGGTCTGCCCGAGAAGTGGATAACTTGCGAGTCTTCCGATCTCCTTCTTCATCTGTTCGTAGATCCCGCGCGCCGACTGTGCCCCGACCCTGGTCAGATGGAATTTTACGATCTCCTCCATGTCCTGCGCTGCGGGCGCGAGATAGACAAGCTTATTCCTCCTCGCAGGCATGGAACAGTTCCTCAATCCGCTTATCCAGCGCCTCCTGCGTGACAGCGGGCTCCCCGCTCAGGCGGCTCAGCTCGGCAGCGTAAACCATGTCCCGGTGGCGGAACATCTTTTCCCGCGCTTCCCAGGCGTCCACGCTGATAAAGACTCCGTCGCCCTCCCCCTTGTTGGTGATGAAGATGGGCTCTCCGGTGGTCCTGGCAAGCTCAGAGATACCTATATAATTATTGCGCAGCTCGGATGACGGACGAATGTGCATGTCTTGCGCCTCCTTCTATCGAGATTCTGATAGTATTATATCAGACTCTGCTTATCTTTACAAGTACCTCAGGAGATTTCCCATGTTTCAAACACTCAAATCCTATCAGTTTCTTTTCGAGGAGCTGGTCAAGCGCGACTTCAAAAAGAAATACAAGCGCACCGTGCTCGGCATGGCGTGGAGCGTACTGTCGCCGCTGTTGACGCTGCTCGTGATGCGCCTCGTGTTCACGCAGTTTTTCGGACATACTACGCCGCATTACACGATTTTCCTCTTTTGCGGCAACCTCGTGTTCGCGTTTTTCAGCGACTCCACCAACCAAGGCATGACCTCGCTAATGGACAACGCGCATATTTTTACCAAGGTGAACGTGCCGAAGTATCTGTTCCTCTTCGCCAAAAATACGCAGTGTCTGATTAACTTCGGCCTTACGCTGTGCGTGTTCTTCGTGTTCTGCGCCCTCGACCACATCACGTTTACCTGGCGCTTTGTGCTGCTGCTGTACCCAATCGCCTGCCTTGTGCTGCTCAATCTCGGCCTCGGGCTGATCCTTTCGGCGCTGTTCGTGTTTTTCCGGGACATGCAGTACCTCTGGGGCGTGTTCACCCAGCTTCTCATGTACGCCTCTGCGATCTTCTATTCCATCGACGGTTACAGCCCGCAGGTACAGCGCATCTTCCTGGCAAATCCCGTGTACCTCATCATCAAGTACTTCCGTGTGGTCGTCATCGACGCCTCGCTGCTCTCGTGGCACTATCATCTTCTCATGGCGTCGGAGGCTCTCATTGTTCTGGGGATCGGCTGCTGGATGTACAAGAAGTATAACCATCAGTTCCTGTACTATGTGTGAGGTGGCGTGATGACGATTCTGGAAGCAAAAAACGTATCCATCCGGTACATCACCGGCGATTTCAAAGACATCGGCCTCAAGGAATTTGTGATGCGCAAGCTCACCGGCAACTACCATGTCACGGAGTTCTGGGCCGACAAGGATGTGAGTTTCACCCTTGAGCGCGGCGAGATGTTGGGAATCATCGGCTCCAACGGCGCAGGCAAATCCACGCTGCTCAAAGCTGTCTCCGGCATCATGGTGCCCACGGAGGGCTGGATTCGCCGTGAGGGCACGATCGCTGCCTTGCTTGAGCTTGGCAGCGGCTTCGACGGAGATCTGACCGTGAAGGAAAACGCCTATCTTCGCGGGGCCATGCTCGGCTATACGCGCAAGTTCATGGATGAGAAGTATGACGAGATCATCGCCTTCGCCGAACTCAAGGATTTTGAGGAGCGCCCTTTCAAACAGCTGTCCTCCGGTATGCAGTCCCGCCTGGCCTTCTCCATCGCCTGCCTTGTCAAGCCCGATATCCTCATCCTGGACGAGGTGCTGTCGGTCGGCGACGGGGCCTTCCGCAAAAAGAGCGAGGAAAAAATGCGCGAGGTCATATCCGGCGGCGCGACAACGATCCTGGTCTCCCATTCTTTGGAGCAGGTACGCGAGATGTGCACAAAGGTTCTGTGGCTGCACAAAGGAAAGCAGATCGACTTCGGCAGCGATGTGCAGGGGATATGTGACCGCTATCAGCTTTTTCTGGACAGAAAACTTGAATTATAACAGCAATGGGTCAGCCGAGGCTGACCCATTGCTGTTTGATATTACGGAGTATCAAACCCGTTCGCCGCCGATATACACGGCCTGCGCGGAGAGAGATGCGTCGCAGACCACAAAGTCGGCAAGCTTTCCCGCTTCGATGGAGCCGATCTCGTCGGCGCGGCCGATCTCACGCGCCGGGCGGATGGTGGCGGCGGTGATCGCCTCCTCACGCGGAATGCCGAAGGCAATCGCATTGAGCATGTCCCGATACAGATCCGAGGCCGCGCCCGCGATCGTGCCGTCCGCAAGTCTGGCCACGCCGCCGGCGAGAAAGACCTGCTGCCCGCCCAGCTCATACTCGCCGTCCGGCATGCCGCAGCAGCGCAGGGAGTCGGAGATCAGGCAGATACGGCCCGGGAACAGCTTGAAGGCCATGCGCACGGAGCTCGGGTGCACATGCAGCCCGTCGCAGATGAGCTCGGCAACCACGTTGTCACACTCCGAGGCCGCGCCGATGACGCCGGGCTTGCGGTGGTGGATGGAGGGCATGGCGTTATAAAGGTGCGTCAGATGCGTTGCGCCGGCCTCATAGACAGCTTTTGCCTCCTCGTAATTGGCATCCGTGTGCGCGACCGAGACGGTGCACAGCTCCTTGGCAATCTTCGTAAATTCGACTGCACCCGCAAGCTCGGGAGCCACGTCGATCACGCGCACCAGGCCGCCGCAGCCGTCATAGAGCTGCCGGAAGCCCTCCGGGTCGGGGAGCTTGAGATACGCGCCGTTCTGCGCGCCTTTTTTCTTTTCCGAAAAGTAGGGGCCCTCCATGTGGATGCCCATGACCCGCGCCGCACCGGCGGGCCGGTTCTCCCGGACCTCGACCGCCGTAGCGAACGCGGCGGCAAGAGTCTCGTAGGGGAGCGTCATGGAGGTGGGGGCGAAGCTCGTCACGCCGCATTTGGCGAGGTGGGCCGCCATGCGCTTTAAGCCCTCGGCATCCCCGTCAGAGAAGTCCGCGTTTGCCGCCCCGTGGGTGTGGATATCCACAAGGCCGGGGTTCACATAAGCGCCGCCGAGATCGGTGCCGCCGCTGCGCTCACCGACGAACACTTCGGCAAAGCGCCCGTCCTCCACGGAAAAGCCGCCGCGGACAAAGCCCATGGGAGTAAACACATTTGCGTTCGTATACAGCATATCATACCTCCGAAACATGATAAAGAATTTGAATCATCATGCCTACAGTTTATCAGCAGGGGAAAAATTTTTCAACAGGAATCTCCGGAGATTCACGGGACTTGACTTCTTTTATAAAATATAGTACATTTCCCTCGTTTGAATAAGCAAAAGAAAGGGTATCGCAAATGAACACAACGCTTTCGATAAAGATGATCAGCCTGGTGCTCGCGGCAGTCATGGCGCTGGGCTTCACCGCCTGCGGCAGAAAGAGCGCGGCGGCCTCGCCCCAGGCGGCGCAGGCCCCGATGCAGGCTTCGGCACCCGAGCCCGTCTACGTCCCCACCCCGGAGCCGACGCCGGAGCCGACGCCCGAACCCACCCCCGAGCCCATCGTAGGCGAGGTTTTGACCGATGACGACGGCGACGGCATCATCAACTACAAGTTCCACTACAAAGGTGCGACGGTCTACGCCATCATTGTGCTCGACCCGAGCCGCGTCTATGTCGGCACGGCGCTGCCCGAACCCACCGAGTGGAGCGGCTACGGCCTCACCCTCGACGCCATGGCCGAGCAGTACGGAGCCATCGCGGGCATAAACGCCGGGGGCTTTCTGGATGACGGCGGCGGCGGAAACGGCTGGCCCCCCAGCGGCATCACCTTCGGCCGGGGCGTCACCTTCAGCTCCGAGCAGAACGGACCCATCGGCGGCTTTGACGGCAATGACCACATGTGGGTCGGCTATCTCACCTACGACGAGTGCGAGAATGTCGGCATCCGGGACGCCGTGAGCTTCGGCCCCGCGATCGTGCTGGACGGCGAAAAGGCCGATCCCGCCACGCTGGAGACCGGCATCGGCGCCAGGACCATGATCGGCCAGCGCGCCGACGGCGCTGTGGTGATGGTCGCCATTGACGGCCGTCAGGGCTACAGCATTGGCGTGACCTTCCCCGACTGCGTCGACATCATGGCCGATAAGTTCGGCTGCGTCAACGCAACGAATATGGACGGCGGCAACTCCACCTGCATGTACTTCTACGGCCAGGCGGTCAACCGCTCGGCAAACCAGGCGGGCGGCACCCGCAACCTGCCGGACGCGTGGCTCGTCAATCCGCTGCCCGCGGGCTATGTAAGGCCCGAGAGCGTGCCGACGCAGATCGTCCTGCCGGAAAACCCGCTGGGAGAGGTCAAGCAGTACGCCTATGCCTGTGAGGGTGAGGAGGCCGAGCGCCTGTTTCGCTTTGCAACTGCCTTTGCTGAGCCCTACTACGGCTACTTCGGCACCTCGAACGCAGACTACTACTATCCGACACTCCTGCCCTACGTGTACCCGGAAGGGGAGCTGCGCTACCGTATCGAGCTTGCGCTGATGGACAGAATGTGGGTCAACACCTGGAAGACCGACCCCACCAACATCCGCATGGAGGGCGCCTGGGCAAACGGTGACGGCACCTACGACATCGTGATCACCTCGGACATTTACGAGTATTCCAACTACTGGAACTACGAGGCCCCCAATACAAGCCTGCGCATCACGGTCGTGGAGGACCCGAGCGCGCCAAACGGATATCTGGCGTTATCCACGTATTAAAAGCGAAAGGCCTGCATGGGTAATCCCGTGCAGGCTCTTTATCACAAAAAATTCAAAGTATCATAAACGAAAATTCAAAATTTTTAAGAGATTTCTTAACACTTTGAAAGTATGATATTCCCAGTTTTAAGAAAACGAGGTGCAGCCTTATGAAAAACGCAAACATCCATACACGCAGAATATCCGCCATGCTCCTGGCCCTGGTGCTGGTGTGCTCCGCAACGGCGGGCCTTGCCTATGCCGCGCCGACCCCGACCCTGACATTTGCCTCTGAGGGGCACACGGCAGGCAGCGCGGCTGAGGTCTATGCCCGCAACGTCAATTCCACTGTCGCCATTACCGTCGAAGCCCTGACCAATTATTTCGGGTATGACACCATTTCCGGCGGCTCCGGCTCCGGCTTTATCATCACCGAGGACGGATATATCCTCACAAATTACCATGTGGTGCAAGGTGCCAACAAGATCAATGTCGAGATGTACAACGGCGACACCTATAAGGCGGAGCTCATCGGCTGTGATGACAGCAACGACATCGCGGTATTGAAGATTGACGCCAAGGACCTGACGCCCGTGACCTTCGGCGACTCCGACAAAGTCGTTGTGGGCGAGGACGTGGTCGCCATCGGCAACCCCCTGGGCGAGCTCCATTTCTCCCTGACGCGCGGTGTCGTCAGCGCCCTGGACCGGAACGTGACCCTCTCGGGCAATATGCACTTAAAGCTCATCCAGACCGACTGCGCCATCAACTCCGGCAACTCCGGCGGCGCGCTGTTCAACATGTACGGTGAGGTCATCGGCATCACCAACGCGAAGATCTCCGGAGGCGGCTTCGGCGCGACCGTTGACAACATCGCCTTTGCCATCCCGGTGAACACGGTTGTCGGCATTGTGGAGCAGATCATGACCAAGGGCGAGATCTCCAAGCCCTACATCGGCGTGACGGTTACCCCCGTGAAGGACGACCTGCTGGCCTACGGCATCCCCCGCGGCGCAGAGATCGTGAGCGTCAATGAGGACTCTCCGGCAGAGGAAGCGGGCCTCAAGGAGAAGGACATCGTCATCGCGGCTAACGGCGAAGAGATCAAAAGCAGCGACGATCTGGTCAAGATCGTGACGGCCTGCGAGCCCGGCGAGAAGCTGGAGCTCACGGTCTACCGTGCGGGTGAAAAGGTCGACATCACCGTCACCGTAGGCGAAAATGTCAAGAGCGCTCTTCCCGAGACCGAGGAAGACCAGAAAGAATCGGAGTAAAATAACAAAGGGGCGCAGCCGGATAGGTTGCGCCTCTTCCTCATTTTGCTGGCGGATAGACCGGGAAGTCGTAAACCCCGTCCATCCAGCCCAGCAGAAAGGCCCGGGCGAGGCTTCCGGGTTTGATGGCCTCGCGGGCATCGGACAAGCTGAACCACTGCCAGGCGTCCACCTCACGGTTGGGGTGGGCGTCCTCTTTTTTGACCGTGACGGTGAAATTCAGCATCAGCGTATTGCTGGGCGGAAAGTAATGGCTGCGATTAAAAGATACTGTGAGCGCCTTTAGTCCCAGCTCTTCCTTAAGCTCCCGCCGGGCGGCGTCCTCCGCATCCTCACCACAGTTTACATAACCCGCAACCAGAATATAGGCCGGTCGTCCGTACTGGCGGATGAGGAGGATGTTTTCCTTTTGCTCGTCCAAGACCAGCAGGCTCACCGCCGTATTGAACACAGGGTAGCGAAAGGCGGCACAGGTGTCGCAGTAGGGGACAAGCCCCTCCTCACCGTGGGGCAGGACATGCAGCAGCGTCCCGCATTCCATGCAGTAGTTCATTTTCATAAGAGGATCTCCTTCTAAAAATTGGAAAGTGAAGTGACGGTATCGCTTCTTGTGAATGAAGCGAAACCGACAACAGAACAGATAGGTGCTTGCCTCGCCCCAGCCGCGCAGCGGCGTCTCGGGGGAGAGGTGTCGCGAAGCGACGGAGAGGGGAAACGAAAACAGTTGAAAACCACCTTCGTTCCTGCTATGATAGCAAGGATCAAACCAAAAGGGGAGGGGACGGTATGACCGTACTTGTCACCGGCGCGCGGGGCATGATCGGCTCGGCTGTGGTGAAGGAGCTGCTCGAGCGCGGCTATGAGGTCGTGGGCGTCGGACGCTCGGGCGAGGAAACGACAGAGGGAAATTTCCGCTTTAAACGGGTTGACCTCACGGATCGGGAGAGGCTTCCTGTGATCGTGGAGGCCTCCGGCGCGGAGCGCATCATCCATCTTGCGGCCCTGGCCCATCGGGAGGGCATGGAGGAACTGACCTGGGAGCGTTATAAGCGCGACAACGTGGACAGCGCGAAAAACGTCTTCTCCTGCGCCGGGGAGCGGCCCGTGCTCTTTATCAGCACCATCGACGTGTATGGCCTCTATCACGGCGGCGCGCCGGTGAATGCCGAAACGCCCATCGCCCCCGTGAGCGACTACGGCAAGAGCAAGGCCCTGGCCGAACGGGAGTGCCAGCTTCTGCACCACTATGACATTTTCCGCCTCAGCCCGGTTTACACCCCGGACAACAAGCGCGACATCCAAAAGCGCTTCTATCTCAAGTATCCGAGCCTCGCCTACCAGGTGGGCAGGGGAACGGCGTTTGAGGTGCTGGACATCGACCGCGCCGTAAAGGCTATCGCCGACTGGTGCGGCAGGGAGCCGACCAACGGCATCCATATCATCAAGAACCCGGAACTGCTGTGGACCCCGGATTCCATCAAAGCGGAAAAAGCGGCGGGCCGGGCGGGGCTCGTGCTGCATGTGCCCGCCTGGTGCGTGCGCGTGGGGTACGATATGATGGAGACGGTGCTGGGTGAGAGCGAGAAGACCTATCTCATCAACAAGCTGGCCTACCCGCTGAGAACGGAGTGAGACGATGAGCAATATCGTGATCCTGATCCCCAAGGACAACGTGGCCTACAACTTCCGCGCGGAGCTGTTTCTGAAGCTGCACGAGCTGGGCCACGCGGTGTATATCGTCTGCCCCTACGGCGAGAAGCTGGAGTTTTTTCGTTCGCGTGGTATCCACATCATCGACCTGCCCATCGACCGGCGCGGCACCAGCATCTTAAACGACTTAAAGCTCACAAAGGAGTATATCCGTATCATCAAGGAGACGAAGGCGGACCTGGTGCTCACCTATACCACCAAGTGCTCGGTATACGGCGGCTTTGCCTGCGAGGCCACCCATACCCCCTATATCGTCAACACCGCGGGCATCATGCAAAACGGGGACAAGCTCTCGGCGCTCGAAAAGTTCATCCTGGAGCTCTACCGCGTGGCGCTCAGGAAGGCGTCCTGCCTCATGTACCAGAACGACCACGAGTGCGAGCTTCTCAATAATATCCTGCGCCACAAGGTACACTACCGCCGCATCCCCGGCTCGGGCGTGAATCTGGAGCAGTTTCCCTTCAAGCCCTATCCGGAAAACGACGACGAGATCATCTTCAACTTTGTTGCCCGCATCATGAAGGGCAAGGGCATCTGGGAGTACCTGGACTGTGCCGAGCGCGTAAAGGCGGATTATCCCAATGCCCGCTTTGTGATCTACGGCGACTATGACGACGAGTCCTTCCGCCCCCGCATCGAGGACCTGCAGCGCCGCGGCGTCGTGGAGTACGGCGGCATACAGATCGATATGAAGCCCTGCATCGAAAGGGCGCACGCCGTTATCCACCCGAGTTACTACGAGGGCATGACCAATGTCGTGCTCGAGCACAGCGCCATGGGCCGCGTCTGCCTCGGTTCGGATGTGCCGGGCATACGCGAGGGCATCGAGGACGGGAAGACCGGCTATCTCTTTAAGGTCCGCGATGTGGACAGCATGGTCGAAAAGGTCGAGACTTTCATCCGCCTGCCCCACGGTGAGAAGGCGAAGATGGGCAAGGCCGCCCGTGAAAAGATGGAACGGGAGTTCAGCCGCGAGATCGTCACAAATATCTACCTCGAAGAGATCGAGCGCATACTTGCATTATAATCAAGAAGCAGAGCGCTTACAAGAATATGGCAGGCGCTCTGCTTCCGGCATATTCTACAAAATAAAAAAACTGAAATTGTATATTTTTTCAGTTTCTCCAAAAATTGAAAGTGTCGCACTTTATCCGTTGACAGTGCTAAAGCCTTGTGCTAATATGCAGTCAAAGTGAATCGCTTAGATAGAGGCGCGGTATTCATCAGTACCCCGCGGCAAGGACAGGCAGCCGCCGCAGGAGAAAGGGAACATCGCCGAAGGATCGGGAAGCTTGCCTGACTGACCGATTCTGGGCCGTCCAAAAACATTGGCCGGACTGTCACAAGACTTTGTGGAGCGCTATCGAAATCACGCACACGGCTTACGCTGTACGGATTTTCCATGGACCGCTTGCAAAGCGGTTCATTTTTCATTTTCCCGACCGGCGGGGAAAACCAGCCGGAGAGTATCGTACTCAGAAAGGAAATATCATGAGGAGAATTACCGCGATCGTACTGGCCATGCTGCTGATGCTGAGCCTCGGCTCCGCCGCCTTTGCCGACGGCGTTGCCAGCGGTGTGGAGGACGGCGTCCTCACCATCGCCATGGAATGTGCCTACGCCCCCTACAACTGGACCCAGAACGACGACTCCAACGGCGCTGTTCCCATCGCAAACGTCCCCGGCTCCTACGCAAACGGCTACGACGTCATGATCGGCAAGAAGATTTGCGAGGCAAACGGCTGGCAGCTCGAGGTCATCCAGTCCGACTGGGACTCCCTGGTCCCCGGCGTCCAGACCGGCACCTTTGACGCCGTCATCGCCGGTCAGTCCATGACCGCCGAGCGCGCCGAGCAGGTCGACTTCGCTGGCCCCTACTTCTACGCTACCATCGTGTGCCTTACCAAGGCCGGCAGCCCCTACGCCAATGCCAAGGGCCTTGCCGATCTTGCCGGCGGCTCCTGCACCGCGCAGATCGCCACCATCTGGTATGACACCTGCCTGCCCCAGATCAAGGGCGCGAACATCATGACCGCCGCCGAGACCGCCCCCGCCATGCTCATGGCGCTGGAGACCGGCATGGCCGACTTCGTCTGCACCGATATGCCCACCGCCCAGGGCGCCGTGGCCGCATACCCCGACATGGTCATCCTTGACTTCTCCGGCACCGACGGCGACTTCCAGTTCACCGAGCAGGAGCGCGCCGAGAACGTGAACATCGGCATCTCCATGATGAAGGGCAACACCGTCCTGCACGAGGCCATCGACAGCGTGCTGAGCACCATGACCGTCGAGGACTTCAATGAGCTCATGGCCCACGCCATCGAGATCCAGCCCCTGAGCGAGGACTGATCCATTTCCCCGGAAATAACACGGAGGCCGCGAGAGTTTTCGCTTCTCGCGGCTTCTTTCAGGTAAGGAGACCCATATGAACAAGTTTGCACAGCTGGGCGCGGATATCGTCAAGCTCTGGACAAAATACGGCAGTGCCTATTTAAGCGGCATCGAAAACACGCTGATCCTCGCCCTTGTCGGCACGGTGATCGGCTGCGTGATCGGCTTTGCCTGCGGCGTTTTGAACACCATCCCCTATACAAAGAGCGACCACCCGGTCAAACGCTTCGTGCTCGGCCTGGTGCGCGTGATTATCCGCATCTATGTGGAGGTCTTCCGCGGCACGCCCATGGTGCTGCAGGCGGTATTTCTCTACTACGGCCTGCCCTATTTCTCGAATAACAGCGTGAAATTCACCTCCGTCTGGGCGGCGGCGATCGTGGTGGTGTCCATCAACACCGGCGCTTACATGGCCGAGTCCGTGCGCGGCGGCATCATCTCCGTCGACCCGGGCCAGACTGAGGGCGCCAAGGCCATCGGCATGACCCATGTCCAGACCATGCTGTACGTGATCCTGCCCCAGGCACTGCGCAACATCATGCCCCAGATCGGCAACAACTTCATCATCAACGTCAAGGACACCTCCGTCATGTTCATCATCGGCTTTCCCGATTTCTTCTCCGCCCACCGTGCGGCCGTCGGCGCAAGCTATCTGTATTTCCCCTCGGCCACGGTGGAGATGGTCGGATATCTGACCATGACGCTGGTGGCCTCCTTCCTTCTGCGCTGGATCGAGAGGAAGCTGGACGGCTCTGCCAGCTACGAGCTTGTGCAGGTGGACCAGCTCACCATGACGGCGGGCACCTACAGCTACCCGGACAAGGGCTCGCCCTTTGACGAGCGCAGCCCCGAATCGGTCAAGAGCATGCAGCGCGAGGCGCTGCGCCGCCAGATCGAGCGCGAGGCCGCCGAGCGCGAGGGACAGCTTGCCGAGCAGCGTCGCGAGACCCATGGTTCACAGAAGGGAGGGGAGCGCTGAAATGAGCGAGAGCATTCTTAAGATCAATCATCTTTCCAAGACCTTCGGGACGAACCTCGTCTTAAAGGACATCGACTTCACCGTGGACGCGGGGGATGTTATCAGCATCATCGGCGCCTCCGGCTCCGGCAAGTCCACGCTCCTGCGCTGCATCAACCTCCTGGAGACCCCCACCTCGGGCGAGATCCTGTACCACGGCAAAAACGTCCTCTCCCGCGGCACCAACGCCCCGGCCTATCGCGCCCATGTGGGCATGGTGTTCCAGTCCTTCAACCTCTTCAACAACATGTCGGTGCTGGAAAACTGCATCGTCGGCCAGGTACGCGTCTTGAAGCGCGACCGGGAGCAGGCCCGCGCCCACGCCATGGAGTACCTTGAAAAGGTCGGCATGGCCCCCTACATCAACGCCCGGCCCCGGCAGATCTCCGGCGGGCAGAAGCAGCGTGTGGCCATCGCCCGCGCCATGGCCATGGACCCGGAGGTCCTGCTCTTTGACGAGCCCACCTCCGCCCTCGACCCCGAGATGGTGGGCGAGGTGCTCACCGCCATGAAGGCCCTCGCGGAAAGCGGCATGACTATGCTGGTGGTGACCCACGAGATGGCCTTTGCTCGCGACGTGAGCCACCGGGTGGTCTACATGAACGGCGGCGTCATCTGCGAGCAGGGGAGCCCCGAGCAGATCTTCTCAAATCCCACGCGGCCCGAGACCGCCGAGTTTCTGGCCCGCTTCCGCAAAAACTGAATCGACAGCAACAAAAGCTCTGCCTCCCGGTATCGTGGGAGGCAGAGTTTTCGGCATGTGAAAAAACAGCTTGTAATCAAAACACCGATGTATTATAATTGATAACATGGGAAGTATAGGCATTTATCAAAAATACATGGCATGCCTGTCCCTCTAATTACCTGAGAATTGAGAGGACAAAAGAGATGTATTACTCTGCGATCGGCCTTCTGGCGGTCATGATCCTGCTCATTGAAAACCGCGATATCCTTTTCAGGCGCGGCGGCGCGTTTGCCACCCCTGCCTGGCGCGCATACAGGCGCTTCCTGTATACCGTGCTGGTCTATTACATAACGGACGTCCTCTGGGGCGTGCTCGAAAGCCGCAAGCTTGCCGGGCTCCTGTTTGCCGATACGACGGTGTACTTTGTCGCCATGGCGGCGGGCATCCTGTGCTGGACGCAGTATATCGTCCTGTACCTGGAAGAGAAAAACCGCTTCGGGCGCTTTCTGCTTGCCGCCGGACGGGTGCTTGCGGTCACGGTCACGCTGCTTGCCTGCGTGAACCTCTTTACGCCCATCCTGTTTGCCGTGGACAAAGACTGCGTATACAGCGCCCTGCCCCTGCGCTATGGCGTCCTCATTGCTCAGATCCTGCTGCTGATCCTGATTTCGGGCTATGCCCTGGCTTCCTTCCTGCGGCGGAAAACGGGAGAGCGCAAAAAGTTCCGAACGCTTGTGCTCTTCGGCCTCATCATGGCGGCGTTTCTCGCCCTGCAGCTCTTTTACCCGTACCTGCCGCTTTATGCCATCGCCTATATGCTGGGCACCTGCCTGCTGCGCGCCTTTGTCATCGGTGATGAAAAGGAGCAGTACCGCAAGGATCTGGAGGAGGCGGCAAAGATCCGCGAGCTCAAGCAGTCCCTCTCTTCGCTGCTGGACAACATCCCGGGCCTGAGCTTTTCCAAGGACGCCGAAACGGGCGTGTATCTCGCCTGCAACCAGGCCTTCGCCGAGTACGCCCACAAGGGAAGCCCCGAAGGCGTGGTGGGACTGACGGACGCGCAGATCTTCGACCCCGTGACGGCGAAGCATTTTGCCGAGGACGACCGCATGGCCCTGTCCATGGATAAGCCTTACATCTTCTTTGAGGACGTGCCGGACGCCGCCGGGAACCCGCGGCAGTTCCAGACCACAAAGCTCAAGTTCATTGACGCCGCCGGGCGGCTGTGTACCCTCGGCATCTGCCAGGATGTGACGGACATGGTGCGCATACAGCATGAAAACGCCACCACCAGAGAGGCATACGAAAAAGCCCGCAGCACCGGCATCATGTACGCCCACATCGCCCAGACCCTGGCGAGAGACTACACCGATCTCTACTATGTCAATCTGGAGACGGAGGAGTTTATCGAGTACCGCACCGACACCGGGCACGACACCCTCCAGGAGGCCCGGCGCGGCTGGCACTTCTTTGACGAGTGCAAGCTGGAGGCTGAGGAATTTGTCTATGCCGAGGACCGCGCGGCCTTCGTCGCGGCCCTTGACCGGCGGACGCTGCTGGACGCGCTGAACCGGAACAATACCTTTATCATGACCTACCGCCTCATCGGCGAGAGCGGCCCGCGCTATGTGAGCTTGAAGGTCTCCCGCATGCGGGATGATGAAAACTTCATCATCATCGGCGTGACGGATATCGACGAGCGCATGAAGCAGCGCCGCGCCGCCGCGCGCATGAAGGAGGAGCACATCGCCTACGCCCGCATCAACGCCCTGGCGGGCGATATCCTGTGTGTCTATGTGGTGGTGCCGGAGACCGGGCGCTACCGCGAATACAGCGCTACCGCCGGTTACGAGAGCCTGGCCCTGCCCAAGGAGGGCATGGACTTCTTCACCACCTCGCGAGAGAAGATCAAAAGCACCATCTATCCCGACGATCTGGACCGCTTCCTGTCCCTGTTCACCAAGGAGGGCGTGGAGGAGGAGATCGCCCGCCGCGGTATCTTCGCCCTCAGCTACCGTCTGGTGATAAACGAAAAGCCCGTGTATGTTCAGCTCAAGGCCGCCATGGTGGACGAGCCGGAGGGCAGGCGCATGGTCGTCGGCATCAGCGACATCGACGCCCACGTCAAGCAGGAGAAGGAGTACGAAAGCCGCCTGGCCCGCGCCCAGAACGAGGCAAATATCGACGCGCTCACGGGAGTGAAGAACCGGCACGCGCATCTCCGGGTGGAAGAGCAGCTTGACCGGCAGATCAGCCGCCGCACGGTGCACGGCTTTGCCATTGCGATCCTGGACGTGAACGATCTGAAAAAGGTCAACGACAACGCCGGCCATCAAGCGGGCGACCAGTACCTGCGCGACGCCTGCCGCGTGATCTGCGAGGTCTTCAAACGCAGCCCGGTCTTCCGTGTCGGCGGGGACGAGTTCGCTGTGATCATCAAGGGCAGCGACTATGAGCACGTCGAGGAGCTGCGCGGGAGGATGCTCGATCACAACCGCAAGGCAATGGACACGGGAGGCATCGTCATCGCCTGCGGCATTGCCAAATTTGATAACGACGCCTGCGTCACCGCCGTCTTCGAGCGCGCCGACCAGGCCATGTACGAAAACAAGAGCAGCCTGAAAGCTAGGCGGGAAGGCTGACAACAACAAAACCGGGGCTGCTGCATGGAACGCAGCGGCCCCGAAACTCTTGGAGGACTTATGGCAAACAAACAGCAGATACCCGAGCACATTGAGATCCGCGGCGCGAAGGTGCACAACCTCAAAAACATCGACGCGGACATCCCCCTGCATCAAATCGTCGGCATCGCGGGTGTGTCCGGGTCCGGCAAATCCTCACTCGCGCTGGGCGTTTTGTATGCCGAGGGCTCCCGGCGTTATCTGGAATCCCTCTCCACCTACACCCGCCGGCGTATGACCCAGGCCGGGCGCGCCCAGGTGGACGATGTGCGCTACGTTCCGGCGGCCCTGGCTCTGCATCAGCGGCCCGGCGTGCCGGGCATCCGCAGCACCTTCGGCACCATGACGGAATTATTGAACAGCCTGCGGCTCATGTTCTCGCGCCTGTCTGTCTATAAGTGCCCCAACGGCCATGACGTGCCGCCCACCATGAACTTTGCCGCCGACAAGGAGGTGCGCTGCCCCACTTGCGGGGAAGTGGTGCCGGTGATCGGAGCGGAGGACCTGGCCTTCAACAGCGGCGGCGCCTGCCCCTGCTGCGGCGGGACGGGGACGGTGCGCACCGTGGACCGTTCGACTCTCGTTCCGGACGAAAGCCTCAGCATCGACGAGGGCGCGGTCGCCCCGTGGAACAGCCTCATGTGGTCGCTGATGACCGATGTATGCCGCGCCATGGGCGTGCAAACGGACGTGCCCTTCAAGGACCTGAGCGATGCGGAGAAGGAAATCGTCTACGACGGCCCCATGGTCAAAAAACATATCTTCTACAGGCCAAAAAGCGCCGAGAGCGTCAGCGCGGGGGAGATGGATTTCACCTACTACAGCGCCACCGCCACGGTCCTGAACGCTTTGAACAAGGTAAAGGACGAAAAGGGCATGAAGCGGGTGGAAAAATTCCTGAAGGAGGATGTCTGCCCCGAATGTTGCGGCACGCGCCTGTCGGCGCGCGCCCGTTCCCTGCGCCTTCGCGGGGTGACGCTGGACCATGTCTGCACGCTGCCGCTGTCGGAGCTGATTGCATGGGTAAACGGCGTCCCGGCGTCTCTGCCGGAGGAAATGCGCCCCATGGCGGTGAGCATCTGCGAGGCCTTCCACCACACGGCAAAAAGGCTCGTGGACCTGGGGCTGTCCTACCTGTCCCTCGACCGCGCCGCCGCCACGCTCTCCACCGGAGAGCGGCAGCGGACCCAGCTTGCCCGCGCCGTGCGAAACCGCACCACGGGCGTTCTGTACGTGCTCGACGAGCCCTCCATCGGCCTGCACCCCTCAAACCTCGAGGGCCTGACCTGGGTGATGGACGATCTGGTGGCGGACGGCAACTCCGTCGTTCTGGTGGACCACGATACCCAGGTACTCTCCCACGCGGATTACCTGATCGAGCTCGGCCCGGAGGCGGGCGCGGGCGGCGGCAGGATCATCGCCGCAGGCAGCGTGGAGGAACTTGCGAAAAACCCGGCCTCCATGATCGGCCCGTTTCTGGTGCCCGAACATCAAAGTGCCCTTCGCACGAGAACGGAGAGGGAAGCGCTCTTCAAACTCGGGGAGATAAGGCTTGAGACCGGCAATATCCATACAGTAAAGCCACTCTCCGTCGCCTTCCCGAAGGGGAGACTGTCGGTCGTGACCGGAGTCTCTGGCTCAGGCAAGACGACCTTGATCCTCGAAAGCCTGATCCCGGCCCTGGAGGCGGCAATCGACGGACGGCCTCTGCCTTCGCATGTCAAGAGCGTGCGCGCGGAGGGCATCGCCCAGGTCAAGCTCATTGATGCCACGCCCATCGGCATCAACGTCCGCTCCACCGTGGCGACCTACGCAAACGTCCACGATGAGCTGCGCAAGGTCTACGCCAGGACACCGGACGCAAAAGCTATGGGCCATAATGCCGGGGACTTCTCCTACAATACTGGCGCTCTGCGCTGCCCGACCTGCGACGGCACAGGGCAGATCAGCCTGGATGTGCAGTTTCTTCCCGACGTGGACGTGCCCTGCCCGGACTGCGGCGGCTCCCGCTACGGGAAAGCGGCCTGGCAGGTCAGACGCCCGGGGAAGGACGGGCGCGCCCTTTCTCTGCCGGAGCTCATGAAACTGAGCGTGGATGAGGCGATGCAGGCCTGCTCTGACCTCAAAACCGTGCACAGCCGCCTCCAGGTCCTGCACGACTTAGGCCTCGGCTATCTCACCCTGGGCGAGGAGACGCCCGGGCTCTCCGGCGGGGAGGCCCAGCGCCTGAAGCTTGCAAGCGAGATGGGCAGGGGACAGTCCGACTCCGTCTTTGTCTTCGACGAGCCCACCATCGGTCTGCACCCGCTGGACGTGAAAACACTGATGGGGGTATTCCAGCACCTGATCGACCGGGGCGCGACGGTCATTGTCATCGAGCACGACCTGGATGTCATCCGCTCCGCCGACTACATCGTGGACATGGGGCCGGGCGGCGGCAGGGACGGCGGGCGCGTTGTAGCCCGCGGAACGCCGGAGGAGATCCGGGCAAACGAGCAAAGTGTCACCGGGCGTTACCTGTGATCCCGTGCGCCTTCCGTGTCAAACACTGCAAAGGTAATAATTTAACACTGCAAAGCTTTAACGTGTGTAGTGCAAAACGTAGAAAAGCACAAGAAGGCCGTATATATATATTGATTTTTTTGGAAAATAGAATATAATACATTCATTATCTCTTAGAAAGAGGTGTATATGTTTGAATAACGAAAGAGAAAGACTCGGCAGCCGCTTGGGCTTCATCATGCTAAGCGCCGGCTGCGCCATCGGCTGCGGCAATGTTTGGAAGTTCCCGTGGATGACGGGACAGTATGGCGGCGGCGGCTTCGTACTGGTGTACGTGCTGTGCCTGCTGCTGCTGGGCCTGCCCTCCATGACGATGGAGTTTGCCATGGGCCGCGCGTCCCAGGCAAGCCCGGTCAGAATGTACCAGAAGCTTGAAAAGCCCGGCCAGAAGTGGCATATCCACGGCTACCTCGCGCTGCTCGGCAACATCGCCCTGATGGCCTTCTACACCGTCGTCACCGGCTGGATGATGTACTACTTCGTAAAGTTCCTCATCGGCTCGACCGACAACCTCGGCTTTGTCAATATGATCACGAACCCCACCGTCAATGTGGTTTACCTCGCCATCGCAGTCTCCATCGGCTTTGCGGTTTTGAGCTTTGACCTCCAGGGCGGTCTTGAGCGCGTGACCAAGTACATGATGGTTGCGCTCTTCTGCCTGATGCTGGTGCTTGCGTTCCACAGCGCCATTCTCCCCGGCGCGAAGGAGGGCTTGTCTTTCTATCTGGTGCCCGATTTCAGCAAAATCAACGGCCAGGTCATTGTCGGTGCCATGAACCAGGCGTTCTTCACGCTCTCCATCGGCATCGGCTCCATGGCGATATTCGGCAGCTACATCGGCAAGGACCACACCCTGCTGGGCGAGTCGGTGAACGTTATCATCCTCGATACCTTCGTTGCAATCATGGCAGGCTTCATCATCTTCCCGGCCTGCTTCACCTATAACATCACCCCGGGCGCGGGCCCGGCGCTCCTGTTCGATACGATGGCCACCGTGTTCCTGAACATGGCGGGCGGCCGCCTCTGGGGCGCGCTGTTCTTCCTGTTCATGGTGTTTGCGGCCTTCTCCACGGAGCTTGCGGTGTTTGAAAACATTCTCGCCTGCGTGCGTGAGCTGACCGGCTGGAGCCGCCCGAAGGGCTGCCTGGTGTGCGGCATCGGCATTTTCCTGCTGGCCCTGACCACGGCTCTGGGCTACAGTGTGTTCCACTTCCAGCCCTTCGCGGAAGGGACCGCGTGGCTCGATTTCTGGGACTTCATCGTGAGCACGAACCTCCTGCCGCTCGGCGCGCTGATCTTCTCCATCTTCTGCTGCTACAAGATCGGCTGGGGCTGGGACAAGTTCATCGCCGAGGCAAACGAGGGCAAGGGCCTCAAGGTCCAGCCCTGGATGCAGCCCATCTTCAAGTACTTCGTCCCCATCTGCGTCGGGGTCCTGTACATCTACGGCCTCGCCACCTTCGGCTGGAAATAAGCATATTGGTCAACAAAACGGCACAGCATCGCGCTGTGCCGTTTTTGCACGCTTGACCGTCTGCGCGGCAAGTGGTATAGTGGAGGCAGAAAGAAAAACGGGAGGCGTGAGCCATGTTTGAAAAACGTGTGGACATCTTCAAAAAGCGCGACAAGGAGACCTGGCTGCAGATCAAGGCGGCGCTCAAGGAGGCAGGGCTTCCGGGCGTGAAGTCCGGCCATTATCTGCAGGAGACGGTCATGGGCGGCGGCTGCGGCGCCAAGCTCGACCCTCGCAACTTTGGAGCCAAGGGCGTCATTGACCGGGATATCTACTGGGTCAAGGTCATCGCCGGGGACGAGGAGAAGGCGAGGGAGATCCTGCGCCAAAACGGCATTGTCGCTGAGGTGCAGGACGATGTCCTGCTGGATGCCGCGCTGCGCAAGAGACCGAAGGAGGATTACTTTGGGCGCTGAGCACTGTACCCAGAATATATCGATACATGACCGCAGGGGCCGGTGAGTGCATCGGCCCCTGCGGGCTACTGTCACAGGAGAAACCGCATGACACTGTCGGACCTGGCTGCCTATGCCGAGGAAAAACTGCATATCCGCGAGCAGCACAAGTGGGCCGATTTTCCGGGCTTCTCGGTGCTGGCAGATCCCGTGAGCGGCAAGTGGATCGCGCTGCTCATGCGCCAGTGGGACTTTGATGCCGGGCGCGAGATCGAGCGCTGCGACCTTAAGTGCGGGCAGGAGGCGCTCAGGGGCGTCTATCCGCCTTACCTCACGCCGCCCTTTCGCATGAAGGGCAGGCAGTGGGTCGGCGTGCGTATGGACGAAGACACCGATCCCGAGACGGTGTGCCGCCTGCTGGACAAGGCCGCCCGGTCTGATCGGGGCTATGCCATCGTTCTGGACGAGAACCCCGTGAAGCTTTCGTCCACTTACGCGGATACACCGCTGCTCTTTACCGCCGCCTCTCTCGAATCAGTTGACCCGGACGCGCCGGAGCAGATCCTGGAGATGCGAAAGCTCTACGAATACGGCGACGGCTCCTTCCGGCAAAAGAACAAAAACTTTTATCGCCAGGCCAAATATATGGAGTGCTACACGGATGACCGGCCATGGAACGGCCAGCTCCGGCGCTATTTTCCCTGCTACCACGACTTGAACCTGCCTCAGCTGCGGGGCTACTTCACATGGCGGACACGCTTACGCGCAGGAGACTGTCGGCCGACGGCGGAGGCTTTCGCCTATATCTACCTGTACGAGCTGCTGTGCGGCATCGGGACGGCGGGGCCGGAGGACACGCTTGCAAAGCTGAGGGCCTTTGAAGAAAATTATGTAAACCCCGGTTACGGCGACGGGAACATGCGAAAGAACATCCGACGCTGGATGCCGGAATACGCGGTGCTGCACGATCTGCCGCCGGAGACCGCCCGGGCCTGCGCAGACCCGGACCTCATGGCGCAGGACCTGGCCCTCGCAGCCTTAAGCATGCCGCAGGAGCAGACGGATGAGACGCTGTTTGACGCCCTCTGCGCCTTCGCGGGCGAAAAGCTCACGCAGTCCCCGGTCATGGCGGATGCGGAAAGGGGGAGGCATCTTTTTGCCGCTCTCTGGCGCACCGCCATGCTTAAGACCGCTGGGCAGCTTTTTACCGACTGCTTCGGGGAGCGCGAGACGCATCCCTGGCGGCCCCTCTCCAACGCCGTATACTGGGAGGAGACACCGCAGCCGCCCCGGCAGTATGTCCTGAACCCGTCCCGTCGCTACGAGTGCCGGGGAGAGATCTGGCAGGAGGAGCGCTATGACCCTCTGCGCTTTGACCGGGACCGCTTCCTGGCCCTGCTGCACGAGGGGGATCGCCAGCTTCGCCGCTGGCTCAAAACCGGACACTATCTGCGCGAAAAGAGGGAGGAGGCCTGGGCCGCACCCTATGCCGCCGCGCTCATCGCCGCCGAGGAGAAAGCTGCCCGGGAGGCCGCGAGACCGAAAATCAACATTGATTTCACCGGCCTTGACCGAATCCGCCGTGACGCGGGCCAAACCCGTGACAGCCTTCTGACCGAGGAGGAGCTTGCCGAGAGCAGCATCGAACCGGAACCCACGGAACCGGCTTTCGACGGTCTTGACGCGCAACACCTTCAAATCCTGCTAAAGCTCCTGCGCGGCGAATCGGCGGCGGAGCTTATCCAAAACGCCCGCCTCATGCCTGCCGTCGCGGCCGATACCATCAACGAAGCCTTTTATGACGAGATCGGCGACAGCGTTGTGGAGTACGACGGCAGCACCCTCACGCTCGTGGAGGATTACCGCGAGGACCTTACCCGCATACTGGGAGGAACACAGACATGAACGAAAACAGAAGAGTGCCGAAGCGCATTTCTCAGACGGTGCTCAACTCCTTGAAGGGCGGCGTCGTGCCCCGCATCGGCCTGCCCTATATCACCGTGGGCCGCAAAAGCGAGATCGAGGCCCTGCTGCACGACGTGGATATTATCGCCGACGGCGGCGCGTCCTTTCGCTTCATTGTGGGTCGCTACGGCTCGGGCAAGAGCTTTCTCATCCAGACCATCCGCAACTACGTCATGGAGCGCGGCTTTGTCGTGGCCGACGCCGACCTCTCGCCTGAGCGCCGCCTGCAGGGCACGCGCGGCCAGGGACTGGCGACTTACCGGGAGCTCATCGGCAATCTCTCCACCAAAACCAAGCCCGAGGGCGGGGCACTGACCCTGGTGCTGGACCGCTGGATCAGCGGCGTGCAGGCGGAGGCGGTGGGGGAGACCGGGCTTGCCCCCGGCGACGCGGCGCTCACGATCGCGGTCGACCAGAAGATCTATTCCGTCACCGCCGCGGTCAGCGAGCTTGTGCACGGCTTTGAGTTTGCCCGCCTCCTGTCGCTTTACTACCACGCCTACGTGGACGGAGACGACGCCCTCAAGCAGAAGGTGGTGCGCTGGTTTCGCGCTGAGTATGCCACAAAGCGCGAGGCGAAGGAGGAGCTGGGCGTCAATGTCATCATCACGGACGACGACTGGTACGAGTACTTAAAGCTCTTCGCTGTCTTTTTCCGCCTTGCGGGCTATAAGGGCATGATGATCATGATCGACGAGCTTGTGAACATCTACAAGATCCCAAACTCCATTACCCGCCAGTATAACTATGAAAAGATGCTCACCATGTATAACGACACCCTCCAGGGCAAGGCGCGCTACCTCGGCATCCTGATGGGGGCCACGCCCCAGGCTGTTGAGGACAAACGGCGCGGCGTCTACAGCTACGAGGCCCTGCGCTCGCGCCTTGCGGAAGGGAAGTTCTCCCGCCCCGGCGCGCGGGACCTGCTGGCACCGGTCATTCACCTGGAGCCGCTGACGCCGGAGGAGATGCTGGTGCTGTGCGAAAAGCTCGCGGACATGCACGCCGATCTCTACGGCTATGCCCGCAGGCTCCAAACCGACGATCTCGCGGTGTTTATCAAGCTCGAGTACGGGCGCATCGGTGCGGATCAAAACATCACGCCCCGCGAGGTGATCCGAGACTTTATCGAACTATTGAACCTTCTCTACCAGAACCCGGACATGTCCCTGACCGCGCTCATGGAGTCGGAGGAATTCAGCTACGCCAAGTCGGAGGCCGTGTCGGACGAGACTGACGGGGCCTTTGCGGAGTTTACGATATGAACGTCTTTCAGCGCTACGCGCCCTTTATCCAGGACTATATCTACCGCTCGGGCTGGCAGATGCTCCGCGGCGTACAGAACGCGGCGGGGGAGGCCATCTTCGGCACGGATGAAAACGTTCTGCTCACCGCTTCCACCGCCTCCGGCAAGACGGAGGCCGCCTTCTTCCCGATCCTGACAATGCTGGACGAAGACCCGTCTGCAAGCGTCGGCGTCCTGTACATTGCGCCGTTGAAGGCCCTCATCAACGACCAGTTCGGACGCTTAAGCGAGCTGTGCGAGGACGCGGGCATCCCGGTCTACCGCTGGCACGGGGACGTGCCCCAGACGCAGAAGCGAAAGCTTTTACGAAAGCCCGCCGGGATCCTGCAGATCACGCCCGAGTCCCTGGAATCGCTGATGATCAACAAGCACATGGAGATCCCATCCCTGTTCGGAGACCTGCGCTTTATCGTCATCGACGAGGTACACTCCCTCCTGCGCGGCGACCGCGGCATGCAGACCTTCTGCCTCATCGAGCGCCTGTGCAAAACGGCGGGGTGCAAACCGCGGCGCATCGGCCTCTCCGCCACCATCGGCGACCCCGAGGCCGCGGGGCGCTTTCTCGCGTCCGGCAGCGGACGGGGGACCGTCATCCCGCGCGTGGAGGGCGGCAAAGAGGTCTGGCGCCTGAGCATGGAGCACTTTTTTAATACCGCTCCCCAGGCGGACGAGGGCCGCGCGGACACCCCCGGCTTACAGATCGAGGACGCGACCGATGAGGCCCCCAAAGCCGCCGACCCCGGCATCGGCTATATCTTCGAGCATACGCGGGGCAAAAAGTGCCTGGTCTTCACCAATTCCCGCGAGGAGTGCGAGGCTGTCTGCCAGCAGCTGAGACAGTACTGCGAGGCAAGACACGAGCCCGACCGCTTTCTTATCCATCACGGCAACCTCTCCGCCTCCTACCGTGAGAGCGCCGAGGAGGAGATGAAGGACGACGATTCACTGCTCTCTGTCTGCGCCACCGCCACCCTGGAGCTCGGTATCGACATCGGCAGGCTCGAGCGCGCCTTCCATGTGGATGCGCCCTATACCGTCTCGGGCTTTCTCCAGCGCATGGGCCGCACCGGGCGACGGGGCGAGCCGTCGGAGATGTGGTTCGTCATGCGCGAGGAACACCCCGAGGCCCGCGCCATGCTGCCGGACATGATCCCTTGGTATCTCATCCAGGGCATCGCGCTGGTTCAGCTTTATATCGAGGAGCGCTTCGTGGAGCCGCCGCGCACCGACCGCCTGCCCTACAGTCTTCTCTACCACCAGACCATGAGCACGCTCGCCTCCTGCGGGGAGATGACGGCGGGGGAGCTTGCCTCGCGCGTTCTGACGCTGAGTTCCTTCCACCGCGTCACACAGGATGATTACCGTCTGCTCCTGCGCCATCTGCTGGAGATCGACCACATAAGCCGCACGGAAAACGGAGGCCTGATCGTGGGCCTCACGGGCGAGCGCATCGTAAACAACTACAAGTTCTACGCCGTGTTCCGCGAAAATGTCGAGTACGCCGTCCGCGCAGGCTCGGAGGAGCTCGGCACCATCGTAAAGCCCCCTCCCGTCGGGGACAAGATCGCCATCGCGGGCAGAGTCTGGGTGGTCGAAGACGTTGATCACCAGCGGCACGAGGTCTACTGCACGCTTGTCAAGGGCAATATCCCGGCCTACTTCGGAGATGTGGCGGGGGACATCCACACCCGCATCTTAGAGCGCATGTACCGCGTCCTCGCCGAGGATAAGGTCTATCCCTACCTCATGCGGCATGCCGTGTGCAGGCTTGAGGACGCGCGCGCAAGCTTTCAAAATTCCGGCATGATGGGCCATCCGCTGGTCCACCTCGGCGGCAATATGTGGGCTCTGTTTCCGTGGCTCGGCAGCTACGCCTTTCTCGCGCTCGAGCGCTTCTTGAAGCTTCGATGCGCCGAACGCCTGGGGCTTCGCGGCCTCAGCCCCTCGCGGCCTTATTACATACAGTTTACCATGAAGGTCACGGAAGCGGAGTTTTTCCGGATCACCGCCGAAGAGGCGGCAAAGGACTTTGATCCCCTGGAGCTCGTCTACGAAAAGGAGGTCCCGGTCTTCGAAAAGTACGACGAGTTTGTCCCCGAGGACCTCATCCGTAAGGGCTTTGCCTGCGGCGTCCTGGACGTAGAGGGCATGAAAAAACGCGTCCTGAGCTGGGGACAGAACCAATAGAAACAACGCGCCGCATCTGCGGCGCGTTGCTGATTATGGGTATTCTTATTTCTTGAAGCTGTCCTTGAGTGCCACGGCCCGGTTGAAGACCAGGTGGCCGGGGGCGGCGTCGCGGTTATCGAGGCAGAAGTAGCCCTGACGCATGAACTGGAAGCTCTCGGCGTTCTTGCCGTGCTCGGGCATGGGGATCTCGGAAAGGCACTTTTCCACCTTGCAGCCGGTCAGCACCGTGAGGCTCTCGGGGTTGAGCGCGTCGAGGAAATTCTTGTCCGGGCCGTCGGGCTCGGGATCGGAGAAGAGGTAGTCGTATACGCGCACCTCGGCGTCGGCGGCGGTGGCGGCGTCCACCCAGTGAATGGTCGCGCCCTTGACCTTGCGCCCGTCGGCGGGATCGCCGCCGCGGCTGTCGGGGTCGTACTCGCAGAGGATCTCGGTCACGTTGCCATGGACGTCCTTGACGCAGCCGGTGCAGGTGACAAGGTACGCGCCCTTGAGGCGGACTTCATTGCCGGGGTAGAGGCGCTTGTACTTGGGGGCGGGGATTTCCATGAAGTCGTCGCGCTCCACCCAGAGGTGGCGGGAGAAGCTGACCTCGCGGGTGCCGTCGGCAGGCTTGAGGGGATTGTTTTCCACGGTCAGCAGCTCGCTCTGTCCCTCGGGGTAGTTGGTGACGGTGAGCTTCACGGGGCGCAGGACCGCCATGACGCGGCGGGCGTTTTCGTTCAGATCGTCGCGCAGGCAGCTTTCCAGCAGCGCCCAGTCGACCGTGGAGTCGACCTTTGATACACCGATCTTCTCGCAGAAGGTACGGAGGGAGGCGGAAGTGTAGCCGCGGCGGCGGAGGCCGCAGAGGGTCGGCATGCGCGGATCGTCCCAGCCGGAGACGTAGCCCTCCTCCACAAGCTTTCTGAGCTTGCGCTTGGACATGACCGTATAATTGATGCCGAGGCGGGCAAACTCGATCTGACGGGGCTTGTGATAGGGGATGGACACATTGGAAACCACCCAGTCATAGAGCGGACGGTGCGCCTCATACTCGAGGGAGCACAGAGAGTGGGTGATGCCCTCCAGCGCGTCCTGGATGGGGTGGGCAAAGTCGTACATGGGGAAGATGCACCACTTGGTGCCCTGGCGGTGATGCTCGATATAGCGGATGCGGTAGAGGACCGGATCGCGCATATTGAAGTTGCCGCTGGCAAGGTCGATCTTCGCGCGAAGGGTGTACTGGCCCTCCTCGAACTCGCCGTTTTTCATCCGCTCGAAGAGGGCAAGATTTTCCTCGATGGGCCTGTCGCGCCAGGGGCTCACGGCGGGGTGGGTGGTGTCGCCGCGGTACTCACGGAACTGATCGGGCGTCAGCTCGCACACGTAGGCGAGGCCCTTTTTGATGAGCTCGATTGCGTATTCGTAGGTTTTTTCAAAGTAATCAGAGCCATAATAAAAGCGGTCGCCCCAGTCAAAGCCCAGCCAGTGGATGTCCTCCTGGATGGCGTCGACAAACTCGGTGTCCTCCTTGGCGGGGTTGGTGTCGTCCATGCGCAGGTTGCAGATGCCGCCGAAGTGCTCCGCCGTGCCGAAGTCGATGGTCAGGGCCTTGCAGTGGCCGATGTGCAGATAGCCATTAGGCTCGGGCGGGAAGCGGGTGTGTACCTTCATGCCGGCAAACTGACCGCCCTCGGCGATGTCCTCCCGGATGAATGCGTCGATAAAGTTCCTGGCGTTCTCTTCCATTTCTTTTCTCCGTTCTGCCGCGAAACGCGGCGGGGTTTTACTAACTTTTGTATTATATACGATTGCTCTTGTGTTTTCAATAAAAATATGGTAGATTAATTTCAAACGACCTATAAGGTGTAGAAAAATATAGAAATATAAAGGAGATTCATCATGGCTGTTACTCATCTTACCAAGGACAATTTCGATTCCGTCACTTCCCAGGGCCTCGTCCTCATCGACTTCTGGGCCACCTGGTGCGGCCCCTGCAAGATGCAGGCTCCCATCGTCGACCAGCTCGATGCCGAGTGCGGCGACACCGTCAAGGTCTGCAAGGTCGACGTGGACGCCGAGCCCACCCTTGCCCGCAAATTCCGCGTCATGAGCATCCCGACCCTCATCGCCATGCAGGACGGCCAGGTCAAGGCCACCCATGTCGGCTACACCGATCTGCAGGGCCTCAAGGATCTGCTCAAGTGAGTATTTCCAGCATAGCATTATAAAACAATTATACCCACAAATCCGTGTTAATCCGCTTGTTGTCCGGGTTGATACGGATTTTTTGCATTTTTTAACGCCTTTTTCTTGACATACGGCACTTCGGAAATTTATAATAAACTGAGTATTTATTGAAATGCGGCAAGACCCCCGCCGGGCGCTCTTATCGCGGCGCCATGCGGACTTGAAACTTCCGGACAGGCAGAAGAAGGAGACATAAATATGAAGAAAAAAGGCAACGCTGGATCGCACCTCGCCGTCAGGCAGCTGATCGCGTTTGCTCTTGCACTGGTGACGGTGCTCGGCTGCATGGGCACGGCCTTCGCCGAAGAGACGACGACCCCGGCGGAACCGCCCGCCGCGGCGCAGGAGACATACGTGCTCGACGGGCTCACGTATTACAATGTGCACTCGCAGAACTTTCAGATCAAGGAAAAATTCCTCCGCGATCTCATGTCGAATAAGAGCAGCGAGCTCGGCAACCGCTCCATGGCCCAGTTGTGGATGGAGCTCGGCACCGGCATGGCGATCGGCTGGGAGAACCTGAAAGAGGAATCCGGACTGACAAATCTTTCACCGGTATTCAATTATGACAAAACGAAGGCTGCCGCGACGATGTTACAGGGAATCACAAACGACAGCCGCTCGGCGCAGAGCGATAACTTCAAGGCAGGCTCCTCTCAGGTCATTTACGCAACGAGTATGGATAATGCCGCCACGCAGTTGCTGTTCGCATTGCCCACGGATTTGTACAATATGGGCGATGTCAAAAACATATTCCGTCCCTATCCCTCGGATCAAGCGGACGCGGCAAAGCAGAAGAAGGATGTAATCGCGGCTGTCTGCTGGGGATATCAGAACAACTGCCTTGCCATCGCCGAGGTTTATTTTACGGATTTCAAGGTGGTGGCGCTGCTGCCGGACAACAGCGGCAAAAACTATGTCACCACGACGCTGCGGGACTCCACCGGCACGGACATACGCCTCCAATGTCAAGAACATGACCCTGTCGACGGTGCAGGCCTCCCAGAACGTGTCCACCGGTTGGCAAAGCTCTGTAAGCAGCCAGGTAAATTCTTCATCGGCGTATGCCTATAGCGAAGCCATCAAGATCGGGGCAAAGCACAACTTTGCGATTGCGGAGGTCTCGGCGGAATTCTCCTTTTCGGCGACGCAGACCTTTACCAACGGCTGGTCGAAGACCACGACGGATACCAAGACCGGCAACCTCTCGGAAACGGTATCCGTTTCTCTCCCTCCCTATACCAATGTCCTGCTGGAGCAGGGCAGCACCTCGACCGAGGCTGAGACAAGGTATAACTGCCCGATCGGCTTAAGATACAATGTGCTTATCAAATACATCACGGAAACGTCCGCAAACGCAGGTCTGGTCAAATCTGCGGAGTTCAGCGGGCAATTCGGTCAGAACAGCGGGGGCGACGCCAGAGCCGACCTCTACAGGCGGGCTATTCAGCTTGGCGACATGACTGTGGACGACGAGATAAACTGGAAATCTGTGAATGCCGTCGCCGGTGTAAACGATGCGATCAAAACGATTACATCCCATGTCCCCATGTCGGACACGGGCGCAATCTTCCGCGAGACGCGGGACACCACCTATACCGAGGTCAAGAGCATTGTGCCGCTGGAGCCGCTGGCCGTTGTGAAGATCGTACCGCCGAGCCCGACCGACCAGAACTATCTGCACAAGACCCTGAAGATGGGTGAATCCTCCTACACAAACTACCTCACGCTCAGAGGCGAAAACAGATACGGCGCGGAGTATTACGGCTTCAGCCCGCGAAACGGCCACTGGATCGTCACAAAGCCGGACGGTACGGAATGGAAAGACGACACCGCCCCCGTCAAGGTGGACATAGACAGCGCGACCGGCTTTACGCGCTATACGGGCATCAAGCCCGGCACCTGCTACCTCAAGTACATCATTGACGAGAACGTCTACTCGACGGTCAACAGTGCCACCACCTTTACCAAAAACAGCGATCTTTTGAACACAGCTACGCTGGAGGTCACGGTCTCCGGCGTCAAGGAGGAGCTCAACCCCACCGGCACCATCACCATCACGGGCAACTACTTCGGCCTTGTCGGCAGTGATCCGGATGCTCTTGACGGGCCCGACGGCCTGAATGTCTCCATCCGTGACATGAGCGGCAAGGAGCTGGATGTGAAGTATTACTGGGAAAAGCAGGAGCTCGACAGCCGCGGCATCCAGTTCAACGCGGAAAACAAGGTCACCTTCACGCAGACCGGCAAATACCATGTCCGCGTGGTCTGCGACGACATTGCCGCCAAATCCAACTGGTACGAGATCGACGTGCACAATTACACCTTTACCCCCGAGGGCGCCAACATCATGGCCACCTGCACCGACCCCGAGTGCCCCGACATGATGTATACCCTGCACCGCCCCGAGAAGACCGTCTACGGCGACGGCAAGAGCGCCTGGGCGTCCGTGACCGGCAAGATCGCGGGCATGACCCCGCCGACGGTTGAGTACCGGCGCGGCACCGAAAAGCTCTCCGGGCCTCCGAGAGACGCGGGGACCTATACCGCCAGCATCACCATCGGCAGCGCGAAGGCTGAGGTGGAGTACACGATCGAAAAGGCCCAGCCGGTCATTGCTGAGCTGCCCACCGCCGATGAACTCTCGGTCGGAAGTTCACTTTATTACAGCAAGCTTACCGGCGGCACAGCCAACACGCCGGGCAGCTTCGCGTGGTCCGAGACCGGTATTTATCCCAAGCTGGAGGACAGCAATACAACGCCGTATCAGGTGACCTTTACCCCCACAAACCCGAACTATGCGCCTGCCTTCGTTTATGTGACGGTGCCCATGGTTCTCCCGCAGCCCAGTGTAACGGTCAAGCCAATGGGCAGGAGACTGGCCTATACCGGCGAGGCACAGGAGCTTGTTGTTCCGGGTGAAACCGATGTCGGTAGTCTCTTGTACGGTGTTTCTCAGAACGAGGATATCGACATTGAAACGCTGGAATACAGCGAGAAGGTCCCCACCGCCGTGGATGCCGGAACCTACTACATCTGGCACGCCGTACGCGACTCCAAAGACATCCATATTTACCCGATCAATACGGTGGCGATCATTGAAAAGGCCGTCCCCACCGTCAGCTTCCCCAACCTGGTCCTGCCGTACACCGGTGAGGATCAGCCCCTGGCGCTCGACCCCGTCGTGAAGCCCAATGTTGGTGTGACGCTGCACTACAGCCTGGATGATCCCGACAATGAGCTGACCGAAGCGCCGACGGGGAATGAGCCCGGCACCTATACGCTCTACTACCGCGTGGAGAGCAGCAATCCCTCCGTCGAATCCGTACCCTACGGCGAGCCGGTGAAGATCATGATCCTCGAAAATCTGGAGGAAGTGCTTTCCGATCTGGACCTGAGCATGGATGACTGGACCTACGGCGAAGAGCCGAAGGCGCCCGTCGTCTCCGGTAACCCCCACAATATCCCGGTAAGCTTCCAGTACAAGGAGCGCAATGCCCTCGACGAAGACTACAGCGCGGACGTGCCGACCGACGCGGGCGACTATACCGTGAAGGCCACCGCCGCAGCCTCGAACTTCTACGGCGAGCACAGCATCACCGCAAACTTTTCGATCAACAAGCGCGTCCCGGTCCTGGGAGAGGATTTCGATATCGTCCCGCTCGAGCCGATCTATGACGGCACCTATAAAGAGCTGGTCGCCATCGAGGTCAAAGAGGGGAGCGGCCTGAAGCTCTGGTGCAGCTTTGACCGGAAGAACACCCTCGCCGGAACGCCGAAGAAGCGCGACATCGGCGACTACACGATCTGGTACAAGGTCAGCGGCAACAGAAACTATGAGGACCTCTCCGAATGGGCCGGCCCGATTGCCGTCTCCATACAGTCGGAGGTCACGGTTACAGTGCCGAACGCCGCAAAATTCTATGACGGCATGCCCGTTCCTCTGAGCTGGACGCTTGACGGCCTGAGTGACGAGTACACGGTCAGCGACGTGGTCTACAGCGGCGACAGCATCTCCGACGTGGGAGAGATTGAGATTTCCGTTGTGAGCCTGAAGATCACAGACCCGTACGGAGACGATGTCACCGGCGAGTGCTCCGTCCGCTTTGTGCCCGGCAGGCTGGTCGTTCTGGCGGAGCCCGACTTCATCGTGCCCGCGGCATTGAAATCTATCGCTCCGGAGGCCTTTACCGGGATCGGCGCCGAGAGCGTCCTGCTCCTGGAGAGCGTGGAGGAGGTCGGCTTCGATGCCTTTAGAGACTGCGAAAAGCTCACGGCCTTCATCGTCCTCGGCACGGAAACGGAGCTTGGCCCCGACGCCCTCATGGGCTGCGAGAACGTCACCGTCTACGCTCCGGCGGGCAGCAAGGCCGCGGAATTTGCGGAGGAAAACAAGATCGACTTTATCCCGCTTTTGAATCAGGCCGGATAAACAAAACCCAAATGCTCCGGCGTCCCGATTCGGACGCTGGAGCATAACAATTGCCGGGGGTAGCAAGCATGGTTCCCCCTGGCTTTTTCCTTTTTCTTGACATGAGATTCCTGATTTATTATAATAACAGAAAGGCATTTATTGGATATTCGGAATACGGTAAAACCCCGGCCCGGTCTGTTCGGCTGCGGCGTCATGCGGGCTTGAAACTTCCGGACAGGCAGAAGAAGGAGGCATAAATATGAAGAAAAAAGGCAACGCTGGATCGCGCCTCTGGGCAAAGCGGCTCACAGCGCTTGCCCTTGCGCTGCTCACGCTGATGAGCTGCATGGGCACGGCCTTCGCAGAGGAGGAACCGAAGACGCCCGCCGCGGCGCTGGATACATACGAACTCGACGGGCTCACATATTATAACGTAAATTCGCCAAACTTTGAAAGCCCGCCCAAGTATCTCCGCGATATGATGGAGCTCACAAGCCCAGCGCTCGGGTACCGCTCCATGGCGCAGATGTGGCTGGAGGCCGGCGTCGGGATGTGTTTTGATTCCAATTATCTGAAGGACGGCACCACCACACCGTTTAATGCTGGCAAGGACACCGCCATCAACTGTCTGATTAACGCAATCGAGAACGGGAACGCTGAGGAAGGGAACTTCCAGGCGGGCTCTTCGCAGGTCGTTTACGCTACAAGCCTGTATAACGCTGCCCAGGCGCTCGAAGAAACCATACCCGGCGAGATGATGAACATGCCGAATGTGGCCGATTACTATTATCCCTATGACAGACATAAAACGGAATCGACGAACGCCGCGAAAAAGAATCAGGATGTCGTCGCAGCGCTCTGCTACGGATATCAGGACAACTGTCTGGTTTGCTGTGAGGTCTATTTTACGGATTTTCAGGCGGTAGCCCTGCTGCCGGACGACAGCGGCACAAACTATGTCACCACAACCCTGAAGGACGAGAAGAAACCTGAAAGGAGGTACGCCTCCAATGTCAAGAACATGACCCTTTCACCGGTGACCGCCTCCCAGAATGTATCCACGTCCTGGTCCTCTTCAATTACCAGCACGGTGAATCATTCGTTCACCTATTCCTTTACGGAAGCGTTCAAGATCGGCGCAGAGTTTACATTCAGAATTGCAAAGATCACCCCGGAGCTTTCCTTCTCGGCGTCACAGATCTTCTCCGACGGCTGGTCGAAGACCACGTCGGAGACCAAGTCCGGCACCATTTCGGAAACGGTTTCCGTCTCTCTCCCGCCCTATACCAATGTCCTGCTGGAACAGGGCAGCTCCACCACCGAGGCCGAGACAAAGTATAACTGCCCGATCGGCCTGAAGTACAAGGTGCTTTACAACACGTTTACGATATGGAGCAGCGACGGCACATTAAACAAAATCTATCAAGGTAAAGCGACCTTCGGTCCGGACGCCCGGGCGGATTTGTACCAGCGTGCCCTTCTGAACGGGGATCTGGACATTGACAGTGATGTCCACTGGCCGAACATGCTGGCTATCGAGGGCATGCGCGACAAAATCACCAAAATCACCAACCATGTCCCGATGTCGCCCGTGGGCGCTTCCTTCCGAGAGAAGCTGGACACCACCTATACCGAGGTCAAGAGCATCGCGCCGCTGGAGCCGCTGGCCGTTGTGAAGATCCTGCCGCCGGATGTGAGCATTGTCGGCAGTCAGCAGCAGTCCTACACGAACCTCAACTATCTGCATGCGGATATGAAGGTGGGGGAATCCTCCTACACCAACTACCTCAAGCTCAGAGGTGAAAACGCCTTTGGAGCGGAGTATTACGGTTTCAGCTACCGCAACGGCGACTGGATCGTCGTGAAACCGGATGGCACGGAATGGGACGACGACACCGCCCCCGTCAAGGTGGAGAAGGACTCCGCCACCGGCTACATCCGCTATACGGCGGTCAAGCCGGGCACCTGCTTCCTCAAATACGTCATTGACGAAGACTGCTACGCGACGGCAAGCAGCGATACCTGTACCAAGAACAGCGATCTTGTGAGCACGGCCGCGCTGGAGATCACCGTTTCCGGCGTGAAGGAGGATATCAGTCCTACCGGGACGATCACCGTCTCCGGAAACTATTTCGGCTTTGTCGGCAAGGAGCCGACCGCCCTTGACGGAGAGAACGGCCTTACTGTATCCATTCAGGATTTTTCAGGCAAGGAGCTTGAAAAGCCCTATTACTGGGAAAAGAAAGAGCTTGACAGCCGCGGCATCCAGATCAATGACGAAAACAAGGTCTCCTTCACGAAGACCGGCAAGTTCCATGTCCGCGCGGTCTGCGACGAGATCGCCGCGAAATCCGACTGGTACGAGATCGAGGTTCACAATTATACCTTTACCGCCGAGGGAGCCAACATCATGGCCTCCTGCACGGACCCGGAGTGCGACGACGTGATGTTCACGGTCGAGCGCCCGAAGAAGACCACTTACGGAGACGGCAAGAGCGCCTGGGCAAGCGTGACCGGCAAAATCCCCGGCATGACGCCGCCGACGGTCGTGTACTGGCGCGGCACGGAAGAGCTCAGCGCCCCCCCGAGAGATGCGGGTGTCTACGCTGCCAGCATTACCATCGGCGATGCGACGGCCAGAGTGGAATACAAGATCGAGCAGGCCGAAGCCGCCGTCACCGCCCTGCCCACCGCCTCCTCCATCACGGCGGGACAGCCTCTCTCCGCCAGTACCCTCACCGGCGGCGAGGCCGACACGGCAGGCAGCTTCCGGTGGAAAGACGAGACGCTCCGTCCCGGCGCTGCCGACAGCGAAAAGACGGAGTACGAGGTGATCTTTACACCCAAATCGGAAAACTATAAGCCGGTCGTCTGCAAGGTCAAGCTCAGCGTGGAAGCGGCTCCCACGGAGATCCGGACCGCACCCGCCGAAAAGGACCTGACATACAACGGTGAGGAGCAGGAACTTGTCACACCCGGCGAGGCTGTCAACGGCAGGATCGTATATGCGGTCACGGAGGAAGAGAATCCCGATCCTGTGAAGCTGGAGTATTTCAGCGCGATCCCCACGGCCGTGGAGGCCGGTACCTACAATGTGTGGTATATGACCGTCGGCGCGGATGAACATTCCGACTCCGAGCCGCAATGCATTCCGGTGGAGATCAAAAAGGCGGTGCCCGAAATCGAATTCCCGGTCAGGCAGCTTCTCATGACCGGCAAGGATCAGCCCCTGGTGGTCGACCCCATCGTGACCCCGAGCAAGGGCGTGACGGTATACTACAGTCTCGGCGATACAGAGAATGAGATCGTTAATTCCCCGATGGGAAGAGCGCTCGGCGAATACAAGGTGTATTACCGCATCGAGAGCAGCACACCCTCCTGTGAGTCGCTGCCCTACGGCGATCCCGTCTATATCAGCATACAGACTGCGCTGGAGGACCAGCTGCCGGATCTGCAGGTGAGCCTTGCGGACTGGACTTACGGGGAGGAGCCCGAACAGCCTGTCGTCAGCGGCAACAAGGACTATCCGGTCAGCTACCGGTACCGGGAGCAGTTGGAGGACGAGGATGCCTATACCGAAACCGTACCGACCGATGCGGGCGAGTATGTCGTTGAAGCCGCCGTGAGCTCCGGGGATTACTGGGGCACGGTCACCGCCACGGCCTTCTTCAGCATTGAAAAGCGAACTCCGGTGCTTGATGAAGATTATGTCATTCTGCCGAATAACCTCGACTACGACGGCAGCTACCGGCCCCTGGTCGACAGTGCGGTGAAGGATGAGACGAAGCTCAAAATCTGGTACAGCTTTGACAAGACGAATGTCCTCGCGGGCACACCGAAGAAGCGTGACCCGGGTACGTATGAGATCTGGTACAAGGTCAGCGGCGACAGCAATTATGAAGAAATGATCGAATGGAGCGGCCCCATTGTCGCCAGAATTCTCACCCCGATCACGGTCTCGGTTAAGGACGGCGCAAAATTCTACGACGGCAAGCCGATGAGGATCGCATACAGCATCGAGGGACTGCCGGAGGGCTGCACGGCCGATAACGTCGTGTTCAGCGGCAGCATCACCGATGTGGGATCGAAGAGCATCCGCGTGATGAATATTTCGATCAACGACGAGCAGGGCAACGATATTACCGACGCCTGCCGCTTCGTATTTATCCCCGGCCGGCAGGTTGTGCTGGATGAGGCGGACTTCGAGGTTCCCGCAATGCTGAAGGAGATCGAGACTGAGGCTTTCGCCGGGATCGGTGCCGAGAGCGTCATGCTCACGGAGAGCGTGGAGCGCGTTGACGCCGACGCCTTTGAAAACTGCCCGCAGCTCAAGACGTTTATCGTCTGCGGCGCGGAGACGGAGATCGACAACCGGGCGCTCTCCGGCTGTGACGAGGTCATTGTGTACGCCCCCGACGGTAGCCCAGCGGAGAAGTTTGCGGAGTATAACAAATTCAGCTTTATCCCGCTGGTAAATCAGCCCGCGTAAACAAAACCCAAATGCTCCGGCGTCCCCATACGGGCGCCGGAGCAAAACAATTGGCCCGGGATATTGACAAAACAAATTCCCTGTTGTAAAATCCATTCAATTGCTGTGACGGGCAGGAGTACGCGATTTGCTGATCGCAGAGAGGGGACGGACGGTGCAAGTCCCTGTGAGGCGATGCGGAAGGTCGGCCCCGAGCGCTCCGGGTGAAGGTTTTATAAACTGTGTAGTCCGGGCGGGCAGCTCCCGTTATCGAGCTTTTGAGTGCCGCAAAATGCGGAATCCAGGTGGTACCACGGTCTATGATCGCCCTGAGACAAGATGTCTCGGGGCGTTCTTCTTTTGGAGGAGACTATGAAATTTGAAGTAAAGACAGATCTGACAAAACAGGATTTTGAAGCCTATTATCAGCTACACCAGAAGGTGCATGCGCCAGCCGCTTTTGTGGTGAACAAGTACGGCGGCATCGCGGGGGTGATCCTCGCGGTGGTGCTGACGATCGTGATCCTGGCATATCGTCTGTGGACGAGCAGGGGAGTCATGATCCCATACTGCATTTTTATGGTCCTGCTGCTTGCGCTCCCGTTTGTAAACCGCTGGCTGCTTAACCGCATGTATGAGGCCAGCCGCAGCTCGCTCAAGGCGGAGTACCGTTTCGGTGACAGCGGGGTCGAGTCAACGACCGAGACCTCCAAAAATGTGTACACCTGGTTTGCCTTCTGTGAGCTCTATCACAGCGGCGCGTATTATTACCTGTATGTCGACAAAGCCCATGCGATCGTTCTGCCCGAGCGCTGCTTTACTCAGGGCGACCCCGCCGCCTTCGGCGCTTTTCTCGCCGAGAAGACGGGACTTGAAGTGAAAGAAATCAAATGAGTATAGAAGGAGTCAACAACATGAGAGAACTGCCGAAGACCTACGATCCCAAGCAGGTCGAGAAAAAGATCTACGATATGTGGGAGAAAAACGGCTGCTTTAAGGGCGAAATCGACCCGGACAAGAAGCCCTTCTCCATCGTCATGCCGCCCCCCAACGTCACGGGCCAGCTCCACATGGGCCACGCCCTGGACGCAACATTGCAGGACATCCTGACCCGCTACAAGCGCATGCAGGGCTATGCCGCCCTGTGGCTGCCCGGCGTTGACCACGCGGGCATCGCCACCCAGATCAAGGTGGAGGAAGTGCTGCGCAAGGAAGAGGGCAAGACCCGCTACGACCTCGGGCGCGAGAAATTCCTCGAGCGTGTCTGGGACTGGAAAAAGCAGTACGGCGACCGCATCGTCGAGCAGCAGAAGAGCATGGGCGTCTCCTGTGACTGGAGCCGCAGCCGCTTCACCATGGACGAGGTCTGCGCCCGGTCAGTGCGCGAAAACTTCTGCGACCTCTATGAAAAGGGCCTGATCTACAAGGGCAGCCGCATCATCAACTGGTGCCCCCACTGCCGCACCGCCCTGAGCGACGCCGAGGTCGAATACAAGGACATCCCCGGCTCCTTCTGGTATATCCGCTACCCGGTGGAGGATTCCGACGAGGAGTTCATCATCGCCACCACCCGCCCCGAGACCATGCTGGGCGACTCCGGCGTGGCGGTCAACCCCGCGGACGAGAAGTACCAGCATCTGGTCGGCAAGAACGCGATCCTGCCTCTGGTGGGCCGCAAGCTCCCCATCGTTGCCGACGATTACGTCGAGCTCGGCTTTGGCACCGGCGCCGTGAAGATGACGCCCTGCCACGACCCCAACGACTATGAGGTCGGCCTGCGCCATAACCTCGAGCAGATCCAGTGCATCGACGAGGACGCCAGGATCATCAACGGCGGCAAGTATAACGGCATGGACCGCTACGAGGCGAGAAAGGCCATCGTCGCCGATCTCGAGGAGCAGGGCTACCTTGTGAAGGTCGAGCCCTACAGCCACAACGTCGGCACCTGCTACCGCTGCGGCACCGTGGTCGAGCCGCTCATCAGCCCCCAGTGGTTCGTGAAGATGAAGCCGCTTGCCAAGGCCGCCATCGAGGTCGTCAAGGACGGGCGCATCAAGTTCGTGCCCGAGCGCTTTACGAAGATCTACCTCAACTGGATGGAGAACGTCCACGACTGGTGCATCTCCCGCCAGCTCTGGTGGGGTCACCAGATCCCGGCCTGGTACTGCGACGACTGCGGCCACATCACAGTCTCCCGCGAGGATGCCTGCGAGTGTGAAAAGTGCCACAGCAAGCATATCCACCGCGACGAGGACGTGCTGGACACCTGGTTCTCCTCCGCCCTCTGGCCCTTTTCCACGATGGGCTGGCCCGAGAAGACCGCCGACCTTGACTACTGGTATCCGACTTCCGTTATGGTCACGGGCTATGACATCATCTTCTTCTGGGTCTCCCGCAT
The DNA here is from genome assembly GCA_902791215.1 of Oscillospiraceae bacterium. GTDB lineage: Bacteria > Bacillota > Clostridia > Oscillospirales > Oscillospiraceae > Limivicinus. The sequence goes on along the minus strand of CADAUZ010000001.1, from coordinate 115,644 downwards.
GATTTTCTCCGGCATGGAGCAGATGAAGGAGGAGCCCTTCAAGACCGTGTTCATCCACGGCCTCGTGCGCGACAGCCAGGGCCGCAAGATGTCCAAGTCCCTCGGAAACGGCATTGACCCCCTGGAGATGGTCGACCAGTACGGCGCGGACGCCCTGCGCTTCAACCTCATCACCGGCAACTCCCCCGGCAACGACATGCGCTTTTATGTGGAAAAGTGCGAGGCCATGCGCAACTTCTGCAACAAGCTCTGGAACGCGAGCCGCTTCGTGATGATGAATCTCACCATCGAGGACAATAAGCTGCCCGAAAAGCTCGAGATCGAGGACCGCTGGATCCTCTCCAAGCTCAATGACCTGACGAAAGAGGTCTGCGAGAATATGGACAGCTTCGAGCTGGGCGTCGCCGCGGGCAAGATCTACGACTTTATCTGGGACAGCTACTGCGACTGGTATATCGAGCTCACAAAGCCCCGCCTAAACGGGGAGGACGAGGAGGCGAAGATTTCCGCACAGCGCGTGCTGCTGTACGTGCTCATCGAGATCTTAAAGCTCATCCATCCCTTCATCCCCTTCATCACCGAAGAGATCTGGCAGTCCCTGCCCCATGAGGGCACGGCCCTGATGCTCGAGCGCTACCCGGCCTTTGATCCCGCCCTCAGCTTCCCCGAGGACGAACAGAACTTCGAGATGGTCATGACCGCCATCAAGGCCGTGCGCGCCCGCCGCAGCGAGATGAACGTCCCGCCCTCCCGCAAGGCGCACCTCATCATCGTGACCGACAAAAAGGCCGCCTTTGAAGCCGGCGTGAGCTACATCAAAAAGCTCGCCTACGCAAGCGAGGTCACGGTCACTGCTGAGGCCCCCGCGAGCACCGACGGTATGGTCTCCGTCGTCACCGACAACGCCCGCATGTTCATGCCCATGGCGGAGCTGGTGGATCTGGAGAAGGAGAGAGCCCGCATCCAGAAGGAGCTCCAGAACGCCGAGAAGCAGCTTGCGGGCCAGAATGCGAAGCTTGCCAACGAAAACTTCGTCACCCGCGCCCCAGAAGCCGTCGTCAATGTCGAGCGCGAGAAGAAGGCCAAGCTCGAGGCCCTGATCGAAAATCTGAAAATCAGCCTGGAGCACCTCGGCTGAGTTTGACAGATTCTGCAAAGCATATACGATACAATAACACCGCACAAAACGTGCGGTGTTATTATTAAGACAACCTCAAAGCATGTCATTCCGAGGCCGGTTCGCAAACTGGCCGTGGGAATCCGTTCACCGGTACAATGTTAGAAAACATGCGCTTTTCGGGAAATACGGATTGCTACACCAGTGACGTCGGTCACTGGTTCGCAATGACAAAAAACGGACGTTGTCTACAGTCTGACACCGCACGAACTGTGCGGTGTTATTTTTATACACAAAAGGAGCTGAGATAAATGGAAATCAGCACGGGCTTTGAGGCCGGACGGCTTACGGTGTATTTGAGCGGGGAGCTGGATCACCACGAGGCGCGCCGCGCCATGCTGCGCATCGACGAGCTGCTGGATGAATACATGCCCCGCGACTGCGCCCTGAACCTCTCGGGTCTGCGCTTCATGGATTCCTCCGGTATCGCCGTCATTATTCGCGTCAGCCGCCGCATGCAGATCCTGGGCGGCAGAGCCTGGATCGAGGACCCGGCGCGCCAGCCCCAGCGGGTCATCGACGCTGCGGGTATCGACCGCCTGGTCCCCATCGCCATGAACAGATAAGGAGCAGCGCATGAAGGAGTTTAACTACATAAAGCTGGAGTTTCCCAGCCACAGCAGCAACGAGGGCTTTGCCCGCGCGGCGGCGGCCGCCTTCGCGTCTCAGCTCGACCCCACCATGGAGGAGCTCGGCGATCTGCGCACGGCCGTGTCTGAGGCGGTTACCAACGCCATCGTCCACGCCTACCCGGACAGCATCGGGCGTATCTCCCTGCGCATGCGCATCCTTGACGGCTGCACCGTGGAGATCAGCGTGCGCGATTGGGGACGCGGCATCGAGGACGTGGAGAAGGCCATGACGCCGCTATACACCTCCGGCGGGGAGGAGCGCAGCGGCATGGGCTTTACCATTATGGAAAGCTTCATGGACAAGCTGCGGGTCCGCTCCGTCCCCGGCGGCGGCACCACCGTCACCATGCGCAAGCTCATCAGTCCCCGCGCAAAGCGCCTATGAATCTAGAGCGCACTGAGCTCATCCGCCGCGCCCAGGCAGGAGAAAAGGATGCGGCGCAGCGCCTGGTGGAGGAAAACGCGGGCCTCATCTGGAGCGTGGCGCGACGCTACTTCGGCCGCGGGGTGGAGCCGGACGACCTCTATCAGCTCGGCTGTGTGGGCTTCCTCAAGGCCATCGAGGGTTTTGACTTAAGCTACGGCACCCAGTTTTCCACCTACGCCGTGCCGAAAATCTCCGGCGAGATCCGCCGCTTTCTGCGCGACGATGGGGTCGTGAAGGTCAGCCGCAGCGTCAAGGAACAGGCGGCGAAGATCCGGCAGGCGAGGCTTTTGCTGGAGCAGCGCATAGGTCGCGAGCCCAAGATGTCGGAGCTCTCCGCCGAGACCGGTCTGAGCCCGGAGGAGATCGCCTTCGCCGAGACGGCTACCGGACCCGCCGACAGCATCCAGCGCGAGAGCGGAGAGGATGGATTTACTCTGGAGCTGGTGCTGGGCGACTTCGGCGCGGAGGACAAGATGGTGGAGCACGTAGCCCTGCGAGCCGCCATCGAGAAGCTGCCGGAACGGGAAAAGCAGGTGATCGGCCTGCGCTATTACCACGGCATGACCCAGCAGGACAGCGCCCGCGTCCTGCATGTCTCCCAGGTGCAGATCTCCCGCCTGGAGCGCCGGGCGGTGGACATGCTCCGGAAAATGATGGAATAAAGAAAGGCCCGGCAGACCGTGAAGGAATGCCGGGCTTTGCTGATGATGTGTACGGTTGTTATCCGTTGAGCGGAATGAGGAGCTTGTCGCCGGCCTTCATAAGGGCGAAGTCCTGGGTGTTGTAGGCCTGCAGATGCTCGCGGTTTTCGGTAAAGTCGATGCCGTATCGGGTGAACACACTCTCGACCGATTCACCCTCGAGCATGGTGTGGGACATGACGGTAGTGTAAATCTTGGTCTTGAGGTTTCTTTCGGTGGTGGGCAGGAGATAGATATCGCCGATCTTGAGATTGTTCAGGTCCTTGTCCTCGTTGAGAGCCTTGATTGCGTCGGCGTAGTCGTCGTAGGGCAGGCCCCAGAGCTTGTAGATAAACTTGAGCGTGTCGCCCTTTTGCACCTTGTAGGGGATGACGTAATAGTGGATCTTGTCCTTGGAAGAGATCAGGTGCGGCGCTTCCCCCACGATATCCTTCTCGGCCTTGGGGATCTTGATGGTCTCGCCGATAGTGAGGATCTCCATCTGGGACTCACGGTCCATGCCGTTGAGGACCATGACGATGTACTTGTCCGCATCGTAATCTCTGCCGTTTGCCTTGAGAAGCTTGCGAACGGTGTCACCCTTCTGGATCGTGACCGTGATATAGTCCTCCTCCGCAAATGCGGCGACAGGCAGCAGAAGCATGAGCATCACAAGGCTCAGGAGCAGTGCAAGAGTGCGCTTAAACATGTCGGATAACCTCCTCATTTATTTCCGCGTCTGCGGAACATCTGTCCGCTGTTGATGGATATATCATAACAGAAAACTTGAATTATGTAAAGTAAATTATTGCCATGATCTGTCTTTTTTCTCCGAAAACGCAGGATATTGAAAAACAGTTGCCTATACGATCAAAATGATGTATAATAACTTGCTTTTTAAGGATTGTAATAGGCTTGGGCATGAACCCCGGAGGGAATTCAATTCGTTTTTGGCGGGGCTTTGCCTCGGCAAAAACACCCTGAGCCGAACTTAGTGAGGCCTCGCGTCGTCGTCAAACGAAACTCACTTCATTCCGCTTCCGTCTTACGAACGAAAGCTCCATATCCGTTCCTTCCGTTTTCCTCTCAAAATCAAAGCACAGGCTTTGATTTTGGTAAGGAAGAAGGAGGGAGCAGAGCGGCGTTTTCGTCACGCTTGACGAAAACAGAGCGGAGCGAGCTTCTTCTGACGCAACGCGGCGTGTTACAGTCCGCCGCGTGCGATAAACGCGAGTCCTCGATTGCGATCCTGATCGCAATCGATGAAGGAGGAAATCAAAAATGGCAAAAGACAAGAAAAAAACGGCGGGGGAGGCCCCGGACCCCTATGCTTCCACAAAGGATCTTTACGACTGGATACTGTGCCTGCTGTTCGCGCTGATCGTGTGCGTACTGCTGTTCGCGTTTGTGATCCACGTGATCGACGTGGTGGGCACTTCCATGGTGCCGACGCTTCACAACGGCGACAAGATGCTGGTGTCGGGCCTGCTGTATAAGCCCAAGGCCGGGGACATCGTCATCTTCAAGAAGGACGAGTACAGCCCCGACCGCGCTTTGGTAAAGCGTGTCATCGCCACGGAGGGCCAGGAGATCAACATGGACTTTGCAAACGGTATCGTCTACATTGACGGTGAGCCTATCGTGGAGCCCTATATCAACGATCTTACCTACAATAAGCTGGACTTCATCGGCCCGAAGACCGTGCCGGAGGGCTGCGTCTTCGTCATGGGCGACAACCGCAACGCCTCCGTTGACAGCCGCAAGAACGAGATCGGCATGCTCGACACCCGCCTCATTATCGGCAGAGCGTATTACGTCATATACCCGCTGTCGGTCCTGCGCGCCATCAAATGACAAACGGCATGGAAAAAATGAACATCCAATGGTTCCCCGGTCATATGACCAAGGCCCAGCGGATGATCGAAGAAAACCTCAAGCTTGTCGACGCGGTGTGTGAGATCCTGGACGCCCGCATTCCGGCCTCCAGCCGCAACCCGGATATCGACCGCCTCGCCGCCGGTAAGCCGCGCCTTGTGATCTTAAACAGGTCAGATCTTGCCGACCCCGAGGCGACGGCCCGCTGGCGCCGGTATTTCCAGGCGCAGGGCATCGCCATCCTGGAGACCGACGCGAAGACCGGTAGGGGCATAAACGGCTTTGTCCCCGCCGTGCGCGAGCTTCTTAAAGAAAAGCTTGCCGACTACGCTGCCAAGGGCCAGACGGGAAGACCGCTTCGCGTGATGATCCTGGGCATCCCGAACGTGGGCAAGTCTACCTTTATCAACAAGGTGGCGGGCCGCAAAGCCGCCATTGCCGGAGACAAGCCAGGCGTCACACGAGGCAGACAGTGGATCAGCATCGACGCGGGCCTTGACCTCCTGGATACCCCCGGCATTCTCTGGCCGAAGTTCGACAGCCAGGAGGTGGGGGAGATGCTGGCCATCACCAACGCCATCAAGGCGGACGTGCTGGACAAGGAGACCCTGGGCGCGAACTTCATGCTGCGCCTGCGCGACAATTACCCTGACGCCCTGCGCGAGCGCTACAGGATCGAGCCCGACCCCGCTCTCAACGGCTTTGAGCTTTTGGAGCAGGCGGCAAAGAAGCGAGGCTTTCTCGTCTCGCGCGGGGAGTATGACATCGAGCGCATGGCAAACACCCTTTTGAAGGAATACCACGAGGGGAAGCTTGGAAGACTGACACTGGAGATGCCGGATGACAGAGCTTTGGACGCTGGAAAATGAGATATACGCCGAGGGCTGCAGCCTGATCTGCGGTGTGGACGAGGCCGGCCGGGGACCGCTTGCGGGCCCGGTGTATGCCGCTGCGGTGATTTTGCCGCGCGGTCTGAACATCGAAGGCCTGAACGACTCCAAAAAGCTCACGGAGAAAAAGCGTGAGGCGCTGTTTGACCCCATTCGGGAGCAGGCGGTGGCCTACGGTATCGCGTTTGCAACGGTCGAGGAGATCGAGGAGCTGAATATCCTGAACGCCACCTTTCTCGCCATGAACCGCGCGATAGAGCAGTTAAGCCCAGCGCCGGAGCTGGCCCTCATCGACGGCAACCGCAATACGGGCATCCGTTTCCCGAGCCGCTGTGTTGTCAAGGGCGACGCGAAATGCGCCGATATCGCGGCGGCCTCGGTGCTGGCCAAGGTGAGCCGTGACCGCTATATGCTCCAGATGGCCGAGAAGTACCCGGAATACCATTTCGAGCAGCACAAGGGCTACGGCACGAAGCTCCACTATGACGCCCTCAGGGAGCACGGCCCGTCTCCCATCCACCGCATGAGCTTTCTCAAAAAGCTGTACGGATGAATGACAAAAAGGAGCGCGGCAATTGGGGCGAGGAGCGCGCCGCCCTGTACCTGCGCCTGCACGGCTATAAGATCGTGGAGCGCAACTTCCGCTGCCGCCAGGGGGAGATCGACATCATCGCCCGCAAGGGGGATGTGGTGGCTTTCGTGGAGGTCAAGCAGCGCAAAAACGCGGACTTCGGCGAGGCCCGCGAGTTTGTGACCTACTCCAAGCAGCGCCGCGTGATTGCGGCGGCGGAGCTCTGGCTTTTAAAGACGGGCTGCGAGCTCCAGCCACGCTTCGACGTGATCGAGGTCTACGCCCCCGATGGGACCAAGACGCTCTTTCCGGAGATTCATCACATCGAAAACGCCTTTTCGGTGTGATAGAAGTGTTGCCTAGACTTGTGCGATACTGTAAATTTTCTGTTGATTGAGTAGTTTTTTTACCGTAGGGGAGGGGCTTGCCCCTCCCGCGCGGGGAAGCTGACATTTCCCGTATTCGCCCGGGCAAATACAGAAACTTGCCATATACTGCCGGGAGGGGCAAGCCCCTCCCCTACGGATGTACAGCCGAATCTGCTGAACTCGTCTGATATGTACCCCGCCCGGACGGGCAGGGCGTTGTCAGCACGTCCCGCGCGGGCAGAAGGTGGAACAGTAGGTCTCGCCCTTGGAGCTTGCGTTCTCGTTCTGGACGCTGATACGCTCGGCGTTGCAGCGGCAGTCCACGGTGTTGTACTTGCAGGCGATCACGTCGCAGCCGACGCCGGGATTGGACGTGTGGTTTTTCTTTTCCGTCATGATACATGCCTCCATTGTGATTTGGATTCAGCTATAGTATCTGCCGGTTTTATCGAGTTTATTCGGAGGAAGTATGGCGCTCTACACCATCGGTGACCTGCACCTGTCATTTTATAAGGAAAAGCCGATGGACATTTTCGGCGACAACTGGCGCGGCCACGCGGAAAAGCTGCGTGAATCCTTTTCAAAACTGAACGACGACGATCTGACGGTGCTCTGCGGCGATCTCAGCTGGGGCATGAGCCTCGAGGAAACCGCGCCGGATTTCAAATTTGTCGACGCGCTGCCTGGCAAAAAGCTCATCCTGAAAGGAAACCACGACTACTGGTGGACCACCGCCGCCAAGACCAAACGCTTCTTCCGGGAGCAGGGCATCACCACCATCGATATTCTCCACAACAACGCATTCACGTGGGGCGACTACGCCATCTGCGGCACCCGCGGCTGGTTTTATGAGGAGGAGAAGGGCGGCGAACACGACGCGAAGATCATGCGCCGGGAGATCATGCGCCTGGAGGCGTCGCTGAAAGCGGCGGGGGAGCGGACGAAGCTCGTTTTTCTCCACTACCCGCCCATCTACGGCAATTACCGCTGTGAAGAGATCCTGGCGCTGCTCAAGGAGTACCGTGTGCCGCTGTGTTACTACGGCCACATCCACGGCAAGGGCTGTTCCTGGGCCTTCAACGGCTTTAACGACGGGACGCAGTTTAAGCTTGTCTCAGCGGATTTCGTCAATTTCACCCCGGTGCGTGTACCGTTTGCGGAAGAGTAAAGAACCACACCCGCCTTCCCCCAAAAAGGAATGGTAAAGAATGCCCACATTTTATTATTTTATCATTGATTTTACCAAAATTATCTGTTATCATAACCGAGTGCGTGCAGACACATATAGAGGAGGAAATCAACAATGATTCTGAAGAATGTCGAAAAGAAAGAAAACAATACCGCTGCTTTTGTGGTCGAGTCCGACGCCGCCGAGTTTTCCAAGGCCGTCAATGGCGCCTACCTCAAAAACAGATCATCCATAAGCATCCCCGGCTTCCGCAAGGGCAAGGCGCCCCGCGCCGTGATCGAGGGCATGTACGGCCCCGAGGTGTTCTATCAGGACGCCATGGACGAGCTGGCTCCCGAGGCCTTTGAGTACGGCTTGAAGGAATCCGGTCTCAAGACCGTCGGCGCCCCCGCGATCTCCGACGTGAATATCACGGATGACAAGACCGTCGCCTACACCTTCTCCGTGTCTGTCTACCCCGAGGTCACCCTCGGCCAGTACAAGGGCCTCGAGGCCGCAAAGAACATCCCCGAGGTCACCGACGCCGACGTGGAAGCGGAGCTTAACGCCACCCGCAAGCGCAACGCGCGCATGCTCGACATCGACGACCGCGCCGCGCAGATGGGCGATACCGCCAACATCGACTTTGACGGCTACCTCGATGGCGAGCGCTTCGACGGCGGAAAGGCGGAGGGCTACGCGCTGGAGCTCGGCTCCAACAGCTTCGTCCCCGGCTTTGAGGACCAGGTTGTCGGCATGAAGATCGGCGAGGAGAAAGACATTGACATCACCTTCCCCGAGGACTACACCCCCGAGCTTGCGGGCAAGGCCGTGGTCTTCAAGGTTAAGCTCAACAGCCTGACCACCCCCGAGCTTCCCGAACTTGACGACGAGTTTGCCAAGGACGTGTCCGAGTTTGACACCCTCGACGAGTACAAGGCCAGCATCCGCGAGAATCTGACCAAGTCCCGCACCGAGCGCGCCGACGCCGATTTCCGCAATGAGATCATGCGCCAGGCCGTCGAGAACATCAGCGCCGACATCCCCGAGGTCATGATCGAGGAGAAGGTGGAGGACATCCTGCGCAACTACGCAAGCCAGTTCGGTATGCGCGACCGCAACGTGAGCCTTGACGAGCTCAAGAAGATGATGGGCATTTCCGACGAGGCCATGGAGAGCAGCATCCGCCCCGCGGCCCTCTTCCAGGTCAAGAACGACCTGCTGCTTGATGCCGTCATGGACGCCGAAGAGCTTGCCGACACCGACGAGGCCTTTGCCGCCTACGTCGACAAGACCGCCCAGGACATCGGCGCCACCGCCGAGCAGCTCAAGCAGTACTTCGGCGAGGACTTCATGCGCCACGAGTTCCGCAAGGAGCTGGCCACCAACCTCATCGTCGACAGCGCTGCCGTCAAGGCGGAATAATTTTCCTCCAAACCGGATAAGCTCTTTTTGATCTAAGTTTTATAAGGAGCATTTCAATGAGTTTAGTACCCTATGTAGTCGAACAGACCAGCCGTGGAGAACGGTCGTATGACATCTTCTCCCGCCTGCTCAATGACCGTATTGTCATGCTGTCCGAGGAGGTCAACGATACCACCGCGAGCCTCATCGTCGCCCAGCTTCTCTACCTCGAAGCTCAGGACCCGGACAAGGACATCCAGTTTTATATCAACAGCCCCGGCGGAAGCGTCTCGGCAGGCCTTGCGATCTATGACACCATGCAGTACATCAAGCCCGATGTCTCGACCATCTGCATCGGCATGGCCGCCTCCATGGGCGCGTTCCTGCTGTCTTCTGGGGCCAAGGGCAAGCGCATCGCCCTGCCCAATGCTGAGATCATGATCCACCAGCCCTCCGGCGGCAGCCAGGGTCAGGCCACCGATATCCAGATCCAGGCGGAGCATATTCTCAAGATCAAGAAAAAGCTCAACGCGATCCTGGCGGAGAATACCGGCAAAAGCGTGGAAGAGATTGCAGCCGACTGTGAACGCGATCACTTCATGTCCGCCGACGAGGCTAAGGAGTACGGCCTGATCGACAAGGTCATCTACAAGCGTTGATAAGTGCGGAAGGGGGGACCGGAATGCGATCCCTCCTTCCTTTCGTAAGGGAGTTATTATGGCAAGAAATGAAGACAGACGCAGCATCCGCTGCTCCTTCTGCGGTAAGCCCCAGTCTCTGGTGGACCATCTGATCGCAGGCAACAACTGCTACATCTGCGACGACTGTGTGCGCATGTGCGCAAGCATCATCGGCGAGGAGATGGAGGACGAGCAGCAGACCGTGATCGGCCACGACGGCCGGCCGCTGGAGCTTAAAAAGCTGCCCAAGCCCATGCAGATCAAGCAGCGCCTCGACGAATACGTGATCGGCCAGGAGAGGGCCAAGATCGTCCTGTCCGTCGCGGTCTACAACCACTACAAGCGTATTCTCCACGCCTCCAAGGACGATGTGGAGCTGCAAAAGAGCAACATCCTTCTTATCGGTCCCACCGGCAGCGGCAAGACCCTCTTTGCCCAGACCATGGCCAAGATGCTGGATGTGCCTTTCGCCATCGCCGACGCCACCACCCTGACGGAAGCGGGCTATGTGGGCGAGGACGTGGAGAACGTCATCCTCAAGCTCCTGCAGGCGGCGGACTTTGACGTGGAACGCGCCCAGAAGGGCATCATCTACATCGACGAGATCGACAAGATCGCCCGCAAGAGCGAGAACACCTCCATCACTCGTGACGTGTCGGGCGAGGGGGTCCAGCAGGCAATGTTAAAACTCCTCGAGGGCACGATCGCAAACGTCCCGCCCAACGGCGGGCGCAAGCACCCCCAGCAGGAGTTTATCCATGTGGACACCACCAACATCCTCTTCATCTGCGGCGGCGCCTTCGACGGCCTGGACAAGATCATCGAAAAGCGCACCGACAAAAAGAGCATGGGCTTCGGTGCCGAGATCGTGAGCAAGGCCGAGCGCGACGTGGGGCAGATCATGGCCCAGGTGCAGCAGCACGACCTTCTGCAGTTCGGCATCATCCCGGAGCTCATAGGCAGACTGCCCGTGGTCGCAACGCTTGAAAGCCTCAAGCGCGACGACCTTGTGCGCATCCTCACCGAGCCGAAAAACGCCATGACGCGCCAGTACCAGACCCTCATGTCCTATGACGGGGTGGAGCTCAGCTTCGAGAAAGAGGCCCTGGAGGCCATTGCCGACAAGGCTGTTGCGATGAAGATCGGCGCGCGCGGCCTCAGGAGCGTGGTGGAGGGCGTCATGACCGACATCATGTACCGCATCCCCTCCGACAAGACGGCGAAGAAAGTCATTGTCACCGCCGAGAGCGTGCGCGAGGGCACAAGCCCCCTGGTGTTGCATGAGAACGATATCGAGCTCGGCGAGCCAGAAGAGAAGAAACAGCTGAAAAGCGCAGAGTAAACGTACATCGTGCTGATTGCAAAAGTTTAGGTTTACAGATCTTATCGTTTTTGAGGGAGCTTTGCTTTCTCAAAAACACCTTGAGCCGAGCATAGCGACGCGTGGGAAGCGCGCGACGATCCAAGCTTGCTTTGCGAGGCCTCGCGCCGAACAAACACGGCGTGTTACAGTCCGCCGTGTGCGATAAGCGCGAGTCCTTCGATTGTGAAACGAAGTTTCGCAATCGACGATAAGAAAGGATACACCATGGCACAGAAGAATCAAGAATACAGGAAGCTGCCGCTGCTGGCCCTGCGCGGCCTGCATGTGTTCCCGGGGATGCTGCTCACCTTTGATGTGGAGCGGCCCGCCTCCATAGCGGCGCTCAACACCGCCATCCGCGCCGACCAGATCATCTTCCTCTCGGCCCAGAAGGACCTGAGCGCGGACCTGCCCACTGAGGAGGAGATCTACGCCGTCGGTACGGTCTGCCGCATCCGCCAGCAGCTGAGACAGCCCCACGGCAACATCTGCCGCGTGATGGTGGAGGGCCTCTACCGCGCGAAGGCGGAGAGTATGCACTGTGAGCCGGACAACTACGTTGCCTATGTGGAGGAGCTGCCGGATAAGTCCGAACGCGTCGGCAGTGAGAAGCGGGAAGCGCTTTTCCGCAGCTGTCTCAACCAGTTTGAGGAGTACATCCAGTATAACGGCGACATGATCAACGAGCAGCTTTTGAATCTGCTCGCCAATCCCGACCCCGGCTATGTCTCCAACTACCTTGCCCAGAACGTGCGCCTGAGCGTGGAGGATCGGCAGCTCCTTCTCGAGGAGCGCTATCCCACGCGCCGCCTTGCGCTCATCAACCGCCTGCTTACGAGAGAGCTCAGCATCCTGAGCATCGAGAAAGAGCTTTCCGACCAGACCCAGGAGGCCATGAACCGCAACCAGCGAGACTACTACCTGCGCGAGGAGATGAAGATCATCCAGGCGGAGCTCGGCGAGGACGACGATATCGAGCTCTATCGCGAGAAGATCGAGGCGCTGCCTGTCACGGATGAAGTGCGCGAAAAGCTCATGAAGGAGCTGGGCCGCCTTGCCAAGCAGCCTTTCGGTTCGTCCGAGGCGGCCGTATTGCGCAACTACCTGGACATCTGCCTGGAGATCCCCTGGGGCGTCACAACGAAGGAGACCATCAATATCGCCAAGGCCCGCAAGAAGCTGGACGACGACCACTTCAGCCTCGAGAAGGTCAAGGAGCGGATCCTCGAATACCTTGCCGTCAAGCAGCTGAGCCCCGATGTCAAGGGCGGGCTTCTCTGCCTCGTCGGCCCTCCGGGCACCGGCAAGACCAGCATTGCCCAGAGCATTGCCGCCGCCACGAACCGAAAGCTCGTGCGCATCTCCCTCGGCGGTGTGCATGACGAGGCCGAGATCCGCGGTCACCGCCGCACCTACATCGGCTCCATGCCCGGGCGCATCATCAGCGGCGTTATTCAGGCCAAGTCCTGCAATCCCCTGATGGTCCTCGATGAGATTGACAAGCTCGCCGCCGACTACCGCGGCGACCCCGCGGCGGCTCTGCTGGAAGCCTTGGACGGGGAGCAGAACGGGAGCTTCCGCGATAACTTCCTCGAGCTGCCGTTTGATCTGTCCGGTGTGTTCTTCATCACCACCGCCAACACCACCTCCACCATTCCCCGCGCTCTGCTCGACCGCATGGAGGTCATCGAGCTCAATAGCTACACCGACGAGGAAAAGCTCCAGATCGCCAAGCGCCACCTCATCCCCAAGCAGCGCAAAAAGCACGGCCTCAAGCCCGCGCAGCTCAAGATCCAGGACGACGCCATCCGCGGCATCATCGGCTCCTACACACGTGAGTCCGGCGTGCGAAACCTCGAGCGCGAGATCGCGAACGTCTGCCGCAAGGCGGCCTCCGGCATCGCGGAGGAGAAGTACAAGAGCCTCAATCTCCACGCCTCCGGCCTCCAGGAGCTGCTCGGCCCCGCAAGATTCAAGCCCGACACCGTGCACCCGCGCGACGAGATCGGCCTTGTGCGCGGCCTGGCCTGGACCCAGGTGGGCGGCGAGGTGCTGGACGTGGAAGTCGCCGTGGTCAACGGGAGCGGCAAGCTGGAGCTGACAGGCAACCTAGGCGAGGTGATGAAGGAGTCGGCCAAGGCCGCCATCACCTACATACGCAGCCGCAGCGCCATGCTGGGTATCGACCCGGAGTTTTATAAAAACCGCGATATCCACATCCACTTCCCGGAAGGGGCGGTCCCGAAGGACGGGCCCTCCGCCGGCATCACCATGACAGTTGCCCTCATCTCCGCACTCACGGGGACCCCCGTGCGGCGGGATGTCGCCATGACCGGCGAGGTGACCCTGCGCGGCCGGGTGCTCCCCATCGGAGGACTGCGGGAGAAGACCATGGGCGCGCTGCGCGCCGGGGTCAAGACCGTTATCATCCCGAAGGACAACGAGGTTGACCTGGAGAACATCGACCAGACAGTGCGTTCGAAGCTTTCCTTTGTGACGGCCGAGAACGTGGACGACATCCTGGATGTGGCCCTGGCAAGAAAAACGAACGAGACGGTGATGCCCGCGCCTCTGCCCGTGCAGAGCCAGGAGCGGCTGCCCGTCAGACAGTGATATGAAAGCATTGAACGTCAACAAGGCGGAGTTTGTCAAATCCGCTGTCAAGCCCAACCAGTTTATCGAAAGCTCCCTGCCCGCCGTGGCCTTTGCGGGGAAGTCCAACGTGGGGAAGTCCTCGGTCATTAACCGGCTATTAAACCGCAAAAACTTTGCCCGCGTCGGGGCAACGCCCGGCAAGACCATCCATGTCAATTACTTCCTCATCGACGAGCGCCTCTACCTCATCGACCTGCCGGGCTACGGCTACGCGAAGGTCTCCCAGGCTGAGCGCGAGCGCTGGGGCAAGCTCATGGAGGATTTCTTCGCCGCTGGTCTCTTCCGGCTCGGTGTCATGATCGTGGACGCGCGGCACAAGCCCACCGCCGATGATGTGACCATGGCCGAGTGGTTCAAGGGCGCACCGTGCAGGCTCGTGGTGGTGGCCAACAAGCTCGACAAGCTCAAAAAGAGCGAGATCGAGCCGAACCTCGCGCTTATCCGGGAAACCCTCAGCCTTCCCGCTGAGGTCCCGGTCATCCCGTTTTCCGCCGAAAAGGGCCAGGGAAGGGACGAGCTTCTGGCCGAGATCAATAAACTGCTGTAAAACCGATACATTTGTGAAATAGATTGGCAGAAGCGAGAATGTTCGATCCTGTCATTGCGAGCCAGTGACCGATGTCACTGGTGTGGCAATCCGCCCGCCGGAGGCCGTAAGCAGCCGCAGACCATTAGCTGGCCGCTGGGAGTAACGGATTGCCACGCCAGTGTGATCACTGGCTCGCAATGACAAAGTGGGGAAGTGAGCCGCCTTTGGATAAATCATGCTGTCGACCCAATGGCCTGGCGTTTTATAAATAGGCACGATTTCATTTACGGGCCTCTTGTATTTTGTATCAGAATTTGGTAGAATGACGATATCTTGGGGGTGACTGCGATCAGCGACTGGGAACAAATCAAAAACGGCTTTGATTTCAGCTATCTGCTGCAGCTTTTGAGCGGCGTGATCCCGTCTCTCATCTGTATCACCCTGCACGAGCTGAGCCATGGTCTTGTGGCCTATAAGCTTGGGGACGATACGGCGAAGCGGGCCGGACGCCTGACGCTCAATCCCTTGAAGCACCTGGACCCCATTGGCCTGCTCATGATGCTGACCGTTCATTTCGGCTACGCAAAGCCCGTGCCGGTCAACATGAACAAATTTAAAAACCCTAAGCGCGACATGGCCATCACCGCGCTTGCAGGCCCCGCGAGCAACGTGCTCATCACGGTGGTGTTCCTGCTCCTGTACGGCGCGCTCTATCGCCCCCTCGGAGGCAGCAGGGGCGGCGCCTATGCGCTGGACATGCTGCAGCTTACCGCCTATATCAGCATGGGCTACGCCATCTTCAACATGCTGCCGGTCCCGCCGCTCGACGGGTCGAAAGTCGTCTTCTCCCTGATGGAGGACGACAGCTACCGAAAGCTCATGCGCTATGAGCGCTACGGCAGCCTGATCCTGCTTGCGCTGGTGTGGTCCGGCGTTCTCGGCAGGCCGCTTTCCGCCGCGATCCGCTGGTGCTTCATGAAGCTTTTCCCGCTTGCCCAGTGGGCCAACAACGCGGTCATTACGCTGTTTTATAAGTGAACGTACATGGAAAATCCCAATTTCTTTCTGGAGGGCATTGTCCATGAGAAGGACGCCATGCAGGATTTCGAGGGCCCTTTGAGTCTGATCCTGCAGCTGCTCTCCAAAAACAAGATCGAGATACGCGATATCAGCATCTCCGACATCCTGGACCAGTACCTCGCGTGGCTGGAGCAGGCCCAGAGCATGGACCTTGAGATCGCGAGCGAATTTGTCCAGATGGCGGCGCAGCTTCTCTATATCAAGACCCGCACCCTTCTTGCAGCCGACGAGGAGGAGGTGTCGGAGCTCGAGCTGCTCATGACATCCCTCGAGCAGCTCAAGGCGCGCGACGTGTACACGTCCGTCCAAAAGGTCGTGCCGGAGCTCAAAAAAGCCTCGGAGCTGGGCCTTCTCTACTACGCAAAGCAGCCCGAGCCGCTGCCGAAGGTCGGCAAGGAATATGAATACCGCCATGAGCCGGTGGACCTGCTGCGCGCCATGTACCGCATCTATGCCCGCGGCGGCAAGGCGGCCCCGCCGGATATGAGCACCAGAGTGCCGCAGAGGATCGTCTACAGCGTGCGCGACAAGAGCCTGCAGATCTTAAACCGCCTGCGCCGCAGCGACGTGAGCCTGCAGGAGCTCTACCGCGAATGCGCCTCCCGCTCGGAGATCGTGGCGACCTTCGTGTCGGTCCTCGAGCTTTGCAGCATCGGCAGCGTCCACATCGAACGCACCGAAGACAGCTACAGCCTGAGCTTTGTCGGCGGCAATGTGGATGAAATTATGGAAAAGATCGTGGAATAAATGACAGATTATCTATCTTCGGCCATCGAGGCCATACTCTTTGCCGCCGGGGACAGCGTGCCCATGAAGCGCCTGTCGCTGGTGCTGGTGGCTGACGAGCAGGCGGTCTCCGATACGGTGGACGCCCTGGCCGAACGCTATGAGAAAGAGGAGCGCGGCATGCGCATTTTGCGGCTTGACGACAAGGCGCAGATGTGCTCGGCCCCAGAATTTGCTGCCGTCATCAGCCGCTGTCTCGAGACGCGAAAGCCCCCCATGCTCTCCCAGAGCGCACTGGAGACGCTCGCGGTGGTGGCCTACTTCCAGCCCGTGACAAGGGCCTATGTGGAACAGGTGCGCGGCGTGGACAGCTCCTATACCGTGAGCATGCTCACAGAACGCGGCCTCATCGAGGAGTGCGGACGTCTGGAGGCCCCGGGCCGCCCCGCCGTTTTCCGCACGACGGACGCGTTTTTGCGCACCATGGGCGTCACAAAGCTCTCCGAGCTGCCCGTCCTGCCGGAAATCAGCGGCAGCGAGGGCCTCGAAAAGATACAAAGCGCGATCGACAAGCTTACCAAACCCCAGCAGACGGAACAAACAAGCACGGAGGATGCCCCTGACACAAACAGCGAGGAGGGATGAGTTTGATCGGATGGATAGCCCTCGGCGTTATAGTCGCCCTGGTGCTGCTGTTTATCTACTTGCCTGTGGTGGCCTGGATCCTTGTGGGACTCGTGCTGCTGATCCTTGCGCTGGTGCTCTTCGTGCCCATCGGCGCGGATGTGGGCTATGTGGACAAGGTGTTCAAACTGGCAGTCCGCGCGGACGGCTTTGCCCTGCAGCTCCTGCCGAAAAAGCCGCAGGACCCGAACAAGCCGCCCAAGGAGGAAAAGCCCAAACCAAAGAAGGAAGAGCCGCCCAAGAAGGAAAAGCCGAAGGAGGAAAAGCCCAAAAAGAAGCGGAGCCTCAACTTCACCAAAGAGGAGATCTTCGAGCTGATCAAGCGGGCGATCAACGGCCTCGGCAAATTTGGCAAGCTCACGGTGCGCAAATTCATGCTGCACTTTACGGCGGGCGGGATCGATCCCTACAACACCGCCATGTCCCTCGGCTACGTCAACTGGGCCCTGAGCACGCTGGCCCCCATCTGCGCGCGCAAGTTCAAAATTACCTGCAAACCCGATGTGTGGACGGACGCAAACTTTATTGAAGAATTTCCAAGCGTCGAATTTGAAATCAGCTTGACGCTGCGCCTGATTCAGGTGGTGCGCATGGCCCTCGCGGTGGGCTGGGGCGTGGTCGTGGTGCTCATCAAGAACAAGCTGCGCCTGCGCAGGGAGGCCAAGCTTGCCAAACAAAACGGCACGGAGTCCGTTATTGACAAACAGAGCGAAACAACATCTGACATAGAGATCCAAAAAGAGAAGTCTGAGGAAAGGAATGACTCACATGGAGAATAATCCGATCGGTGTACTGATGCAGAACACAATGGAGAGTGTCAAGAACATTCTCAAGGTCGACACGGTCGTAGGCGATCCCATCTTTACCCCCGACGGGATCATGCTGGTCCCCATTTCCAGGATCAGCGTCGGCTTCGGCGGCGGCGGCGTGGAGTTCAGCAAGAAGGAAGGGGAGACCCGCCCCTACGGCGGCGGCAATGCCACCGGCGTCAAGATCGAACCCATCGGCTTTCTGATCATCAAGGACGGCGTTGTGCGCATGGTCAATGTCACCCCGCCCGCCAGCACCACCGTCGACCGCGTGATCGACCTGGTGCCCCAGGTCATGGACCGCATTGACGCCTTTATCGACAAGCACAACGAAGATAAGGACAACAAAAAATAATCGGCGCATGAAGGCGCATAATAAGCACTGCCCAAAATTTCAGCAGGGTGGTGCTTATTATTCGGTCTTCAATCTGTACATTGCTCATATGCCTTCTGCTCCTCACACTGCCCGTCCCAGCGCACGCGGAGGCGGCGACGGTGCAGGCAAAGAGCGCGATCGTCCTCTGCGCCGACGACGGGAGCACGCTCTTTTCCAAAAACGCGGACAGCCGCTGCCTCATCGCCAGCACGACCAAGCTCATGACGGCGCTGGTGTGCCTGGAGCATGCCGCGTTCGACGATAGCGTCACGGCGCAGGCCCGACACTGTGCGGTGGAGGGCTCGTCCATGTACCTCAAGGCGGGGGAGCGCTATACCGTGCGGGAGCTTTTGCTGGGGCTGCTGCTGTCCTCCGGCAACGATGCGGCCCTGGCCCTCGCCGAGCATACGGCGGGGAGCGTCCCGGCCTTTGTAGGGCTCATGAACCAAAAGGCCCAGGCGCTGGGGATGAGGGACACGCACTTTGATAATCCCCACGGTCTTGACGCCGGGACCCACTATTCCACGGCGCGGGACCTGGCAAGACTCATGTGCGCCTGCATGGAAAACCCGGCCTTCCGCTCACTTGACTCTCAGCGCACGGCGAGCGCTGCAGGCCAGACGCTCATAAACCACAACAAGCTTTTAAGCCTGTGTCCGGGCTGTGTCGGCGGCAAGACCGGCTATACCAAAGCGGCGGGCCGCTGCCTGGTCTCCTGCTGCGAGCGCGAGGGGATGCGCCTTGTGTGCGTCACGCTCTCGGACCCGGACGATTGGAACGACCACATGCGCTTGTATGACCGGGCGTATGAAGGCTATGTCCTGCATGATCTGACCGCGGAGCTTTCCTTCGACGTGCCGGTGATCTCCGGCAGCCGGGAGATCGTTCAGGCCATCCCTGCGCCGGGGTCAAAGCTCGTCCTGCCCAAGGGCAGGGACAGCGAACTCACGGCGGAGCTGCCGCACTTTGTCTTCGCGCCCGTAAGCGCGGGGGACAGGGCAGGCACGCTTCTCTACTGGAAGGACGGCACGATCCTTGCCCGCTTCCCGCTGGTTTACGCGGAAGAGGCGACGCTGGCTGATCCGTGTATGAAATACGCACACACGTGATCGATTCATCAAACATTATACTGTAGGGGAGGGGCTTGCCCCTCCCGGCAGTGCACGGTTATGATTCGTATTCGCTCGGGCGAATGTGTAATATGTAAATCTCTCCGCGCGGGAAGGGCAAGCCCTTCCCCTACGGAGAATCATTAAAGGATTTTAGAAATTCCATGACAGAACGAATCCAAAAACTGATCTCCGCCGCGGGGCTCATGTCCCGGCGGGCGGCGGAAGAGGCCATCAGCGCGGGCCGCGTGGCGGTCAACGGCGTGAAGGCGGGCCTCGGCGACAAGGCAGACCCCGAGCTTGACACCATCACGGTAGACGGGAAGGAGCTGCCAAAGCAGGGCGAAAAGCTCTACCTTATGCTCAACAAGCCGCGCGGCTATGTGACCACCCTGCACGACGAGAAAGGGCGCAAAAACGTGACCGAACTCGTCGGCGAGCTCGGCAGCCGGGTCTACCCCGTGGGCAGGCTCGACATGTACTCTGAGGGCCTGCTGTTTCTCACAAACGACGGAGATTTTGCAAACCGCGTCATGCATCCGTCGCATGAGGTGAGCAAGGTCTACCACACCTGGGTTACCGGGGAGAATATCGAAAAGGCAGTCCGCCGCCTGCGCCGCCCAATGGACATCGACGACGTCACCGTACAGGCCAAGGGCGTGGACATCGTCCAGGGCTATCCCGACCGGGCGCAGCTTTCCGTCACCATCGGCGAGGGGAGAAACCGCCAGGTGCGCAAGATGTGCGAGCAGGCGGGCCTCAAGGTCACGCGTCTTGTGCGTGTGGAGGAGGGCGGCGTGGAGCTCGGCAGCCTCAAAACCGGGACCTGGCGGCACCTGACCCCGGGCGAAATCACAAAGCTCCTCGGAAAGAAGTGACTACATATGCAGCTTGAATCCACAGAGCTTGTCGTCATCGGCGGCGGCCCCGCGGGCATGATGTGCGCGTATCAGGCGGCAAACCGCGGCGTGAAGACTGTGCTCCTGGAGCCGAACGACAAGCTGGGCCGCAAGCTCCGCATCACGGGCAAGGGCCGCTGCAATCTCACCAACAACTGTGACGTGAAGACCATGATGGCAAACATCCCCGGCGACGGACGTTTTCTCTACAGTGCCCTGAACCGCTTCGGCCCCGCCGACACCATGGCCTTCTTTGAAAACGCGGGCCTGCCGCTGAAGACCGAGCGCGGAAACCGCGTCTTTCCTCAGTCGGACAACGCAAACGACGTGGCGGCGACGATCGCGTCCCTCTGCCGCAAGGCCGGGGTGAAGACCGTGAAAACCGCTGCAAAGCAAATTATCGCCGAAAACGGCGCCGTGGCGGGCGTCATGACGGGGGAGGGCTATCTCCCGTGCCGCGCCGCCGCCGTCTGCACGGGCGGGCTCAGCTATCCGCTGACCGGCTCCACCGGATCGGGCTACCGCTTCGCCGAGGAGCTGGGCCACACGGTCACGCCGTGCCGCCCGTCCCTCGTGCCGCTGGAAAGCCCGGACGAATACTGCGCCGAGATGCAGGGATTCTCCCTCAAGAACGTGACGCTCTCGGCCTACGAGGACAACAAGCTCATCTACAAGGAACTGGGCGAGATGCTGTTTACGCACTTCGGCGTCTCGGGTCCGCTGGTCCTCTCCGCGAGCGCCCACATGCGGCGCATGGGGCAGGCGCGGTATTGTCTGCTGATCGACCTGAAACCGGGCCTCGACGAAAAAAAGCTTGACGCCCGTATCCTGCGGGATTTCAATAAATACGCAAACCGCGACTTTAAAAACGCCCTGGTCGATCTCGCGGGGCACTCCATGATCCCCGTACTGGTGCGCTTGTCTCACATCCCGGAGGACAAACCCGTGCACGATATCACGCGCCAAGAGCGGCTGGGCCTTGTGCGGCTTTTGAAGGCGTTTCCCGTCAGCATCTCCGACTTTCGCCCCATCGACGAGGCCATCGTCACCGCGGGCGGCGTGAGCACCAAAGAAGTCAACCCCCGCACGATGGAGTCCAAGCTCGTCTCCGGTCTCTACTTTGCGGGCGAGGTCCTGGACCTCGACGCTTACACCGGCGGCTTCAACCTGCAGATCGCCTGGTCCACCGGCTATGTCGCCGGAAACGCGGTATAAAAAGTGGAAAGTGTAAAGTGAAAAGTGGAGTGAAGGTATCGCTTTGCGATGATTTTCAATTGCGCCGATGGCGCTCTGTTACTCTGTACTACTCAAAAAGGAGCAAATTATATGAACGGATTCAACGCAATCGCCATTGACGGCCCCAGCGGCGTGGGAAAGAGCACCATGGCCAAGCGCCTGGCCAAGGCATTCGGCTTTCTCTATGTGGACACCGGGGCTATCTACCGCACGCTCGGCCTTGCCTGCTACGAGGCGGGCATCGACCGCAAGGATGAGGACGCGGTCATGGCCCTTCTCCCGACGCTCGATATCGCCATCCGCTATAACGAGCAGGGCGAGCAGTGCATGTACTTAAACGGCCGGGACGTTTCCCGGGAAATCCGCGAGCCGGAGATCTCCCTGTGCGCCTCGGACGTGTCGGCACACCCCAGAGTGCGGAGCTTCCTGCTGGACATGCAGCGCAAATTTGCCCGCGAGAATAACGTCATCATGGACGGGCGCGACATCGGCACCGTCGTCCTGCCGGACGCGGAGCTCAAAATTTTCCTCACCGCCTCGGCCGAGGTGCGGGCACGCCGCCGTTATAACGAGCTCAAGGAAAAGGGCAGTGACGTGAGCTTTGACGAAGTTTTGCGCGACATGATCCGGCGCGACGAGCAGGATACCACCCGCGCCGCCGCGCCCCTTAAAAAGGCGGAGGACGCATTCGAGGTCGACAGCGGCGGCATGAGCATCGAGGAGACCTTCGGCCGCCTGTGCGAGATCGTCATCAATAATCTTGCCGTGAGCCCGGAGGAGAAGGCGTGAAAAAGCTGATCGTGGCCGAGAGCGCGGGCTTCTGTTTCGGGGTGCGCCGCTCGGTGGACATGGCGATGAAGCTTCTCGACGAGCACGGCGCGTGCGCAAGCCTCGGGGAGCTCATCCACAATGAGGATGTGGTGAACGCCCTCAAGGAAAAAGGCATGCGCGTCGTGCAGAGTCCCGAGGATGTCAAGGCGGGGGAACGGGTGCTGGTCCGCGCCCACGGTGTTGCCCCGGAGATCTACGAAGCACTCGAACATGCGGGGGCCGAGATCCATGACGCCACCTGTCCCAAGGTGCGCGCAATCCACAAAATTGTGGCCCGCGCGAAGGAGGAAGGGCGCTTCACCATCGTCATCGGCATGCGCGCACACCCGGAGGTCAACGCGATATGCGGCTGGTGCGGGGAACATGAAGTGTTTGAAAATGCCGAAGAACTGGAAAAATGGCTGAAATCCAAACCTGATCCTTGGGAAAAACCTATAACTGTGGTGGTGCAGACGACGCAGACGCACAGTAATTTTACCGAATGTTGTTTGTTCATAAAAAAAAGATGTACAAATGCGAAAATATCTGATACAATATGTCTTGCTACGTCCACGCGGCAAGAAGAAGCAGCGAGAATTGCTTCGGAGTGTGACGCAATGGTCGTCATCGGCGGAAAGCACAGTGCCAACAGCGTGCATCTCGCACAGATCTGTTCAGAGCACTGCCAGAACGTCCAGTTTATCGAGCGTACCGAGGAGCTCGAGTTGGACAGGCTTGAGGCCGCAGACACAGTGGGCCTCACTGCCGGTGCATCGACCCCTGCGTGGATAATTAAGGAGGTAAGAAACAAAATGAGCGACGAGATCAAAAACGAGCAGTCCACAGTTGAGAAGGAAATGTCCTTCGATGAAATGCTGGAGGAGACTCTAAAAACAATATATAATGGAGATAAGGTAACCGGCCTGGTTGTCGCGATTACCGGTACTGAGATCAGTGTCGATCTCGGCACCAAGTATTCCGGCTTCATCCCCACGTCCGAGTTCACCGACGACGGCATCAAGGTCGAAGACGCCGTCAAGGTCGGCGATACCATCGAGGCTGTTGTCGTCCGCGTCAACGACGTGGAAGGCACCGCGATGCTTTCTAAGAAGCGTCTGGACGCCGCCAAGATGTGGACCGATATCGAGGACGCCGTCGAGAGCGGCGCTGTTCTCGAGGGTGTTGTCACCGAAGAGAACAAGGGCGGCGTTGTCGTCAATGTCAAGGGCGTGCGCGTGTTCGTCCCCGCTTCCCAGACCGATCTGCCCCGCGATGCCGAGCTGAGCCAGCTTCTCAAGAAGACCGTCCGCCTCAAGATCACCGAGGTCAACAAGGCCCGCAAGCGCGTCGTCGGCTCCATCCGCCGCGTCGCCCAGGCCGAGCGCCGCGAGCGCATCGAGAACATCTGGAACGAGATCGAAGTCGGCAAGAAGTACCACGGCGTCGTCAAGTCTCTCACCAGCTACGGTGCCTTCGTCGACATCGGCGGCATCGACGGCATGGTCCATGTCTCCGAGCTGAGCTGGGGCCGTATCCACCAGCCCTCCGAGGTTGTCTCCGTCGGCGACGAGATCGACGTCTACGTCATCAGCTTCGATAAAGAGAAGCGTAAGATCTCCCTTGGCTACAAGGACCCCGACGGCAACCCCTGGACCCAGTTCACCAGCCGTTACCAGGTCGGCGATATCGCCAACGTCAAGATCGTCAAGCTCATGCCCTTCGGCGCCTTCGCCGAGGTCCTGCCCGGTGTTGACGGCCTGATCCACATCTCCCAGATCGCCAACCGCCGCATCGGCAAGCCCGAGGACGTGCTGACTGTTGGTGACGAGGTCGAGGCCAAGATCACCGCCATCGACGAGGAGAAGCACAAGATCTCCCTGTCCATCCGCGCCCTGTCCGAGCCCGCGCCCGTCCAGCCCGTTGAGGTTGAAGAAGCGTACGAGGAAGAACCCGCCGCCGAGGAAGACGCTCTGGTTTACGAGGTCTCCGCAGACGGTGTCGCCTCCGGCATCGCCCCCGAGGTCGAGGAGTAATTCAACGACAAACAAAAATGACGCTGCAAAAGCAGCGTCATTTTTGCTATAATATGTGGATTATCCGACCCTTTCCTTCAGCCAGGTCAGAATATCCTGATAAACCTCGTCCTTGTTGATCTCATTGAGCATCTCATGCCGTCCGCCGGGGTAGAGGCGGATGAACACATCGTGCAGCCCTGCCTTGCAGAAGGCTTCGTAGGCCCGCTTGACCCCTTCGCCGTTTTCACCGACGGGGTCTGCGTCGCCGGACATGAAGTAGATGGGGTGCTCCTTGTTCATCTTATTGATGTTGGCCTGATCGGTAATGAACTTGATGCCGTACATCATGTCGCAGAAGAGACCGTTCGTGGCGATGAAGCCGCAGAGGGGATCGGCTGCATATGCGTCCGGCACGGCAGGATCACGGCTGAGCCAGTCGTAGATCGTGCGGGGATTTTCATAGCCTTTGTTGTAGGAGCCGAAGGCAATGTCATTGAGCGTGGTGCCGATGGTATGGGCCCCGTCCTTGAGCACGAAGAAGCAGGATGCGACGTAACCGCCGATGACCATGAGGCGCGACTGGTGGCCGGTGCCGCTGATGATGGCGGCGTCGTACTTGTCGGGGTGCTTGATGAGATAGGTGCGGGTCAGAAAGCTGCCCATGCTGTGGCCGAAGAAGACATAGGGGACATTCGGGAAATCCCGCTTTATCATGTCATGCAGGTTGTCCATGTCTGCGACAACGTAGTCCCAGCCGTTTTCCTCGGCAAAAAAGCCCTGCTCCTCGGGGATGCGGATGGTCTTGCCGTGGCCGAGATGGTCGTTGCCGACCGCGACATAGCCGTTTTCGGCGAGGAAGGACATGAAGGGGCGGTAGCGCTCGATATGCTCGGCAATGCCGTGGGCGATCTGAACGACGGCCCTGGGCTTGCCGTCGGGCAGACACTTGAGGCCGTGGATGGTATTGCGTCCGGTGCTGGAGGGGAAGTAAAAGTCGACAAATGTGGGCATTGGGAAACCTCCTTGTACTGTTTCGGAAAAGGCCGCACCGGTCCGGTGCGGCCTCTGCATTTACGGAAAAATCAGCCGACGATGGCCTTGGTGTCGCGTGCGATGACAAGCTCTTCGTTGGTGGGGATGACAAAGACCTTGACTTTGGAGTCGGGGGTGGAGATCATGATGTCCTCGCCGCGCTTGGAGTTTGCGGCCTCGTCGATCTTGACGCCGAGGTAGCCGAAGTACTTGGCGATGGCGGCGCGGGTATCCTTGTCGTTCTCGCCGACACCGGCGGTGAAGATGATGGCGTCCACACCGTTCATGGCGGCGACGTAGGAGCCGGCGACCTTGGCCACCCAGTAGCTGAACATGTCGAGGGCGAGCTGGGCGCGCTCGTTGCCCTCAGCTGCGGCAGCGGAGAGATCGCGGAAGTCGCTGGACACGCCGGACACACCCAGCACGCCGGATTTCTTGTTGAGGATGTTGAGCATCTCGTTGATATCGATGCCGTACTTGTTCATGATGAACTGGATGACGCCCGCGTCGAGATCGCCGCAGCGAGTGCCCATGGGCAGGCCCACCAGAGGAGTGAAGCCCATGGAGGTGTCTACGCTCTTGCCGCCGTCGATGGCGCAGATGGAGGAGCCGTTGCCCATGTGGCAGGAGATGAGCTTGAGCTCTTCGATGGGCTTGCCCATCATCTCGGCGCAGCGGCCGGAGACGTAGCGGTGGGAGGTGCCGTGGAAGCCGTAGCGGCGGATGCCGTCGTTCTTGTAGTAGTCATAGGGGACAGCGTACTGATAGGCCTTGCCGGGCATGGTCTGGTGGAAGGCGGTGTCGAACACGGCGACCATGGGCACGTCGCCCATCACGTCGCGGCAGGCCTTGATGCCGGTGATGTTGGCGGGGTTGTGCAGGGGGGCGAAGGGTATGCACTCCTCGATGGCGGCCATGACCGCGTCGTCAATCTTGACGGAGGAGGCAAACTTCTCGCCGCCGTGAACCACGCGGTGACCGACAGCGTCGATCTCCTTCATGGAACTGACAACGCCGTATTCCGCGCTCGTGAGCTTGTCGATGACAGCCGCGATGGCCTCGGAGTGGGTGGGCATGGCGACGTCCTCATTGAAGACGGGCTTGCCGCCGACCAGGGGGCTGTGCTTGAGGTGACCGTCGATGCCAATGCGTTCGCAAAGGCCCTTGGCCATGACCTGTTCGGTCTCCATGTCGATAAGCTGGTACTTGAGCGAGGAGCTGCCGGCGTTGATGACTAAAATTTTCATGTTAATATCCCTTTCTATTGTAATTGCTGCGATTGTACTATAAAATATGCCTGTGTCTATTCTAATACATTTACAGGAAAAAGCAAGGATATTTTTCAAGGAGTGTTCGGTCTTGCATACAGTCGGTATCGTCTGTGAATATAACCCCTTTCATAACGGGCACCTCTACCAATTGCAGGAGACCCGCCGCCTGCTCGGTTCGGACACAGTGACGGCCTGTGTGATGTCCGGGGACTTTGTGCAGCGGGGCGAGGCGGCGGTCTTCGATAAGTTTGCCCGCGCGGAGGCCGCCTGCCGCTGCGGGGCAGATCTCGTGGTCGAACTGCCGCTGCCCTGGTGCTTAAGCTCTGCCGAGGGCTTTGCCTTCGGATCGGTGTCCCTGCTCTCGGCCCTCGGCTGCGACACTCTCAGCTTCGGCAGCGAGAGCGCCGACACGGCGGCGCTGTGCTCCCTCGCTGGCTTCCTCTCGGGCGAAGAAGCCCGGGAGCACATCCGCGCCCTCATGGATGCGGACGAAACGCTCTCCTTTGCCAGAGCACGGCAGACAGCGGCAGCGGAGGAATTGGGTGACGCGGCAGCGCTGCTTGCAAGCCCCAATGACATCCTCGCGGTAGAGTATCTCAAGGCAATAGCCAAAACAGGTGCAAGGATGGAGCCTCTTGCAATCCGCCGCGCGGGCGCCGCTCACGACAGCAAAACGGAAGGGGAGTACCCCTCCGCCATGTGCCTGCGCGAATTGCTGCGCGGCGGCGAGAATATCTCTGCTTACATCCCGGAACCAGCCATGGCCATATTCTCACGCGAAATGCAGGCGGGCCATTCGCCGGACAAGCTTCTGCTCGAAACTGCGCTGCTGTCACGCCTGTACCGGCTCGCCCCGGAGGAATTTGATGACCTGCCGGACGCGGGCGGCGGCGCAGGCCGTCGTCTGTACCGCGCCCTGTGGCAGTGCGGGAGCGTGGATGAAATCGTAAAAGAGGCATCCAACAAGCGGTATACCGCAGCCCGTATGCGGCGTATGCTGTACGGTGCCGCTCTCGGCCTTTGTGCAGAAGATACAAAGACCGCTCCGCCCTATGCCCGCGTCCTCGCTTCGAGCGAGAGGGGAAGGAATCACCTTGCGTCGCTGCGGGGAAAAACGTCGCTTCCGGTCATTAACAAATCGGGAGAGATCAAAAGAGCTGGTTTGAAGGCACAAAAAGTGTTCAAACTCGGCGCGGACGCCCATGAGCTGTACAGCCTGGTCTGCCCCGCTGCAGAACGCGACGTGCCCGGGGAGGATTGGCGTAAAAGCACGGTCATTGTCTAAATTGACGAAAGAGGAAAAGATTTGCTTCAAATTTTTCAAAAAAGCCACAATTGCAATTTAACGGTTTAACGTGCATAATAAACATGTGTTAGAACAAAGACAGCTGTCTTTGAAATACGGACTCAAAAAAGGGAGGAAACAAAATGAAAAAGGTTCTGTCTTTAACACTGGCCCTGATCATGATCTTTGCCCTGTGTTCTATCGGCGTTGCCCATGCCGATAACCCCGTCGTGAAAATCGGCGTGTTCGAGCCTCAGTCCGGCGACAACGGCGCGGGCGGCAAGCAGGAGGTCCTGGGCATGCAGTACGCAAACCACCTGACCCCCACCGTCGACATCGGCGGCACCACCTATGATGTGGAGCTCATCTATGCTGATAACGCCTCCTCCAATGACAAGGCGCCCACCGCGGCCCAGACCCTGATCTCCAGCGGCGTGTCCCTGGTCCTCGGCTCCTACGGCTCCGGCGTCTCCATCGCCGCAAGCGACACCTTTGACGCTGCCGGCGTACCCGCCATCGGCGTCACCTGCACCAACCCCCAGGTCACCGCGGGCTGCGATGTGTACTTCCGCATCTGCTTCCTCGATCCCTTCCAGGGCACCGTCCTTGCAAACTTCGCCAAGTCTGAGCTCGGCGCCACCAAGGCCTACTGCCTGGCCAAGCAGGGCGACGACTACTCGGGCGGTCTGTGCAACTACTTCATCGAGGCCTTCGGCAAGGACAACTGCGTCTATGAGCAGTTCCCGGAAGGCACCTCTGACTACTCCACCTACATCACCAACGCCCAGAACCAGGGCTGCGATGTGTTCTTCTCTCCCGTCTCCACCGAGGCTGCCGCCCAGATCATTGCCAAGGCTGACACCCAGGCGCTGGGCATGCCCATCCTCGCCGGCGACACCTGGGACTCCAACGTCATCCTCCAGGCTGCCAAGGGCACCAATGTCAAGATCTGCGTGACCACCTTCTACCAGGAAGGCGCGGATGCCGAGTTTGACGCCGGCATCAAGTCCTGGATCAACTCCGACGCCACCGCCCTTGCCAACAACGGCGGCAACGACGAGCTGGCTGCCGTGACCGTCATGGGCTTTGACGCCTACTATGTGGCTCTCGAGGCTCTCAAGGCCGCAGGCTCCACCGATCCTGCCGACGTGCTCGAGGTCCTGCCCTCCGTCACCTACACCGGCGTGACCGGCGCAATCGCATTCGACGACATCGGCGATGCCAAGCGTGACAGCGCCTTTGTCAAGCAGTGCAACACCGAGACCGGCGTTTGGGACTTCGTGTCCGTCGCCACTGTCGGCTGAGTTTCCGGATCAATCAAATGATTTCTTCGCTGGCGGGGGTCACAGCTCCCGCCAGCACTTGCATGTATATGAAAAAGTAGGTTAGCGTTTTACCAACTGTAAAACGCCTCAATCCAAACACCGCACTTAATCCGGGACGCATATATAAAATCCCCCACAGGAAGGAAATCCGCTTATGGATGTTTTGAAAACGACCCTCCCTTATATTATCTCCGGCATCTCGGTGGGCGGGCAGTACGCGCTGATCGCCATCGGCTACACCATGGTCTACGGCATCCTGCGCCTGATTAACTTCGCCCACGGCGATGTGTTCATGGTGGCGGGCCTGATGATGGTATATCTCTCGGCCTCCCTGCCGCTTTATCTCTCGATCCCGCTGATGATCCTCCTGACGGTGCTGCTTGGCTTCACCATCGAGCGCGTGGCCTACAAGCCGCTGAGGTCCGCGCCGCGCATGTCCGTCATGATTTCTGCCATCGGCGTGAGCTATCTGCTGCAGAACCTCGCCCTGTACATCACCGGCGGTCTGAACAAGAACTATCCCCAGATCCCCTGGATCTCCGACCGCATCAGCCTCTTCGGCATGGAGACCTCCCGCGTCACGGTCATCACGCCGTTTCTGACCATCGTGCTGGTGTTCGCCCTCGTCATGCTCATCAACCACACCAAGATCGGCATGGCCATGCGCGCGGTGTCCCGCGATTTTGAAACCTCCCAGCTCATGGGCATTCAGATCAACCGCGTCATATCCGCCACCTTCATCATCGGAACCTTCCTCGCCGCCGTCGGCTCCATCCTCTTCTTCACAAACTACCCCGGCGTTGTGCCCACCTCGGGCGCCATGCCCGGTCTGAAAGCCTTCGTGGCGGCGGTGTTCGGCGGCATCGGCTCGATCCCCGGCGCGGTGATCGGCGCCTTCATCATCGGCATTGCCGAGAGCGTCATCAAGGGCCTTGACACCATCCTCATCGTCAACGGCGTCATCAGCGAGCAGATCGGCCTTGCCACCTTCTCCGACGCCTTCACCTTCGTGCTGCTCATCATCATTCTGGTATTCAAGCCCACCGGCCTCTTCGGCGAGAAGAGCACCGACAAGGTCTGAAAGGAGGGGAAGGATATGATCGAAAACAAAAGCCAAAAACGGAAAAACGCCTGGATCGCCTTCCTCTGCGTTCTGGCCTTCCTCGCACTGATTTTCTGCCTTGACCAGTGGATCAAGCCCACGGATAAGCTCGGCATGCTGCTGATCGTCCTGCAAAAGGGCTCGGTCTATGCCCTCGCCGCCGTGTCTATGAACCTCCTGAACGGCTACACGGGTCTCTTCTCCCTGGGCCACGCGGGCTTCATGCTCCTGGGTGCCTACACCTATGCCATCTTCACCATCCCCGACAAATCCCGCGACGCGGTATATCAGTACTTTGACGCGGCCATCCGCTTCTCCATCCCGGAAAAGCTCTCCCAGCATATGGGCGGCTTCGGCACAGCCCTGGGCGTTTTCATCGCGCTGGTGCTGGCGGGCCTCGTCGCGGCGCTGATGGCGTGGCTGATCGGCCTTCCGGTTCTGCGCCTCAAGTCCGACTACCTTGCCATTGCGACCCTCGGCTTTGCCGAGATCATCCGCGCCGTCTTCCAGTGGAGCAAGCTCGGTCCCATCACCAACGGCTCAAACCTGCTCAAAAACTTTGCCCGCGCCAGCAAATTCAAATTGGAGATTGCGGGGACAAAGCTGAGTCTGTCAACCTTTGTGCCGGTATTGATCGCCACGGTCTCCATCACCCTCATTGTCCTGATCGTAAACTCCACCTACGGCCGCGCCTTCAAGGCCATCCGTGACGATGAGGTGGCGGCGGAGGCCATGGGCATAAATCTGGCAAAGCACAAGATGATCGCCTTTGTCACGAGCTCCTTCTTCGCGGGCGTCGCGGGCGCGACGCTTGCGATGGTCCTGTCTATCGCTCAGGCCAACAACTTCAAATCCGCCATGACCTATGAGATATTGCTCATGGTGGTGCTCGGCGGCATCGGCTCCATCACGGGCTCGGTCATCGGTTCGCTCCTGTTTGTGGCGGCGTCCGAATGGTGGCTGAGAGGCCTCGACTCCGGCAAGTTCCTCGGCATAGAGGCGCCGAACATTTTCCGCAACGGCTTTCGGCTTGTGGTCTTTTCCGTCATTATCATGATCGTGGTGCTCTTCTTCCGCGAGGGCATCATGGGCGAGAAGGAGCTGCCTGACCTGTTCCGGAAAAAGAAGAAAGACCCGGCGAAGGAGGCACAGTCATGAGCGAGCAGAAAACAAAGCTGCTGGTGGAGCATGTCACCATGCAGTTCGGCGGCGTCGTGGCTGTCAACGACCTGTCGATGGAGGTCCATGAGGGTGAGATCGTCGCCATCATCGGCCCCAACGGCGCGGGCAAGACCACGGCCTTCAACGTCATTACCGGCGTCTACGCGCCGACCAACGGCCGCGTCAGCTTTGACGGCTCGTGCGTGGTGGAAAACTACCCCCACGGCAAGATGAAAAAGAGCTATCTCGGCGCAAACGGCGACATGTTCCACGAGATCAAGGAGCCCACGCCCGACAAGCTCACCGCTCTCGGCATGGCGCGAACCTTCCAGAATATCCGTCTGTGGAAGAGTATGACGGTGTTCGACAACATCCTCATTGCCAAGCACATGAAGCGCTCAAGCAATCTCTTCTCCGCCGCCTTCCGCCTCAACAGCGCCGAGGAGGAACGGCACCGTGCCGAGGTCATGGATCTTCTGCGCGTGGTGGGCCTGGAGGATGAGAAGGATGATTTGGCAACCTCGTTGCCCTACGGCAAGCAGCGCCGCCTCGAAATTGCCCGCGCGCTCGCCACCGAGCCGTCTCTTCTCCTGCTTGACGAACCGGCAGCCGGCATGAACCCGCAGGAGACCGGCGACCTCACGCAGTTCATCGCGCAGATCCGCAAAGATTTCAACGTGACCATCCTGCTCATCGAGCACCACATGGACCTGGTCATGGACATCTCCGACCGCATTTACGTCCTGGACTTCGGACGGCTCATTGCCCACGGCACGCCGGACGAGATACAGCGCAACGAAAAGGTCATCGACGCCTATCTGGGGGTGGTAGAAGATGCTGAAGATTGATAACCTGCATGTGTCCTACGGCGGTATCCGCGCCCTGCAGGGCGTGAGCCTCGCGGTGCCGGAAGGCAAAATCGTCACCCTCATCGGCGCAAACGGCGCTGGCAAGTCCACGACGCTTCGCACCATCTCCGGCCTCGTCAAAGCCGACAGCGGCTCCATTACCTATGAGGGACAGGAGCTTCTGGGCTTGCCCATCAACAAGATCCTCGAAAAGGGCATCGCGCTGGTGCCCGAGGGGCGGCGCGTGTTCACGAATCTGAGCGTGCTGGAAAACCTCCGCATCGGGGCATACCTCCGAAACGACAAGGCACAGATCGAAAAGGACCTTCAGTGGGTCTATGAGCTGTTCCCGCGCCTCAAGGAGCGCTCCTGGCAGATGGCGGGCACCCTCTCCGGCGGCGAGCAGCAGATGCTGGCCGTGGCGAGGGCCCTCATGAGCAAGCCCAAAGTCATCATGATGGACGAACCGTCCCTCGGCCTTGCGCCGCTCGTGGTCAAGGGCATCTTTGACATCATCCGTCAGATCAACGACCAGGGCGTAACAGTCCTTTTGATCGAGCAGAACGCCAACATGGCGCTCAAGGTCGCGGACTTCGCCTATGTCCTGGAGACGGGCCGCATCACCCTCACCGGCACCGGCAGGGAGCTGCTGGTCAACGAGGATGTCAAGAAGGCATATCTCGGAAGCTGAACAGAATACGAACTGAGGAGCCGCTTTTGCGGCTCCTTTTCATGTTTACAATCCCTCTTCGACATGATATAATATCTTGTCATTTTCGGGAGGGTATACCATGTTTGACAAACTCAGGCAGCTTGAAAACAAATACGATCTGCTGTGCGCACGCATGGAGGAACCGGAAACCTACTCAGACCCCGCCCTGTACGCAAAGTATGAGCGCGAAGCGCGGGAGCTTGAGCCGCTGATCACCGCTTACCGACAGTATAACAGGGCCGGCGCTGCCATGGACGAAGCCCTCTCGCTCATGTCCGATCTCGAGATGAAAGAGCTTGCGCAGGAGGAATACACAGCGGCCAAGCTTGATCGTGAACGCCTCGAACAGGAGATCAAGATCCTGCTTCTGCCCAAGGACCCGAACGACGGCAAGAACGTCATCATGGAGATACGCGGCGGTGTCGGCGGGGAAGAGGGAATGCTCTTTGCCGCGGACCTTTTCCGCATGTACTCCATGTACGCGGATACCAAGGGCTGGAAAATCGACGTTGCCAACATCAACGAGACCGAGCTCGGCGGCATCAAGGAGATCAGCTTCGTGGTCGAGGGTGCGGGCGCTTATTCCCGCCTCAAATTTGAGGCGGGCGGCCACCGGGTCCAGCGCGTCCCGGTCACAGAGTCCGGCGGGCGCATCCACACCTCCGCCGCCACGGTGGCGGTCCTGCCCGAGGTGGAGGAGATCGACTTTCATCTGGACCCCGGCGATCTGAAAATCGACACCTACCGCTCCTCCGGCGCGGGCGGCCAGCACGTCAACAAGACTGAGAGCGCCATCCGCATCACCCACTTGCCCACAGGCACGGTGGTCGAGTGCCAGGACGAGCGCAGCCAGTATAAAAACAAAGATCGCGCCATGCAGATCCTCCGCGCCAAGCTCTACGAGGCCGAGCAGGCCAAGCAGCACGCCGCCATTGCCAGCGAGCGCCGCAGTCAGATCGGCTCCGGGGACCGCAGCGAACGCATACGCACCTATAACTTCCCGCAAAACCGCGTGACAGATCACCGCCTGAGCGGAGAGATGAAGAATTTCAATCTCCAGCCCATCCTCAACGGCGACCTCGATACACTCATCGACGCCCTGGTCACGGCCGACCAGGCGGCGCTTTTGCAGGCGCAGACGGAGGCGTAAATGGAGACACTACGCATTACCGAAAATATCGCGGACGCAGCGGAAATCATCCGCGCGGGCGGCCTTGTCGCCGTTCCGACCGAGACGGTGTATGGCCTTGCCGGCAACGGGCTAAATGAGAATGCCGTCTCGGATATCTACGAAGTAAAGGGGAGACCGACAGTCAAGCCCTTGTCTCTCATGGTGCCGGACGAGAGTGCCATGGAGCTTTACTGCGAGGACGTGCCGCCCCAGGCTCACGCCCTGGCGAAGCGTTTTTGGCCGGGGCCGCTCACCATCGTATTGAAGGCAAAGCCCGCGATCCCGTCCATCGTCCTCGCGGGAGGGGAGACGGTGGGGCTTCGCTGCCCGGACCACCCGCTGACGATTTCGCTTCTCAAAAGCTGCGGCCTGCCTTTGGCAGCGCCCTCGGCAAACCCCTCCGGGGAACCCAGCCCTAAGACGGCGGAGCAGGTTTTCGCCTACTTTGATGGCAAGATCGACGCCGTTATTGACGGCGGTCCCTGCGGCATCGGTCGGGAATCCACGCTTATAGACATGAGCCGCACGCCCTATAAGATCCTGCGTGAGGCCGCGCTTAATGAGGAAATAGTTGCCGCGGCACTGGCGGAGAACCTGACGGTCATCGGCATTACCGGCCCCTCCGGCTGCGGCAAAACCACGGCCTTGAAAGAGCTCGAGGCCTTCGGCGCGCTGGTGCTGGACTGCGACGCGATCTATCACGAGCTGCTGGAAAGCAATGCTGATTTGCTGCAAGAGCTCGACGGAGCTTTCCCCGGCACGGTAATTAACGGGAAGCTCGACCGCAAAGCCCTCGGGCGCATTGTATTCGCGGACAGTGACAAGCTCGCGCTTCTGAACAACATTTCCCACCGCTACGTCATGGACGAGACGGAGAGACGCCTGCGCGCCTTCGCCATGCAGGGAGGCTCTGTCGCCGCCATCGACGCCGTGGAGCTTATCTCCGCGGGCATGGCCGAGCGCTGCGACGCCGTCGTCGGCGTGCTGGCGAATGAGGAGATACGCATTGCACGCATCATGGCACGCGACAGCATCGGCAGGGAAGCGGCTCTCGCGCGCATCCGGGCCCAGAAGCCAGACAGCTATTACAGGACCCACTGCACTCATCTTTTGTTTAATAATGCGGACATGGCGGGCTTCGCTGCCGCCTGCCGCCAGTTGTATAAGGAGATATACCATGGATGATTTGAGAACCCAGCTTTTCTACACACAGAAAAACGGCTATGACCTCATCGGGCCCGAGGAGCATGTCGCCGCCGACAACTACTGCCGCGGCTACATTGAATTCCTCAACGACTCCCGCACCGAGCGCGAGGCTGTCGTCAACGCCATCCGCCTTGCCGAGGCGGCGGGCTTTGTCCCCTTTGTGCCCGGCATGGCCCTCGCTCCCGGCATGAAGGTCTACAGCTCAAACCGCGGCAAGGCCCTTATGCTCGCCGTGATCGGGCAGCGCAGCCTTTCCGACGGCACCGTGATCGCGGGTGCGCACATCGACTCCCCGCGCCTCGACCTCAAGCAGATCCCCTTGTACGAGACGGACGAGCTGTGCTACCTGCGCACCCACTACTACGGCGGCATCAAGAAGTACCAGTGGGTCACCATCCCGCTCGAGCTGCACGGCGTCGTCGCCCTCAAGAGCGGGGAGCTGGTGGACGTGCGCCTTGGCCGTGAGCCGGGCGACCCCCGCTTCGTGATCACGGATCTGCTGCCGCACCTTGCCCAGGACCAGATGAAGAAGACCATGGCCGAGGGCATCACCGGCGAGGGGCTGAACATCATCATCGGCTCCGTTCCCTACGCCGACGAGGGCAAGGACCGCGTCAAGCTCGCGGTGCTGAGCGTTCTCAACGACATGTACGGCATCAAGGAGGAGGACTTCCTCTCCGCCGAGCTCACCGCCGTGCCCGCCTTCGACGCCTGCGAGATCGGCCTTGACCGCAGCATGATCGGCGGCTACGGCCATGACGACAGGGTCTGCGCGTACGCCGAGCTCAAGGCGATCCTGGATGTGGAAAACCCGGAGCGCACCTGCATATGCATCCTTGCCGACAAGGAGGAGATCGGCTCCGAGGGCGTCAGCGGCATGCAGAGCCAGGCCTTCGACACCTTCATGGCAGACCTGTGCGCTGCCCAAGGCGTGGACGTGCGCCGCTGCTTTGAAAAGAGCTTCTGCCTCTCGGCCGACGTGACCGCGGCCTATGATCCTCTCTACGCCGACGTGTACGAGATGACCAACGGCTCTAAGTTCAACTACGGCATGGGCATCTGCAAGTTCACCGGCGCGCGCGGCAAGTCCGGCACCAGCGACGCTTCCGCTGAGGTGGTGGCCTATCTGCGCCGCATCTTCGACAAGGCCGGCGTCATCTGGCAGCTTTCGGAGATGGGCAAGGTCGACAAGGGCGGCGGCGGCACCATCGCCAAGTTCATGGCTAACCGCAACATCGACACGATCGACGCGGGCGTGCCCGTCATGAGCATGCACGCTCCCTTTGAGCTGGTGGCCAAACTCGACTGCTACATGACCTACAAGGGCGTGCTCGCCGCCTACAGCGACAAGTGATCGCATAAAAAACGGACTGCTTCGGCAGCCCGTTTTTTATGTGTTCGATTATGACAGCATCATGCGGTCGTTGTCGAGATTGCGTCCGGCGGCCTCGCGGAAGAGGACCAGCAGGTCGGGGACGGTGAGCTTCGCGCGCGCCTCACCCTCCACGTCGAAGATAATCCGGCCCTGATCCATCATCAGGGTGC
Source organism: Oscillospiraceae bacterium (assembly GCA_902791215.1). Taxonomy (GTDB): domain Bacteria; phylum Bacillota; class Clostridia; order Oscillospirales; family Oscillospiraceae; genus Limivicinus. The sequence goes on along the minus strand of CADAUZ010000001.1, from coordinate 78,823 downwards.
GGTTTCCGAGCTCGAGAGCCGACTGCATGTTATGCGTTATCATGAGGCAGGTGAGCTTGTCATCCTTCACGATCTGCTTTGTGAGGTTCAGTACCTTTTCTGCGGTCGCGGGGTCGAGAGCGGCGGTGTGTTCGTCGAGAAGCAGGAGCTTCGGGGTGTTGATGGTTGCCATCATGAGTGACAGCGCCTGCCGCTGACCGCCGGAGAGAAGCCCCACCGGGTGCTGCATCCGGTCCTCAAGTCCCATGCCGAGTGGGGCGAGCTTATCGCGGAACAGAGCCCTGTCGGCCTTTGTGATCCGCCCGAGCCAGCCGCCGCGCCCCGCCGCGAGGGCGAGGTTTTCTTCGATCGTCATGCCCGGCGCGGTGCCGCGCATGGGGTCCTGAAAGAGCCGGCCGATCACCTTGGCGCGCACATGCTCGGGCTGGAGGGTGATGTCCGTGCCGCCGAGGGTGATGCGCCCGCTGTCGGTGAAGAAGGAGCCAGCGATGGCGTTGAAGAGGGTGGACTTGCCCGCGCCGTTTGCGCCGATGATGGAGATGAAGTCGCCGTTCTTTACGCGCAGCGTAAGCTCGTGAAGGGCGCGTTTTTCGTTGACGGTGCCGGGGTTGAAGGTTTTGGAGATGTGATCCAGCTCAAGCATGGCCTTCGCCCCCTTTCTGCCGCGCGTGGGTGAGACGGCGGTGCAGCTCCGGGTAACGGGCCTTGAGGTACGGGCCTGCGATGGCGATGACGACGATGACGGAGGACACAAGCTTCAGCATGAAGGCGGGCATGTTGAGGCGCAGCGCCACGGCATAGACCAGGCGGAACACCACCGCGCCGACAACAGCGCCGATGGCTCTCACCGGGATGCCGCCCATCGGGGCGAAGGCGCGCCCGATGAGCAGGGAGGCCAGCGCGATCGTCACCATGCCGGAGCCGATATCAATGTTGACCGACTTCTGCGACTGGGCCAGCAGACAGCCGGAGAGGGCCGTGAGGCTTCCCGAGATGCACAGGCCCACAATGGTCGTGAAGGCGGGATTGATCGACGAGGAGCGCACCATGTCCGGGTTATCACCGGTTGCGTGGATGGCAAGCCCGAGGCGCGTGCGCAGAAAAACGCTCAGGAAGCAAACGACCAGCGCCGCTGCGATAAGCCCCACAAAGAGCTTATACAGATTCGACACCGTCGTGCCCGCCAGCAGCTTTTTGAGCATACTGAACACCGTGTCGGTCTTGTTCATATTGAGCAGCGATGCCCCGCCCATCACGGCGATGTTGATGGAGTACAGCCCCGTATTCACGATAATGCCCGCAAGCAGACTGTCGATGCCGAGCTTCGTTTGCAGCAGAGCGGTCACAAAGCCGGACAGCACCCCCGCGCACATGGCAGCGGGCAGCGACAGCCAGGGGTGACCGGAGATCGCCACCACCGCGCCGACCGCGGCCCCGAGGGTGAAGCAGCCGTCGGTGGAGAGGTCACACACCCCCAGCATCGTATAACTCAGAAACAGCGCCAGCACCGTGAGCGAGCCGATCAAGCCCAGCTCCAGGGCGGTTTGCAGAATGGACAGCAACGAAACAACAACTCCTTATTTGACATGCCCTCTCAGTCACGGCCTCGTCGGGGATCGGCCGTGCCAGCTCCCCCAAAGGGGGAGCCAAGCAGCGGGGTGTCGATTACTTTGCAAGCTCGTCGAAGCTCTCGGCGGTAGTGATGGGCTGGACCTTGGTGCAGAAGGGGGCGAAGGTCTCGGCGATCTTGTCATAGTCAAGGCCCAGGGCCGCGCAAGTGTCGGTGTTGACTGTAGCGGTGCCGTTATCGAAGGTCTTGACCGGCACGGTGCCGGGGTCCTTGCCTTCCAGCAGAACTTCCGCAATCATGTTCGCCGTCTCCACGCCGAGGTTTGCGTAGTCCACGCCGTAGCCCAGAAACGCGCCGTTGAGAGCGAAGCTGTCGGCGCCGGTATAGTGGGGGATCTTAGCCTCGGCAAAAGTCTCGTAGATGGCAAGCTCCGCGTTCATGACGGTATTGTCGGTCGGGGTGAAGACCGCGTCAACGCCCGCGCTCACCATAGCCTCGGCCGCGAGCATGATCTCGTCCACCGTGGTGCCTGTGCGCTCAATGTATTTGACGCCCTTCGCGTCCAGGTACTCTTTCGCCGCAGATATGGGAGCAGTGGAAGAGTCCTCACTCACGTTGTAAAGAAGGCCGATCAGATCCGCGTCCGGGTCGGCAGCGAAGATGAGGTTCATGACGGCGTTGGTGTCAAGATAGTCGGAGGTGCCGGTGATGTTCGCGCCGGGGGCCTCGAGGGAGTCCACCAGACCCGCGCCCAAGGGATCGGACACGGCGGCGAAGACCACGGGGACCTTGTTGTCCTCGGTGGCGGCCTGCATGCCCATGGCGACCGGCGTAGCAACGCCGACAAGCAGGTCCGCCTTCTGGGCCAGGAAGTTTGTGATGATCTGGTTCATGACGTTTGCGTCAAGGTTGCAGTTGTCCTCAAGGATGTTGAAAGAGACCTTGTCACTTTCAAGCTCTCCGAGTCTTGCGCGGATGTTGGCGATGATCTGGTTGAGGGAGGCATCGTCGACAAAGTTGCAGATGCCGATGGTGTAGCTGGTCATTTCCTCGGCAAAGGCCGGGACGGTCAGGCTTGCAAACAGCAGGACGATGAGGAGGATGGAGATGGCTTTTTTCATGGGGAACGCTTCCTTTCTTTTCGGGACAGGCAGTAAAAAATCCTGTCCCTGCAAATTTCTTTGCTGGGACAGGATCGAATAAACGAACCTGCGGTGCCACCCGGCTTGACGCGATAATTGCGCCCACTTTACGCGTACTGTCATACGCCGGCTTTTGGTAACGGGGAGTCCTGCCCCGGCTCACATACTCGGGCAAAAACCCTTTCCGATCGCCCTCGGAAGTCCATTCAGCCAAACGCTTTCCGCCGCCCTTGCACCGTCGGCGGCTCGCTGCGGGAAAGGAGATCTGGCTTACTCACTCTTCCTCTGCGGTTTATGGCTGGAGTTTAGCATTTTAAAGCGTGCTTGTCAAGGGATGATTTGAACGAATCCGGAGCCGCCGATGTTAAAAACTTTTCCGTTTTAAACAAGTAAAATTCTCAGCGTCTGATCTCGATCTGGCAGCTGGCCATGGTCTGCAGTGCCGCCTCATGCAGCGCGGGTGTCACCCCGGCACAGCAGCGGGCGTCCACCGAAATGGGAACCTCGGGAAAATGGGCCTTGAGCAGCAGGGCGTTGGAGACCACGCATATATCGGTGCATAGTCCGATGAGCTCCAGGCTGAAATCCTCCTCGTCGGCAAACTCCGCGATCAGACGCGGGAGAGCGGTGGAACCGAAGGTGTATTTCTGAATTTTGGCGTGGGGCTTTTCCTCCACGGCCTCAAGGATCTTGTCATTGAGCTCCCAGCCTGCTGTTCCGTAAATGCAGTGGGGGACCGGCAGCTTCTTTCCCTCAGCAGTATCGAGGTAGTCCTCAAAGTGGGTATCGTAGGTGACAAATAGTTCCCCGTCCCAGTCTCGGATCTTTTTAACTGCCGCGGGGATGATGGCCTGCGCCTCTTTGGTGCCGAGCGCGCCGTCCACGAAATCCTTCTGCATATCGACCACAACAAGAAACTGTCTCATGGCTATGACCTCCGCAAAATAAAGTGGAAAGTGAAGTGATGGTATCGTTAAGCGATTATAACATGCAAAGCTTCTCTTTTCAATCATACTTGACAGGAAAGCACTTATGTCATAAAATAGATGTCGAAATCCAATAAATGCAAAAGGAGGAACAAACATGAAAAAGATTATTGCTCTGGTCATCGGCGGTCTCTGCGTCTGCGCTGCGGCTTTCATTCTGATCAAGCGTGCGTGATTTCGTCAGTCCTTTCCGGCTGAGAATATGAACGGCTTACCGCCGCGTCCTCTTTGGGACGCGGCGGTGAGTTTTTACGTTATAAGACTTACAAGCTACAGGATGTTTGCTTTCGTATGATAAAAAATAACTTTTCCGGCGCCTCTTGCATGAGTGAATTTGCAGTGGTAAAATACTAAATTAGGAAAATTATGCAACGACTGGAGAATTGTTCATGCAAACAATTATTGATAAGCTTCAGCAGTATACCGAACAGAACCCCGGCGCGCCGATCCTCTTTGACGATCTGCATTCCAAGGGCATTACCTACGCACAGCTGGACGATATGTCGGGCCGTGTCTACGCATGGCTGAAGGAGAACAAAATCGGGCGGGAGGACTTCGTGCTCATCGACCTGCCGCGCGGCGTGCTGCCGGTGATTGCCATGATCGGCGTCTGGAAAGCGGGAGCGGCCTGGGCGCTGGTGGAGGACACCTACGCCCCCGAGCGCATTCAGTATATCCGTACGGACTGCGGCTGCAAGCAGGAGATCAGCGCCGACAACTGGGACGACATCATGCGTGTAACACCCCTACAGGGCCACGAGGAGCCGGACGAGCATGACGCGGCCTACGCGATCTATACCTCCGGCACCACAGGAAACCCCAAGGGCGTGCTGCATGAGTACGGCAATCTGCAGCGCGCCATCGACTCCATCCGCATCGACGGCGTGGTACCCTTCACCGAGAAGGACAGACTTGCGACCCTGGCCCCGATGAACTTCGTTGCCACCGTCATCGTCATCCTCTCGGCTTTGAATGTCTATTGCGGCAAGAACTATATCGTGTCCTATTCGACCATTAAAAACACGGCGGCGCTGGCGAAGTTCTTCCTCTCCAAGCGCATCACCATCACATTCCTGACCCCGTCCTATGTGCGCAAGATCGGCAACAATACCGGCCCCTTCCTGCGCATGCTGTTTGTGGGCAGCGAGCCCGCCAACAATCTCTACAACAAAAACCTCGACCTCATCAATATATACGCCTGCAGCGAGAGCGGCTTTGCCGTGGGCTTTTTCAAGATCGACAAGCCCTATGAGACCTGCCCCATCGGCAAGCCCCAGGTGGAGACGGAGATCACGCTCATCGGCGAGGACGGCAAAGAGGTCGCCGACGGCGAGACGGGCGAGCTCTGCTTTACGAACCCCTATGTGCGCGGCTACATAAACCTCCCCGAAGAGACCGCAAGGGCCTTCGTAAACGGCGTCTACCACACGGGGGACCTGGCCGCGAAGGACGAAAACGGCAACTATGTCCTGCTCGGACGCAGCGGCGACATGATCAAGATCAACGGCAACCGCATTGAGCCCGCCGAGATCGAAGCCGCCGTCAAGCAGGCCCTCAATATCGACTGGTGCGCGGCCCGCGGCTTTGAGGAGGAGGGCAAGAGCTACCTGTGCGCTTACTACACGGCGGATGTGAAGTTTGACCCGTCGGCCCTGCGCGAGGAGCTTTTAAAGCGTCTGCCCTATTACATGATCCCGGCCTACTTCATGAAGATCGAGAGCATTCCCCTCAAGGCAAGCGGCAAGCTTGACCGCAAGGCCCTGCCAGCGCCGGACGCGAAGGACTTCCAGAGCAGCTATGTCGCCCCGACAAACGATGTCGAGAAGACGATCTGCGCGGCGATGGCTCAGGTCCTTGGCCTCAACCGGGTCGGCATCGAGGACGATTTCTACGAGATGGGCGGCGACTCCCTCGGCTCTATTGACGTTGTGACAAGGTGCGCCCTCGAGGGCCTGAACGCGGGACTCATCTTCCGCGGCCGCACGCCGGAGAAGATCGCAAAGCTCTATATGGACAGCCTTGCCCAGAACGACGGTGTCGCGCCCGAGGTGAAGGAGAAGGAGGCCCGTGAAAAAGAGCACCCCCTCACTACCGAGCAGCTCTATATGGTGGACTATCAGCTCTATACCCCGAACTCCACGATGTATAACCTCTACTCCATGATGAAGCTTGACAAGGACGCCATCGACATGGAGAAGATGGCCGAGACGCTCAAGGCCGTCATTTCCCACCATCCGGCCCTGCTGACGAAGTTTTCCTGGAACCGGGACCGCGAGCTCGTGCAGAGCTACCATCCGGAGGAGCTTTGGGACATCCGTGTGGAAAAGCTCACCGAGTTTGAGCTGCGCTATGTGCGCGATACGCTGGTCTATCCCTTCAAGATCGTGGGCGGCAGGCTCTGCCGCTGCAGAGTGTTCGAGACCGAAAAGGCGGGCTATGTCTTCTTTGACGTGCACCACTCCGTCTTTGACGGCACGTCCCTCAAGGTTTTCATGAACGATATCGGCAAGACCTATCTGGGCCTTGAGACCGACCCCGACTTCTATTATCTCATGCTCCAGCGCCGTGAAGACGCGGTGAACTCCGCCTTCTATGAGGAGAGCCGCCGCTACTTTGAAAAGCGCTATGACCGGGTCCAATGGTCCTGCTTCCCGCAGACCGACCACGAATCGAGAGACAACGAGATGGGCGAGCTTTTTGCGCCCCTCGGCATCCTCCAGCCCCAGATGAACGCCATGGAGAAGGCGTATAAGATCAGCCGCAACGAGTTTTTCATCACGGTGGCGGCGCTCGCCATCTCCATCTACAACCATACACCCGACGTGAAGATCTCCTGGATATACAACGGGCGCGAGGATATGGAGAACATGACCACCGTGGGTCTTCTGTTCCGCGATCTGCCCATCGGCATCCGCTTCAAGGACCGGGACACCCTGCGCAACGTTTTTGCCGATGTGCACGAGCAGGTGCAGAAGGGCATCGAGCACAGCTGCTACCCCTATGTCGACAGCCGCAACCAGGCGGGGGAGAGCGAGTGCGCCTACCTTCTCTATCAGCAGGACATCCGCGACATGGGCGGCAAGGAGGGCTTTGACGTGGAGATGGTGGACATCCGCCAGAACCAGGCGGCCTCCCAGACCATCCTGGATATGGAGATCCTCGACGGGGCCGACGGGCTGACCCTGATGATCGACTTTGCCGCCTCCCTCTACAAGGAGGAGAGCATGGAGCGCTTCAAGGACATCTACGTGAAGCTTGCCCAGGCGCTCGTGACCCACAACTCCCAGGCGGACGTGACCATCGGCGAGATCAGGGAGAAGCTCGACGACCATAAGAACTTCTTCAAGACCATCGCGGGCATCTTCAGCAGAAAGAAGTAAACGGCCATGGACCAGGAAAAAGAGCTTTCCCAGGAGTTTACCTTCTGGTCACTGCTGAAATTTGTGGCCCCCAGCATCTTCACCTTTGTCTTCATCGGGGTGTATCAGATGGTGGACGGGCTGTTTATCGAGCGCTATGTCGGCGAGCTGGCCATCAGCGCCGTCAACCTCTATTATCCCATCATCAGCCTTTTCATCGCCGTCGGCATCATGATCGGCACCGGCGGCAATGCCGTCATCGTCCGCAAGGTCGGCGAAGGCAAACGCAAAGAGGCGGGCCAAACCTTCTCGCGCGTGATGACTTTTACGGTGATCTGCGGCATCGTCTTTACGGCGGTGTGCCTGATCTTTGCCGACCCGATCATGCGCTTGTGCGGCGCGACCGACGGAAATATTGAGTACCTGCGCCCCTACTATATGACGCTGAGCACCTTTTCCCTTGCGATCCTTCTGCAGTCTGAGCTTGGCATCCTCATCATCGGCGAGGGAAAAACCGTGGTGGCGGCGATTGTCATCATGATCGGCGGCGTGCTAAACTGTGTGCTCGACTATGTCTTCATGGCAAAGCTTCACATGGGCATACGCGGGGCGGCGCTGGCTACCGTGATCGGCTATTGCAGCACGATCGTCTACGCCGTGTGGTTTTACATCATCGCGCGAAAAAGCTCCTACCATCTGGAGCTTGCAAAGCCCGACATGAAGGAGATCGGCGGCATCTGCTTCAACGGCTCGTCCGACATGATCTCCAATCTGGCCGAGGGCATCACGGTCCTGTTCATGAACCATCTGGCCTACCGCTGCTATGGCGAAGTCGGCGTGAGCGCGCTGGCGGTGATCACCTATGTGCAGGTGCTGATCTCCATGGTCTTCATGGGCTATACCTCCGCCGTGGAGCCGGTATTTTCCTTCCACTACGGCAGCGGGAATGTGGAGATGCGAAAGCGTGTTTTCCGCCTGAGCATCTGGTGGAACCTGATCTTCGGCGTTGTCACGATGATGCTGCTGTTCGTGCTGCGCGGCTTTATGGTCGGGATCTTCTTCAAGGAGGGGACGGAGTTTTACCGCATCGCCTCCCTCGGCTATCTGATCATGCTGCCGGCGTGCCTGCTCATGGGCTTCAATGTCTTCGGCTCCGGGCTGTTCACCGCCTTCGGAAACGGCGTCGTGTCGGGACTTCTGTCCTTCATCCGCTCCTTTGTGATCCTCAGCTGCTGCCTCTATGGCCTGACGGCTCTCTTCGGCGGCCCGGGACTCTGGAGCGCCTGCCCGGCGGCGGAGCTTCTGAGCGCCTTTGTCACGGCGTATGCCTTGAATAAATATCGTTCCAAGTATCAGTATTTATAAATCAGTCATTTTCAGGAGGGAAACACCATGCTCAATATCACGAAGAAGCTCGAAAACGGCATCCTCGACGTCGCGCTGGACGGGCGCCTGGACACCAATACCGCGCCGGAATTCCAGAAGGAAGTGGAGCCGATGCTCGACGGCATCTCCGAGCTGAAGCTGGACTGTGAAAAGCTCGACTACATTTCCTCGGCCGGTCTGCGCGTGCTGCTCACCTTCGAGCAGACGCTGGAGGATCAGGGCAAGAAGATGGAGCTTCGCAATGTCAATGACATCATTCACGATGTGTTCGACGTGACCGGTTTTCTTGAAATCATGAACATTGTCTGACTGGCCGCGTGCCCGCAAATATACGGAGGGTGCGGCGGATGAAAGAATTGACATTGTCCGCGAGACAGACAAATATCCCGGCGATCATCGAATTTGTCAACCGGGAGCTTGAGCGCATGGGCTGCGCGCTCAAGACAAAGGCCCAGATCGACATTGCCATCGACGAGCTGTACAGCAACATTGCCAAATACGGCTTTGACGATGACGGCGGCGAGGTGACCGTGGCGATGGAGACGCAGCGTGAACCGCGCATTGTTTCCATCACTTTCACGGATGGGGGCAGGCCCTTCAATCCCCTCGAGAGAAGCGACCCGGATACCACGCTCTCTGCCAGAGACCGTAAGATCGGGGGACTCGGCATCTACATGGTCAAAAAGAGCATGGACGATGTCCGCTATGAGTACAGGGAAGGGAAGAACATCCTGACCATCAGGAAAGTTCTGTAACGCCATGGAAAAGACAAGTAAACCGTTAGAGCAGGAGAAACAGCCGCGCCGGGTAAGCATGCAGGTAAAGCTGAGCGCGCTTGTGATCTGCAGCATGCTGCTTGTCGCGGCGGGCCTGACGGCGATCAGCTATTATATATTCTGCCAGCGGGTCGACGACAAATACAACCGGACCGTCCAGCGCGCGGCGGAGGCGTGTGCCAACAACGTGACGGGTGATATGCTGATGTACTTCTGGGATAAAGTCAACACAGATGAGTTTCGGGAGGTACAAAAGCGCGCGCGAACCTTAAATGACGAAACGCTGATCGGGAACTGGATGCGCAGTCAGCCGAGTTTCTATGAATACCTCTCCGAAAACGGCGATACGGAGAACGAAGCGCTCCGGGAGGGCGCGGAGAGTGAGCAGGAGGTTTCCTGGACGCTTCTGGATGATTACGAGGATTTCCTCACCGGCCTTCTCGGGATCAAGGAATACTTTGACGTTGACGCCGCATATTACCAGTACTGTGAGGGCCAGGTCACATACAACATCGTTGACCTTGACGAAAACATGTACTATATCGGCACCATCGAGCAGCCGATCCCGGAATTTGAGGAATACGAGGGGAACGTCAGCGTCCCGCCGATCGTTTACCACTCCGACTTCGGATGGCTGCTCACCGCGATCGAACCGGTGATTGACTGGGAAACGAAGAACCCTGTCGCGGTCGCGGGTGTTGACATCAACATGACCGACATCATCGGCGAGCGCTATTCCTTCCTCAGGCAGAGCCTCGTCTTTATGGCGATCCTGCTGGCGGGCGCGATCGCCGTCAGCGTGGCGGTTCTCCAGCGCACCGCCGTCAAGCCCCTGCGAGAGCTTGCCGAGGCCGCCACCTGCTTTGCCAAGGAGGACCGGGCCTTCACCAAGGAGGATGTCATCAAGCTGGATATCCCGGGCAATGACGAGGTCACGGACCTCTATCACGAGATACGCTCCATGGAAAACCGCATCGTGGATTACACCGAGAACCTGACCCGGGCCACCGCAGAGAAGGAGCGCGTCAGCACCGAGCTGCGCACCGCGTCCCAGATCCAGGAATCCATGCTGCCGAGTATTTTCCCGGCCTTTCCCGACCGGGACGAATTTGATCTCTATGCCAGCATGACGCCCGCCAAAGAGGTGGGTGGGGATTTCTATGATTTCTTCCTCATCGACGAGGGCCACCTTGCGGTGCTGATTGCGGATGTGTCCGACAAGGGGGTCCCGGCGGCGCTGTTCATGATGTCCTCCAAGATCCTCATAAATTACCGTGCTCAACTGGGCGGCAGCCCGAGTGAGATTCTCGGCGCGGTGAACGCGGAGATCTGCAAGAACAACAAGAGCAGGATGTTCGTCACCGTGTGGCTCGGCATCCTGGATCTGGAGACAGGCGTGCTCACATGCACAAACGCAGGGCACGAGTACCCGGTGGTCCGGGGGACTGACGGAGTATTTCGTGTCTATAAGGACCAACACGGCCTCGTGGTTGGGGCGCTTGCAAAATCCAAATACCGGGACTATGAGATCAAGATGATGCCGGGCGATGCCGTCTTCGTCTATACCGACGGCGTGCCCGAAGCCAATAATGCAGAGGGCGCCTTCTACGGCATGGAACGCATGGAGGCCGCACTTAACAAAAACGCAGAGAAAGACCCAAAGCACATCCTGGAGGGGGTCAAAGCGGACGTGGATGCCTTTACCGGCGAGGCCACGCAGTTTGACGACCTGACCATGCTGTGTTTGGAATACAAGGGCAGACCGGGAGCAAGTCGGCGACCGGCGGGAAGTACAGGACAGATTACTGAAAACAAGAAAGCGCAGGTAAACGAATGAACGAAAACGAAAAGACTGCGGCCCCCGCCCCAAAGGAGCGGCTGACGCGCAAGGAAAAACGGGCACGCTGGAAGGCGGCCAAGCGGGCAAAGAAGCAGGAGCAGCGGGAGTACTACCGCTATGCGCCCTGGCCGAAGAAGGTGTGGAACCTCTGGCTGAAAAAGGTTTTGAAGGTCGTGATGGTGCTGCTGCTCATCGTCGGCGTGCTGGCCGCGAATATGGAGACGATCTTCAACGAAATCGTTGTCCCCATTCTGCGGACAAGCATCATGGAGCAGCGCAACAAGCCCCTCAGCGAGGAACAGAAGAAGCAGATCTATGAGCTGTCTCCCATTGACGAGGAGGGGGCAGCGCGTATCGACGCCCTGCCGAAGTCCAAGGCGGACGAAACCTGGACGATCAGCGTCTATATCGTCGGCGCGGACCTGGAGGACGATACGGAAAACGATCTGTCCTATGTGACCACGGTCATGACGAGAGACACGGCACAGGACGCCGCGAATGAAAGCCGGATGGCGATCATGGACCGCCTCAACCGCTACAACACCGAGCTTGCGGACAACGGTCTGGAGCTGCCGAAGTTTTTCTACTATCCCAATGTGCCGGTTGCCTCCTCCACGGTGGTAACGCAGGATGTCCATGTCTCCGAACGAACCGGCATGGCCTCGGCTGACATTTCGGAGCTGACTTCCGGCGTCTGGGGGGACAATATTCAGATCGTCATTCAGACCGGCGGCGCCACCCACTGGACGAATGACCTCATCAATCCGAACCGCACCCAGCGCTTCCTGTATAAGGGCGGCAAGTTCACCGAGGTGGCTGATCTGCCCCTGCAGCCGGCGTCCGAGCCGGACACCCTGGCGGGCTTCCTGCGCTTCTGCCGGGACGAGTACCCCGCCGACCACAATATGCTGGTCCTCTGGGACCACGGCGGCGGCCCCTTCGGCTACGGTCAGGACTCCATCTTCGGCCAGATGTTATCCCTCAAGAATATCCGCGAGGCACTCTCGAGCGTTTACCGTCCCAACAGCGCAAAGCCTGCCTTTGACATCATCGGCTTTGACGCCTGCCTCATGGGCTGCCTTGAGGTGACGCACGCCCTTGAAGGCTTTGCAAGCTACTACTGCCTGAGTGAGGAGGTCATCCCCGGCGACGGCTGGGACTACGGCCCCTGGCTGCAGGCCCTGACGGACGATCCCACCATGAGTCCCGCCCTGGTCGGCCGGAAGATCGCCGATTCCTATACGGATTACTATGTGACCCAGAACATCAATGTGCCGATGCTTGAAAACAACACAACCTTCTCAGTCATCGACGCAAGCAAGGCAAGTGAGCTCTATGATGCCTACAGTGCGCTATGCCGGGCGCAGCTCGTCGACGCTGTGCAGGATCTCGGCGTGCTGGCGGATATCGGCCGCTGCGGTGTACGCGCCACGCGCTACGGTGTCAACCACGCGAATGTCTTCAATACCGCGGACCTCGGCAACTACGTCGACTACACCATCGACAGCTACCCCGAGCAGAGCAGCCGCATCAAGGACCTCATCAAAGAAGCGGTGCTGTACCATCGCGACAGCGGCACCCTCAGCGATTCCACCGGCATGGCCGTTTACATCCCCACTGATGTCAGCGACCTGAACGGTCTGGTGTACTACCTTGAGTATGTCTATGACATCTGCGACAGCGACAGCGTCAGATCTCTGTATTACTACAAGCAGGCGGGCTGCCTCAATGACGAGATCAAAAAGTATGTCGCCACGCTCACCGACAAAGAACCTGAGATTCTGGATATCACCGCCTTCCACGACTTCAGCAGGGCGGAACCCGCTATCGACGCCGAAGGCTTTGTGATCCCCGTGAATGCTGAGCTCCAGCGCCTCATGACCGGATATCAGCTTGAGATCGGCAAGTATGATGATGACGAGCAAACCATCACCTACTATGGCCGCGCGGATGCGCTGCGCCTTGACGGAGAGGGCGGCCTCGAAAGCACCTTTGACGGCACCTGGATCTGCCTCAACGGTGAACCGCTGTATGTGGAACCGGTTTCCTCCACCGCGGCGGGCATCGAGTACAAGGCGCATATCAATTATGACGGCAATGAGGCTTATCTGATGATCTCCTGTGACAGGGATACCGGCGAGTGCGCCATCAGCGGCATTCGCAAGGTGGATGAGGGCAACGAGGTCAACTCCCTGGCAAGCACCCGCTCCATAATTGAGCCGGAGACCGGCAAAAAAATCGTGCCTCTCTATGTACAGACGAATTACAAGACCGGTGAGACAAAGTCTGTTGAGGGGAAAAGCATCCGGTTTTCCGTCCATACCAGCGTCACCCGCGAACAGCTGCCCAAGGGCTACTACCTCACCACGGCCGTGATCTCCGATTCCCGGGGCGACAACTACTACTCCCGGGTCATCGGCGCCACGGCATCCGGCAGAGGCATCAGTGAATGGAAGGTCGATGAAGCCTTCTTCGGCCGGGATTACTGAGCGACACAGAATAAAGCAGCCGCCCTCCGTTCGGAGGGCGGCTGTGTTATCATGCGGGGATAAGCGCGGTGTCCTGGCCGGTCAGATCGTCATGCCAGTGGAGCTGGCCATTCTGGAAGTAGAAGCTGCCGGTGCCGCCGAAGGATTCCTCCGAGACCGTGTAGCTCGTCTCGTCGCTGTAGGTCTCGACCCAGTAGTGGCCGTCGCTGTAGGTCAGAATATCGTCCCGGTACACGTTCGCAGTCATCTGCCAGCGGGCAAGCTGCCACGCGGAGCCGGACCATTGTATATCCACGTTCATGCTTCCCTCGGCCCGGTAGGTGATCGTGACCTGGCAGCGGCCCGCGATCGGCTCCACCCAGCGGCCCGCGAAGCCCTGACGCGCCGGAACGGCGGTAGGCTGGCCGGGAATATTTCTCACGGTGATGAGGGCGGAATTGGTGTTGACAGCGCCCGCGTAATTGCTGAAGCGGCAGTAGACCCGGCAGCCGTTGAGCTCCGCCGGAATGTTCTCCAGGGTCATGTCCTTGGTGTTGCCGCCAATGATGCGCAGTGCGGGGTACTGGTTCTGCACGTCCTTGTAGTTCACATCCAGCGCACCGTTGGGGCTTATGAAGTGCCACTCGGCAAGCTCGGCATTTTCATAGCGCGTCACGAACTGGCACTTGCCGCCTGTCGTCACGGTCTCATCTGTCGGGTCCTTGGTGACGCGCGGGAGATTGGACTGCACTGGTGGATTATACGGAGTGGGCGAAGGCGTGAAATACGGCGTGGGAAACGGCGTCGGTGCAAGGGTCGGGACAGGAGTCGGCACCGGTGTTGGCATCATAGTGGGCACGGGTGTCGGTGCAAAGGTTGGAGCCGGATAGGGTGTCGGTACGGCGGTCTGAACCGGGGGAACGGTCGCCGCCGGGGTGAGCGTGACGACCTCGGGGGTCTTGCTGCTCCGTCCGCAGGCTGCCAGAAAAACCAAAGCCAGCGCCAGGAGCATGATCGTGATTTGTCTTTTTCTCATGTTGTTTACCTCTTGATAAAAGTCTTTTGCCATTATACATCAGAAAATGCAAGAATGCTACTGTTTGAACACAATACATCACAGTTGTTTCATAAACTCCCCCAGGGGGAGTTCAGAGGGGGAACGCCTCTGATTTTTTGGCTCGCAAGCCGAAAAACAATTCAGATCCCTTCTCGTTTCGTAAAAATGCCATCAGGGCATTTTTGCGAAACGACCGTGAATAACGACAGTTTCCACTTGACGGGACGGCGTTTTCTCTTTATGATGAGATAGAAGAAGGGAAACGGAGGAACCGACGATGAAAACGATCTGTCTCGTGGATGTTCCGCCTGCAAAGCAACGGAGGATTAGAACAATGAGCATGAAAAAACTATTTAGCGTTTTCCTTTTGTGCGCGCTCTTCATCACGCTGATCCCATCGGCGACGGCAGAGGCGCCGAGCGCCGTCTACATTGCTCCCTATACCCGGACAGATACCGAAGAGGGGAGCGGGGAACCTACCTCAACAGTCCTGTACATATACGCCGACGGCAGCTATAAACAGTATGTCATAGAAAACGACGAGCTGCAGATCAGTACCGGAGAGGATTTTGACGGCGACAGCGAAAGCGACACTGACCCCGCCGAGCATGGCTTTGTTCAGGTTTATCCGAAGCCGGAGGAACCCGAAAGCACCACAGTCCCGGTCCCGGTCATGGAGCCTGTTTTTTCCGAAGACGGCAGCACGCTTTCGTACCTGAACGAGGGTACCGATACCGGTATTCGGATCACCGGCTATACAAAATACAAAGGTATGCCCGATGGCTACTTCCTCTCTCCCGGGGATAAGATCGCGGTCATTTCGCCCTCTGCCCTGCCCGGCGAGGAACAGACAGCGGCGACGGTCGCGGGGCTTCGGAGTTGGGGTTTCGAGCCTGTGGAGGGCAAGCATGTCTATGCCGAGGTGCGCACGCTTGAAGAGTGCATGGAGGATCTGCGCTGGGCGATCGAGGACCCGGAGATCAAAGCCATCTTCTGCGTCCGCGGCGGTTACGGCGCAACCGAGGTCATAGACGCAGCCGAGGATTTGGTAGCTTCTGCGGACAAGCCCATTATCGGGTACAGTGACATCACGGCCTATCACGCAGCCTGGACTATGGCGGGGCTTCCGTCGATCCACGCCTGCATGAGCGCAGCATTTGATGATCTCCCGGAGGCGTGTATAGAGGCGGAGCAGCATATCATGGCAGGCGAGATCCCGGCCTATGAGTGCCAGACCAACTCCTTGTGCCGCGAAGGCACAGCGGAGGGCATCCTGATCGGCGGCAACCTTTCCACCTTCACAGCGACCCTGGATACCGCCTATGACAGCACGAAGCTCGGCAAGCCCTATATCCTGTTCCTCGAAGAGGTAGGCGAGAACATGCAGCACATCCACCGTTATCTCACCATTCTCAAGCACAGGGACATCCTGGATAACGCGGCGGGCATTGTCTTCGGGCAGTGGACAGAACTCCCGGCGGACGGACAGGGCAACTACGGCGAGGCCAGGGGCGGCTTGTTCCAGTCCGTGGCGGAGATGATCACAAGACAGCTTCTGAAAAATTTCAAAGTCCCGGTGGCCTTCGGCTTTCCCGCGGGACACGGAGATGTCAACTACCCGCTGCTGATGGGCGCGGAGGTGAAGCTCGATGTAAACGCGGACAGCTACACGCTGTCATGGGCGTGCGATGCCCATTCGTGATATAACCATATCCAAACAGGGAGATGCCGTTTTTCGGCATCTCCCGTTTTTCCTGCGCTTCAAAGAAAAACAAATATGCTATTTCACTTGCAGGACGGGGGATGCTCGTGTATAATCAAAATGATAAACAATGGCATTTCCTTACGGCATGGAATAAGAGCATTTCATACAACATGTATGTTACGGTTATATAAAATAATGGAGGGAACACCATGGAGCAGCATCGCATTTCCGAACTGGACACTTATCTTTTCGGCAGAGGCACACACTATACCATCTATGAAAAGCTCGGAGCACATCCGGCTGAAGAAAACGGACAGAGCGGCGTGTATTTCGCCGTTTGGGCGCCGAACGCGCGCTCGGTCAGCGTCGTCGGGGATTTTAACGGCTGGGCGGCCGGACAGAACCGGATGCAGCCCATTGCGGAATCCGGCATCTTCGATCTTTTTATTCCGGGACTCGGTGCGCACGCGCTTTATAAGTTCGCTGTCGAGACAAAAACCGGAGACATCCTCTTCAAGGCTGACCCCTACGGCAACCAGTCCCAGCTGCGCCCTGACAATGCCTCCGTCGTGGCGAATCTTTCCTCTTACAACTGGCAGGACGATAACTGGATGGCTTCCCGCAAGATGCAGGACGTGAAAAAACGCCCGATGTCCATTTATGAAGTGCACCTCGGCTCCTGGAAGAAGGACGAGAGCGGCGCAAACTACGGCTTCCGCCGCTACCGTGACCTCGCGCCGGAGCTTGCGGAGTACGTAAACTACATGGGTTACACTCATGTGGAGTTTATCGGCATAGCCGAGCATCCCTTTGACGGCTCCTGGGGCTATCAGGTCACCAACTACTACGCCCCGACCGCGCGCTATGGCAGTGCCGAGGATTTCATGTACCTGGTGGACTACCTGCACAGAGAGGGCATCGGCGTGATTCTCGACTGGGTCCCGGCCCATTTCCCGCGCGATGCCTACGGTCTCGCCCGCTTTGACGGCGTGGCCGAGTATGAGCACGCCGATCCCAGACTCGGCGAGCACCCCGACTGGGGCACCTATATCTTCAATTACCAGCGCCCGCAGGTCAAGAACTTCCTGATCGCAAACGCCCTGTTCTGGCTGGAGAAATTCCATGTCGACGGCCTGCGCGTGGACGCGGTGGCCTCCATGCTGTACCTTGACTACGGCAAGAAGGACGGCCAATGGGTCCCGAACGCCGACGGCGGCAACATCAACTATGACGCCATCGAGTTTTTGAAGCACCTCAACTCCATCATCGGCCAGCGTGTGCCCGGCTCGATGATGATCGCGGAGGAATCCACCGCCTTCCCGCTGGTCACGAGACCCCCGGAGGACGGCGGCCTCGGCTTTACCTTCAAGTGGAACATGGGCTGGATGCATGATGTGCTCGAGTATCTGAAGGCCGATCCCTTTATGCGCCAGTTCGTTCACAACAACGTCACGTTCAGCTTCACCTATGCCTTCAGCGAAAACTATGTGCTCCCGTTTTCTCATGACGAGGTCGTGCACATGAAGGGCTCCATGATCAACAAGATGCCCGGCAGCATGGACGACAAGTTCGGCAACCTCCGCCTGGCCTACGGCCTCATGATGGCGCACCCCGGAAAGAAGCTCCTCTTCATGGGCCAGGACTTTGCCCAGCAGCGTGAGTGGAGCGAAGAGCGCAGCCTGGACTGGTACCTGCTGGACCAGGAGCCGAAGCACCGGGCTCTCAACAACTACATGCGCGCGCTGCTGGCCATGTACCGCAATTACCCCGCCCTGTATGAAAACGACTGCGAGCCCTGCGGCTTCGAGTGGATCAACGGCGCGGACGCCACCCATAACATGCTCAGCTTCTGCCGCATGAGCACCGATAAAAAAGAGTGCCTGATTTTCCACTTCAACTTCTCACCCGTGGCCTATCCCAAGCATCGCATCGGCGCTCTGTGCAAGGGGACCTATCATCAGGTGCTCAACAGTGACGAAGCTGTCTTCGGCGGCACCGGGAATTTCCCATCCCAGGTCGTCAAGGCCGATCCCATCCCCTGGGACGGGAAGGAGTACTCCATTGAGTTTGACGTGCCGCCCTTCTCGGTCTCCGCCTTCACCTTCAACTATGCGGATGCCCAGAAGAAGGCCGCCCCCAGGAAGAGAAAAGCCGAGGAGCCTGTCCCCGCCAAGAAGACCTCAAAGGCCGCAAAGCACCTGACGGACGAGCAGAAAGCGATCCTGAAGGCCATCGAGGAAAGTGGCAAGAGCGTGGAAGAGGTCCTGAAGCTTCTGAAACAGTAAAAATCGGTGTTTCTGTCGATCATCTCTGAGTTTCGTTAAACTACATGAAAAACCTGCGGATCTGCCGGCAACGGCAAATCCGCAGGTTTTGTTCTTGAAGCTTATTCGATGGACATATTCGTGTTCATCACGCGCCGCACTTCGTCGGAGGCGTTGAGGAAGGCCTGGGCGATCTTCGGGTCGAAGTGGGAGCCGGAGCCCTCCTGTATGATGGACATGGCCTTTTCAAACGGGAAGCCTTCCTTGTAGCTTCGCTTGGAGACGAGGGCGTCAAACACGTCGGCAAGCGCCATGATCCGGGCGGACAGGGGGATCTCTTCACCCTTCAGGCCGCAGGGATAGCCCGTGCCGTTCCACTTTTCGTGGTGGTAATGGGCAAGGTTCATCGCTTCCTTGAGATAGCCGGAGTTTTCCTCGGAGACCGTGTTGATCGCGTGCTTGATGACCTCGGCGCCGGCAGTCGTGTGGGTCTTCATGATCTCAAACTCCTCATCCGTGAGTCTGCCGGGCTTGTTCAGGATAGTGTCCGAGACCTGGATCTTGCCGATATCGTGAAGCGGCGCGGAGTTGACGACATCGTTCATGAAGGCGTCTGTCAGCTGCTCGGTATAGACGCCCTCTTTTTTCATCTGGCGCATGATGATATCCGTGTACGCCGCTGTCTTGCGCACATGATCGCCGGTGCATTTGTCGCGGCTTTCCACCATGTCGGCCAGCACCAGGATCAGGCCGTTTTGCAGCTTGTTGATGATCTCACTCTGCCGCTCCACATTTTCGATGGTGTTCACCATGTCCTCGGTGGTCCGGGTCACGGAGTGGTACAGGCTTTCAATCTCGTCGCCGGTGTGGATATCCAGGTCTTGAATGCGGGAGACGGTCTCGGCGCGTTCGTCCTCATTGGTGTATACGGAATTTTCGGTAGCGCTGTCCAGGGCGCTGATCGGCAGGATGATGTTATATTCCGCAAACCAGATCGTAGCCGTCAGCAGCAGCAGGAAGAAGCCGAAGAAGAGCGATACCACGCGCGTCAGGAACTCATAGCCGTTTTTCAGGATGTGGTTCATGCTGACATCCACGCCCACGTAGCACTGGCAAACACCCTGGCTGTCATAGATGGGCTTATACACCGTCAGAAGCCAGCCGAACTGCCCCGTGGCGATGATCGGGTCGACCGGCTTTCCAGCCAGCAGATCCGGCAGCACGTCCATGAAGTCCGTATCGAATTCCACCATTTCGCCCGGCTCGCCGCCGGGGGTGTCGGGCGTGTCGGCGTCAAAGACGACCTGGCAGCCCTCGGGCAGAATCTTGTAGGCGTAGACATACTGGACGCTGTCGGAGCTGTTTGCCAGATCGTTGAAGCGCTTGTTGACCCGGGCGTAGCCATCGGCCGCCTCACCGAGCCGAATGAAATCCTCCACGCGGTCGCCGTCGATGGCATCCGACGCGACATTGGCGACACCCTGGGCAAGCTCCATCTGCTCGGCCACAGCGGAGGTGCGAAAATGGACGAAGCTGATGATCGTGACGATCGTACCGGTGATCACCATGCCTGCGGTCACGAGTACGACAATCTTTGAGCGCAGGGACATGGAGCGGGATTTTTTGTGGCTTGCGGCCATGAGCTTTTCCTGGGAGATGGGACGCTGCTGCCACCCCGCCATGTAGAAGGCACTCTTAAGGGAGGCGGGCATGACATGCAGAACGACCGCGACGACCAGAACAGTGATGCTCTTGTCCACAAGATCGACCAGGATGTCCGCCGAGAATTGGGCCAGGAAGTGACTCTTCACACCGCTGTCGAGAATGCGCTGCGCTAGCGGCGCTGAAAGCCCGGAACCGAATTCAAAGCCGTAGAGCGCCCAGGTCAGGACAGAGCCCAGGCCGCCGCCGATGAAAGCGAACACCGCAATGATCACGAGCAGCCGCCAGGGCTTGTGGAAGCTGTAGTAATCATTTTCGGCAAACCAGGCTGAGGCAATGGCGATCAGCACGGTCAGGCAGCCGTAATAGGCGGTGGTATAGTCGCCGATGCCGTTGACAAGGTTTGTAAAAAAGCCGACGATGATGCCCGGCAGGTAGCCGCCGAGGGCCGCCGCCAGCGCGCTGCCGATATTGTCCAGATACAGCGGCAGCTTCAACCCCGTTGCCAGATGTGCAAGCAGGTAATTGATCAGCAGACCCGCAATGCAAAGAATGACAACATATTATCTGCTCTGTTTTTGCTGCTCCCGCGTGGAGCTGATTTCCTGATTCATACCAATCCCTCCGTATCTACCATCGGCAGCTCTGTACAAAGCTTCTTGCTGAACGGAATCTCTTAATAATCTACATTATAACAGGAAAAACACAGTATGGGAAGTGGGGGAGAAGAATAATCTGAAAAGAAAAACCATAACCGTCGGTTGAAGGGCGGTTATGGTTTCCTGATCCAATAAAGTGAACTTCAATAGATGCGCCGCTTCATTGTTTCCACTTCCACTCGGTGACCTCCGGCAGGTCCACACCGTATTCGGCGATATACTGCCGGTGCTCCACAAGCTTGTCCTGCATCTGCTGGACAAGGTAGGCACCGCGGTTGCCGAGCTGCGGCAGATTGTACACCGCCGACATGACCAGATTGAAACGGTCGATGCGGTTTAAGACACGCATATCGAAGGGCGTGGTGATGGTGCCCTCCTCGATGTAGCCGCGCACATGGATATTCTTGTTGAAGCGCTTGTAGGTCAGCTCATGGATGAGGCTCGGATAGCCGTGGTAGGCGAAGATGATGGGCTTGTCTCTGGTAAAGAGCATATCATACTCCTGCTGGCTCAGACCGTGGGGGTGCTGGGTGTCAGCCTGCAGGCGCATGAGGTCCACAACGTTGATGACGCGGATCTTCACCTCCGGGAAGGCATCGCGCAGGATGGTCACAGCGGCGAGGGTTTCCAGCGTCGGCGTGTCGCCGCAGCAGGCCATGACGATATCCGGCTCCTGTCCCTCGTCTGTGGAGGCCCACTGCCAGATGCCGATGCCCTGGGTGCAGTGCTTGACGGCCTGCTCCATGGTCAGCCACTGCGGCCGCGGGTGCTTGGAGGCGACGATGCAGTTGATGTAGTTGCGCGAGCGGATGCAGTGGTCAAAGCAGCTTAAGAGGCAGTTTGCGTCCGGGGGCAGATAGAGGCGCACCACGTCGGCCTTCTTATTGACCATGTGGTCCAGGAAGCCGGGGTCCTGGTGAGTAAAGCCGTTGTGGTCCTGCTGCCAGACATGGGAGGTCAGCACATAGTTGAGCGAGGCGATCTTCTGCCGCCAGGGGAGCTGGTTGCAGACCTTAAGCCACTTGGCGTGCTGGGAGAACATGGAGTCCACGATGCGGATAAAGGCCTCATAGGAGTTGAAGAAGCCGTGGCGGCCGGTGAGCAGATAGCCCTCCAGCATGCCCTGGCACACATGCTCAGAGAGCATGGAGTCCATGACGCGGCCGTACTCGTCGAGGTGATCGTCCGTGTCCCGGACTTCGCCGTGCCAGACGCGGTCCGCCGCCTCGAAAACGGAGTTGAGGCGGTTGGAGTTATTCTCATCGGGGGAGAAGGAGCGGAAGTTGCGCTCTTTCTCGTTGAGCTTGAAAATGTCGCGGACAAATTTTCCGAGCTCGGACATATCCTGGGCCTCGACAGCGCCGGGGGAGGGGACATCCACCGCGTAGTCGCGGAAGTCCGGCATTTTCAGATCGCGCAGCAGCAGGCCGCCGTTTGCGTGAGGATTGGCGCCCATGCGGCGCCTGCCCTTGGGCGGCAGCTCACGCAGCTCCTCGATGGGCGCGCCGTTTGCGTCGAACAGTTCCTCGGGTTTATAGCTTCTGAGCCAGTTTTCCAGCAGGCGGATATGCTCCTCGGAGTCGGGCGCGACCGGCACCTGATGGGCGCGCCAGTAGCCCTCGACCTTTGCACCGTCCACAAATGCCGGGGCAGTCCAGCCCTTTGGGGTGCGCAGTACGATCATTGGCCAGCGGGGGCGCTCGCTGTTCCCGTCCTCGCGGGCGACTTTCTGATATTGCAGGATCTTCTCCACACATTCGTCCAGCGTATCGGCCATCAGGCGGTGCATCTGCATGGGGTCGCTTCCCTCAACAAAGTGCGGCTCCCAGCCGCAGCCGATGAAGAAGCTCTCCAGCTCCTCATGGGAGATGCGGGAAAGCACGGTGGGGTTTGCGATCTTGTAGCCGTTTAAGTGCAGGATGGGCAGCACGGCGCCGTCAGTTTTCGCGGAGAGAAATTTGTTGAGCTGCCAGGAGGTGGCAAGCGGTCCGGTCTCGGCTTCGCCGTCGCCTACCGCGACAGCGGCGATGAGCTCCGGGTTATCCGTCACGGCGCCGAAGGCGTGAGCCAGGGAGTAGCCGAGCTCGCCGCCCTCATTGATGGAGCCGGGGGTCTCGGGGGCCACATGGCTCGGGATACCGCCGGGGAAGGAGAAGCGCTTGAAGAGGCGGTGCATGCCCTCACGATCCTGGCTGATATCCGGGTAGACCTCCTGATAGCTGCCGTCCAGCCAGTCTTGGGCGACCATGGCGTTGCCGCCGTGGCCGGGGCCGGAGAGGTAGATCATGTCCAGGTCAAATTCCTTGATGACGCGGTTGAGATGCGTATAAATGAAGTTCTGACCGG
The DNA here is from genome assembly GCA_902791215.1 of Oscillospiraceae bacterium. GTDB lineage: Bacteria > Bacillota > Clostridia > Oscillospirales > Oscillospiraceae > Limivicinus. Next base: position 55,603 of record CADAUZ010000001.1, on the reverse strand, counting down.
GACAGGTTCCCCAGTGGCCGACGATCTTTTTCTTGACGTGCTCTGCGGTGAGTGGCTTTTCAAGCAGGGGATTATCCAGCAGATAGAGCTGGCAGGCGGTGAGGTAATTGGCGGCGCGCCAGTATTTGTCCATCGACCGAAGCTCGGCCTCGGTTGCTAGAGTCTTTGTAAGCTTTGACAAGGTGAAACCTCCATTTCTGAAATCTCGATCCGGGAAGGGCGCCTGCTCCGGTTACTCGTTGTACGGATTCACGACAGGGGAGATGACGGGCTGGCCGTCCCTGCCCAGCAGCGGTGTCATGCCGCCGGCATAGCCGTTCTGGTGAAAAACATAGTTCACGCCGGTCACCTTGTCCACCCAGATTTCGGTGACGGTCATGGTGCCCTGGGAATAGATCTTTTCAAATCTGCTGTTCTTGGCCATGTTCATATACTCCTTGCTTTTTAATCGTGATACAAAAATATCAGCTCTATTTTTTCGCTTTGCGGAACATGAAGGCGCGGGCGGCCTGAATGGCCACATTGTACGGGAAGGGACGCAGGGCGCGGTCCGCCTCCCGCAGCTTGTCGCGGATGGGGATGGACTGGGGGCAGTGCTGCTCGCATTTGCCGCAGCGTATGCACTGGGAGGCAAAAGCCGGTTCCCTCGTCAGGCCCACGGTCTGGATAAACTGGGTGCGCCCGGCGAGCTTTGATTCTGCGTACATGGTGTTGTAGCTGCGGAAGGTGCCGGGGATGTCCACCCCCTTGGGACACGGCATGCAGTAGCGGCAGCCCGTGCACCCGACCTTTTCCTTCTCCCGTATGGCCCGCTTGACCTTCTCAAGAGTCTCCAGGTCCTCCTCCGTCAGTGACCCGGCCTGCGCCTTGCTTGCCGTGCGGCAGTTGGCCTCCACCATCTCCAGGGAGTTCATGCCCGAGAGGACCACCGTCACCTCAGGCTGGTTATACAGCCAGCGAAGGCCCCACTCGGCGGGGCTCCAGTCGCGGCCGCTTTCCTGCATGGCCTTCTTCGCGCCCTCCGGCAGCATGTTGACAAGCTTGCCGCCCCGCAGCGGCTCCATGATCATGACGGGCACGCCCTTCGCCGCAGCGGCGTGCAGGCCGTCCCGACCCGCCTGGGCTACCTCGTCAAGATAGTTATACTGGATCTGGCAGAAGTCCCAGTCGTAGTCATTGAGGATTTTCAGAAAGTTTTCCGTGTTGCCGTGGTAAGAAAAACCGATATTGCGGATGGCACCGGACCGCTTCTTCTCTCGAATCCAGTCCAGAATGCCGACGGTTTTGAGCTTTTCCCACATGGCCACATCCGTCAGATGGTGCATCAGGTAATAGTCCACGTAATCGGTGCGCAGGCGGCTGAGCTCCTCGTTGAAAAAGCGGTCGAGCGCGGCGCGGTTTCCGATCAGGTACTGGGGCAGCTTCGTGGCGATGCGGACCTTGTCGCGGATGTGGTTGCGTTCAAAGATCTCGCCCACGGCGGCCTCACTGCCGGGATAGATATAGGCCGTATCAAAATAGTTTACACCGGCGCGGTAGGCGGCCATGAGCTCCGTCTCGGTCTTGGCGATGTCGATGCCCGTGCCCTTCTTGGAAAAGCGCATGCATCCGTAGCCCAGGATGCTCAGATCGTTTCCGCTGCGGTCCTTTCTGTACTGCATGGATAACCCCCTTCTTACTACAGCGTGATTGTAAGCTTGTTTATATTCTACCAAATCGCCAGGCAGGAATCAATACACAGGTCATGAAGATGTCAATCCAGCGGCATGTCATTCAGTGCTTCTTCCGCCTCTGCCATGATGGCATCAACATCGGCGCCGACGATATCGAGACCGTCGGCCTCGATCTTCCGGACATCCGCAATCGCGTAATAGCTCTGCACCAGCGCCTTCACATAGCCGAAGCCGTAATCGTCCGGCACGTAATTGCCGCCAGCCGTGGTCACGTAAAACAGTCTCTTTGCCCTGCACAGACTGACCGGGACGCCCGCCTTCGAGTATTTGAAGGTGAGACCCACGACGGTGATCTGTTCCAGGTACTGCTTGAGCATGGCGGGGAAGGAGAGGTCCCAGTACGGAGCCGCGATCACGATGGTCTCCGCTTCGGAAAACTGCCGCGCAAGGTCAAACAGAGAATTCTGAAAATCCCCCTGTGCGATCAGCTGGTCACGTGTATCATTAAAGGCTTCATTGAAAACGGGGAAATTGATCCCCTCCAGGCGGACCTCCTCAAACGGGCTGTCCAGACGTGACAGCAGCTTTTCCGCCAGGAGCTTTGTCCGGGAGTTTTTTCTCACACAGGCATTCACATAAAGGATCGGTTTTTTCATAGCGTACCTCCACATTCTTGATTTATCGTTATACAGGCTTATTTCGTTACCGCCGCCGCAGCTTGAAAAGCTCCTCCGCCGCATAGCGCATGTCGCGGACAAGCGTCGTGTCCAGGATAAATTTCTTTGTGGGGATGCAGCCGAGACTGCGCATCAGGCCGCGCTTTCCCACAAAACCGTCCGAGGTGCACACGATATTGAACGGGCGCGGATAAAGGATCGTCGCGGCGATTTTGAGATCAATGAAGCTGGAATGATTCATAAGGATCAGGGCGGGTTCGTCAGGCCCGAGCCGTTCCATATCCTTTGTCGTGTATGTGAAATCCACGGTACGAAGCTCGGGAGCGCTCAGGGTTTTGAGCAGCGTGCGGAAAAACATCGTCGGTCTCTTCGGCAGCAGATGGGGCTCGCGGGGAATGGCAAGCACATCGTCATAGGGCAGGTTACGGTTTTTGATTTTCATGGAAAAACCTCCCTCATAATCTGAGATGAGTATATCATACCAGGGCGTCCGCGGTAAAGAAGAACAAAGCCAAATCCGCCATAAAGATTGGGAAGGGGAAAAGAAATATTTGACAGCGGGGACACGGCCGCATATACTGATGATAATAACGATGTATTACGGAGTGAGACAATGAACATCCAGATATTCGGCAAGTCTAAATGCTTTGACACCAAGAAGGCCGAGCGCTGGTTCAAGGAGCGCCGGATCAAATACCAGTATATCGACATCCTGAAATACGGCATGAGCCGGGGCGAGATCAGCAGCGTGAAAAACGCGGTCGGCCTGGACAACTTGGTCGATACCACAGATCAGGATTATCCGCTGTTTCAGTACCTGGCGTCCACGGAGGCAAAGCTCGACAAGCTCTATGAGGTGCCCGAGCTTATCAGGACCCCTGTGGTGCGAAACGGCAGGCAGGCCACCGTCGGCTACTGCCCGGAGACTTGGAAGGACTGGAAATAAGGCAATAAAAAAGACGCCCGAACGGACGTCTTTTTTATTGCCTGAAGATCAGATCAGATTCAGGATCAGGGTCAGAAGAACGAAAGCCAGAGCAAACCACTTGGTGGCCTTTGCAAGCTTCGCGTCCAGCGTCTTGGCCTGGCCCTTGGAGAGGAAGGTCTCGGCGCCGCCGGAAATGGAGCCGGACAGACCGGCGCTCTTGCCGCTCTGCATGAGCACGATGACGGTGACGGCCAAACCGGACAGGACCTGAAGAATGGTGAATACGATCGTAAGTGCAGACATGTATTTCAATCCTTTCGAATTATGTTTACTAAACAGCTTTTGAAGTATATCACAGGCTGGGGAACATTTCAAGTGTTTTTTTTCACTTTCCGCAATATTTTGCGTTACGCCTCCGAAAACGCTCAAAGATATGGCGCAAGCTGCTCCCGCCAGGCCTGTGTGAGACGCTCGAGAGACCAGGCGGCATTGGCCGGACTTGTGGAAGGCAGACACAGGGCGCTCCTTCCGCTCACGCTCTCCGAATAGCGGTGATACATCTCCCAGGATTTTTTCCCGTTGCAGAAGACCTGACGGATGGAGGCAGAGGCGAAAATCGGTGTGAGATCGTTCGGGACGACATCGGCTATACTCGCGTCGGACGAGCCCTCAATAGTACACCTGGCGATGGAGTCCCACAGCGCCACGCCGTGAGTCAGCAGCATCTCCTTCTTTTCCGGGATACTCTGTGGCGTATTGCAGCCGAGTACAGCCGCCATGACCTTCCAGAAGCGGTTTTGCGCATGACCGTAAAAAAACTGCTGCTCCCGGGATTTGACCGAGGGGAAGGAGCCCAGGATCAGGATGCGGGAATGCTGATCGTAAAGAGCAGGGAAGGGGTGGGTGATTTCGGTTCTCATCTTTACATTTTGTCGGGGTCGACGGGACGGCCCAGGCTGTCTACCTCCTGATAGGTCACGGAGCAATAGCCGGAGTGGATGATCTGGTTTGCGGTCATGTAATAAGTTTTGTCCGTCCCCGAAAAGTACATGGTGTCGACGACGGTCTCCCCGTACAGAGCGGCGCGGCCCGCCATGTCGTACCATTTGGCATCGAGGAAGGGGAAGAGCTCCCGGACGCTTTTGCCCAGCATCTCCCTGACGGGCACCCCGGCGCGCTGCCCGAAGAGCTGGTTTGCGTAGAAGAGCACAGCGTCGGTGACCTTCTTGCGCCGGTTGACCTCCACCTTGTAGACGGCGAAGGAGATGGGGAGATTATCGTAAAGCCGGAAGAAGTCCGAGGTATGCGACTGCCTTCTCTCGAGCGGCGCATGGTCGTCGTGGTCGGCAAGCAGGCGCATTTCGGCGTTCTGGGTCATCTCGTCCAGATCCTCGCACTCGGAGTAAAGGGCATAGCCGGTGGACAGATAGAGCGTGACGGGCGTGCCGTCAAGGTCCCGGATGCTCTCCGCGATCTGCCGCACCGACGCGCGCAGGGCGGCGGGCTCCTTATTGTCGTGGATCTGGTGAAGCACCACGAACTGGTAGCCGTTGATGCGCCCGACAGCGGAGCTGACGCCGAAGGTTTTCTTGAGCTCACGGCCGAGAGCCGCGATCACCTTGTCGCCGAAGTCGAAGCCGTACTGCCGGTTGATGGTGGCAATGTCATCAATGGCCACATGCAGGCGCATGAAGTCCGTACCACGCAGATAGTATTCCTCCTGAAAAGCGTGCACATGCTCGAACAGGCCGCGGGAATTGAGAAGTCCCGTCATCTCGTCGCGGCTGGAGGTATCCTGCCCGCGCAGATCGTGCATGTACAAAAGCTCCCTGTCAATGAAGGAACCGAGCAGGCCAATGATATCTCCGGCTTCATTGAAAAGCGGCGTCTTGTTTGCGAGGATCTCCCGGTTTTCCCCGTTGGAGATGCACCTTCCCGGCATATTGTGGGTGGTAACACCCTCGTGAATGACGCGCAGCTCGTCGTCCATGTAGAGGTCCGGATGGATGTGCCAGCCCAGATCCTCGTCCGTTTTGCCGATCACTTCCCGGGCTGAACCGAAGCCGTAGTAATCGAGAAAGCCTCGGTTTACCCCGAGGAAGCGGCGCTCGCGGTCTTTCCAGAAAAGCCGCACCACGTCCGAGCGGAGAATGTTATTCCAAAGCGTTTCGACAGACAATGCCTCCGCTTTTTCCTTGCGATGCGTGAAGGGGGTGAGCTCGTCCTGGGCGTTGTGGATGAGCTCCAGCACGATGCCCGGCTGATAGCGCAGGACGATGAACTGCTTCCAGTTGTATTGCCCGTCGCTGACGCGGCAGCGAAAGCAGCCGGAGATGGAGCTGCGGCCCGAGGCGTCCAGGCGCTGCTCGAGTGTCGAGAAATCCCACAGTTTCAGGTAGCTCTCCCGGTCCTCCGGGTAGATCCAGCGCTCGGCAAAATTGCGGGCAAGCTCGCGGATGCCGCCGCTGCCGTCGGTGAGAAAATCCGTCAGCCCCACGTACAGCGGCGTGATGCTGTCGTTGTTCATATCGACCAGTGTCACGCGGTCAAAGAGCGTGTAAATCTGCCGCAGGCTCTCGTCCAGACGTGTGGTGCTCGTGGCCTGGGACGCCTGGGACAGATTGTTGAGCTGGAGCAGCACGCTGTAAGCGTCCCGGCGCTTGGCAATACATTTGGTTTTCAGCTCGTAGTACTCCTCATTGGAGACAAAGAGCATGCGCCCGCTCCCTTCGGCTCTGGTGTTTTCCAGCAGGCTCAAGACCCGCGCCGGGATTGCGGACAGGGGAGAGCTCTCGGCGGGCCGCCAGGAGCGCAGCGACTCGGGCAGAAAATCAATCCCGCCCACAATCTCCTCAAAGGCGCTGTTGCAGAAAAGCATGGAGAAGCTGTCACGCCTGATCTCTGCCAGTGCCAGGGGAATACTGTTGAGCTGGCGCCCGGTGACAAGCCGCTTTTTCTCCGACTGGCCAAGGAAGGGGACGGCGCTTAGAAAGTCGACGCGGCCGATATCGTCATAATACTTGCGGTGGCGCGGCAGCTCCACCGTGATGCCCTTTTCCCGGAGCGCGTCCAGCGCAGCCTCGTATGGCATGGGCCTGCCGAAATAGAAGCCCTGCACCTTTTCACAGCCGATGTTGCGCAGATAGGAAAACTGCTCCTCGGTCTCCACGCCCTCGGCCAGGGTGTGCATGCCGATCTCCTTGGCCATCTGCACCACCGAGGTAAGGATGCGCCGGGAGCGCTGGCTGAAGGAGCTGAGAAAACGCATGTCCAGCTTGAGTTCGTCAAAGCTGTAGTCCTTGAGCATGTTCAGGGAGGAATAGCCGCTGCCGAAATCGTCCATCCAGATCTGGTAGCCCGCCTTCCGGAAGCGCTCCACCACGTCGCGCATCTGTCCCTCCTGCTCGGCCAGGACGCTTTCGGTGATTTCAATGTACAGAAAATCATGGAGGATATGGAAGGCGCGGGCATTTTCGTCCACCACGGAGAAAATATCGCAGTGCGTAAAGTCCATGCGGGAGAGATTGATGGAGACGGGAATGGGGGTCTGGTTGTTCTCAACAGACTGACGAATGCGGCGGCAAACTGTCTCAATCACGAAGCTGTCCAGTCTGTGGATGCGCTTTGCCTGCTCGAGTACCGGGATAAAGGCATCGGGCGGCAGCATGCCGCGATCAGGGTCGATCCAGCGGGCGAGGGCTTCAAAGCTGCAAAGCTGCCCGGAGATCGTGCGAATCACCGGCTGGTAGTAGACCTGTATATGACCCGCGGAAAGGGCAGTATCAAAGTTTTCCAATATAAATTGATCCAGGCTCTCTTCCATGGGGGACTCCTTTCCGAGACACAAGTGGTTAGCTTATGATTATAGTATAAACCATTATAATTTTACAGGAATCCGAGCTTCGTGTCAATCGCATTTTATGAAAAGTGCCTAAAACAATATCAGCGAGCAAGAAAACACTCTTGACACTTTAAATCATTAGTGCTATGATGTGCCCATAAACCGAGGAACGGGAGTAGTACTCCGCAGTGTGTTTTCTTTCAGAGAGCCGTCGGGTGGTGCAAGGCGGCAGAGAGCACGCGGGGGAATGGCCCCGTGAGGGCAAACAGAACAGGGGAGATTTCCCTCAGTATGGGCGACGGAGCTGGCGATCCGTTATCAAAGGGCCGGCGTGTGACAGCACGCAAGAGTGGGCGCGTCTGCGCCAAGCCGGGTGGTACCGCAGGAGCTTAGGCTCTTGTCCCTGCGTCTTGCAGAGACAGGGGCTTTTTTCTTTGTCTCTGACACTTAGGAAAAGGAGCGATTCCCATGACTGAAAACAAAATCCCGTACAAAACCTATCTTGAAGAAAAGGAGATCCCCACGGCCTGGTACAATCTCCGGGCCGATATGAAGGTCAAGCCCGCGCCGCTGCTCAATCCGGCGACGCACAAGCCCCTCAGCGCCGATGAGCTGACCCCGATCTTCTGCGAAGAGCTTGTCAAACAGGAGCTCGACAACGACACCGCTTTTTTCCCCATTCCACAGGAGATCCTGGACTTTTACAAAATGTACCGTCCGTCTCCACTGGTGCGCGCCTACTGCCTGGAGAAGGTGCTGAACACCCCGGCAAAGATCTATTACAAGTTTGAAGGCAACAACACCTCCGGCAGCCACAAATTGAACTCCGCCATCGCCCAGGCCTATTACGCCAAAAAGCAGGGCCTCAAGGGTGTTACCACAGAGACCGGCGCCGGTCAGTGGGGTACGGCATTGTCCATGGCCTGCGCGTATCTCGGGCTTGACTGCAAGGTTTTCATGGTCAAGGTCAGCTACGAGCAGAAACCCTTCCGCCGTGAGGTCATGCGAACCTACGGCGCGAGTGTCACGCCCTCGCCCTCTATGGAGACAGCTGTGGGCCGGAAGATCCTGGCCGAGCACCCCGGCACCACCGGCTCTCTCGGCTGCGCGATCTCCGAGGCGGTGGAGGTCGCCACCCAGAATCCCGGCTATCGCTATGTGCTCGGCAGCGTACTCAACCAGGTCCTGCTGCACCAGAGCATCATCGGCCTGGAGACAAAAGCGGCCTTTGACAAGATCGGCGTCAAGCCCGACATCATCATCGGCTGCGCCGGCGGCGGCTCCAACCTCGGCGGCCTGATCGCGCCCTTCATGGGCGAAAAGCTGCGCGGCGAAGCGGATTACCGCTTCATCGCTGTCGAGCCCGCCTCCTGCCCGAGCTTTACCCGCGGCAAGTTTGCCTATGACTTCTGTGACACCGGCATGATCTGCCCGCTTGCCAAGATGTACACCCTCGGCAGCGGCTTCATCCCGTCTCCGAACCACGCGGGCGGCCTGCGCTTCCACGGCATGTCCACCACTTTGAGCCAGCTCTATCACGACGGGTACATGGAAGCCCGCTCGGTGGAGCAGACCTCCGTCTTCGAGGCGGCGGAGCTCTTTGCCCGGTCCGAGGGCATCCTGCCCGCGCCCGAGAGCAGCCACGCCATTCGTGCCGCTATGGACGAGGCGCTGCGCTGCCGCGAGACAGGGGAGGAGAAGAACATCCTCTTCGGCCTCACCGGCACGGGTTACTTCGATCTGGTGGCATATCAGAAGTTCAATGACGGCCAGATGACCGACTACATCCCCACGGATGAGGATCTCGCCGTCGGCTTTGCGGGGCTGCCGAAGGTCGAGGAATGATACCGTCCCCTGTTAGCATCACACTTGAAAACTGCCTCCGGATATGGTAAAGTAGCACCATGAAACCATGTTTTGGAGGATATACCTATGAGTGAAAGCAAAGGCCTGAAAACGGCCGTGGCGGATGAAAAACTCGCCGGGACGGCGGGCGGCGCGATCCGCCCCAAATATGTCAGCAGCTTCTTCTGCGAAAAGTGCGGCAAGACCATCCACCTCAACGGCGTCTACACGCTGGAACGGGCAGTCCGGGAGCATGAGCAGCAGGAGCACAGCCCCAACGCAAAGAAAAGATAAGAACACGAAAGCACCGCCACAAAAGGCGGTGCTTTCTGTATCCTTAAAAGATTCCGCTGCTGTGCTTGCCTTTGGGCTTCTGATCACCCGTACGGGCCGCGCTGCGCACTCCGGGAACCTTGTCGCCGCTGCTGTTTGCGGGGATGCTGCGGTCGACAGGCTTTGTCGTCTGCGGCACAGGGCGTTTTTTAAAAAGCTTTGCAAAAAATGACATGTTCCTTCCTCCTCAATTGCGCATGGCTGCGCGGCAGTAATAATTGAACTCCCGCTCCCGCTCGAGCGTGCTGGAATCCATGTGACCGGGATAAACCTCATAGTCTCCGGGCAGCTCGCAGATGCGGCGCAGGGACTTGAGCTCCGTCTCCATATCGCCGCCGGGGAGATCGGCTCTGCCGCAGCTGCCCTTGAAGAGCGTGTCCCCGGTAAAAAGGGCGTCCTCGCATTTGAGCGTCACGCCGCCCGGGGTGTGGCCCGGCGTGCCGATCACCTCAAAGCGAAGGCTTGCAGTCTCGATCACATCGCCGTCGTCGTAGCTTTTGCCGTTTTCCTTGAGGGTATAGGGGAAATGGCCGTCAATATGGTGGCGCGCGTCGTCCCGCTCGTTCATGTAGACCTTCGCGCCGGTCTCCTCCGCAATGGCATCCACGGCGCCTACATGGTCATAATGCCCGTGGGTCAACATCACGGCGCGGCATTGAAGGCGGTTTGACTCCATATAGTCCAGGATCGTGTTGGACTCGTCGCCGGGGTCAATCACAACGCACTCGAGGGTGTTTTCGTTCGTGACCACGTAGCAGTTGGTCTCCAGCTGTCCAACGGGTATGGTTTTGATGAGCATGGCTTAAAGCTCCTTCGTATCTAAAAGAATGGTCACAGGCCCGTCGTTTACGGAGGCAACCTGCATATCGGCGGCAAAGACGCCGGTCTCCACATGAAAGCCGCGGTTCCGGCATTCTTTGATCACAAGCTCATAAAGCGGGATCGCTGTCTCGGGCCGGGCAGCCTTGGAGAAGCCGGGGCGGCGGGACTTACAGTCGGCAAAGAGGGTGAACTGGCTGATGATCAGCATTTCCGCTCCAGCGTCCTTGGGGTTTACGTTCATCTTCCCGTTTTCGTCCTCGAACACACGCAGGCCGCAGAGCTTGTCCGCGATTTTGAGGGCTTCCTTTTCCGTGTCCTCCTCGTGCACACCGAGCAGGACCAGAAAGCCGGTGCCGATCTGACCGACGGTTTCCCCGTCGATCGTGACGGAAGCGGAGCGAACACGGGTAACAACAGCGCGCATAGGCTTCCTCCTTTACGTTCCGTTGCGGCTCACGTTCATGACCCCGGGGATCTGGGAGAGCCGGTTGGTGATATACTTGAGTTCGGCAGCGTCCTTTACCTCGAGCGTCACCGTCACCACGCCGAAGTTGAGGCCGGTGGTGCGGGCGTTGAGGGAGTGGACCTTGGCATTTACGGAGTTCAGAACGGTCGCCACGTCCATGACCATGCCGTTGCGGTCCTTGGCGGAAATCATGATGGTGGTCAGATAGCTCTCGGTGATCTTGCCGGCCCAGGAGACTTCGACCCAGCGGCCCGCGTTTTCAGGCTGCGTCAGAAGCTGCTGGCAGTTGATACAGTCGCGCCGGTGGATGGACACGCCCTGGCCGCGTGTGATAAAGCCCATGATGTCGTCGCCGGGAACGGGGGTGCAGCAGCGGGAGAACTTGACCAGGCAGTTGGAAAGCCCCTCCACAAGAATGCCGTGGACGGCCTTGCCCTCCTTCTTGGGGGCGTGGGTCTCGCGGCGCTCGGCAGCCTCGGACACCTTGTCCAGGGCCGTCTTGCCCTTGGGCTCCTGGCTTCTGAGCGCGTCGCGCAGGCGGTTTGCCGCCCTTGTGGCCGTGAGTCCCCCGTAGCCGATGGCGGCGTACATGTCGTCCATGCAGGTAAAAGAGAAGCGCTTGAGGATGGGGCCCGCGATGGCCTCGTCGCTCACGTCGTCGAGCGTCAGCCCGTTGTGCCTCAGCTCGTCCTCCAGCATGGCGCGGCCGCGGATGATGTTCTCCTCGCGCCGCTCCTTCTTGAACCACTGCTTGATCTTGGTGCGGGCGGAGTTGCTCTTGGCGGTGCTGAGCCAGTCGCGGCTCGGGCCGGGCGCGCTCTTGGAGGTGCGGATCTCAACAATGTCGCCGTTTTGCAGCACATAGTCATAGGTGACGATGCGGCCGTTGACCTTCGCGCCGACCATGTGGTTGCCGATATCGGAGTGGATGGAGTAGGCGAAGTCGATGGGTGTCGCCCCGGCGGGGAGGTTGATAACGTCGCCCCTGGGGGAGAAGACGAAGACCTCGTCGGCGAACATGTCCACCTTGAGATTGTGGAAAAAGTCGGAGGCATCGGATTCCTGCTGGCTCTCCAGAAGCCTTCTGATCCAGGCGAAGGTGTTCTCGTCGCCCGCGCGCAGGGCAGTGTTGGCGCTCGCACCCATCTTGTATTTCCAGTGGGCCGCGACGCCGTACTCGGCGGTGTAGTGCATCTCCCAGGTGCGGATCTGTACCTCGAAGGGGATGCCCTCGGAGCCGATGACGGTGGTATGCACACTCTGGTACATGTTGGGCTTTGGTGTGGAGATATAATCCTTGAAGCGGCCGGGCACGGGTTTGAACATGTCGTGGATGATGCCCAGCACATTATAGCAGTCGGGGATGGAGTCGACGATGACACGGAAGGCGCAGAGATCGTAAATGCCGTCCATGTCGAGTTTCTGCGCGTACATCTTGCGGTAGATGGAGTAGACGTGCTTGATGCGGCAGTAGATGGTGGACTGTACGCCCTCGGCCTCGAGGCGCGTCTGGATGCGCGTCTGCATGCTGTCCATGAAGCGCTCGAGTTCGGGCATGCGCTCGGTCAGATACTCGGTGATCTGCCTGTAGCCTTCGGGGTCGAGGTACTGCAGCGACAGGTCCTCCAGCTCCCACTTGGCCCGCTGCATGCCGAGGCGGTGGGCGATGGGGGCATAGATCTCCATTGTCTCGAGGGACTTGGATTTCTGCTTCTCCGGGCTCTGCCAGGCCATGGTGCGCATGTTGTGCAGGCGGTCGGCGATCTTGATGAGGATGACGCGGATGTCCTTGGCCATGGCCAGGAGCATCTTGCGCAGGTTCTCCGCCTGCTCGTCCTCTTTGCTGGTGTACTGCACGCGTGTCAGCTTCGTGACGCCCTCCACAATGTCCGCCACAACATTGCCGAACTGCCGGGCGATATCCTCATGAGTGAGGGAGGTGTCCTCGATCACGTCATGCAGCAGCGCCGCAATGATGGAATCCTCATCCAGGCCGATATCCACGCTGATGTCGGCGGCGGCGATGCAGTGTGTCACATAGGGCGAGCCGTCCCGGCGCTTCTGCCCGGAATGGGCCATGCGCGCCATGTCATAAGCTGCGCGGATGCGGCCCAGATCCATGTTGTGGGTATTCTCTTTGATTTTTTTGACAAGCGCCTCAAACAGTACGTCGGGGTCCTGTACAATGATTTTTTGTTCCTGGGTGTCCATTGCGTTCTCCTCACTGATAACTGCGAAGACTGCGGATCAGCTGTGTGGCCTCCAGATCCGCCTTGCCGGTGATCTGCCGCTGTGAGGCGGCGTAGATCATCCCGCCCGGCCCTTCGAGAAGGCCGACCTCCCGAAGGGCCATCAGGCACAGACAGAAGCGCTCGGGCTCCATGTCCTGCGGGCATTGCCTTAGCACGGCGGCCGTTGAATCTCCCACGCGGTAGTCTCTTCTCATGCCGCGCCAGATCTTCACAAAGTCCGGCCGCTCGGGACAAAAGCCTGCCGCAGCCCATTCAAAGCCGGGCTCACCGTGCAGGATCACATCGCACAGCGCGCCGGGATCGTGGGGCCGCACCGCGGACGCGACCAGCTGAACGGAGACATTGCCGCGGTATTCGTTGATCTGCGGCGTGAAGGCCAGGTCGATCAGATCCCCCTCGCGCACGCCCGTATCGGCGGCGCTGTGGGAGAAGAAGATGCACTCAAAATGCGCTGAACCCATGCAGATGCGAAGGCGCGTATGCTTGCCGCCGCCGACCTCGCTCATGGCTTCGAGCCGTGCGCCGCTGATACACATCACCGGCTTCGGGTTTGCGTTTCCGTAGGGTTCCAGCAAGTCAAGAGAGCGTACATTGTCCAGCGACAGCAGCGCCGGATCGGTGATGAGCAGATCGCACTGCACCTCCGGCTTCGGTTCGGGCTTATTCTCTATGTAATAGGCGCGCAGGGCTTTCCGAAAATCGTCCAGCTTTTCCCGCCGAACATTGAGACCGGCTGCCAGCGCGTGCCCGCCAAAGCCGATCAGCTCGTCGGCGCAGGCGGAGAGGGCCTCGAAGAGATTGAAGCCGCCGTAGCTGCGGCAGGAGCCCTTGCCCACGTCGCCGTTTAAGCAGACGATGATGGCAGGCAGGGAGTACTGCTCGGCAAGGCGGGAGGCCGCAATACCGATCACGCCCTGGTTCCAGCTCTCGCTGGCAAGGACGATGGGCCCGTCCGGCGTGACGCCCTGGAGCTGGGCGTTGGCCTCCTTCCAGATCTCGTTTTCGATGCTCTGGCGCTTGCGGTTGAGTTCACAGAGTTCGCGGGCAAGAGAAACAGCGGTGGCCTCATCCCGGGAGAGGATGAGCTTTGCCGCGATCGACGCCCTGCCGAGACGCCCCGCAGCGTTGAGGCGGGGAGCGAGGCTGAAGCCGATGGTGGAGGCGGTCAGCCGCGCGGGGTCGATGGAGGATTCGCGCAGCATGGCGGCGATGCCGGGCCGGGGACAGCGCACGATCTGTTCAAGCCCCAGACGCACCAGATAGCGGTTTTCATCCATCAGCGGCATCACATCCGCGATGGTGCCGATGGCGACGAGGTCGGCATAGCGGGCAAGGGCCAGGTCGCTCCCGCCCTCGCAGGCGCACACCAGCTTGAGCGCCACGCCCACCCCCGCGAGGTTCTTGTTCGGATAGGTATCCCCGTCGCGCTTGCAGTCGATGAGCGCCGCGGCGTCGGGCAAGGCGTCGCTGCGGCACTCATGGTGGTCGGTGATAACCATGTCCACGCCGATCGTGCGCGCATAAGCGGCCTCCTCCACGGCGGTGATGCCGCAGTCGACCGTAATGACGAGCGTCACGCCCTTGGCCTTGAGCGTATCGAGGGCGCCGCAGTTGAGGCCGTAGCCCTCCTCGTTGCGGTCGGGGATATAGTAATAGCAGGTCAGTCCCTTCCCACGCAGCCAGTCGGTCAGCATGCAGGTGGAGGTGATGCCGTCCACGTCGTAGTCCCCGAAGACGGCAACCGTCTCACGCTTCTCGATCGCGCGCAGCACCCGCGCCCGCGCCCCGTCCATCCCGAGCATCAGCATAGGATCGTGCAGAGTCTCCTTGCCGCCGTACAGCAGCTTCTTTGCCTGGGCGGCGTTTTCGATCCCGCGCAGAGCGAGCACTTGGCTCAACAGCGGTGTGAAGCCTGCCTCAGTCAGCGCACGCGCCGCGGCAGGCCTGGTAAAGTTTATGCTCCAGTCCTTATTTTTCATAACCATATCAGCTTTTCATTTTTTATTAATAACTAATATTAACAAAAAATCAGCGCTATTTCAATAGCGGGAACAGAAAAAACCTTACATTTGCGGGAAAAACTGTCCTGAGAGCGTTTAACGGCTGTAATTGGAGAGGAGAGAGGCCGTGCTTTTATCATCCGCAGGCGCTGTCACATGCCGCAGCGCCTCCGCCGGGGTGCGGCTAAGGGCATAGAGGTCCAGTACGCTTTCGGACATAAAGCCCCATTCCGCCGTCTGACGGAGCAAAGCGTCAAAGGCGTCAAAATAGCCCAGCGTGTTGAGCAGGGCCATGGGCTTGCGGTGTCGCCCGAGCTGCTTCAAGGTCAGCACCTCGAAAAACTCTTCGTAAGTGCCGATCCCGCCGGGCAAGGCGATGAAGGCGTCGGCCTCGTCTTCCATGTGCGCCTTGCGCTCGGACATCGTTTCGGTAAAAACGAAGTCGCACTCCTCCGTCATGAGGATGCCGGGCTCGTCGAAAAAACGGGGCGCAACGCCGAAGGGCCTGCCGCCTGCGCTGAGAACGCCCCGGGCGCAGGCCCCCATCAGTCCGCCCGCACCGCCGCCGAAGACAAGCCGGTGGCCCTCATGCGCAAGGAGAGCACCGAGTTCATACGCCGCGTCAAAATAGCCGGGCTCGATCCTGTCGGAAGAAGCGCCGAATACACAGATTTTCATATACGATACCTCCGTTGTTTTTCCCGATTATATCACAGATAATAATCCTTGACAAACTGCCCGCCAAACGGTTAAGATAGCACCTACTATAATAATTAGACTGGAGATATTTCTTTGCTTGATATGATTCTTGACTGCGCGCTGGATGCCTTGAAGGACGGCGCTCTCAGCATCCCGATCCTGTTCGCAGCCTATTATCTGATGGAGCTGCTTGAGCGCAGCAAGCGCCTGGACGAGGGCATCCTGCACGCCTATTCCCGAAAGACCGGGCCCTTGATCGGAGGCCTGCTCGGCGTCGTGCCCCAGTGCGGCATCTCCGGCGCGGCGGCAACACTGTTTTCGACGGGCGCCATCACGGTCGGCACCATGCTTGCAGTGTTCTTTGCAACCTCTGACGAAATGCTGCCCATCATGCTCTCCTCCGCAGGCGAAATCGGCATAGGGAGCATCGTACGCATCGCGGCGGCAAAGGCGGGCCTCGGCATCGTCCTCGGCTACCTTTCGGATTTTCTGTTCAGGGGGCTCTTTGCACGCAAGAATATCCACTCTTTCTGTGAGCGCGAGCACTGCGAATGCGAGGAGGAAGAGGGGAGTGCCCTGCACGCGGCGCTGGTACATACGGCTAAAATCGCGGGCATGCTGATCGCCGTGACCTTCGTGCTGAACCTGATCCTTGCAAACGTGGAGCCCGAGCGCCTGCGCGGCACGGTGTTCGCAAGACCTGTCGCGGGCGCGCTGCTGCTTGCGCTGGTGGGGCTCATTCCGAACTGCTCGGTCTCGGTCATTCTGACAAAGGCCTATATCTCCGGCATTATCGGTCTCGGCGGCCTGTTTGCGGGGCTTCTCGCCAATGCCGGCATCGGCATGCTGGTCCTGTTTCGCACCAATCGAAATATGCGTGAAAACCTCACCGTCGTCGCTATCAGCTACGTTCTCTCGGCGCTCAGCGGCATCGTGATCGGGCTTCTGTGCTGACAGAAGATCCGCCTCGTGCTGCCTGCTGCTGTGAAAAAGGAGGATACTTCCTTGAAAAAACGCGTTGCCGTTCTGCTTGCACTTTTTTCTGTGCCTGAGTCTCTGCGCCTCGGCGTTTGCCGAGGACAGCGTTGCGGGCCACCCCGGCGAATCCGTAAAGCCCGGCGACAGGATCGTCCCGCTCTGCGACGCATTCTCCAACAGAACGAATGAGCAGTATCTCTATCGCGGCGAAGCGTACGTCTGGAGTAACGGCGATGAGCTCGGGTTTCAGATGCTCCCCGACGGTGAGTATTATTACGGCTTCTGCATCAACGACATCTACGGAGGCTCCTATATGACCGACTTTGTCAACTTTACCGTGGACAACGGCGGTATCTTCTATAACGCCGCCTGACGGAGATTTGGCAGGCATGAATAAAGAAACAGAATAAAAAAACAGCTCCCCGGTAGTGCAGTCAAATGACCGCACAGCCGGGGAGTTTGTATCGAGCAATATTGTCTTATTATTTATTGGTCGCATCGGGCCAAGCAACCTGAGCCTCATCGGAAGGAAAGACCCGAATAAACCCCAGCTCACCGAGTACATACTCATGTGTTGAATCATAATCGGCCAATCCGATCCCATCCTGGTATTTCTGTGTCCTGTGAAGCGTGATTATAGATTTAGATGTGGAAGCCTCTTCGGCAACAGAATACTCACCGGAACTGAACAGCACGTCCTTCTCTCCGTCAATAACGGCGTACTGCTGGAATGTCCCGTTATCATAATAGAACCAGATCGTCGGAAGATACAGCTCACTTCCATCCGCTTTTACCAGCTTTTGCTTGTCCACCTGCATAAAAGCGGCAACGAGCTTCAGGTCTGTCCGGACGTCGTCAGGATACAGGCAATAGTCCATCACACGATCCAGATTGATATCATAGGTTAAATCGACAGGCGTCAACTGATGGTCTTCCGCGTGAATATTCTGGGTATGCACCGTGAGAATATGCGGCGTCAGATCCTGCCAGCCCGGATTCTCCCAATTGAAATTTACGTCAAAGCTACCTGTGGAGTACAATTCATACCGATTTTCATGGTTCACATATTGAACATAAGAAGAATCCTTATAAAGAAAGATTACGGTGTCTGCCAGTTGTTTAGAGTGGTCACTTTCGGTTATGATCTGCGTATTCGGGCAGGAATAGACGGCCAGGACTTCCGGTGATGCATTATCTGCGTATGCGGTCCAACTCATCGCGCAAAGCAGAACGGAAACAATAACAATAGCAATAATTCTTTTAATCGGAATACAACTCCTTTCCATTTTGAAACACTTTTCTTGTTATCCCACTTGCATGAATTTTAGCAGAAAGACCTCTTTTTGTCAACGAAGATGACGCGTTAACGCAGTCCAGCTGGCAGGCTCGAAGGGAAGGCGCATGCATCGGCTTTGCCGAAAAAGGAATCGACCGGTGTGGCACCGGTTTATGCATATGCCCCCGGCATGTGCGATTATGATTCGATCCCTTTCGAGAGAAAAGAATGACCATCCGAATGGATGGTCATTCTTTTTGGTGGACTCGAAGGGGATCGAACCCTCGAACCTCACGGATGCGAACCGTGCGCTCTCCCAGCTGAGCTACGAGCCCATATTCAATTCCTGCCTCAACTGACAGCTTTTGTATTATAACACACATTTTCAAAAAGTAAAGAAAAATTTTATTGAAATTTCCAGGGAGTTGTAGTATAGTAACGTCGTGGCTTTTGACAAGGCTGCACTAGTTGGGGAGCCAGCGGTGCCCTGTAACCTGCAATCCGCTACAGCAGGGATGAATTCCCGATCGAGGATATGTTCTGTGTCGTCTGACCCCGGTAAGCAGCGTTGACGATCCGGTCTCGCGCAACGGGAACCCGTGAACCATGTCAGGCGGGGAACCGAGCAGCATTAAGCGGTGCTTTTCGTGTGCCGTGAGGCAGCCGGGTCCGAGCCGGCTGCCGGCGTAACGGATATAGAGCATTATTCAGAGTCGGGTGTGCAGTCTTGTCAAGGGCCACAGCTTTAAATTGCGAGGGGAGGGAAGAGGATGTATCAGGCGCTTTACCGCAAGTGGCGTCCGCAGACCTTTGACGAGGTCGTGGGACAGAAGCATATCACCCAGACGCTCAAGAACCAGGTAAAGACCGGCCACCTCTCCCATGCCTATATCTTCATCGGCACCCGCGGCACCGGCAAGACCACCTGCGCCCGCATTCTGGCCAAGGCGGTCAACTGCGAAAACCCGGTCGACGGGAACCCCTGCGGCGTATGCCCGGCCTGCCGCGGCATCAGCGAGGGCTCGGTTCTCGACGTGGTGGAGCTCGACGCCGCCTCCAATAACAGTGTCGATAACGTCCGCGCCCTGCGGGAAGAAGCGGTTTTCAGCCCGGCGACGGTGAAAAAACGCGTCTACATCGTGGACGAGGTACACATGCTGTCCACGGCGGCCTTCAACGCGCTTCTTAAAATTCTGGAGGAACCGCCCGA
The DNA here is from genome assembly GCA_902791215.1 of Oscillospiraceae bacterium. Taxonomy (GTDB): domain Bacteria; phylum Bacillota; class Clostridia; order Oscillospirales; family Oscillospiraceae; genus Limivicinus. The sequence continues at coordinate 36,603 of CADAUZ010000001.1, read as the reverse complement.
GCATCTGATGTTCATTCTCGCGACGACGGAGCTGCAGAAGGTCCCGGCGACGATCCTGTCAAGGTGCCAGCGGCACAGCTTCAAGCGCATCGACGCGCCCACCATTGCGGAATATCTGGAATATATTGCCGGAAAAGAGGGCTTTACGCTCAAGCACGACGCGGCGGAGCTGATCGCGCGGCTTGCCGACGGCGGCGTGCGCGACGCGCTGAGTCTGCTCGACCAGTGCTCGGCCAGCGAGACTATCGACCTCGACGCGGTGTATTACGCGATGGGCCTTGCGGGCAACCGGCGGACTGCCTCGCTCATGGACTGCATTTTGAACCGGCAGACGGAGAAGGCGATTCGGGATTTTAACTCCCTCTGGATGGACGGGAAGGACCCCGCCGTTTTGCTGTCAGAGCTGACGGGCCTGCTGCGTGATACGCTGATGATGAAGATCGCGCCCAAAGGCGGGACAAGCCTGATCTCCGGCGGTTATGACGGCGCGACACTGGAAGCGCTCGGCGCGCGAATGACCAGGGAGGAGCTGATCTCCGCCATGGACACGCTGCAGGGGGCTCAGACGCAGATACGATCCGGGGCAAGCCCCAAAACCACCGCGGAGCTTTGCTTGGTGTGCCTGTGTGACAGCAGCCTGAGTGACAGTACCTCGGCATTGAAGGCGCGCATTTCACGGCTGGAGGAACAGCTCAAAAACGGCGTGACGGTCAGAGCGGTTCCGTCACAGCCCGACGACGCGGAGGAAGAGCTTCCCCCGCCGCCGGAGGAGGAATACCCGGAGCCTGCGGGCTATGCCCCGGTTTATCCAGAGGCCGAAGAGCCGGAAACGGAGGAGGCTGCGCAGGCAGATGACACCGATTCGCCTCCCGCCGAGGCTGCGGAGCACGACGTAAGCTGGAAAGAAATTGCGGCCGAAGCCGCCCCGACGCTGCCGCGGGATATCAGCATGCAGCTCAATGATCCGAAGACCGTGCGCGCTCGGCTGGAAGGACAGGTCCTGAAAATTGAAGTGATGCCGGGCTTCCTGTTCGGACGCTTCAACAAGCCGGAGGTGCTGGCGAAGTTCTCCGAGGCGGCGAGCAGGCTTGCGGGGCGGGAGATCCGCACCGCGCTCTCCGAGCTTACGGACGATACGGAGGCGCCGCGGCGCAGTCTGGAGGATTTGAAAGAGTTCAAAGAAGTCAGATTTGTTTGATAATTAATAATTAGAATTGGAGGATATGAAAAATGGCAAAGGGTGGATTTCGCGGGGGCTTCCCCGGCAATCAGGCCAATATGATGAAGCAGGCTCAGAAGATGCAGCAGGACTTTTTGAAGATGCAGCAGGAGCTGGAGAGCAAGGAGTTTGAGTTTACAGCCGGCGGCGGTGCGGTCAAGGCGACTATGGTCGGCACGCGTCAGCTCCAGAGCATCGTGATCGATCCCGAGGTCCTGGACCCCGACGATGTGGAAATGCTGCAGGACATGATCCTGGCGGCGGTCAACGGCGCGATCAAGCTTGCCGATGATGAGACCAACAACGCCATGGCAAAGCTGCAGGGTGGTCTCGGTGGCCTCGGCGGTCTGAGCGGCTTATTCTGATCCATCTGCAATCACGGCGGAGTTTTCTCCGCCGTGATGCTGTATTATGGTGCAATGTTAAAAAAAGCCTATCTGGAAATCACGAATATCTGCAATCTCTCCTGCTCCTTCTGCCCGGGGACAAGGCGTGAAAAGCGCATGATGACCCGGGACGAGTTTTCGATGCTTGCGGGAAAGCTGCGGCCCCATGTGGAATACCTCTATTTCCACCTGATGGGGGAGCCGCTTTTGCATCCCAGGCTCGGCGAACTTCTGGAAATCGCGGGCGATCTCGGCTTCAAGGTCATGATTACGACCAACGGCACGCTGCTGGAAGAGAGAGGGGAGACCCTCTGCCGAAGCACAGCTCTTTTGAAGGTCAATATCTCGCTGCAGTCCTTTGAGGCAAACGCGGGCAGTGATCCCGCGGCATATCTCGACAATTGCATCGCCTTTGCGGAGAAAGCCAACGCCGTCGGCAAGCGCTGTGAATTTCGGCTATGGAACCACAACGGGCTTGAAAGCCTGAATCCGACGATCGAGGCCCGCCTTGCGGAGGCTTTTCCCAAGCCCTGGAAGAAAAGCCGTGAGGGCTGGAAGTTAAGGGATAATTTGTGGCTCGAGCCGGGCGATCACTTTGACTGGCCGGATCTGGACGCGGACGACAGGGGAGAGCGCTGTTTCTGCTACGGGCTGCGGGACCAGATCGGCGTGCTGTGCGACGGGACCGTCGTGCCCTGCTGTCTTGACCACGAGGGCGACATCGCACTCGGGAATCTTTTTGAGCAGGAGCTTGATGAGATTCTGAACACCCCACGCGCCTGCGCGATCCGTGACGGCTTTTCACAGCGCCGGGCCATAGAGCCGCTGTGCCGGAGCTGCGGCTACGCGCGGCGGTTTTAGTTGACATAATATTTTTTGAAATCGGGAACAAAACCTGTTTCGGAACGTCTTTATCCTTGTCCGAAAGGAGAGATTGCATGAAACGTTTTTTCAGTATAATTCTTTGTTTTGCGCTCATGCTGTCGCTGTCTGCCCCCGCCTTTGCGATCAACCAGAGCAGAACGGTCATCGGCGCGGATCTCGACCCCAATCAGGTGGCTATGGTCTACGCAAGTTTCGGCCTGCGGCGCGGCGACGTGATCGAGCTGACCATGACCAACGCCGAGGAGCGGCGCTATCTGGAGGGTTTCGTGGATGAGCGCGTGATCGGGACACGGTCCATCTCCTGCGTATATGTGGAGCTTCTGCCGGAGGGCAGCGGCATGTCCGTCACCACCAGCAACGTGACCTGGTGCACGGGAGACATGTACGTCAGCGCCCTGGCAACGGCGGGGATCACGGACGCGCGCATCCTTGTGGCGGCGCCCTTCGCAGTCAGCGGCACGGCTGCGCTGTCCGGCGTGTACAAGGCCTACGAGGACATGACCGGCACAAGTCTCGACGATATGGCAAAGCTCGTCAGCACGCAGGAGCTCACCGTCACCGGTGATCTTGCGCAGCAGATCGGCAGCATGGACTCCACCTCGATTGTAAGCGAGCTCAAGCTCATGCTCAACGAGACCAGGAATATGAGCGACGAGGAGATCCGCAGCATCATCATTGACATCGCTGGCCGCTACAATGTGAGTCTCACCGACACCCAGATTAATCAGCTCATCTCCCTTTGCCGCTCTCTGGAGGGGCTGAACCCCGACCAGCTCAAGCAGCGCGTGGAGGAGGTCCAGGGTACTCTGCAGAAAATGTCCGAGGCAAAGACGAAGGTCCAGGACTTTGCGCAGAATGTCAAGCAGTTCATGGAATCCGCCAGCAGCTTCATCGACAAGCTTTCGGAGCTTCTCAGCCGCTTTACCAACAAATGAAAAAAAGGGGCTGTGAAAAAAGACAATTGACAGTGTAGGGGCCGACGCCCCCGGCGGCCCGAGCGGTACAGTCCAAAAATAAAGCAGAAAGCCCCGGCGAAAACGTACAGTGTTACGGATTCGCCGGGGGTCAATGTGTTATTCAGGATTCTCTCTGCCGGGCCGCAGGGGGCGTCGGCCCCTACGGTGTTGATATTACTGTGTTCTTGATGAAGGGGACTTTTTTCACAGCCCCTACTTTTTAGTAGACTTCCGTTTCCGTGACACAGTGCTGCTTGATCTCACCGACCAGCGCCTGGAGCGCGTCGATCACATGGGGGCGGATATCACCGCCCACGAAAACCAGCATAATGTCGTCCCCAAGCTCGAGCTCGCCTTCGTTGAGCCAGACACGGACATAGCCGATGCCGGGCATGGAAAGCGCCGCCTGCTTTGCCGCCTTTACCTTTTCGGCATCATAGGAAAAGCGCATCCCCTTGACCGGAAGTGTGTCCGATACCCCTCCGCGCACCTGCGCCCGAGATGTCTCGCGCACGACGCCGTTGTGGAACAGGTACATGCCGCAGCCTTTGGCGGCTGGGTCACGTTTTGCCTCCTTGAGCCAGGCGTCCAGCGAGGGGACAGCCTTCTTCACGGGCGGCTTTGTCTCGGCGCAGTCGGCCGAGCCTGAGGAAGCCAGCATATCCAGCCCATGCGCCGCGGCGGGCAGAACCGCGTTCAGGTTTTCCCTTGCCGCCTTCTCGCTGCCCGGGAGATTGATGATCAGCGTTCTGCCGCGTATCCCGGCCGCGCTGCGGGAGAGGCATCCGCGCGGTGTGATCTTCATGCTCTCGGCACGCATGGCCTCGGGGATGCCGGGGGTCGCGCGTTCCACGACCTCCATGGTCGCCTCGGGCGTGATGTCACGGGGAGAGAAGCCGGTGCCGCCCGTGGTGAGCACCAGGGAGAGCTTCAGCTCATCCGCGCATTTGATGAGCTCCGCCTTGATCATCCCGGCTTCGTCCGGAACGATGGCAGTATAGCACACTTCCAGTCCCTGTGCTCTCAGCATGGCGCAGAGAGCCGGGCCGCTCGTGTCTGTGCGTTCACCGCGATAGCCCTTGTCGCTGACGGTGATGACAGCTGCCGTATAGCTCATGGTTCAGACTTCCTTTCATAATCTCCGTGCACGCCGCCTGTCTTGTTAAGCAGGCGGATATCGGATATGACCATATCCTTCTGCACGGCCTTGCACATATCGTATACCGTGAGTGCCGCCGTGCTGACGGCGGTCAGCGCCTCCATCTCCACGCCGGTACGTCCGGCACAGGAGACCGTGGCCTCGATCTCGACCGAGCAGCGCACCTCATCAAGGTGAAGCTCCAGGTTGATGCCGTCAATCAGGATCGGGTGGCACATGGGGATGAGGTCCGGGGTGCGCTTGGCCCCCATGACCCCGGCGACCTGGGCTACCGTCAGCACGTCGCCCTTTTTCATGCCGCCGCTTCGGATGAGGGCAAAGGTCTCGCGGTTTACAAGCACCCGCCCCGCCGCGACAGCGGTGCGCACGGATACGGGCTTTTCTCCCACGTCCACCATCTTTGCCCGGCCCTGTTCATTGAAATGCGTAAAGTCCGGCATGTTCAGCCTCCGATCTGATTCATATTGCGCCCGGCGCGGCTCCGGTTTTCAGCGTCCAGGACGCCGTGCCAGGAGGGTTTACATAATATAGCACGCCGCAATTCGGCGACCATCCCGTCGTAGTCGAGACCCTTGAGGGAGTACTCATCGCCGGAGTGGAGACAGGGCTTGAGCCTGCCGTCGGCAGTCAGGCGGATGCGGTTGCAGGCAGCGCAGAAATGCGCGCTCACGGGGCTGATGAGTCCGATACTGCCCTGGGCGCCGGGCAGGCGATAGAGCTTTGCAACGCCGCCATCGGGGGCAACGGGGACCAGTTCCGGGAGTTTTTCGAGTACAACAGTATAGGGGATGAAGGCCTCCGGCCCGAAGTCGCCGCTGTCGTACATGGGCATGAGCTCGATAAAGCGCACGTCCAGCGGATAGCGCCGTGTAAGCTCGGCAAGGGCTGGGATTTCCTCATCGTTGAAGCCGCCGATGAGTACGGTGTTGAGCTTGACCTTTTCAAAGCCTGCCTCGAGCGCCGCGCGGATACCGTCGACAGCCTGCGATAATTCGCCGCAGCGGCTGATGTAGCGGAACTTGTCCGCGTCCAGGGTATCGAGGCTGATGTTTACGCGGCTGACGCCTGCCTCCCGAAGGGGATGGGCCAGAGAGGGGAGAAGAGTGCCGTTTGTGGTGATGCAGATTTCCCGTATGCCCGGCACCTGGGCTGCCCGCCCGCAGATCGAAAGAATGTTCTTTTTGACAAGCGGCTCCCCGCCGGTAATGCGCAGCTTGCTGATGCCGAGGGAGGCCGCCGCTCTGATGGCGGTGATCGTCTCATCCTCGGTGAGCATTTCCTCATGGCGCTTTTTACATACACCGTCAGCCGGCATACAGTAGCGGCAGCGCAGATTGCAAAGCTCTGTAACCGAAACACGCATATAGGTGATGTCGCGTCCAAAACTGTCAAGCAAGGCTTTTCCCTCCGTCAGCGGATTGGTTCATCTGCATTATACAGAGTTTTTACTGACAATACAAGTATGAAAAAGGGCGCGTTGCAAAATGATAATTTTTCGTAAAAACAAAGCATTATGAGCGTAGGGGAGGGGCTTGCCCCTCCCGCATACGACAAGCTTGAACCGCGAAAAATGTACGGCGATTTCGTAGAATACTACGATTTCGCCGTATATTGCCTTTCTATAGTCATGTTGTACCGCCGGGAGGGGCATACCCACAGAGGGCACAGGCGCCCCTCCCCTACGGTATTCACGGACAATTATGCAAAAAGTGAATTATGCAACGCACCCTCAATGATTAAAACTGTACCGCGTTGAGAAGCTTGCGGGTATATTCCTCCTGCGGGTGGTCGTAGACCTCCTCGACCGGGCCCTGCTCGATGATGCGCCCCTTGTCCATCACCATGACCCGGTCGCAGATAGAGTAGACCACATTGAGATCGTGGCTGATGAACAGGTAGCTCAGGTTCAGGTCACGGTGCAGGTCCCAAAGAAGATCGAGGATCTGCGCCTGGATGGTCACGTCAAGGGCGGAGACCGGCTCGTCGGCGATAATGAAGCGCGGGCGGCGAATCAGGGCGGCCGCGATGGAGACACGCTGACGCTGTCCGCCGGAGAGCTCGCCGGGCCTGCTTTTGGCGTAGCTGCGCTCCAGGCCCACACGCTCGAGCATATCGAGCACACGGCGCTTTCGCTCGGCGGCGTCGTATTTGCCGTAGACACGCAGCGGCTCCTCGAGAATCCAGCCCACGGTCTTACTGGGATTAAGGCTCCCGAAGGGGTCCTGAAAGACCATCTGGGGACGGGGCGTGAAGTGGCGGATCTCGCCGCTGACCTTCGCCGTGTCCAGCATGCCGAGAATGGCCTTGGAGAGCGTGGATTTGCCGCAGCCGGATTCGCCCACAAGGCCCAGGATCTCGCCGCGCCGGACCTCGAAGCTCACATCGGTGAGAGCCTGAAAGCTCGTCTTCCTGCCGAAAAGGCTTCTGTCCTGATAGACGACAGAGAGCTTTTCGACCTCGAGCACATTTTTAATCTGATCCATGGCGTTTCCTCGTGGGGATGGCGGCAATGAGCCGCTTTGTATATTCGTCCTGCGGATTGCGGAAAATCTCCTCCGTGAGGCCGCGTTCAACGATTTTTCCCTTATACATGACGGCCACGTCCTCACACAGCCTGCGCACCACATTCATGTCGTGGCTGATGAGCAGGATGCCGACACCGTATTCCACGCTCAGCCTGCGCAGAAGCGTTAAAATCTGCTGCTGTACCGTCACATCGAGAGCCGTGGTCGGCTCGTCGCAGACCAGAAGCCTCGGGCGTATGATCATGGCCGAGGCGATGATCGTGCGCTGCCGCTGGCCGCCGGAGAGCTGGTGCGGGTATTTTCGCCAGGTGGCCTCCGGGTCCGGCAGACCGACCTGCTCCATGACCTCCAAAGCCATGGTGCGGCGCTCGGCCGGGGTTTTATCCGTATGGATATTCAGCGGCTCCTCGATCTGCTCGCCGATGCGCATGAGGGGATTGAGGCTTCGCATGGGCTCCTGGAACACGACGCCGATATCGCGCCCGTGGATGGAACGCAGCTCCTTTCTCGAGCAGCGCACCAGGTCGCGGCCTTCAAAAAGCACCTGCCCGGTCATGTCCACATTGCTGCGCTCGATGAGCCCCGTGAGGGCCATGGCGGTCACGGTTTTTCCGGAGCCGGATTCGCCCACAAGGCCCAGACGCTCACCCGGGGCGATGGAGAGGTCGATGCCGCGCACGGCCTCTTTGCCGGTGGACTTGAAGGTCACATGCAGATCCCTGATTTCAAGCATGACTTTCACCTCCCAGGCCCTCGCTGAGAAGGCCGAAGCCCAGCACCAGCAGGATAATGGCAAGGCCCACAGAGAGGGCATACCACGGCGCGCGTGAGAGATAGGCCTGCGCTTCGTTGAGCATACGCCCAAGGCTTGGGTCGGGCGGCTGCACACCGAGGCCGAGATAGCTCATGGAGGCCTCTGCCAGCACAGCGTTATTGAAGCCGATGGCAATCGTGCTCAGCAGTACCGGCAGGATGTTCGGCATGATATGGACAAAGAGGATGCGCATGCTCTTCACGCCCATGAGTTTTGCGTTTGCGACATAGTCCAGGGATTTCTGCCGCGCGACCTCCATGCGCACGATGCGCGCAAAGGTGGGGATGAAGATGATTCCGAGGGCCAGAATGATGTTGTACTTGCCGGTATGGAAAACGGCGATCAGCACCAGTGCGAGAAGCAGGCTCGGAAAAGCGGTGATGCTGTCGTTGAGGCGCATGAGCACTTCGTCGATCCAGCCGCCGTAATACCCGGTCAGCCCCCCGACCAGAAGCCCGACCAGCAGGCCGATGGAGACCGAGCACAGCGCGATCAGAAAGGTTGCGCCCGTCCCCTGCACCACGCGGGAGAAAATGTCCCGGCCGAAGTTATCGGTGCCCAGCGGGTGGCGAAGGCCCGGCGCGGTCATCTTTTCCGCCGCGTTCATGGCGTTGGGGTCATAGGGCGTCCAGATCAGACCGATCAGGATGATCAGCAGCATGACGAGGGTAATGCCCGCGCCGATGCGGAAGTTTCTGTCTTTTATGTTGATCATGGCATTCCCTCAGCTCAGGCGCACGCGCGGGTCGATCGTCTGTGTCAGAATATCGGCCAGGTAGTTCATCACCACGACCACCGAGGCGATCATGACCACAATGCAAAGCGCGACCGGATAATCGCGGTTCGAGATGCTGGCTACCAGCAGCCGACCGAGCCCCGGCACGACGAAGACCTGCTCGACAATGATGGAGCTTGCCACAATGTCCGCAAGGGACATGGCAAGATAGGTCACGACCGGCAGCAGGGCGTTTCGGAAGACGTGGTGCTTGATCACCATCCAGCGGGAATTGCCGTGGCTGTACGCCGTGAGCACATAGTCCCGCTTCATCTCGCTGAGAATGGCGCTGCGCAGAAGCTTGACGGTTTTCGCCGCTTTCGGGATCGAAATGGCGAGGGCAGGGAAGAAGAGGTAGCCGAGGCAGCGGGGGACACTCTGCTCAAAGGGGATGAATTTTCCGGGCGTAAAGACTTTGAGCAGCAGGCCGAAAAGATAGGTCAACAGGATGCCGAGGAAAAAGGGGGGCACTGCCATCAGGATCTGGTTGACGGAGACGCCGATCTTCCCGAAGGGCTTGCTCTGATAGCGCACCAGCGCAACGCCGAGCGGCAGGCTCAGCGCCGTGACCAGGACCCAGCTCATCACGGACAGCACCGCCGTTACCCCCACCTTGCCGCGCAGCACCTCGTGTACCGGCATGGCATAGCTGTAGCTCGTCCCCATGTCGCCGCACAAAAAGGCTCCAAGCCAGCTCAGATAGCGTACAAACACATTGCGGTTGAGGCCCATTGACTCGCGCAGGGCCTCGGCTCGCTCGGGGGTATAGTCGCTCCCGAGCAGCATGGTGGTGGGGTCGCCGGGGATGATTTCAAAGGCGAGAAATGCAAACAGGGATACCAGGAGCAAGGTCGCGATCAGTACCCCTGTTTTCTTGAGTACATACTGCATCGGCTTATTTTACCCGGTACATGGTCGAGAGATCCATGATATACAGCGCAGGGTAGAACTGATAGCCGCCCACGTCTTTCTGCATGGCGACAAAGGAGGCGGCGTCCTGGATATAGACGTTCGCGGCCTGCTCGGTCAGGATGGTTTCGCACTGCTTGAAAAGCGCGGTCTGCTCCGCCTCATCGACGGTGGCGAGGGCTTTGGCATAGGTCTCGTCATAGTCGGCGTTGGAGAAGTTGATAAAGTTCTTGCTGCTGTCGCTCTGGAAACGCGCCAGGCAGCCGGAGGCCGCGAGGCTGTGGGTGTCCATGCCGACGACGGTCGCCTCAAACTTGCGGCCCTTGTAGGTCTCGTCGTACCAAGTGGCCCACTCCACCAGGTTGATGGAGGCGTCGATCCCGGCGGCGCGGAGCTGCTCGACAATGACCTGGGCTGCGTCCACATGGGCGGGCATGCTCGAGGGCACGGTGATGGAGAAGCTGAGCTTTTCATAGCCCGCTTCCTTGAGCAGCGCCTTCGCCTTTTCCACGTCGGGCTTGTAGTAGTCCACGAGCTCCGGCACCACGTATTTTCCCATGGAGGAGATCATGCTGCTGCCCACGGGGATGCCGTGGCCGTCGGCGGCAAGGTCGATGACGGCGTGCTTGTCAATGGCGTAGCACAGCGCCTGGCGCACGCGGATGTCCCGGAAGGGCGCAAAGTCGTTATTCAGGTACAGGGCCTGGACAATGTTGCTGCTGCCCTCAAGGATGGTCAGCTCGTTAAGGTCCGCGATCTGACTGCTGGAAAGGCGCTCCGCCATGTCGATGGCACCGGAGCGCAGGCTCATAACCATGGTCTGTCCGTCGGGGATGACCTTGAGCGTCACCTTGTCGAGGATCGCGCCCTCGCCCCAGTAATCGGCAAACTTCTCCAGCACAACATTGTCCTGCGGTGTGCGGGAGACGAAGCGGAAGGGGCCGGTGCCCGCGACCTCGGCGGCGGGATCAGAGCCCTCCGGGATGATAGCGGCGTACATGTAGGCGTTGAACTCCGCATCGGGGGCTTTGAGCTTGACAACGACTGTTTTGTCGTCGGGGGCTTCAACGGAAGCGATGCCTTTGAGTTCTGCAACAAGCGGCTCGCCGGTTTCCAGTCCCGCAGCTCTCGTGAGAGAATAGACAACATCCCCGACCGTCACCGTTTTCCCGTTGTGGAAGCGGACGCCATCACGCAGCTTGTAGGTGTAGGTATCCGCTGTCTCGTTCACGGTATAGTCTTCAGCAATGGCGGGGATGAGATTTCCGTCCGTGTCGGGCTTTAAAAGCCCTTCATAGATATTGAATAGGACCTCTCTGGTTCCTGCCGACGACGAAGATACGTGTGGGTCAAGACTCGTGTCCAGATCTGCGGCGATACCCACGGTGATTTCCCCACCGAGGGCCTTTTCGCCGGCGGAGCCGTTCGGGGTGTCTGTAGGCTGGGCTGCCGGGGACTTGCCGCCTCCGCATGCGCAGAGTGCCGCAGTCATGAGCACAGCCAGGACGAGCGCGAGAAATCTTTTCTTCATAGCGTGTTTTCTCCTTTTGGCTCCAATATTTAGTTGGCTGCCGGTAACAAGACCGGCAGGACAAAGAATATCATAAAGCGGCGTTAAAATCAATCATTGTTTGGAATAATTAAGCAATTCCCGTTGTGCTTTTTTGACCCGTGTGATAAGATAAACTGGAAAAGGAAAGGAAAAGGGGAGGCAAAGCCATGCTCAGCGGAAAAACGATCCTTTTGGGCGTCAGCGGCGGCATCGCCTGTTATAAGGCGGCGGCGCTGGCATCGGGGCTTAAAAAGCTGCATGCGGATGTACAGGTCATTATGACAAATAACGCGGCGCAGTTCATCGCGCCGATGACCTTTGAGGCGCTCACGGGAAACCGCGTCCTGATCGACACCTTCGATCCGCACAACGAATCGGCCATCGCGCACATCACCGTCGCCGAGAAGGCCGATATGCTGCTTATCGCGCCCGCGACGGCAAATGTCCTGGCAAAGCTTGCTAACGGCCTTGCCGATGATATGCTGACCACCACGGCGCTGGCCTGCACCTGCCCGAAGGCGGCAGCCCCGGCTATGAATACCCACATGCTGGAAACCCCCGTCACGCAGGACAATCTGGAAAAGCTTCGCCGCTACGGCTGGTTTCTCGCGGAGCCGGGCGAGGGACGGCTTGCCTGCGGTACGACAGGGAAGGGGAGAATGCCCGAGCCGGAGGAACTGGTCGAGCTCTGCGTCCACCTGATTGCCCGTGAAAAAGATTTGTCCGGTCACCGCGTACTGGTCACCGCCGGACCGACACAGGAGGCACTGGACCCGGTACGGTATCTGACAAATCATTCCAGCGGCAAAATGGGCTATGCCATTGCCAGAGCGGCAGCGAACAGAGGAGCGGAGGTGACTCTCGTCTCCGGTCCGACGGCGCTCGCGGTCCCGCAGTTTGTCAACACCGTGCAGATCCGCACCGCGCAGGAGATGTATGACGCGGTCATGCGCTTTGCGCCCGCGGCGGACATCATCATCAAAGCGGCCGCGGTCGCGGATTACCGCCCGGCCGCCGTTGCCGATAACAAACTCAAAAAAGGGGAGGGGGAACTCTCCATTCCACTTGAACGCACCACGGACATCCTCGCGGCCCTGGGAGCTTCAAAGAAGCCGGGCCAGTTTCTGTGCGGCTTCTCCATGGAGACGGAGAACATGCTGGAAAACAGTATGAAGAAGCTCAAAAAGAAAAATCTCGACCTGATCGCGGCAAACAATCTCAAGGTCGCGGGGGCAGGCTTTCAGGTGGACACCAATGTGCTCACGCTCATCTCGCAGGATTCCGTAAAGGAGCTGCCGCTTCTGAGCAAGGATGAGGCCGCCGACGCGCTGCTGGATGAAATCATCAGGAGAATGTGAAGAACGATATTCCGTTTGGTGAAAGAAGATTGTGTCATTTATTTAACAAAGCGTGTGAAGACAAATGGCTGCATTGTCGTCACTGAGGGCACTTTTGATATGGAGACGCTGGAGCGCTTGTCACGGGAACCGGACACGCGGCAGACGGGAAATCATCAGAACATAGGTTTTTCAAAAACACGCCGTGGTTATCGACGTGCGTCAGAGGTAAGCAAAGGGAGAGGCGGCGAGCCTCTCCCGATTGTAATAGTGTTTATCATTTCTTTCTGATAACCCTCTCGGCAGTTCGGAATAAATTTCTGGTCAAAAATCTTAGCTTGACAGTCTGAGAAAACTGCGTATAATAAAAACACAAGCAAGGCGCAGATCAAACGAGAGCCTCACAGAGGCAAAAAGAGACGTAGAGAAAAAAGGGAAGGCATTCGGCCTCCCTGATATCTTTGTAATCAAAATGTCACATAATATAAATTTAGCGAAATTTGTATAGCTGAATTTTCACAGAAGGAGCAATACGATGAATCTGGACCAAATCAACGACATCCCCGATATTATCATGGAGTTTCTGGAATATCACTCCACCGTGCGCGGTCACTCTGATCGGACTGTCGCCGGATATTATCTCGATTTGAAGATTCTGTTTCGCTATCTGAAGCGTCGGCGTCATCTTGTCCCGAAAGAAACACCGTTTCAGGAGATCGACATTACCGACATCGACCTCGACTTCATCAAATCCATACGCATTGAAGAGCTGTACCGTTATCAGTCATTCTCGCCGGAGCTTGAAAACTCCAACCGTGCGCTTTCCGCAGCCAGCCGCTGCCGCAGGACCTCGTCCGTGAAGTCTTTCTTCAATTATCTCACACTCAAACGCCATCTGCTGGATTACAATGTTTGTCAGGAACTTGACATGCCCAAGCGTCAGGCGTCGCTGCCGCGATATCTGGAGGAATCCGAATGCGAGCGTCTGCTTGCGGCCTGTGACGGGCCCTATGCCTATCGGGACTATGCGATCCTGATGCTGTTTCTGTCCTGCGGCCTGCGTGTGTCTGAACTCGTTTCGCTCAACCTGACCGATGTTTATGAGGATCATTTACGCGTTCTCGGCAAGGGCAACAAGGAACGCGTGGTGTTCTTTGCTGAGGGATGCCGTGAGGCTATCGACGATTATTTGTCTGTCAGAAATGACGAAAATGTGAAAGAATCCGACAAAAAAGCCCTGTTTATCAGCCAAAAGAGATGTAGATTGACAACCCGCGCCGTGCAGTACATGCTGGAAAAGAAGCTCCTCGCTGCCGGACTGGACGCAAGCCGCTATTCACCGCATAAGCTGCGGCATACCGCGGCAACACTGATGCTCAAAAACGGCGTGGACACACGCGCACTCCAGGAGGTGCTGGGCCACAGCAATCTGAACACAACGCAGATCTACACGCACCTGGACAACGCGGCCCTGCACGAGGCCGCCATGGCCAATCCCATTGGTCGCAAGACAAAAGACGAAATCGAAGGTTAACATAAAACTGACGCTGGTTTCCCCGGCGTCAGTTTTCAAATATCGGGATCGCAGAGCCGATATCAAATACAGGCTCACGGCTCAGATACACGGGCTCCACGCCGCGCTCAGCCAGGAAACGCAGGATCGCGTCCCGGTCCGGGTGTGCATCCAGACTCCCGGTAAACGCGAGCTTATCAGATGAGATCTTAAACGCCGCGCCGCCGATAAAGCCGTAAGCATATCCGTCAAGCCGGATGTGTCCCTCTTGGATCAGCAGCACCTGCTGGCCGTCGGCCCGGGCCGCTGCCGCAATTCCCCTGTCGGAAGTGATGATGGATTCGCTGTTAACAATACATACCGCGCAGCGGCTGTAGCCCTGGCGTACCGGGATCAGACTTTTATTATCTACGCTTGTTAAACAATCAACAATATTGCCTGCTGCTGTCTTTGGATTACAGATCAAGCGCTGACCAACAACACAGCAATTAAACTGCGCATCCCCGGGATAAACTTGACCTTGCTGTACAACCGGAAAATCAAGCAGCGCACCCCGGCTTTGCAGCTGTGACGCAAAGGCGCTCCCTTTCAGATACGGCGCGAGGAAGAGCCTCTCCCCTCCCGCGTGCAGAACCGAGAGGTCCGCGTGACCGGAAAGGTGTTCGTAAATGTCCGGGTTATCGGGCAGCAAAATACTCTCAATGTGCAGAGAATCCAGAGATTTTTCAAGGATTCCTGCATATTTTTTGCCGTAAATCAGGGAAGAGCACGAAACCGGCAGATTGGGCTCGGAGACAAAGAGGCTCATTGTCTTGCCAGCACCGCCGCGATGGCCTCGCTGATATTGCGCACCGGGATCAGCGTCAGCCCCGTGAAGCTGCCCATCTCCTCACGCCCGTGGGCCGGGACAACACAGCGCTTGAAGCCTAGGCGTGAGATTTCGGACAGACGCTGGTTGAGTGCGCTCACGCTGCGGAGCTCACCCGAAAGGCCGATCTCCCCGATCGCCGCGAGATCCGCGCCGAGGGGGCGGTCGAGAAAGCTTGACGCGACGGCGAGCGCGGTGGCAAGGTCGGCAGCCGGCTCCTCGAGCGTGAGGCCGCCGATGACGTTGATATAGGAATCGCAGCCCGCGACCGAGAGCCCGCCGCGCTTTTCCAGCACGGCCAGCAGCATGGCCGCGCGATTGTAGTCCACACCGTTGCTGCGGCGGGCGGCGTTATAGGCTGCGGGCGTCACCAGCGCCTGCACCTCGGCCAGGATCGGCCGTGTGCCCTCGATGACGCAGGCCACGCAGGTGCCGGGGCAGTTTTCGGGCCTTCCGCTCAGCAGCATCTCGGAGGGATTCTCCACGCACACAAGGCCGTTATCAACCATCTCAAACACGCCGATCTCGTTGGTGGAGCCGAAGCGGTTTTTGGCCGCGCGCAGGATGCGAAAGCTGGTACTGCGCTCGCCCTCAAAGTAGAGGACACAGTCCACCATGTGTTCGAGGATCTTCGGCCCTGCGATGCTGCCCTCCTTATTGATATGTCCCACGACGAAGACCGTCAGGTTTTTCTCCTTGCAAAGGCGCATGATACGCATGGTGCACTCGCGCACCTGGGTGATACTGCCGGGTGCAGAGCTGATGTCTGCGTCGCTGACCGTCTGGATGGAGTCGATGATCATGATATCGGGCTTGAGGGAATCGGCTGAGGCCAGAATTGCGCTGAGATCCGTCTCGGCGAGGACGTAGATTTCCCCGCCCTGAACGCCCAGACGGTTGGCGCGCAGCTTGAGCTGGCGCTCACTTTCTTCGCCGCTGACATAGAGGATGCGCTTCGATCTGCCGGCGATGGCGCACATCTGCAGCAGCAGAGTCGACTTGCCGATACCGGGCGCGCCGCCCACCAAAATCAGAGACCCGACGACGGCCCCGCCGCCCAGCACGCGGTCAAACTCCGAGATGCCGGTGGAAAAACGGATCTCTTCGGAATCGTCCAGCTCCTCCAGCCGCCGCGGCTTTGCGGTACGTACAGCAACGCTGCCCCGTGCGGAGCTGCCTTTATCAATGCGCAGCTCCTCCAGCGTGTTCCACGCGCCGCAGGCCGGGCACTTCCCTGCCCAGTTCGGCGTCTCGCTGCCGCAATCGGAGCAGATATAGACGGTTTTCTGTCTGTTTGCCATAGCTTTTCTCCTGAATATTACAATCTGTATAGTCTATATACGCTTTGTATTTTGCTCATATTGGAGGTAGGACCCCATCATGATCGCCGCGAGTGCGGTCTGGTAGGCGGGCTTTTTCAGGTTCTCAAGGTCGATCATGTTGGATACGAACCCGCACTCCACCAGTACCGCCGGGCACGTCAGATGGGAGAGAATATAGAGCCGCTTTGTAGCAGGCTCCGCCACGCGCCTGCACTTTGGATAAAGGATGTTCAGCAGGTTTTCGTGCATAATGGAGCCGAGCCTCTGACTTCCCTCTCCCGCCGCGTAGATCACCTGGGAGCCGTTCGGCTGGGCAGTGGGGTAATCGTTCTGGTGGATGCTGATGTACACGGGATTGAGCGCGGCACAGGTCAGCTCCGTTCTGTGCTCCAGATCGCGGTGCTCGCTGTAATCCTCGCTGTCGCAGAGCGTGCTGTCGTCCTGCCGCAGGAGGGTATTTTCCATGCCGTAGAGCTCCGCCATGGCCCGCAGCTTCAGCGCGATGGCAAGGTTCAGGTCGCTCTCGCGCGTCCCGTCGATGCCCACCGCACCGCTATCGATGCCGCCGTGGCCGGGGTCAATGACGAGCGTGGCCCCGGTCCCGCCCAGGGTCGAGGCGCTCTGCTTCTGATTATAGACATGCGCAAGCGTCAGGGCCAGGGCCAGGAGCGCCAGAAGCGGAACCAGTCTTCGGAGGACAGCGTCCTTCTTAAATGCCATAGCCGCCTCCGCTTTCTTGCAGGTGTTTTCGATTATAACGCCCGTTCGGGCTCAAGTCAATTCTCCTTCGTGTCCCCCGAATCAAAGCAGAATGCATATCAGCCCGCCACTCCCTTCATTGATGAGCCGCTCCAGCGTGTCGCGCAGCTTATCCTTGACATTCTCCGGCATCGCCTCCAGTTTTGCAGTGAGTCCCTCTTCGGCGATATCATTTAGCGATTTTCCGAAAATATTGGACTGCCAGATCCGGTTGACATCCCCGTCAAAGCCCTGCAGGAGAAAGTTGATAATATCCTCGGAGGCACCTTCCCCACCGATGGCGGGCGTGACCTCAGTCTCCACATCGGTCATGATCATGTGGATGGCCGGGGCGTTGGCTTTGAGCTTCACGCTGTACTTGCCGCCCTGGCGCACGATCTGCGGCTCCTCGAGCGTCATCTGGGCGGAATCCGGCATGACCACGCCGTAGCCCTTTTCCCGCACGTCCCGAAGCGCGCCGCGCAGCCGGTCATAGTCGGTCTTGACCGTACCCATCTCGGTCAGCAGCGCGATCAGGTCCCGGTCGTTTTCTATGGCAAGGCCGGTCTGCTCACTGATGCTCTGATAATACAGCCCGCGCGGGAGCCGGATCTCGACCTCGCTGACCCCGCTGCCGAGGTCATTTTTCAACAGCTCGGTGGACTCGATCTGCTCATGCTCACGAAGAGCGCGCAGGAAGGACGCGCAGTCGCGTATTCTTTCCATGCCGTCGGACGCCTGCCTGAGCGCCTCATAGAGTGTGCTTCGCAGCTCGCTGTTTTCCGGCAGGGCCTCCAGCCAGTCCGGGAGAAAAACGCTGACCGCCTTGATGGGATATTCCTCCAGCACCGAGCTCAGGATCATGCCGATGTCCTCCTCTCCCATATGCAGGCAGTCGACCGGCAGACAGCGGACGCCGTATTTCTGGGAAATTTCACGCGCAAGCGCCGCGCAGGCTTCGCTTTTTGGTGAAGTGCTGTTAAGCAGGACGACAAAGGGCTTGCCGATCTTCTGCAGCTCCGTGATCGTCCGCGCCTCGGCCGGGACATAGCTCTCGCGCGGGATATCGCCGATGCTGCCGTCGGTCGTGACCACGATGCCGATGCTCGAGTGCTCGTTGATCACCTTCCAGGTCCCTTTCTCTGCTGCCTCCGTGATCGTGACCTCGTGGTCGAACCAGGGCGTTGTGACCATGCGCTCATGCCCGTCCTCAAGCTGCCCTGCAGCCCCCTCGACCATGTAGCCCACGCAGTCGACCAGGCGGACGGAGAGCTCGGTATTGTCTCCCACGCGGATCGTGACTGCGTTTTCCGGGACGAATTTTGGCTCTGCTGTCATGATGGTTTTGCCCGATGCGCTCTGCGGCAGCTCATCCTTGGCGCGCTCGCGCAGATAATTGTTCTCGATACGCGGTATGACAAGTGTCTCCATGAAGCGCTTGATGAAGGTGGACTTCCCGGTCCGCACGGGGCCGACGACGCCCAGCATGATCGCGCCGTCCGTCCGGAGTGCAAGCTCGCTGTAGAGATTGTTTTCACACATAGAAAAAGCCTCCGCTCTCATGTTCTCACTTGTTCGAGTGTATGAGAGCCGGAGGCCTGATATGCCGGGCATGTCACGCAAAGCGTATGCATGCCTCATGCTTTTTACTGATAGAAAAAGATACGTCCGGAAACTGCGCGGACAGCCTGCGCGCAAGCTCGGCGATCACCGGGTTTTCCGTGTAAAAATGATCCGCGTCGACGAGGCTCAGCCCCAGCTCCGCCGCGCGCTGGAACTGGTGGTACTTGACATCGGCGGTGACATAGGTGTCACAGCCCGCCGCAGCGGCCTGCTCCAGGCTCCCGGCGCCTGCGCCGCCCATGACCGCAAGCCTTGAAACGGGCTTTCCTCCGTCAACAAAGCGCAGCACCGGCACCTGCAGACGCTGCTTGCACAGATCGAGAAAGGCAGCAAGCGTTATCGTCTGCGGGAGCGTCCCGATCCTGCCGCAGCCCTCGTCCAGGGCCGCCTCCGGCTCCGCGCCCAACAGGCGGATCAGCACATCGTTGACACCGCCCTCGGCGATATCGAGATTTGTGTGCATGGAAATGAGGCCGATCCCCTTTTCCGCAAGACGCAGTACGCGTCTTTGCGTCGGCTCCAGATCGGTCAGCGAGCGCAGCGGGGAAAAGAGCAACGGATGGTGGGTCACGATGAGCTCCGCGCCCAGAGCCTCCGCTTCTTCCACAACCGCGTCGGTCGCGTCCAGGGCCAGCAGTACGCGCTGTACCTCTCTGTCTGCGTGTCCGACCTGAAAGCCCGCGTTGTCAAAGTCCATCTGCAGCTCCAGCGGTGCGATGCGGCACAGGGCGTCAAAGATATCCCGGATCGTCGTCATTTCTGTTCCCTCATCTCTGTCAATTGTTTATAGATCTCCCGGTAAAGCAGCAGGCGCGGCTCCCCTTCCCTGCCCTGCATGCCGCGGATCGCTTTTTCAAAACGGCCCGTGATCTGTGTAAGCTCACGGTCGAAAAGCTCTCCGTTTTCGCAAAGGCTTCGCTTTCCGGTGAAAAGCTCAGCGTCTGACAGTTTTGTACACCCGCCGAAGCACGCGGAGAGGATCTGATACAGTGTGCCGCCGTCCTCAACGACAGTCTCGGACTCGATGACAAATTCGTTGTACACGAGCCAGTAGCGCAGGACCTCCGCCTTGGTCATAGGCTGGAGGATCAGGTAATAGCGCCTGTCCATGCACCACTCCGCCTCGTCCAGAATCTTCACGATCATATCCCCTCCCATACCGGCGATGACGATGGTGTCGATCTCCTCGGGCGGGCAGAGACTGAGCCCGTCACAAAGCAGAAAGCGGATGCGGTCTGATACCCCCGCCTCCGCCGCCGTGCGCCGTGCCGAGAGCAGAGGGCCTTCGTTGATATCCGAGGCATAGAGTCTGCCGCCGTAACCGGACGCGGCGAGATGGGCCGGGAGATAGCCGTGATCCGTGCCGACGTCGATCATCCCCCGGCCGTTTTGTATCAGCGCCGCAATGGCGGAAAGGCGTTTGTTCATCGTGTTCCCTCCAGGAAAAGATAAAAGCCGGACCCAGGTCCGGCTTTTTGTCAAGGATCAGGCGGTTTCGAGAAAGGCCTTCAGATAGGTCAGAAACTCGTCCGGATCAACGCCGTGGGCGCAGCAGGCCTGCTCGATGTTCTCGCCGCTGGCCATGGCGCAGCCCATGCAGTGCATGCCGATCGCCTGGAATGCGGGCATGGCCTGGGGGGCATTTTCAACGACTTCAGAAATCAGGGTTTCGCGGGTGATTTCCATACTTTTACCTCCAATCGTAACTTAAGGAAAGGGGGACACGTTTGTGTCCCCCTTTAGCTGTAGAACAGGAACTCAGGCCTGCTCTCTCATCTTGGCAAAGCACTCGCTGCAGTAAACAGGGCGGTCAGATTTGGGCTCGAAAGGAACACGGGCCTCGCCGCCGCAGGCAGCGCAGGTAGCGGTGAAGAACTCACGGGGACCACGGGCAGCGTTCTTGCGTGCGTCGCGGCATGCCTTGCAGCGCTGAGGCTCGTTCTGGAAGCCGCGCTCTGCGTAGAATTCCTGCTCACCGGCGGTAAAAACAAATTCTTTTCCGCACTCTTTGCAAACTAAGGTCTTGTCTTCGTACATCTTGAATCCTCTCTTTTGATTGTGCCTGTCGGCTATATTTGCGATCAGCTCAAGCTGATATCGCCAAGAATGTTTTCCCGTGCAAGTTTGCGCCGGATTCTCTGCACGGCGTTGTCAATCGACTTTGCGTCCCTGCAAAGCCTGTCCGCTATTTCTCTATACGACAGGCCCTCCAGATAAAGATCAAGCACCTTGATCTCAAATCGGGAAAGGCACCGGGAAAAAGCCGCGTTCAGCTCTTCCCTGCTCTCTTTAGCCAGAATCAGTTCTTCCGGATTATGGCGGATCAGCTCAGGGAGAGCCGAGAGGTCGGCACCGGGATCTTCGGAGAGTTCTTCAAGTGAAATACCGTCGTTAAGGGGAACGTGCTTGAGGCGGGAAGCAGATTTGATTGCTGACAGAAGACGCATGCGGATGCAGTGTTCGGCATAGGTCTTGAACATCGTGCCGTCCGCGGGGTCATAGCTGCGGATGGCGGAGAGCAGCCCGAAGGTCCCCTCCTGTATCAGGTCCTCACTGTCTCCTCCGGCGAGGAACAGCGGTCGTGAACAGATCCTGACAAGCCGAAGATAACGCGCCGCCAAAGCATCCTCGGCATCCCGATCACCTTCGGAAACGAGTCTCAGCAGCACCGTATCATCCATACCTGCGTAATCTATCATACTATTTCAAATACTCTAACTATATACATGATGTATTATACAACACAAACCGCCAAAGTCAATACCCTTTTTTGTATAAAGTGATGCAGGGAGGGCAAAAAGCTTACATTTCAAGGGTTTGCTGGCCCAGATATTCCAGGCCCAGGTGCTGATATGCTTTCTGGGTCACGCAGCGGCCGCGCGGTGTGCGCGTGAGAAAGCCGCACTGCAGAAGGTACGGCTCGTACACATCCTCGAGCGTCACGGCGTCCTCGTTGATTGTCGCGGCGAGGGTTTCCAGGCCCACCGGCCCGCCGCCGTAGAAGTCGATGATGCTCCTGAGCATGCGGCGGTCCAGCGCGTCAAGCCCCAGCTTGTCTACCTCGAGACTGGACAGCGCCATATCCGCCACCTCCCGCGTAATGACCCCGTCGGCCCGGACCTGGGCAAAGTCCCGGACGCGGCGCAGCATGCGGTTTGCGATACGGGGCGTGCCGCGGGAGCGCGAGGCGATCTCATATGCCCCCTCGGGGACGATCTTTACGTTTAGAATACCGGCCGAGCGGACCACGATCCGCTGCAGCTCCTCGGGCGTATACAACTCCAGGCGCAGCGTGACGCCGAAGCGGTCACGAAGCGGTGCCGTCAGCTGGCCCGAGCGCGTGGTGGCGCCGATGAGCGTAAAGTGCGGCAGGTCCAAATGCAGTGAGTTCGCCGAGGGGCCCTTTCCGAGGATGATGTCGATGGCGTAGTCCTCCATCGCGGGGTACAGGATCTCCTCATAGGCCCGGTTGAGGCGGTGGATCTCGTCGACGAAGAGGATGTCCCCCTCGTTCAGATTCGTGAGCATGGCGACAAGATCGCCGGGCTTTTCGATCGCAGGGCCGGAGGTAATGCGCATGTTCACGCCCATCTCATTGGCGATGACCGCGGCCAGCGTCGTCTTGCCAAGCCCCGGGGGGCCGTGCAGCAGGACATGGTCCAGCGACTCCCCGCGCATTTTGGCGGCGTTAATGAAAATGCTGAGATTGTCCTTGGCCTTCTCCTGCCCGATGTACTCCCCGATGGTTTTCGGGCGCAGCGATCCCTCGCTGTTGTCCTCGGGGAGACTTGCAGCCGTGGTGATGATCTCATCATTGACGTCTTCGGAAAAATTAATACTCATAGGCTCTTACTTTACCATCTGCTTCAAAACGGCCTTGATGATCTGCTCGGCCGTCATGTCCTGCGTGTCCAGCTTTTTGAGCACCGGCGCGATCTCCGCCCCGGAATAGCCCAGAACCGTGAGGCCCGCCAGAGCGTCGTTCACGGCGGAATCCGCAGTCGTTACATTCACCGGCGTGAAAGCGGTCATATCCGCCGCGCCGCTGTTCATCTCCTTGCTGACCTTGTCCTTGAGCTCGAGGATCACGCGCTGGGCGATCTTTTTGCCGATGCCGGGCGCGACCGTCAGGGCTTTTTCGTTGCCGCTGATGATCGCGAGTGCAAGACCCTCCGGTGTGTTGTGGGACAGGATGGACATGGCGGCCTTCGGGCCGATGCCGGACACGGCGATCAGCAGCTCAAAGAAGCGCCGCTCGCTTTTGTCCAGGAAACCGAAGAGGTCAAAGTGATCTTCCCCGATCGACTCCGACACAAAGAGCTTTGCCTTTTCTCCGAGTTTGAGAGCGCCCGCCGTATTCGCCGTGATGCTCAGGGCGTAGCCGACTCCGCCGCAGTCGATGACCGCAAGCGACGGCTCCAGCTCGGCGACAGGTCCTTCTATATGGTAGAACATTCTTCCTGATCTCCTCTGAACAGTAATGAGGTGGTGCTTCGGGCGTGGCAGATCGCAAGGGCCACCGCGTCCGCCGCGTCGTCCGGCTTTGGGGGCGCGGGAAGCTGGCAGATGCGCTTGACCATATCCATCACCTGGCGCTTTTCCGCGCGCCCGTAGCCCACGACCGCCTGCTTGACCTGCAAAGGCGTATATTCGTAGACCTTCACCCCGTACTTGCGGCAGGCGAGCAGGATCACGCCCCTGCCGTGGGCGACCGCGATGCCGGTGGTGATATTGGTGTTGAAAAAAAGCTCCTCGATCGACACGGCATCTGGCTTGAACAGATCGAGCAGACTGAGCATATCGTCATAAATCTGCTCCAGGCGGCTCGAGAGACTGGTATGCGCGGGCGTCGTGATGACGCCGCAGTTAATGAGCCTGTGGCTGTTTTTTTCGGATTCGAGAGCGCCGAAGCCGATGGTGGCGATGCCCGGGTCGATCCCCAAGATTCGCATATAATCACACTCCAGCGAGATTTTACCATACTCTCCCCGCTTTCGCAACCACAAAAAAGACAGCCCGCCGTCCCCTGCGGGATGACGGGCAATCAAATCTTATGCTCTGGGATGAGCCTTGTTGTAGACATCCTTGAGCTGTTTCTTTACAAGCTGGGAATACATGTGCGTGGAGGAAATGTCCCGGTGTCCCAGCATTTCCTGGATAGCGTGGATGTCCGCGCCGTTTTCCAGCAGATGCGCGGCGAAGGAGTGGCGCAGGGTGTGGGGCGTGATGTCCTTTTCGATCCCGGCCTTCTTCTGATAGTGCTTGACGATTTTCCAGAAGCCCTGGCGGGACATGCGTTCACCGCTGACGTTGACGAAGAGGGACTGCTCATCCGGCATCAGGATCATCTGCGGGCGCACAAGCGTGATGTAATCGCTCAGGGCCTTGACCGCGGCGGGATACATGGGAATGAAGCGCTCCCGGTTGCGGCTTGCGCAGCGGATGACACCGGCGGCGAGATTCACGTCCTGAATGTTCAGGTCAATGAGCTCCGTCACGCGGATGCCGGTTGCGTACAGCAGCTCCAGCATGGCCTTGTCGCGGTAGCCCTTGGGGTCGATGCACTTCGGCTGCTCCAGCAGAAGCTCGACCTCCTTGCTCGTCAGGATCTCCGGAAGCTTCTGGGTGCTCTTGTCCGGGACCAGCCCCTGGGCAGGGTTTACCGTGATGAGCTGCTTGATGAAAAGGTGCGCGTACAGGCACTTGATCGAGGCGATGGACCGTGAGACCGTGGCGACGGATTTTCCGTTTGCCCGCAGCATTTCGATATAGGCGGAAAGCTCCTCGGCGCTCGCTTCCACGATTCCGTTTTCTCCGTGCGCATCCAGGAAATCACCAAGCTGCCTGATATCTCTCAGATAAGAGCTGAGGGTGTTCGCGGATGCCTTCTTGTCCTCCACGAGATATTTTTCAAACATCTCTATACATTCGGAATTTTGCACGCAAACGCCCTTCTTTCTGTGATATCCTGCCGATCTGCGGAAACTGTTTAACCCTGAGGGAAAGAGCATATGTAACCGGATCGGCAAATGTGAAATAATTTTGTAATTAACATAATTGATCTGGAAACAATATATTACAAACTCGGAAAATAATCAAGTCTTTTTTTCATTTTTTCAAAAAATATTTTTTCGCTTATGTCAACTCTCGTTACTTTCTTATTTCCGCTGTGCCTGCATACATGCGCTCGATAAAGCTGTCGAAATCGGATTACCCTTTCTGTTATGTCAATTTTGCGCTATGGTATTTTTTCCCGTTTCTTTTCCGCGGCGGCAGTATAGAGCCTGAAAGGACCCCCACATAGGTGAAGCTGACAATGCTCAAAATGGCGGAGGTGTTCATTTCCTCCCCTTTGATCAGGAAACCGACCGTGAGCAGAAAAATGATCAGCGCCGTCGCAGTCGTGAGCGAAATGAAAAGCCTCGATGCCGTACAGCTGCGAGTCGCGATAAATCCCGCCGCAAAGGCCGCTGAAAAACTGACGGCGGAGCTCATGATCCCGAGGCCCTGCTCCCCGAGGCCGAGTGTATTTGCAGCCAGCGTACCCACAAGCACAAACAGCGCCGCACTCACAATCCACGCGAGCCCCGCCCTGAGCAGATACCTGCCGTCAGGCAATCCCCTGTTTTCACCGTTAAACAAAAAAACACCCCCAGGCAAATAAGATTACTTTATCTTATTTGCTCGGGAGTGCTTCGATTCAGGGACAGGCTTATTTTTTTCTGCCTCTGGTCTTGGCGGCGCGGGCTTCGGCCTCTGCCGCTTCCATCTTGGCGGTGGTGGACACGCCCCACTTCTTGATCTGGATGCGGACGCGGTCCTCACCGGTCTCAAAGGTGACGGTGTCTTCCGTGACCTGGACGATCTTGCCGGTCATGGCGCCGATGGTGGTGATCTCATCGCCGACGCTCAGGGCGCTGCGCATTTCTTCGACAGTCTTTTTCTTCTTGTTCTCGGGACGGATGAAGAAGAAATAGAAGACCGCGAACATCAGCACGAGCATGATGAGCATGGACGCAGAGCCGCCGGCGGCGGCACCAGCTTCGGCAGTAAGAATTAAATTCATTCCTGGAAACCTCCGAATCAAAAGTGTTTATATTATATATGGATTATCGGGAAATTTCAAGATGCTTATATACGTTTGTCGAGAATTTCCGAATATTTGCCCCGGAAGTCCATAAACGTACCCGCATCCAGATGGTCGCGGATCGCCTGGGCGAGGCTGTTGTAGAAATACAGATTGTGCATGACGGCAAAGCGCATGGCCAGCATTTCCTCCGCCTTGAAGAGGTGCCGCACATAGGCGCGGGAGTAGCGGCGGCAGACCGGGCAGCTGCACTTGGGGTCGATGGGGCTTTCGTCGCGAAGATATTTTTCGTTTTTAATATTGATGATGCCGTCCCAGGTGAAGAGATGTCCGTGCCGTCCGTTGCGGGCGGGCATGACGCAGTCGAAGAAATCCACGCCGCGGGCCACGCTCTCGATGATGTTGCCCGGCGTGCCGACGCCCATCAGGTAGCGGGGCCTGTCCTTGGGCATGTGCTCCTCCACGATTTCAATGGTGTCGTACATCTCCTGATGTGTTTCCCCGACCGCAAGGCCGCCGATGGCATAGCCGGGCAGATCGAGATCCGCGATCTGCTTCATGTGCTCCACGCGCAGATCTGCAAAGACCGCCCCCTGGTTGATGCCGAAAAGCATCTGCCCCGGATTGACCGCGTCGTCCTCGGCGTTATAAGCCGCCAGCGCCTCCTTGCAGCGCTGGAGCCAGCGGAAGGTACGGTCGCAGGAGCGGCGGACATATTCATGCGGTGAGGGGATCTTGATGCACTCATCGAAGGCCATGGCGATATCCGAGCCGAGATTGGCCTGGATGCGCATACTCTCCTCCGGCCCCATGAAGATGTGGCGCCCGTCGACATGGGAGTTGAACTTGACCCCCTCCTCCGTGATCTTGCGCAGCTTGGCAAGGGAAAAGATCTGAAAGCCGCCGCTGTCGGTCAGGATAGGCCTGTCCCAGGTCATGAATCTGTGCAGCCCGCCGAGGGATTTGATCAACTCGTCGCCGGGGCGCACATGGAGATGGTAGGTATTGGAAAGCTCGATCTGGCAGCCGATGGTCTTGAGATCCGCCGCCGAGAGCGCCCCCTTGATCGCGCCCTGGGTGCCGACGTTCATGAAAACCGGTGTCTGTACGGTCCCGTGGGGGGTTGTAAATTCGCCGCGGCGTGCGCGGCCTTCCTGCTTGAGAAGCTTGTACACGTCGTCCCTCCTGTTACAGAATCAGCATCGCATCGCCGAAGGAGAAAAAGCGGTAGCGCTCCTTCACCGCTGTCTCATAGGCGCGCAGGATATTCTCTCTCCCCGCGAGGGCCGAGACAAGCATGATCAGCGTGCTCTCCGGCAGATGGAAATTGGTGATGAGCGCGTCGATGCATTTAAAGCGATAGCCGGGATAGATGAAGATATTCGTCCAGCGGGAGCCAGGACGGAGCGTGCCGTCCTCGTCCGTGAAGCTCTCCAGCGTCCTGCAGGAGGTCGTGCCCACAGCGATCACGCGCCCGCCGCTCTTTTTGACCGTATTGACAGTGTCCGCCGTCTCCGGGGACACGACGCAAAACTCTGAGTGCATCTCATGATCCTCGATCTCATCCTCTTTTACCGGGCGGAAGGTGCCGAGGCCAACATGCAGCGTGACATAGCAGATCTTCACGCCCTTTTTGGCGATCTCGTCCAGCAGCTCCGGTGTGAAGTGGAGCCCGGCTGTGGGCGCGGCGGCGCTGCCGAGCTCGCGGGAATAGACCGTCTGGTAGCGCTCGGCGTCCTGAAGCTCCTCCTTGATATACGGCGGCAGGGGCATCTTGCCGAGACGCTCCAGCACCTCCAGAAAGATCCCGTCATAATGAAACCGAACGATACGGTTGCCGCCTTCGGCCACCGCCTCCACAGTCGCCGTGAGCTCCCCGTCACCGAACGAAAGCTCCGTTCCGGGCTTGGTCTTCCGGCCCGGACGGCTCAGGCATTCCCAGCGCCCCTCGCCCAGGTCGCGCAGCAGCACAAGCTCCACACCGCCGCCGCTGCTGCGGCAGCCGAGAAGCCGCGCCGGCAGGACACGCGTATCGTTGAGCACAAGGCAGTCGCCTTCGCGCAGGTATTCCGGCAGCTCATAGAAATGGCGGTGCTCTATCCCCCCCGTCTGCCTGTCCAGATGCAGCATGCGCGAGGAATCGCGCTTTTGCAGCGGCGTCTGGGCGATAAGCTCCTCGGGCAGATCAAAATAAAAATCTGATTTTTTCAAAGTATGTTCCGATCCTTTTTGAGAATTGGATGCTATTATACCAGATGTTTTTTCTATTTTCAATGTAAGCGCTCATAATCTCTCAAAACAAATCATAAAGTGTTTGCTGTAATCTTCTGATTGGAGGCTGGATGATTGAAAACACCTGTATTCAAGGGCTCCTGCACAGCGATCGTCACACCGTTTGACAAGGGCGGGATCGATTATGAGAGGCTGAAAAAGAACCTGGACTTCCAGTACGAAAACGGAACGGCCGCTGTCGTGGTCTGCGGCACCACCGGGGAAAACGCCACCCTCAGTGAGGATGAGCATCAGGAGCTGGTGCACGCAGCTATCTGCGCGAACGCGGGCAGAATGAAGATCATCGTCGGGGTCGGCAGCAACAATACGCTCACGGCTCTCCGTCGGGCCGAGAGCGCGAGGGCCGCCGGCGCCGACGCGATCCTCATGGTGACGCCTTATTACAACAAGAGCACGCAGCAGGGCCTGTATGAGCACTTTACCTTCGTTGCCGACCGGGTAGAGATCCCCATGATCCTCTACAATGTGCCGAGCAGGACCGGCATCGGTCTCACCGCCGAGACCTGCAAACGGCTGTCCGCCCATCAGAACATCAACGGCATCAAGGAGGCGTCCGGGGATATCGCACTCGGGGCAAAGATCCGAAGCTTATGCGGCGACGAGCTCCATATCTGGAGCGGAAACGACGACTGCACCGTGCCGCTCATGTCACTGGGCGCGCTGGGGGTCATCTCTGTTGCGAGCAATATCGTACCGGCCACTGTTGCAAAGCTCTGCAGCCTCTGCCTGGACGGTGATTATGAAGCGGCGGCGGCGCTCTACGGAAAATACGCTGCCCTGATCTCCGCGCTCTTCATCGAGACGAATCCGATCCCGGTCAAGACCGCCATGCAGCTGATGGACATGGACAGCGGCCTTCTCCGCCTCCCCCTTGTGCCGATCTCCCCGGAAAACAAGGCGGCGCTGACTTCCGCCATGCGCGATGTGGGGATCAACGTATAACAAAGTATAACAAAAAAGCCGCCCGGTTCGGGCGGTTTTTGCGTTAACGGCTGGTGTCTGTGGGAATGGGCGTACTCGTTGTCATGCTGCTTGTCCCGCTGCCGGGCACGGTGTTTCCGAATGTGCCGGTATCGTTGTTCATACCGGTGTCATTGTCGGTCATGTCGTTTCCCATTCCGGCGTCCGGGACGGGCGTAAGGCTGAAATCGGCGGTGGGCGTCGGCATGACGGGTGTCGTCACCTCAGGCCAGGGCGAAGCGGTGACATTGCCGCGGCCGGATGTGTCTCCGCAGGCAGACAGCAGCAGGCTGAGCAGCAGGACAAGTACAAGATATGCAAAAGATCTTTTCATTTCCATCCTCCTCTCGGTATTTGCACAGCTAGTATCTCCACGCGGGACACGATTTATACATTGTACGTGTATTTTGATTGCTATTGTTCTCAAGATGTGATATTCTGCTTACTATGGAAACATTAAGAAAAAATCAAATTATACGCGTCACCATCGACGCCTACAGCTCTGACGCCTCCGGTATCTGCCATGTGCTGGGATGCACGGTCTTCGTCCCTGGCACGATCGTCGGCGAAGAATGGGAGATCCGTATTCTGAAGGTCTTGAAGACCCATGCCTACGCGCGCGGCGAAAAGCTGCTGCTCCCCTCCCCTGCCCGCGTTGACCCCGGCTGCGACTGCTACGGCAAGTGCGGCGGCTGTGACTGCCGGCACATGTCCTACGAGGAAGAACTGCGCTTTAAGCTCACGAAGGTGAAAGACGCGCTCCAAAGGATCGGAAAGCAGGAAATCACAGCCTGCGAGATCGTCGGCAGCGAGCTGATCGAGGGCTACCGTAACAAGGGTATCCTGGCGATCGGGAGCGTGGACGGGAAAGCTGCCGCCGGATTCTACCGGGAGCGCAGCCATCAGATCATTCCGGTGGAGCGCTGCGCCATTCAGGATGAACTCACCCACCGCGCGGCGAACGCCCTTGTCGCCTTCATGAACGAAAACGGCATCGCCCCCTATGACGAGCAGAGCGGCAGCGGTATCGTGCGGCATCTCTACTGCCGCCGCGCCGTGCACGGGGAAGACAGGCTTTTGTGCATCGTTGCCCGCAAGGGCTTCGGCACGAAAACGCAGGTGATTGTCGCCGCGCTGCGCGCTGCCTGTCCGGAGCTTACCGGGATCGTGCTGAACGTCAACAAAAGCGAGGGCAACACAGTCCTTGCCGGAGATTTTTATACGCTTTGGGGGAAGGACCATATCCGGGACACGCTGCGCGGTATTGCCTTTGACATTGCCCCGCAGGCCTTTTTCCAGGTCAATCCCCCGCAGGCGGAGAGGCTCTACGGAAAGGCCCTGGAATACGCCGCGCTTAAAAAGGACGATCTGGCCTTTGATCTTTACTGCGGCGCCGGTACGATCAGCCTGTGCCTGGCGCAGCAGGCGGGCAGGGTCATCGGGGCTGAAATCGTCCCGGAGGCCATTGAAAACGCCAGGTCAAACGCAGCCTTAAACGGCATCGACAATGCCGAGTTTCTCTGCGCCGACGCGGGCCAGGCTGCGCAGGCGCTCTCCGAACGCGGACTCAGACCGGCTGTCGTTGTGGTCGATCCGCCGAGAAAGGGTATGTCGGAGGATGCGATCCGGGCGGTTGCCTCCATGGAGCCGAAACGCATCGTCTATGTCTCCTGCGATCCCTCCACGCTTGCGCGGGATATACTGCGCTTCAACAGCTTCGGTTATTCGCTGCAGGAGGCGACAGTCTACGATCTCTTCCCGCGCACAAAGCACGTTGAGACGGTAATCTGGTTGTCCAGGCAGGAAGCTGTATGACGCCGTTTCAGTCCAAGTCCATATGTGAAAGCACCAGCCGGGTCAAACAGACGCGGCTGGTGTTTTGCTCGCTATTTTTTTACAGTATTTTTATCAATCCTCAGCGGAGGCTTCCCCCTCGGGCAGTGCGGGAGCGGCTTCCTCCTCTTCCGCTGCCGGGAGCTCCTTATTCTCCGCGTGCTCGATCTCGGCGGCGATCTCCGCGGCATCCATGCGGGTGATGGTGATCTGGAAATCCTTCAGCTTTGCCGCCAGAGCGGTTTCATCTGCCTCCTTTGTCATCAGCAGCAGGGCGGTCTCCCCGTCGGTGAGGCATTCGCTGGCCTTTTCGAGCAGCTCGGCTTTGCCTTCCATCTCGTCTACGTCCATGGAATCGCCGATCAGCGAACCGACGCTGCCGCCGAGCAGGACACCCAGAGGGCCGCCGAGTATGCCGACGAGGCTGCCGATCAGACCGCCGGTCCAGCCGCGGCCTTCCAGCGGGTTGCCCGCGATAAAGCCGTCCTCCATGGTAAGGTGCCCGGCGTCCTTCTTCACAACGGCCGCCTGAGAAATGGAGAAGCTCTCGTTCTCAAAATTCTGCCGCAGCATGCTCAGGATCTGGAAGGCCTCGCTCGGTACTTTGCAGTTTACGATGATGACGTTTTCTTTCATTGCTTGAACTCCTTTCTATTTTGCCGGTATGGATCAAACTATCTGATATAAAATAAAATACCATTTTTTAACCGTCTTTTCAACCGAATGTTCCAAAGTGTCAAATATCTTTAAGGCAATACCGCATAATGTCGCAGATGTACTTTGTGTACCTCAAGAAAAAGTGACGAAATCAGGACACAAATTTTCCGGAAGATGCCGCAGGCGTATTGTGCGGTGTTGCCTTAATAAGATCGAAAAATAAAGACTGAACCCGCTGCGCACAAATTGTATTTATCTGTTGAGAGATCGGGAAAGACGTGATATAATCCACGGGCAAAAAGCAATAGATCATCACGGCTGCGGGGGTTGCAGTCAGTCAGGAGCTTCGTAAACATGATAGGACTCGGAACCATTATCAATAGCGTCGGCATTGTGTTCGGCGGGATCACCGGCCTGCTGTTCGGGCGCTTTTTAAAAGAGCGCTTTCAGGATACACTGAACATGGCCTGCGGCATCAGCGTTCTGTTTATCGGCATTGCCGGGGCCATGGAGGGGATGCTGCGCATTGAGGACGGCACGCTGAGCAGCGGGCAGGCCCTGATGGTCGTGATCTGCCTTGCCGTGGGCGCGCTCATCGGTGAGGCCATCGACATCGAATCCCGCTTCGAAGCCTTCGGAGAATGGCTCAAGCGCAAGACTGGCAACGCGAAGGACAAAAACTTCGTCGACGGCTTCGTGACCGCGTCGCTGACCGTCTCGATCGGCGCCATGGCGATCGTCGGCGCGATCCAGGACGGCATCAATCATGACTGGTCCATCCTTGCCACAAAGGGCATCCTCGACTTTGTGATCATCCTTGTGTTGACCTGCTCGCTCGGAAAAGGCTGCATGTTTTCCGCGATCCCGGTCTTTGTCTTTGAGGGCGCGATGACGCTGCTGGCCGCCCTGATCCGACCGCTTATGACGGAGGCGGCGCTTGCCAATCTCTCCCTTATCGGCTCGATCCTCATCTTCTGCGTCGGTCTCAACCTCGTCTGGGGAAAAAAGGTGCGCGTAGCCAATCTCCTGCCGTCCATCCTTCTCGCTGTGATTTGGGCACTGGTATAGTATTTACATTTTCCCTTTGACAGCACAGCGGAAAGCCGTTACAATAGAATTTTCAGAAACAGATATGGAGGGATTTCGAATGTCTGAGGCATTGAAAATCATTCAGGACCCGACCCTGACCTATAAGCAGGAGCTGCTGGCGCTGGCCAGACTCGGCGAGAGCACCGACGACTCCCTGCGCTACTCCGACGAATACTATGAGGCCAAGAAAAAGGGCGCTCTGTGCGACTTAAACGAGGGCGTCATGCCCTACCGCCCACGCTACATCTGCCCCGATTACGAGCTGCTGTTCCAAAAGGGCTGCAAGTTCCTTGAACTGGACCCGCCGAAGGATCTGCTGGAAGCGCTGAACGTGCTGGAGATTTTCTACTGCCACGTGCCGTCCATCACCTCCTTCCCGGTATACCTCGGCGACCTTGACAAGCTGCTGGAGCCCTTTGTCGTAAAAGAAGACCGCGCCTTTGCCAAGAAGGTGCTGGGCCTGTTCCTGCGCAATATCGACCGCGTGCAGACCGACTCCTTCGTCCATGCCGATATCGGTCCCGAGGACAGCGTCACCGGCCGCCTGCTGCTGGAGCTGACCGAGGAGATGCAGCTTGCAGTGCCGAACCTGACGCTCAAATACGATCCCGAGAAGACCAGCGACGACTTTGCTCTGGCCTGCATCCACTGCATGCTCAAGACCGCAAAGCCCTCCTTTGCAAACCACCGCATGTTTGTAAAGGAATGGGGCGAGCGCTATGCCATCGCCTCCTGCTATAACGGTCTCTCGATCGCGGGCGGCGGGTTCACCCTTCCGCGCCTGCGCCTGTATGAGTGCGCCCTCGACGCAAAGAGTGTGGAGGATTTTCTGGAGCGGGAGCTGCCGCGCCACATCGACCTGCAGCTTGAGTACATGGACAAACGCGTGAAGTTCATCGTCGAGCAGTCCAGCTTCTTCAAGACCAACTTCCTCGTCACCGAGGGCTTTGTCAAGCAGGAAAACTTCACCGGCATGTTCGGCGTGGTGGGCCTTGCCGAGTGCTGCAACTATCTGCTGGGCATCACCGACAAGAAGAAAGGCTTCGGCATGAACAAGGAGGCCACCGAGCTCGGCATCCGCATCATGGACGCGATCGACGCGCGCGTGAAAGCCCACGAGGCCCCCTACTGCGACGCCTATGGCCACCGCTACCGCCTGCACGCCCAGGTGGGCATTGACACCGACGGCATGGATGACTCCCCCGGCACCCGCATCCCCATCGGCGTGGAGCCGACCATGCTCGAGCAGCTCGAGGTCAACGAGAAGTTCCACCCCTACTTTCCCACCGGCACCGGCGACATCTTCAAGTTTGAGGAAACCTGGCTCAAGACCCCGGACGCGATCCTCGCCATCATCAAGGGATCTTTGGAACGCGGCCTTCGCTACTTCTCCGGGTATCTGGAGAATAACGACGTGGTGCGCGTGACTGGATATCTGGTCAAGAAGAGCGAAATTGAAAAGCTCCGGGCTAAAAAGCAGTCCCTCAACAATGTGACTGTTTTCGGCATGGGCGCCCAGGACGGCGGCCATGCGCTAGACCGCCGGGTACAGACCGATGCTGACCGCGCCCGTTAACAAAATCATACCCTTTTCGAATGTGGACGGTCCGGGCAACCGGACCTCCATATTCTTTCAGGGCTGTCCCTTCAACTGCCTGTTCTGCCATAACCCCGAGACCATCCACCTGTGCCGCAGCTGCGGCGCATGTGTCGCCTCCTGTCCCACCCATGCCCTGAGCCAGGACGATACCGGCGCTGTTCATTGGGATTCTTCCAGATGTGTCCAATGTGACACCTGCATCAAGACCTGCCCGCATGATGCCTCGCCCAAGGTGCGGCAGATGACGGTGGAGGAGGTCCTGCGGGAGGTCAAGCGGTCTGCGCCCTATATTCGGGGGATCACAACCTCCGGCGGCGAATGCACTCTGCAAAACGAGTTTCTGATCGAACTGTTTACCCGGGTCCATGCGCTGGGCAAAACCTGTCTCATCGACTCCAACGGCTCCTTTGACTTTGAGGCGGACCCGAGAGTGCTCTCGGTGTCCGAGGGCGTGATGCTGGATGTGAAGGCTGTGGAGCCCGGCTGGAGCGATCAGCTCATCTCTTATCCCCGTGAGACGGTGCTGAAAAACCTCGACTACCTGCTCAGGGTCGGCAAGCTCTACGAGGTGCGCACGATCCTCTTTCCGGGCCGTGACCGGGAGAACGAGGAGACCGTGCGCTATGTCGCCGCGCACATACAGGATGGCTGCTTTTACAAGCTCATCCGCTACCGGCCCTTTGGCGTGCGGGAGCGGTATCAGAAGCTCCTGGGCGAGGACGAGACAGACGCGGAATACGCCGAGAGCTTTGCCCGCCTCGCCCGTGAACTCGGCGCAAAAAACGCCTATATTGTATGATTCATTCCATTGGGAGGCATCCTTGTGATCGAATCTCTGAAATCGTATTTTCAGCGTGTCGGAAAAAAGCGCGTGATCGCAAGCCTGCTCGGCAACCTGCTGGTGGCCGTGGGCATAGCGCTCTTCAAACAGTCCGTACTGGGAAACGATCCCTACACGGGCATGAACATGGCGCTGGCCGAGCTGCTCGGCATCCGCTTTCCCCTTTTGCAGCTCGGCGTGAATTTGATCTTTTTCACGATACAGCTGATCTGGGGCCGTCACCTGATAGGCTTCGGCACGATCATCAATGCGCTGCTCATCGGCTCGCTTGTGGATTTCTTCTACAGGCTCTCGGTATCCTGGTTCGGCCTGCCCGCGGTATTCGTTGTGAAGCTTCTGATCATGGCGATCGGCATGGTGATATGCAGCTTCGGACTGTCCCTCTATCAGACTGCGGATCTCGGCGTATCGCCTTACGACGCGGCCTCGCTCATACTCGACAAGAAGCTCCCGCATATCCCCTACTTCTGGTGCCGTATTTTTACCGACGCGCTGTGCGCGCTGGTCTGCTGGCTTGCCGGCGGAATCATCGGCATCGGCACGCTGGTCACTGCCTTCGGCTTCGGTCCGGTGATCGATATCTTCAACCGCCTGATCGCCCCGCTCTATGCCGAAGACCCGCACCTGTAAAAATATAGGGAAGTAGCAAAACGACCTACTTTCACAATAACCCAGACATTCATCCGTAGGGGAGGGGCTTGCCCCTCCCGGCAGTACAAAACAATCAATAAATAGCAATGTACGGCAAAATCGTAACAATCTACGAAATTACCGTACATTTTTGCATATTCAAATGTTCCTATGCACGGGAGGGGCAAGCCCCTCCACCCGTAAGATAGTTTTATCATCATTCGTGAAACGGTATGGCACTTGTCATGCCGTTTCCTGCTTCATCAGTTCATCAAGCGGAATAAACCCGATCAGATCGTACTGGATATAGATATTCTGGCGGCGCTTGCCGCTGCTTTTGTCAGGTGCGCCCACATAGATCGCTTTGATCAGTTCGTGAGCCATGTAAGGTGTCAGCTCATCCAGATTGGAATACTTTTTCACGCGCTCGATGAATAAGTCAATGTTTTGGATCTGTCTTTCCTGTACTTCAATTTCCTCCCGGAGCACTTCGACATCCGCTTTCAAGTCCTGCTGTTCTTCCTCGTAGCCCCTGCTCATTATGGCAAAGCGTTCATCACTCAGCTTCCCGCTTACATTATCCTCGTATGTCCTGACAAATAGCCGATCAAGTTCCTGAATTCGCTTCTCGGCCTTTTCAACCTGTCTGCGCTTTGCCTTGAGGATGGTGTCGCCTTCCGCCTGAAGCTTTTGTTCCATGATTGAGCGGAAGTAAGCTTCATAGCAAATGACAAGAGCGATGATTCTTTGCGTATAATGCCAGACCAAGCGCTCTAAGACAACTGCGCGGATATAATGACTGGTGCATGATTTTGTCCCGTAGCGGGCATTGGAGCAGGAAAAGAACCATTTGTTTTCTTTTTCATCTACTCCGTTGAAATACATCTTTCCCTTACAGTCCGCACAGAATACGAGGCCTGAGAACATGTGTGACTTGCCGGATTTTGTTCTTCGGTGCCGCTGCTCTCGTATCTCCTGCACCTTCTCAAACACTTCGGGATCAATGATGGCCGGATGTGTATTGTAAAACACA